>NZ_JBIVSD010000009.1:189597-333571 GCF_044756065.1 Kitasatospora sp. NPDC092039 | reverse complement strand
ACCCGGAAGCTAAGCCTTACAGCGCCGATGGTACTGCAGGGGGGACCCTGTGGGAGAGTAGGACGCCGCCGAACAATCATTGCTGAAGAACCCCCGTCCGGGACCCCGGATGGGGGTTCTTCGCGTTTCCGGGGCGGTGTCAGAGCTTGAGCTTGAACCCGACGTGGGAGGCCGCGAAGCCGAGCCGCTCGTAGAAGCGGTGGGCGTCCGTACGCGTCGCGTCGGAGGTGAGCTGGACGAGGTCGGCGCCGAGTTCGCGGGAGCGTGCGACGGCCCACTCGATCAGTTCGGTGCCCAGTCCGCTGCCGCGTTCGTCGGCGTGGATGCGGACGCCCTCGATGATCGTGCGGGTGGCGCCGGCCCGGGAGAGGCCGGGGACGACGGTGAGCTGCAGGGTGCCGACGGTGCGGCCGGCCCGGTCGGCGACGATCAGGTGCTGGTGCGGGTCGCCCTCGATCCGGGCGAAGGCGGTGCGGTAGGGCGTGAGGTCGTCGGGGCTCTCGCGGGTGGCGCCCAGCGGGTCGTCGGCCAGCATGGCCACGATCGCCGGAAGGTCGTCGGGGGTGGCCCGTCGGATGGTCAGAACAGCCGTTTCAGTCATGATCAGAGAGTAGAAGCAGTACGTACCGCCACCAACCCCGGTCTACGCCCGTAGCACCCCTTCACGGCCCTTCTGAAGGGCCCTGGGACCCCACGGGCCCCGTACGGCCCGTCAGCCCCCGGGCTTGGCGCTGCTGATGACGGCGAAGACCGCGCCGTGCGGGTCGACCAGCTGGGCGAGGCGGCCGACGCCGTGCACGTCGGTGGCCGGGACCCGTACGGTCGCGCCGAGGGTGGCGGCGATGGCGAGGCCGGCGTCGGTGTTGGGGACCTCGAAGTAGGGGAGCCAGTGCGAGCCGGTGCCGCGCGCGGTCTGGTCGGGGCCGAGTTGCACGATGCCGCCGTGGGCGTCCCCGGTGCCGCCTCCGGCCGGGGTGAGGACGGTGTACACCGCCTCGTCGAGCGGGATGTCCTGCTCCTGCCAGTCGAAGACGGCGCGGTAGAAGGACTTGGCGGCTGCGGCGTCGATGCTGTGGCACTCGGCCCAGCAGAGGCTGCCCTCCTCGGTGACGAGGTCCAGACCGCGGGTGTCGTGCGGCTGCCAGACCGCGAAGTCGGCGCCGGTCGGGTCCGTGTAGCCGGCCATCCGGCCGGCGGTGAAGACGTCGAAGGGGGCGAACCGGACGCGGCCGCCGGCCTGTTCGACCAGGGCGGTGGTGCGGTCGGCGTCCTCGGTGGCGAAGTAGAGCGTCCAGCCGGGAGGGCTGCCGTCCTCGGCGAGCGGGCCGAGCGCGGCGACCGTCCGGCCGTCGAGCTGGAAGAAGCCGTAGCCGCCGGCTTCGGGTCCGGCCGAATCGAAGGACCAGCCGAACAGCGCGGTGTAGAAGTCGACGGAGGCGTGGGTGTCGGGGCTGCTCAGGTCGAGCCAGACGGGGGAGCCGGGGCGGAAGTCGGTGTTGAGCACGGCGGCACTGCTCCTCGGACGGGGCCCGGGCGGGCGCGGTCGACGGCGGGCCCCCCTCGGTCCCCTCCCAGCCTGGCACCCCGGCCGGGGAGGCGCACGGCAGCGCTGTGCGCCCGGAGGGTGCGGGACTGTCGGGCCGGGGCGGTACGGTGCGTAGCGGAATCGATCCACCCGTACCGGTCGAAGGGGGTCCGGTGAGCAAGCAGGCGGCGCAGTCCGGGCAGCAGGTGCCGCGCCAGCTGGCGCAGGTCGAGGGCGTGCTGGAGCGGATCACCTACGCCAATGAGGAGACCGGGTACACGGTGGCCCGGGTGGACACCGGCCGGGGCGGGAACGACCTGCTGACGGTGGTGGGCGCGCTGCTGGGGGCGCAGGTCGGGGAGTCGCTGCGGCTGCACGGGCGGTGGGGCTCGCACCCGCAGTACGGGCGGCAGTTCACGGTGGAGAACTACACCACGGTGCTGCCCGCCACGATCCAGGGGATCCAGCGGTACCTGGGCTCGGGGCTGATCAAGGGGATCGGACCGCGGTTCGCCGAGCGGATCGTGGAGCGCTTCGGGGTGGACACCCTGGAGGTGATCGAGAACGAGCCGGGCCGGCTGATCGAGGTGCCGGGCCTGGGGCCGAAGCGGACGAAGAAGATCGCGGCGGCATGGGAGGAGCAGAAGGCGATCAAGGAGGTGATGGTCTTCCTCCAGGGGGTCGGGGTGTCCACGTCGCTGGCTGTGCGAATCTACAAGCAGTACGGCGACGGCTCGATCGGGGTGGTGCGCAACGAGCCCTACCGGCTGGCCTCGGACGTCTGGGGCATCGGCTTCCTCACGGCGGACCGGATCGCCCAGGCGGTGGGCATCCCGCACGACAGTCCGGAGCGGGTGAAGGCCGGTCTGCAGTACGCGCTGTCGCAGAGCACCGACCAGGGGCACTGCTTCCTGCCGGAGGAGCGGCTGATCGCGGACGGCGTGAAGCTGCTCCAGGTGGACGTCGGGCTGGTGATTGACTGCCTGGCGGAGCTGGTGGCAACCGAGGGGGTGGTGCGCGAGGCGGTCCCGGGGGAGGGCGGCGAGCCGGTCACCGCGGTGTACCTGGTGCCGTTCCACCGGGCGGAGATCTCGCTGGCCAACCAGCTGCTGCGGCTGCTGGGTTCGGACGCGGACCGGATGCCGTGGTTCGGCGACGTGGACTGGCCGGTGGCGCTGGACTGGTTGGCGAAGCGGACCGGCGCGGAGCTGGCGCCGGAGCAGGAGCAGTCGGTGCGGCTGGCGTTGACGGAGAAGGTCGCGGTGCTGACGGGCGGTCCGGGCTGCGGCAAGTCGTTCACGGTGAAGTCGATCGTGACGCTGGCGCTGGCGAAGCGGGCGAAGGTGGTGCTGGCGGCACCGACCGGCCGGGCGGCGAAGCGGCTGGCGGAGCTGACCAGGGTGGAGGCCTCGACGGTGCACCGGCTGCTGGAGCTGAAGCCGGGCGGGGACGCCGCGTACGACCGGGACCGGCCGCTGGACGCGGACCTGGTGGTGGTCGACGAGGCCTCGATGCTGGACCTGATCCTGGCGAACAAGCTGGTCAAGGCGGTGCCGCCGGGCGCCCACCTGCTGTTCGTGGGGGACGTGGACCAGCTGCCGTCGGTGGGCGCCGGGGAGGTGCTGCGGGACCTGCTGGCCGAGGGCGGCCCGATCCCATCGGTGCGGCTGACCCGGATCTTCCGGCAGGCGCAGCAGTCCGGCGTGGTGACCAACGCGCACCGGATCAACGAGGGCAGGCCGCCGCTGACGGAGGGCCTGGCGGACTTCTTCCTGTTCGCCGAGGACGACGCGGAGCGGGCGGCCGGGCTGACGGTGGACGTGGTGGCGCGCCGGATCCCGCAGAGGTTCGGCTTCGACCCGCGCCGGGACGTGCAGGTGCTGGCGCCGATGCACCGGGGGCCGGCCGGCGCGGGGACGCTGAACACCCTGCTCCAGGCGGCGGTCACGCCGGCCCGGGAGGGGCTGGCCGAACGCCGGTTCGGCGGCCGGACGTTCCGGGTGGGGGACAAGGTCACCCAGGTCCGCAACAACTACGACAAGGGGCGGAACGGCGTCTTCAACGGCACAGTGGGAGTGGTGATCGCCCTCAGCGCGGACGACCAGCGGCTGACGGTGCTCACCGACGAGGACGAGGAGGTGGCGTACGACTTCGACGAGCTGGACGAGCTGGCCCACGCGTACGCGGTGACGATCCACCGCTCGCAGGGCAGCGAGTACCCGGTGGTGGTGATTCCGGTCACCATGTCCGCTTGGACGATGCTCCAACGAAACCTGCTCTACACCGCTGTGACCAGGGCTCGGAAACTGGTCGTGCTGGTGGGGTCACGGAAGGCGATCGGACAGGCCGTCCGGGCCGTCAGCGCAGGTCGCAGGCATACCGCACTCGACTACCGGCTGGCAGCTGGATGATTATCCAACGGGATGGTTGCCTCTAATGTTCTCTTGACGTGAAGAGATTTACGGCAGAGCCTAGGGTGGTGCCGATCTTGTCCGGTTCGTACCGGCTGCGGCGGCAGGTTTTGTAGGGGCGGGCCCTTTCGGGCCACCCCGGGTGCGCGGCTGTCCTCCGGATGGGGGATGGTGGAGACAGTCAGGGCACCTTGGAAGAGGATTCATTTCGTCGGTGAGGAAGACGTGAGCGACAACTCGGTAGTACTGCGGTACCAGGACGGCGAGTACGAATACCCCGTCGTCGAGAGCACTGCGGGCAACTCCGGCTTCGACATCTCGAAGCTGCTCCCGCAGACCGGCCTGGTCACCCTGGACAACGGCTTCGGTAACACCGCCGCGTACAAGTCCGCGATCACCTTCGTGGACGGTGACAACGGCATCCTGCGGTACCGCGGCTACCCGATCGAGCAGCTCGCCTCCGATGGCGGCTTCATCGAGACCGCGTACCTCCTGATCAACGGCGAGCTGCCGAACGCGGACCAGCTGGCGGAGTTCAACCGCGAGATCACCCAGCACACCCTGCTGCACGAGGACGTCAAGCGCTTCTTCCAGGGCTTCCCGCGGGACGCCCACCCGATGGCGATGCTGTCCTCGGTCGTCGGCGCGCTGTCCACGTTCTACCCGGAGAGCCACAACCCGTTCGACGCGGCCCAGCGCCACCTGTCGACCGTCCGCCTGCTCGCCAAGCTGCCGACGATCGCCGCTTACGCGTACAAGAAGGCGATGGGCCAGCCCTTCGTCTACCCGCGCAACGACCTCAGCTACGTCGAGAACCTGCTGCGGATGACCTTCGCCGTCCCCGCCGAGGACTACGAGCTCAACCCGGTCGTCGTCAACGCGCTGGACAAGCTGCTCATCCTGCACGCGGACCACGAGCAGAACTGCTCGACCTCCACCGTGCGCCTGGTCGGCTCCAGCCACGCCAACCTGTTCGCCTCGATCTCGGCCGGCATCTCGGCCCTCTGGGGCCCGCTGCACGGCGGCGCCAACCAGGCCGTGCTGGAGATGCTGGAGAGCATCCAGAAGGACGGCGGCGACGTCGACTCCTTCATCACGAAGGTGAAGAACAAGGAAGCCGGCGTCAAGCTGATGGGCTTCGGCCACCGGGTCTACAAGGCGTTCGACCCGCGTGCCGCCCAGGTCAAGCTGCTCGCGCACGAGGTCCTCGGCCAGCTCGGCAAGAGCGACGAGCTGCTGGACATCGCGCTCAAGCTGGAGGAGCACGCCCTCAAGGACGACTTCTTCATCTCGCGCAAGCTGTACCCGAACGTGGACTTCTACACCGGCCTGATCTACCGCGCCATGGGCTTCCCGACCAGCATGTTCACCGTGCTGTTCGCGCTCGGCCGGCTGCCGGGCTGGATCGCCCACTGGCACGAGATGATCAACGACCCGACCAGCCGGATCGGCCGTCCGCGCCAGATCTACACCGGCACCGCGATCCGCGACTACGTCCCGCTGGACGCCCGCTGACCGGAGCGGAGCCGGCCCCCGGCCCGCGCGGAAGCTGAGAGGGGCCCGACCGCTGCTGAGCGGCCGGGCCCCTTCGCGTCCCGGTGGCGCGCCCGAGGGCCCGCGCGGGGGACGGAACCGTACGGCGCACGACTCCGGGGCCGGCCGCAGCCGGGGACGGCCGCTCAAAGCGTCCCAGGCCCGCCAGAACCCCGGCGTCGTGCGCGAAGGCCGTCGAGGTCGACGACCGTTCCCGGGGCCCGCCGGAGCCCCGTCGGCGGCAGCCCGACGGAGGCGCGGGGACACGTTGCCGTTCAGTGTGTGCCCGCCCGTCGGAAAAACTGCCGCACTACCAACCTAAGACGTATCAGGGTGCGAGAAGTTACGCCCGGGGGGTGTGAGCTGCCTCTCGCCACGCTCCGTGTGCGCCTCGTACCCCGCCCATATCACACCTTCACTCCGGTGGGACGTCACCCTCCCCGCAGTCACGGCAACCGAGCGTGATAGGAATCGTGGCATTCCGGTACGGACCGTCGCGCACATTCGCCGCGCGACGGCGGAACTGGGGAGGGAGTGCGCAGATGGCCAGGAACGTCGTCGTCACCGGCGGTGGCACGGGAATCGGGTACGAGGTCACGCGGCGGTTCGTCGAGGCCGGCGACCGCGTGGTGATCGTGGGCCGCCGCCGGGAGGTCCTGGAGAAGGCCGCGGCCGATCTCGGGCCGGACGTGACCCCGCTGGTGTGCGACCTCGCCGACCCGGACGCCGTCGAGGCCGCGCTCGCCGAACTCCCCGAGCGGATCGACGTCCTGGTGAACAACGCCGGCAGCCGGGAGACGGTGGTGGGCGGCGGGCCGCACGCGCTGCTGGCGCGCTGGCGCGGGGACTTCGAGCGCAACGTGCTGACCGTGGTGCTGCTCACCGAGTCGGTCCGCGACCGGCTCACTCCGGGCGCCGGCCGGGTGGTCACCGTCAGCTCCATCGCCGCCCTGCGCGGGGCCGGCTCGTACGGCGCGGCGAAGGCCTCGCTGCACGCCTGGAACCACTTCCTGGCCGCCCAGTTGGGCACCTCGGGCATCACCGCCAACATCGTCGCGCCGGGTACCGTCGCGGGCACCGAGTTCTTCGGGCCGCGGCTGGACGAGGCCGAGGTCGCCCGCCGGGCCGCCCGCACCCTGCTCGGGCGGATCGGCGAGACCGGCGAGGTCGCGGCGGCGGTGCAGTTCCTGGCCTCGCCCGAGGCCGGGTTCATCACCGGCGAGATCCTGCACTGCAACGGCGGGGAGCTGCTGGGGCGTTGAAGACCCCGGAGCGCCCCCGGTACGCGCGAAGGCCCCGGACCGGTCTCGGTCCGGGGCCTTCGCGCGTACCGGGTCAGGCGGGCCGGAAGCGGCGCAGCCGCAGGCTGTTGGTGACCACGAAGACCGAGGAGAAGGCCATCGCGGCCCCCGCGATCACCGGGTTGAGCAGGCCGGCGGCGGCCAGCGGGACCGCCGCCACGTTGTAGCCGAAGGCCCAGAACAGGTTGCCCTTGATGGTGGCCAGGGTGCGGCGGGAGAGCCGGATGGCGTCGGCGGCAGCCCGGAGGTCGCCGCGGACCAGGGTGAGGTCGCCGGCCTCGATCGCCGCGTCGGTGCCGGTGCCCATCGCCAGGCCCAGATCGGCCTGGGCGAGCGCGGCCGCGTCGTTGACGCCGTCGCCGACCATCGCCACGACCCTGCCCTCGGCCTGCAGCCGCTTGACGGTGGAGACCTTGTCCTCGGGGAGCACCCCGGCGATCACGTGCTCCGGCGCGATGCCGACCTCGGCGGCGACCGCCTCGGCCACCGCCCGGTTGTCGCCGGTCAGCAGCACCGGGGTCAGGCCCAGGGCGCGCAGCTCGCCGACGGCCTCGGCGCTGGTCGGCCTGACCGCGTCGGCGACCTCCAGCACGGCCCGGGCCTCGCCGTCCCAGCCGACCGCGATCGCGGTCCGGCCGGCCGCCTCTGCGGTGGCCGCGGCGCGGGCCAGGGAGGGCGGCAGGTGCTGCGCGCGGTCGGCGAGCAGGGCCGGGTGGCCGGCGACGACCGTGCGGCCCGCGACGACCCCCTGCACGCCCCGTCCGGGCACGCTGCGGAAGTCCGTGACGGCGGGCAGTGCGCCGGCCTCGGCGGCGGCCTCGGCGATCGCCCGGGCGATCGGGTGCTCGGAGGCGTGCTCGACGGCGCCGGCCAGGCGAAGGGCCTCGGCCCCGTCCACGCCCTCGGCGGTGTGCACGGCGAGCAGGGTCATCCGGCCGGTGGTGACGGTGCCGGTCTTGTCCAGGACGACGGTGTCCACCGTCCGGGTGGTCTCCAGCACCTCGGGGCCCTTGATCAGGACGCCGAGCTGGGCGCCGCGGCCGGTGCCGACCATCAGCGCGGTCGGGGTGGCCAGGCCCAGCGCGCACGGGCAGGCGATGATCAGCACGGCGACGGCGGCGGTGAAGGCCTCGGTGGGGCTGTCGGTGACCAGCAGCCAGACCACCAGGGTGGCCAGGGCGATCAGGACGACGGCCGGGACGAAGACGGCGGAGATCCGGTCGGCCAGCCGCTGGGCGGCGGCCTTGCCGTTCTGGGCCTCCTCGACCAGCTCGGCCATCCGGGCCAGCCGGGTGTCGGCGCCGACCCGGGTGGCCTCGACCACCAGGCGTCCGCCCGCGTTGACGGTGGCGCCGGTGACGGCGTCGCCGGCGGTGACCTCCACCGGGACGGACTCACCGGTCAGCATCGAGGCGTCCACGGCGGAGGCGCCCTCGACCACCACGCCGTCGGTGGCGATCTTCTCGCCGGGGCGGACCACGAAACGGGTGCCGACCGCCAGCCGGTCCACCGGCAGCCGGACCTCCCGGCCCTCCTGGAGGACCGCGACGTCCTTGGCGCCGAGGTCGAGCAGGGCGTGCAGCGCGGCCCCGGCCCGGCGCCTGGAGCGGGCCTCCAGGTAGCGGCCGAGCAGGATCAGCACGGTGACACCGGCGGCGGTCTCCAGGTAGAGCGTGGCGGAGGCGTCGGTGTCGCCGACGGACAGCGAGAAGTCGTGGCGCATCCCGGGCATGCCGGCGCGGCCCAGGAAGAGCGCCCAGCAGGACCAGCCGAAGGCGGCCAGGGTGCCGAGCGAGACCAGGGTGTCCATGGTGGCGGCGCCGTGCCGCAGGTTGGTCCAGGCGGCGCGGTGGAAGGGCAGCCCCCCGTACGCCACGACCGGGCCGGTGAGGGCGAAGGCCAGCCACTGCCAGTTCGTGAACTGGAGGGCGGGGACCATCGACAGCACGACCACCGGGAGGCTCAGGACGGCGCTGATCAGCAGCCGGTCGCGTTGGGGGTACCCCCGGCCGGAGGCTGGGGGAGGGCCGGGATGCTCCGGCCGGGCGGACCGTTCGGGCTCGGGGGCGGCCGGGGGCGAGGGGAGCTCGGCGGTGTAGCCGGTGCGCTCGACGGTGGCGACCAGGTCCTCGACCGTGGTGCCGGGGCCGAAGTCGACCCGGGCCTTCTCGGTGGCGAAGTTGACGGTGGCCTCGACGCCGTCCATCCGGTTGAGCTTCTTCTCGATCCGGGCCGCGCAGGAGGCGCAGGTCATCCCGCCGATCGACAGCTCGACCCGGTCGCGGGCCCCGAGGCCCGGCGCGGACGTGCTCATGCGGTTCAGCTCCTCGGTGCGGGCGGAACGGCGGGGGCACCGTGGCGGCCCCCGCCCTCCGGGGTGGTTCAGGCGCTGCGGCCGACCAGCTCGTAGCCAGCCTCGTCGATCGCGGCGCGCACCTGCTCGTCGTCCAACGGGGCGGCGGAGGAGATCGTCACGGTACCGGCCGTGGCGTCGGCGGCGACCTCGGTGACCCCGGCCAGGGCGGAGACCTCCTCGCTGATCGCCTTCTCGCAGTGGCCGCAGCTCATGCCGGACACGGTGTAGGTGATGGTGCTGGACATCGGAGGCCTCCGGGAGGTCTGGGCGGCCCGGGTGCTCGCCCGGGTGCGGTGCTGGCAACGACTCTTCCGACACCGTACCCCTGCAGGGTATTCCCGGGAGGGCGGGGCCGACCGCCCCGCCCTCCGGGGCCGGGGCCGATAGGGCCTCCGCCGTGATCGTCCCTTATGTTCGGTATGTGTTTCCGCTCCGCCGCGCCCAGTCACCCTCGGCTCCCACGGCAGCCGGACTGCCGCCGGACCGGCAGCGCGGCGCGCTGCTCGCCGCCGACCTCCAGGACGTGCCGTTCTGGTGGCGCGCCACCCCGGCGCTGGTCGCCGTCCTGCTGGTCGGGCTCGCGGACTTCTTCTCCGGCAAGGACCGCTACCTGGCCCCGCTGATGACCGTGGTGCCGACCATCGCGGCGCTGACCCTGAAACCCGGCGAGCTGCTCCTGGTCTGCTCGCTGGGGTTGCTCGCGGTGTTCGGGCTCAGCCACCACGACCAGGTCGACAACATCAACGACGCCCGCTTCCTGTACGGGGCGATGATCAGCTACGTCGTCCTGACGCTGTTCTCGGCCTGGGTCGCCAAGATCCGGATGCGGCGCGCGGCGGCCTTCGCCGCCGTCAGCTCCGTCGCCGAGGCCGCCCAGCGGGCCCTGCTGCAGCTGCCGGGGCCGGCCGTCGGGCCGCTGCGGCTCGCGGTGCGGTACGTGTCGGCGGCGGACGCCTCACGGATCGGCGGCGACCTGTACTCCGTCCTGGAGACGCCGCACGGGACCAGGGTCGCGGTCGGGGACGTCCGGGGCAAGGGGCTGGGGGCGGTGCAGACCGCGGCCGTGGTGCTCGGCGCGTTCCGCGAGGCGGCGTACGACGAGCCCGGGCTGCGGGGCGTCGCGGCGCGGATCGAGGCCAGCGTCGAACGCCACGTGCCGGACGGCGAGTTCACCACGGCGCTGTTCGCGGAGTTCCGGACGCCGGGGACGATGGAGCTGCTGCAGTACGGGCACGTGCCGCCGATCCGGGTGGACGGCGAGGGCCGGGCGCACGTGCTGCACGCGCCCGACCCGTGGGTGCCGCTGGGGCTCGGTCGGCTGGCGGCGGGGGAGCCGACCACCTGGGGGCAGCCGTTCGGGGCGGACGACGTGCTGGTGCTCTGCACGGACGGGGTGATCGAGGCGCGGCACCGCACGAGCGGGGAGTTCTACCCGCTGGCGGAGCGGGTCGGGCCGCTGGTGCGGGGTGCCGCGCGCTCGGCGGGGGAGTTGGAGGCGGCGGTGGGGCGGGTGTACGCGGATCTGCTGGAGCACACGGGTGGGGAGCTGCGGGACGACGCGTTGCTGTTGCTGATCGCGTGGACGGACGGGTGAGGTGGCCCTGCGGGGCGGGCTGGTCGGGGTTTGGCTCTCGGGAGGGTGGGGGCGGGGCGGCTCCGGGGGGGGCCGCTCCGGGGGCTGGATGATTTTCAGACTGCCCTCCTCGGGGGTGCGATGCCGGGCAGCGGTGGCAGTCTGAAAATCACCCGCAACGCCCCTCTCCGGGCCACCCCCTGCGCCGCCCCTTCCGCAGCGCGTCCCTCTCGCTGGGTGGGGGAGGTGGGGCGTTCCTCTCGCCGGGGTGGGGTGTCCCTTCTGGGTGGGGGGCTCAGGTGGTGGTGACGTCGGCGAGGGTGCGGAAGAGGAGGGCGGTGGAGGTGGCGCCGGGGTCCTGGTGGCCGGTGCTGCGTTCGCCGAGGTAGGAGGCGCGGCCCTTGCGGGCCTGGAGCGGGATGGTGTCGCGGGCGCCCTGCTCGGCGGCGTCGGCGGCCGTTGCGGCTGCTGCGGGGAGGTCCGCGCCGCCGGCGGCGGCGGCGCGGAAGGCGGCGACGGCGGGGGTCCAGGCGTCCACGATGGTCTTGTCGCCGGGTTCGGCCTTGCCGAGGAGGCGGACGGCGTCCAGTCCGGCTGACAGGGCCTCGGCGACGGCGGCGGGGGCGGTCGGCCCGGGCAGGGCGGCGCCGATGGCGCGGAAGGCCTTGCCGTAGAGCGGGCCGGAGGCGCCGCCGACCTTGGAGATGAGCGTGGTGCCGGTCCTGGTGAGGACGGCGCCGGGGCCGTCCGGGTGGAGGCCGTCCAGCGCGGCCAGGGCGGCGGCGAAGCCGCGCCGGAGGTTGCTGCCGTGGTCGCCGTCGCCGATCGCGGAGTCCAGCTCGGTGAGCCGGGCGTGTTCCTTCTCGACGGCCGCGGCGATCGCGCGGATCCAGGCCTCGGCCAGCGGGGTGTCGAAGTCCATCGCGGTTCCTCCTCAGGCCCGCTTGAGGGCGGGGGTGTCGGCCGGGGCGTCCCAGAGTTCCACCAGCTGGGCGTCGGCCTTGGTGAGGGTCAGCGAGAAGCCCGCCATGTCGAGGCTGGTGGCGTAGTTGCCGACCAGGCTGCGGGCCACCGTGATGCCGCGCTCGGCGAGCCGGGCGGCGACCTCGCCGTAGACCACGTACAGCTCCAGCAGCGGGGTCCCGCCGAGGCCGTTGAGCAGGGCGATGACCTCGTCGCCCGGGGTCAGGTGGTGGTCGGTCAGGATGGTCTCGACGACCTCGGCGGCCAGTTCGCGGGCCGGTCGGAGCTTCTCGCGCCGGCGGCCGGGCTCGCCGTGGATGCCGACGCCTACCTCGATCTCGTCCTCGGGCAGGTCGAAGCCGGGCTTGCCGGCGGCCGGGACGGTGGCCGCGGTGAGCGCGACGGCGAAGGAGCGGGAGGCGGCGTTGACCCGCTCGCCCAGGGCGGCCACCTCGTCCAGCGGGGCGCCGCGCTCGGCCAGCGCGCCGGCGGTCTTCTCGACCAGCACGGTCGCGCCGGTGCCCCGGCGTCCGGCCGTCCAGGTGGAGTCCTCGACCGCGACGTCGTCGTTGACCAGGACGGTGCGGACCTCCAGGCCCTCCTCGGCGGCGAGTTCGGCGGCGAGCTCGAAGTTCATCACGTCGCCGGTGTAGTTCTTCACGACGAAGACCACGCCGGCGCCGTTCTCCACGGCCCTGGCGGCGGCCAGCATCTGGTCCGGGACGGGCGAGGTGAACACCTCGCCGGGGCAGGCGGCGTCGAGCATGCCGGGGCCGACGAAGCCGCCGTGCAGCGGCTCGTGGCCGGAGCCGCCGCCGGAGACCAGCGCGACCTTGGGAGCGGCCGGGCGGACGGCCCGGGTGATCACCCGGTTGGGGACGTCCACCGCCAGCTCCGGATGGGCGGCGGCGACACCGGCCAGTGCGTCCTCCAGGACGCTCTCCGGGGTGTTGATCAGCTTCTTCAACGCTCTTCGCTCCCTCTACGGCGGCGGACGCTGCTGACCCGACGCTACGCCAGACGGGGGTGGCGGGCACGGGGTGCGACACGCGGTGGGCCCGTCACTCTCCCGGAGCAGTCGGTTCCGGCCGTAGGGTCGGCCGCATGAGTGGGAACGTGGGCATTGTTCTGGTCTCGCACAGCGCCCGGCTCGCGGAGGGGCTGCGCGAGCTGCTCGGCGAACTCGCCTCGGACGGCGTGCGGGTGGTCGTCGCGGGCGGCACCGAGGACGGCGGGCTCGGCACCAGCTACGAGCTGATCGCCGGGGCGGTCGCGCGGGCCGACGCGGGGGCGGGCGTGGTCGTGCTGCCGGACCTCGGCAGCTCGGTGCTCACCGCCGTCACGGTGCTGGAGGACGAGCCGCGCCCGGGCGTGAAACTGGTGGACGCGCCGTTCGTGGAGGGCGCGGTGGCCGCCGCCGTCACCGCCTCGACCGGGGCCGGGCTGGCCGAGGTGGTCGCGGCGGCCGAGGACGCGCGCGGGTTCAGGAAACTCTGACCGTCCGGCGTCCGCTCACTTGGCGTCCGCGTAGCAGTCCACCACCGCCGTGCTGAGCGGGAAGCGCACCGGGGTGTCGCCGAACACCAGCCGGCGGGCCTCGTCGCCCGCCTCGGCGACGGCGGCGGCAACCTCGTCGGCGAGGTTCGCCGGGGTGTGCACGATCACCTCGTCGTGCTGGAAGAAGACCAGGTGCGGACGGTCCGCCGGGCCGGCCGCCGGCAGTTCGTTCAGCCGGCGGCGCAGCGCGGCGAGCAGGGCCAGCGCCCAGTCGGCGGCGCTGGCCTGGATGACGAAGTTGCGGGTGAAGCGGCCGCGGGCCCGGGCGGTGCGGCCGCCGGCCTCGCCCGCGGTGTCGCCCTCGGTGAGGTCGAGGAAGTCGGCCGAGGCCGGCGGGCAGACCCGGCCGAGCCGGGAGGCGACCACGCCGCCGTCCTCGCCGGTGCGGGCGGCGGCCTCCACGTAGCCCATCGCGGCCGGGTAGCGGCGGTGCAGGGTGTTCAGCAGCGGGCCGATGTCGCCGCTGGTCTGCCCGTACATGGCGCCGAGCAGGCCGAGCTTGGCCTTGTCGCGGTCGCCCTGGAAGGCGTGGGCGGCGAGCGCCTCGTACAGGTCGCCGCCGGCGGCGGTGCGGGCCAGCCCGGCGTCCTGGGAGAGCGCGGCGAGCACCCGGGGCTCCAGCTGGGCGGCGTCGGCGACCACCAGCAGCCAGCCCGGGTCGGCGACCACGGCGCGGCGCAGGATGCGCGGGATCTGCAGGGCGCCGCCGCCGCGGCTGGCCCAGCGGCCGGAGACCACGCCGCCGACCACGTACTCGGGCCGGAACCGGCCGCCGCGGGCCCAGGCGTCCTGCCAGGCCCAGCCGTGCGCGACGTGGATCCGGGACAGCTCCTTGTAGCGGACCAGCAGCTGCGCGGCCGGGTGGTCGACGCCCTTGAGCTCCCAGGAGCGGGTGGAGCCGAGCTGGACGCCCGCCTCGGCGAAGGCGCGCAGCACCTGGGTGTGCGAGTCGGGGTTGAACGGCTTGGCGCCGAGGGCCTGGTGGAGGTCGACGGCGAGTTCGGCGAGGACCCTGGGCTGGGTGCCGGGGACGGCCGGGCGGGGGCCGAGCAGCTCGGTGAGCAGCCGGTCGTGGACGTCGGCCCGCCAGGGCAGGCCGTCGTGCGCCGTCTCGGCGGCCACCAGGGCCCCGGCCGACTCGGCGGCGGCCAGCAGCCGGAACCGCTGCCGGGCGGCCGGGTCGGCGATGGCGGCGATCCGGCGCTGCTGCTCGGCGTGGACGGCGACCACGGCCGCCAGCGGGTCGGCGCCGGGCGGCAGTTGCAGCCGGTCGGGGGCGAACAGGGTGTCCTGGCCGTCGTCCGCGTCGGCCGGGCCCGGCTCCGGCAGGTCCTCCGGGACGGGCAGGCCGCGCAGCCGGGACCAGGCGGCGCCGAGCGAACGCGGCGCGCCGAACCGGCCCTCGTGCGCCAGCAGCAGTGCCTCGACCAGCCGCAGGTCGTGGCAGCGGGCGAGCCGGTCGGGCAGGCGCGGCAGCAGCGGGGCGTACCCGGAGTCGGCGGCGGCCCAGACCCAGCGCGGGCGGTCGGCGGCCTCCCGGGCGGCGACGGCGGCGGCGAGGTCGCGCACCGCCTCCGGCGGGCCGAGCGGGGCGCCCGCGTCGTCCAGCGGCTGGAGCCGGCCGCCCGGGCCGTGCGGATCGGGTGCGAGGGCCGTCCTGGGTGCCACGGGGGCTGCTCCTCTCCGGCGCGCGGTGGGGCGTGCGGGTACGGTACGGGGCGCGGGCGGGCGCGCCGCGGCCCGTGACCGACGGGTCCGCGGGGTCGACGTTAACGGGTGGGTACGACAACGGGCGGCAGGCGGGCGGCAGGCGGCCGCGACGGCACCGGCGGGCGGGCCCGCGACGGGCGGGAAAAGCACGTGGGCAGGGCGCAGGACACGGCGTAGGGTCGCGGAATGACCGAGAACCCGTTCTTCCAGGCCAGCCCCCTGGTCTACGAGCTCCCGCCGTTCGCCGAGATCCGCGAGGAGCACTACCTGCCCGCGTACGAGCGGGGGATGGCCGAGCAGTTGGTCGAGATCGCGGCGATCACCGCGGACCGGAGCCTGCCGACCTTCGAGAACACCCTGGTCGCCCTGGAGCGTTCCGGGGAGCTGCTGCGCCGGGTCGACGCGGTGTTCCGCAACCAGTCCGCCTCGGACACCACCGACGTGCTGGACGAGGTGGAGGCGAAGGTGAGCCCGCTGCTCGCCGCCCACCACGACGCGATCCACCTGGACCGCGCGCTGTTCGCCCGGATCGAGGCGCTGTACGAGGACCGCGCCGCGCTCGGCCTGGACCCGGAGTCGCTGCGCCTGCTGGAGCGCCGGTACACCGCCTTCGTGCGCTCCGGCGCCCGGCTGGGCGCGGCCGAGCAGGCCCGGCTGCGCGAGCTGAACGCCGAACTCGCCGCGCTCGGCACCACGTTCCAGCAGAACGTGAACGCCGACAACCGGGCCGCCGCGCTCGTCCTGGACTCCGCCGAGGAGCTGGCCGGGCTGTCCGAGGGCGCGATCGCCGGGGCGGCGGAGAACGCCCGGGTGCTCGGCCACCCGGGCAAGTACGTGCTGAGCGTGCGGAACACCTCCGCCCAGCCCGAGCTGGCCCAGCTGACCGACCGCTCGGTGCGCGAGCGGCTGCTGGCCGCCTCGCTCGGCCGGGGCGTCGAGGTCAACGGCCCGCTGGCGATCCGGATGGTCGGGCTGCGGGCCGAGCGGGCCGAGCTGCTGGGGTACCCGAGCCACGCCGCGTACGTGGTGGCCGACGAGACGGCCGGCACCGTCGAGGCGGTCTTCGCGCTGCTGTCCCGGCTGGTCGGCCCGGCCGTGGCGATGGCCCGCCGGGAGGCCGAGGAGCTGGCCCGGGCGGCCGCCGCCGACGGGATCGGGGAGATCGCCGCGCACGACTGGGCGTACTACTCGGAGAAGGTCCGGCAGAGCTCCTACCAGGTGGACGCGGCGGTGCTGCGCCCGTACTTCGAGCTGGAGCGGGTGCTGCGGGACGGCGTGTTCTTCGCCGCGAACCTGGCGTACGGGGTGACCTTCACCGAGCGGCCGGACCTGACGGCCCACCACCCTGATGCGCGGGTCTTCGAGGTGTTCGAGGAGGACGGCAGCCCGCTGGGCCTGTTCATCGGCGACTTCCACGCCCGGGCGTCCAAGCGCGGCGGTGCCTGGATGGACACGCTGGTGGACCAGTCCGGGCTGACCGGGAAGCGGCCGGTGGTGCTGAACAACCTCAACATCCCGCGCCCGGCGCCCGGCGAGCCGGCGCTGATGGGCTGGGACGAGGTGCGCACGCTCTTCCACGAGTTCGGGCACGCGCTGCACGGGCTGTTCTCGGACGTGCGCTACCCGCTGTTCTCGGGCACCTCGGTGCCCCGGGACTTCGTCGAGTTCCCCTCGCAGGTCAACGAGATGTGGATGGTCCGGCCGGAGGTGCTGGCCAACTACGCCCGCCACCACGTGACCGGGGAGCCGCTGCCGGCCGGACTGGTCGAGCGGATGACGGCGGCCGAGGGCTTCGGGCAGGGCTTCCGGACGGTGGAGTACCTGGCGGCCTCGCTGCTGGACTGGGCGTGGCACACGGTGCCGCGGGGCGAGCGGATCGCGGACGCCGAGGAGTTCGAGGCGCGGGCGCTGGCCGCGGCCGGGATCGCGGTGGAGGCGATCCCGCCGCGCTACCGGACGGCGTACTTCCAGCACGTCTTCGCCAGCGGCTACAGCGCGGCGTACTACGCGTACATCTGGTCGGAGGTGCTGGACGCCGACACCGTGCGGTGGTTCGAGGAGAACGGCCTCGGCGTGCGGGAGAGCGGCGAGCTGTTCCGGCGCGAGCTGCTGGCGCGCGGGTTCAGCCGGGACCCGCTGGAGTCGTTCCGCGCGGTCGTCGGCCGGGCGCCGGAGACCGGGCCGCTGCTGGCCCGCCGGGGCCTGCTGTGACCGGCGTTCCCGGCTCTCCCGGCGCGCACGACCGGCCCGGCGCGCCCTGCGTGCTCACCGTGCGCTGAGCGAGACCGTCACGGTGGTGCCCGGGCGGGCGTGCGGGAGCCGGACGCGTACGGTTCCCGCGCGCCCGCCCGTCGGCTGCTCGACCTCGACCCGGGCGCCGGCGGGGGAGACGGCCACCCGGGCGCCGCGCGGGAACGCGGCCGGGGGCAGCAGGAGTTCGCTGCCGCGGCCGGTGCCGTCGGCGCGCCAGCGCACGGTGCTGCCGCCGGCGCCGGTGCGGACCTCCGTGCCCGCGACGGCCACCGGGTACGGGCCGAAGGCGGGCTCGTCGCCGGGGGCGGGGCGTCCGGCCGGGTCGAGCGCGCAGTAGCCGCCGTCGCCCCGGCACCAGTACCACATCGTCCAGCCCTCGGCGAAGCCGTCCATCGCGGCGACCTGACGGCGGACCAGCTCGGTGTTCCCCGGGGTGCGGGAGTCCGGCGGGCCCCACTCGCCGACCAGCACGGGCAGGCGGTGGGCGGCCGGGTAGCCGGTGACCGCGGCGGTGTACCGCTCCACGAAGCCGCCGGCCGGGTCCCAGTCGGCGCCGCCCTCGACCGCGGTGTCGTAGAAGTGCGGCGCGTAGCCGAGCCGGGGCGAGCCGGGGCGCGGGTCGGCGAGCCCGGGCAGGTGGGTGGGCACGCCCTGGCCGACCAGCACGGTCGGCTCGACGAACAGCCAGGAGCGGGAGTCGGCCTCGCGCACGGCGGCGATCAGGCGGCGGTACATGTCGGGGAGCCGGCCCTCCTCCAGGGCGGCGGAGGCGGCGGCCAGCACGGCCGGGTCGCTCGGGTCGCCGTCCACCGGGCCGAACGGCTCGTTGAACAGGTCGTAGCCCAGCAGGGAGCGGTGGCCGCGAAGTTCGCGGGCGAGCCGGGTGTAGAAGTCGGCCTGCCAGGCGCGCAGGTCCGGGTCGTCGTAGAGGTGCTGGAAGGCGGCCTGGACGGCGGGCTGGAAGTAGCCGGCGAACCAGTCGTCCGGGTCCGGGGTGAACGGCAGCCCGTCGTCCCGGGTGGCCCAGACGGGGATGCCGTTGGTGCCGCCGCCGAACTTCGGCCCGTACACGTCCTGGTGGAAGTCGACCAGGACTAGCAGGCCCAGCCGGTCGGCCCGGTCGAGGAGCCGTTGCAGGCGGCGCAGCTCGGTGGGGTCGAGTCGGCCGCGTTCGGGCTCCAGCCTGGTCCAGGAGACCGGCAGCCGGACCAGGGTGAAGCCCTGGGCGGCGACGGCGTCGAGGTCGGCCGGGGCGGCCTCGGCGTACTTGTCGAGGTTGAAGCCGCGCAGCCGCAGGCGGCGGCCCTGGGCGTCGGTGAGGGCGGTGCGGCCGTCGGCGGCGGTGACGGTGCCGGTGGGGAAGCGGTCCGGTGGCCCGCCGTGGGCCGAGGCCGGTGCTGCGGGGGCGGCGGTGAGGGTGGCGGTGGCGGCGAGCAGCAGGGCGGCGGCGGTGCGGCGCAGGCGCATCGGGGACCTCGCACGGCGGGGGGTGGGGTGGGGCCCGATGATGCCCGGACTGCCGTGCGCGGCACAAGAGTTCGGTCCGCGAACGGTCCGGCCGGCGGTTCGGTGGGCGGGCCGGCGGGCAGGCGGTCCGGCGGTTCGGGCGACGTCTCGGCCGACGTCTCGGCCGGCGAAGGGCTCAGTCGGCGGACGGTTCGGGTGCGGGCGGCAGGACGGCGGTCGGCAGTTCCGCGGCGGCGGCCAGCCGGCCCCAGAGCAGGTCGGCCAGCGCCTGCACCATCCGGGTGCGCGAGCAGGGCCTGGCCTCCAGCCACCAGTCCCCGGCGGCCAGCACCATGCCGGTGATGCCCCGGCCCCAGGCCTCGGCGAGCAGCTCGCGGTCGGCGCCGAGGTCGACCTGGCTCTGCACGGCCCGGGTGATCTCCTCGGCGATCTGCCTGAGCGCGGGGGCGAGCGCGTTGCCCGCGCCGCTCGGGTCGCCCGGCTCCGGGTGGGTGAGCAGCCGGTAGACCTGGGGGCGGGCCTCGATCCCGGCGAGGTAGGTGTCCAGCACGTGCTCGACCCGGTCGCGGCGCTCCAGCGGTTCGGCGAGGGCGGCCCGGACGGCGGCCAGCAGTCCGCTGGTGTGGCGCTCGGTCAGGGCGCCGATCAGGCCGTTCCGGTCGCCGAAGTGGCGGTAGAGGATCGGCTTGGTGATGCCGGCCTCGGCGGCGATGGCGTTCATGCTGGCGCCCGGCCCCTCGCGCTGGATGACCCGGTCGGCGGCGTTGAGCAGCTGCTCGCGGCGGGGCTCTCGGGACATGCGCTGCTCCTCGGGATCGGGTTCGACGGGGCCTGCCTGGGCGTTGACACCGGTTACCAATCAGTAGCAGACTCCGACGATGTTACCCGAGGTAACACCCCGGTCGGCCGCAGGTCGGACGCCCACGTCTTGGGAGGAAAGCATCATGAGCAGCACGTTCTCGCTGGACCCGGGCGCGGACCAGCTCGCCGTACGCGACTGGCTGCACGGCTTCGCCGCCGACGTGATGCGGCCGGCCGCGGCCGAGTGGGACGAGCGCGAGGAGACTCCCTGGCCGGTCATCCAGGAGGCCGCCAAGCTCGGCATCTACTCGCTGGACTTCTACGCCCAGCAGTACTTCGACCCCTCCGGCGTCGGCATCCCGATCGCCATGGAGGAGCTCTTCTGGGGCGACGCGGGCATCGGACTGTCCATCGTGGGCACCACCCTGGCCGCCGTCGCGGTGCTGGCCAACGGCACCGACGAGCAGATCGGCACCTGGACCCCGCAGATGTTCGGCACCCCCGAGGACGTCAAGGTGGCCGCCTTCTGCTCCTCCGAGCCGGACGCCGGCTCCGACGTCTCGGCGCTGCGCACCCGGGCGGTCTACGACCGGGCCAAGGACGAGTGGGTGCTCGACGGCACCAAGACCTGGGCCACCAACGGCGGGATCGCCGCCGTCCACGTGGTGGTCGCCACCGTCGACCCGGAGCTCGGCGCCAAGGGCCAGGCGTCCTTCGTCGTCCCGCCCGGCACCCCGGGGCTGAGCCAGGGCCAGAAGTTCAAGAAGCACGGCATCCGCGCCTCGCACACCGCCGAGGTGGTGCTGGACGGCGTCCGGGTGCCCGGCAGCTGCCTGCTCGGCGGCAAGGAGAAGCTGGACGAGCGCCTCGCCCGGGCCCGCGAGGGCGTCAAGCGCCCGGGCGGCCGGGGCAACGCGGCGATGGCCACCTTCGAGGCCTCCCGCCCCGCCGTCGGCGCGCAGGCGATCGGCATCGCCCGGGCCGCGTACGAGGTGGCGCTGGACTACGCCAGGACCAGGGAGCAGTTCGGCCGGCCGATCATCGACAACCAGGGCGTGGCCTTCCAGCTCGCCGACATGCGGACCCGGATCGACGCGGCCCGGCTGCTGGTGTGGCGGGCGTCCTGGATGGCGGTCAACAACCAGCCGTTCACCGCGGCCGAGGGCTCGATGTCCAAGCTGTACGCGGGGGAGACGGCCAAGTACGTGACCGCGCAGGCGATGCAGATCCTCGGCGGCAACGGCTTCACCCGGGAGTACCCTGTGGAGCGGATGCACCGGGACAGCGCCATCTACTCGATCTTCGAGGGGACCAGCGAGATCCAGCGGCTGGTGATCGCCCGGGCGATCTCGGGGATGCCGATCCGCTGACCGCTACCGGGCCAGCCAGAAGGTGAGCCCGGCGGTGAGCGCGCCCACCGCCGCGCCGACGACGGTCTGCGCGGTGGTGTGGTCCCGCAGCACCACCCGGGACCACCCGATCACCGGGACCAGTGGGAGGAGCACCAGCCAGAGCGGGCCGAGCGCGATGGCGAGGCAGACCACCGCGCCGGTGGCCACGGCGGTGTGCACGGAGACCTTCCACCAGGCGGTGATCACCAGGATCGGCACCAGTGAGGCGAACATCGCCAGGACCAGTGCGGTCAGGTCGGCCGGGGCGTCCAGTCCGATCATCACCCCGAAGCTGAGCAGCACCGAGCCCATGATCAGCGGCAGGACGGTCAGCCGGCGCCTCCGGTGGCCGACGTGACGGTCCGCCACGGTGCCCCTGCGCATGCCGTACCGGATGATCAGGGTCGGGACGACGGCGGCGAACACGGCGGCGAACAGCGCCCAGCCGATGCCCGGCCAGCCGTAGCGGAGGCCGCCCAGCAGCGGGAGCAGCGCGATGATCACGTTCTTCGGCTCCAGGCCGTCGGTGATCCGGCGGGCCCAGGTCGTCCGGGGGGTGGGGGCGGGTGCGGCCGCGGTCTCGGCGGTCATCGGGGTGGGTGCTCCGGGGGCGTGAAGGGGTGGACGGGTTTCGGGTGGACGCTCGTGCGGGGGCGGATGCCCGGAACCGGGGGCTGCTCGGAACCGGGGGAGTTCAGCCGGGGGTTGCCCAGGACCGGGGGTCGCCCGGAACCGGGAGGTGCTCAGAACCGGGCGGGGCGGCCCTCCAGGAAGGCGGCCAGGCCCTCGCGGACGTCCGAGCCCTCGCGGGAGCGGAGCAGCCAGGGCGCCAGGACCTCGTCGGCCCGCTGGGCCGGCGCGTCCAGCACGGCCTTGGCCGCGCCGATGGTGTGGGTCGAGCGGCGGGCCAGCAGCCGGGCGAAGTCGAGGGCCGCGGCGTCCAGTTCGGCGTCCGGCAGGACGCGTTCGGCCAGGCCCAGCGGCAGGGCGTCCCGGCCGGTCACCAACTCGCCGGAGAACAGCAGGTACTTGGCCCGGGCCGGGCCGACCAGCCGGGCCAGCCGTACGGTCGGCACCGCCGAGTAGACCACGCCGAGCTTGGCCGGGGTGATCCCGAGCCGGGCGTCCTCGGCGACGAACCGCAGGTCGCAGGCGACGGCCAGTTGGCAGCCGCCGCCGACGCAGGCGCCGTGCACCACGGCGAGGGTCGGGTGCGGGAAGGCGGCCAGCGCCTCCTCGGCGGCGACGTTGGTCTTGTGGTAGGCCTCCGCGCGGTCCGGATCGCCGTACACCTCGGAGAGTTCGGCGATGTCCGCGCCCGCGCTGAAGGTGTTGCCGGCGCCGGTGAGCAGCAGGACGCGCACGCCCTCGTGGCCGGCCAACTGCTCCAGCACCTCGGGCAGCGCCCGCCAGATCGCCAGCGTCACCGCGTTGCGGCGGTGCGGGCGGGCGAACTCCAGCACCGCGACGCCGTCCTCGCCGACGTACGCGTTGAGGCCCTCGGCCCGCGCGGGCAGGGCGGAGCGGTCCCGCGTGAGCAGCGGCTGGTCCATGCGCACCTCCGGTCGGTCGTGGTGCGCCAACTCTCTCAGGCGGCGCGGGTGCAGTAGTCGCCGAGTCCGTGTTCGACCAGGGTGAAGGCGCGACGGGCCTCCTCCAGCGCGGCGGGCAGGGCGTCGGCGGCGCGCTCGCCGGCGAGCATCCGGCGGTGGTTGGCGGCGATCAGCGAGACCCGGACGGCCAGCACCTGGGCGGTGGCGACCCGGGCGGTCAGCTCGTCGTGGGCCGGGTCCTGGGCGAGCAGTTCGGCGGACAGCGCGGCGTGCGCCAGCTGGTCGAAGCCGAAGGTGGCGCGCGCGGTCAGCACCGGGGTGCGGTGGATCAGCCGGACCACGTCCAGCACCATCCCGTCGTCGTTCAGCCCGCTGGCCGGGTCGAAGCGCCCCAGGGCGGCGAGGAAGTGCTCGCGCAGCGCCGTCACCGCCGAGGCCCCCGGGGCGCGGTCGCGCACCGCCCGGGCCGGCTCGTCGAGGTGCTGCTCCATCGGGCCCATGACCAGGTCTTCCTTGGTGGGGAAGTAGTTGAAGACGGTCATCTTGGACACTTCGGCGGCGGCGGCGATCTCCGCGACCGAGACCTGGTCGAAGCCGCGCTCGGTGAAGAGCGCGATGGCGGTGCGGAAGATCCGCATGCCGGTCTGGAACTTCTTGCGCTCGCGCAGCGGGAGCGCGTCGAGGTCGACGTCGGGGCCGAAGTCCTGTGCGGATCGCATCGCCATGGGGCGACTGTACCAGGCTCAAATGTTGACCGGGCAGAAAGATTGGCCAGGCTGAAAGATTATCCGAGATGAAAGGTTGGTCGGGATGAAGAATTGACCGGGTCCAAAAACACTGCCATGGTGGTGCCGTGCCCGCCGGACCGCACCGGTCCGGCTCTGACTCCACGGACCCTGGGGGGACTCGACCATGGCCACCGCCGTCGCAACCGCACCGCCCGACCCCGCCGCCGCGCCGATGACACCCGCGCAACGGAAGGTGGGCATGCTGCTCTGCCTGGTCACGATCGTGCTGGCGGTGCTCGACATGAACATCGTGTCGGCGGCCACCGTGCCGATCGTCCGGGAGCTCGACCCCGTCCACGGCGTCGACCGGCTGCCCTGGCTGGTCAGCGCGTTCGCCCTGGCCGCCACCGCGCTGCTGCCGCTGTACGGCAGGCTCTGCGACGTCTACGGCGCGAAGCGGGTGCTGCTCGGAGCCGTCGGCACCTTCCTGCTCGGCTCGGGGCTCTGCGGCGCGGCGCAGTCGATGGACCAGCTGATCGCCTTCCGGGCGGTGCAGGGGATCGGCGGCGGCGGGCTGATGAGCGTCACCATGGTGGTCATCGCCCAGCTCAAGGACCCGGCGGAGCGCGGCGCAGGCAAGGGCGGGGCGGTGGGCGGGATCGTCGCGGGCCTCGGCATGGCGGTCGGACCGCTGATCGGCGCGCTGCTCACCGACCACCTCAGCTGGCGCTGGATCTTCTACGTCAACCTGCCGCTCGGCCTGCTGGTGCTGGTCGGCGTCGCCCTGGTGGTCAAGGTCCCGTCGGCGCCCGGCCGCCGGAGCCTGGACTTCGTCGGTGCGGCCCTCGCGGCCGCCTTCGCGACCGGGCTGCTGCTGGTCACCGAGTGGGGCGGCAAGGACTACGGCTGGACGTCCCCGGTGATCCTCGGGCTGGCCGCCGCCACCCTGGGCGCGTTCGGCCTCTTCCTGTGGCGCCAGGCCACCGCGGCCGAGCCGGTGCTGCCGCTCTCGCTGTTCCGGATCCGCGCGGTGCGGCTGGGCTTCGCGATCCAGGGCCTGGTCGGGATGGGCATGATCGGCTCGATCATGTACGTGATGCTCTACCTGCAGGTCGCCCGGGGCGTCAGCCCGACCGCGGCCAGCCTCTACCTGGTCCCGCTGGCGGCCGGGATGACCGGGGCCGGGATCCTGGTCGACCGGCTGACCGGGCGCGGCCACCCGCCCCGGACCTCCCTGGCCGTCGGCGCCGGCTGCGCGGCGCTCGCCCTCGCGCTGCTCGGCCTCAGCGGACCGGACACCGGGCTTTGGGCGGTGCTGGCCGAACTCGCCCTGCTGGGCTGTGGGCTGGGCCAGCTGATCGGCCAGCTGATCACGGTGGTGCAGGAGGCCGCGCCCCGGCACCAGCTGGGGGTGGCGACCACCGGCATCCGGTTCTTCCAGAGCCTCGGCAGCGCGCTCGGCGCGGCGCTCTTCGGCACCGTGCTGGCCCGGGTCTTCGAGGCGGGCGAGCCGGGGCGGCCGCTCGGCGCGGTCCGGACGCTGACCGGTGCGGCGCACGAGCACGCGGTGCGCAGCTTCACGGACGCGGTGGACGTGGTGTTCCTGTCGGCGGGCGGGGTGCTGGTCCTGGCGCTGCTGTGCGTGCTGCGGCTGCGGACGGCGCAGGGGGCGCCGGCGGCCTGACGGCCGCAGGCGCGGTGCTCGGAGGCTTGGTGCGGTTGCGGGGCCCGGTGGACGGGGAGTCCACCGGGCCCCGTGCCGTACGTGTTCAGGCCTGGCCGGTCCACTCGGAGGCCAGGATGGCCCAGATCTCCTTGTCGTAGCGGACCCCGTTGTACGGGTACCACTCGCGCAGCACGCCGTCGCGGGTCATGCCGAGCCGCTCGGCGACCGCCCGGCTGCGGGCGTTGACGGAGGAGCACCACCACTCGGCGCGGTGCATGCCGCGGGTGACGAAGGCGTAGTCGAGCAGCTGCCTGACGGCGCGGGTGATCAGCCCGTGGCCCTCGCCGGCGGGCTCGGTCCAGGCGCCGATCTCGCAGACGCCGGACCTGGCGTCGAAGCTGACGAACATCACGCCGCCGACCAGCGTGCCGTCCAGCCAGATGCCGTAGATCCGCTTCTGGTCGGCGGCCAGGCCGTCGGCGTAGCGCTGGAGGGTGGCGCGGGCGGAGTCCAGGTCGACCGAGAAGGTGGCCCAGGGGATCCACGGGTCGGTGTGGGCGCGGGCGCGGTCGAGGTGGGTCAGGAACTCGGGGGCCTGCCAGGGCTCCAGCGGGCGCAGTTCGGCGTTCTCGGTGAGCGGTACGGCAAACACGGGCGGCCTTTCACGGGTGGTGCTGAGGTTGGCTGGACCATTCATAACAAACGTTTGGTATGTACGATAGCCCCCATGACACCGGCCCGTGGAGACCATGACGCCCGACGCTCGGAGGTCTCCGAGGGGGTGTGGCGGGTGCTCTCCACCCGGGGCTTCGAGGGGCTGACCCTGCGCGCGGTGGCCGCCGAACTGGGCGCCTCCACCGGGATGTTGACGCACTACTTCCCGAACAAGCGGGCGCTGCTCAGCCACGCCCTGGAGGAGCTGGACCGGCGCTCGCTGGCCCGGCCCCGGCGCACCGCTCCCGCCGACGGCAGCCCGCCGCCCGCCGGGCTCGCCCGGGTGCGGGCGTCGCTGCTGGACGTGCTGCCGCTGGACGGCGAGAGCGCGGCCGACAACCGGATCTGGGTCGGCTCCTGGGACCACGCCCTGGCCGACCCGGAGCTGGCGGCCGCGCACGCGGGCCGCTACGCGCGCTCGCGCGCGGCGCTCACGGCGCACGTCGCGGACGCCCAGCGGCTGGGGGAGCTCCCGGCGCAGGCCGACCCGGCCGCGCTGGCGGCGGGGGCGCAGGCCTTCGTGCTGGGCCTGGTGGTGCAGGCGCTGTTCGCTCCGGAGGAGTTCCCGGCGGAGCGGCAGACGGAGTTGCTGGACGCCTATCTGGCCGGGCTGGCGGGCTGACCGGCGAGAGTCGGCGTGGGCCGTCGCGAGCCGGTGCGAGGCCGGCGCGCGCCGGGGTGAGGTCGGCGTGAACCGACGCGGAGCGGCGCGAGTCGGGGTGGTCGCACCGGCCGGAATTCCGCTTGTTCCGATTGACCCCGTTTTCGGCCCCGTTTCCGCCGCGGGATGACACGGGTGGACACCGGTTCCGCGCGGCGGTCGCGCGAAGGCGGTTGGTGTACGGGATTACCGGGCGGCCCGAATCGGACACGGAAAGTGTCCGTCGGTGCGGCGGCCTGCGGGAATTGCGGGTGGTGCCCCCAGCAGGATTCGAACCTGCGACCTACCGCTTAGAAGGCGGGTGCTCTATCCGCTGAGCTATGGGGGCGGGACGGGCGGCGCCCTGGCGGGCGCGACCGTGGCCGGGATCGGGCTGGCGGGCGCCGGGGCGCGCGCTGTCCGGCCCCGTACCTGAGGGTGGGGGTGGGGGTGGTGGGCCCTCGCCCTGTCGGGGACAGGATAAGGGTGACCGGTTCCCCGGCCGGGTGCGACGACACCGCCGTTGGTGTGTCGGTTCGGTGGAGCGGTCCGATAATCGCAGGTGAAGGCCGTGAGTGCAGCGGTCTGGGAGTGTTCCGCGCCGGACGTTGTGCAGTCGTTACGGGGCTGCCTCCTCACCCGTTATGGATTCGGCACGGAGAATGTGTCGCCGACGGCGCGGGTGGGGGGCCGTAATCGCGGTTGCGCCGGTGGGGTGACGTGCGCGGACGGCTGTCGGGGCGTGTTCCGGGCGGCGTTCCCGGCGGCTTCCGGGGCGGGTTCGGCGGTGGTTCGGGCGGCGGTTCGGGGGTGCGCCGGAGGGGTGGCGAGCAGCGGGTTTGTTGTCATGGCCGCGAAAAATGAGGGCGGAAGCGGCGATGGAAGGCTGAAATTCACCCCTGCGAGTGACAAGAGTTGCACAGGCCCGAGTTATCCACAGGATTTCGGAACTCGGTGGCCCGGATTTCCTTCGGAGCGCACGCTCAAGGCGCACCGTCGATTCCGTACGGTGCACCGGCGAGAACGGAAGGTGTGCCGTGAGCGAGACGCACGTGACGGTGATCGGCAATGTGGCGACGGAGGTGAGCTACGGCGAAACCAGCGGCGGGGTGCCGACGGCCAACTTCCGGCTCGGCTGCACCGAGCGGCGGTACGACCGGCAGCGCGAGTGCTGGGTGGACGGCGAGACGCAGTGGCTGACGGTGACGGCCTGGCGGGGGCTGGCGGTCAATCTGATCGGCTCGCTGGCCAAGGGCGATCCGGTGCTGGTGAGCGGCCGGCTGCGGGTGCGCGAGTGGATGGAGGGCGAAGTGCGGCGGAGCCGGGCCGAGATCGACGCCCGATCGGTCGGACACGACCTCACCCGTGGTACCACGGCGTTCCGTTGGGCGGCCGGGGTGCGCGGCCAGCCGCCGGGCGGCGCCGGGCCGGCGGGGGCGGACGCGGGGGGCGAGGTGGTGCCGGAGTGGATCGTGAGCGCCGTGGAGGCGCGCAGGGGCTCCGCGGCGCCCTCACCGGCGCCCCCGGCGGCGGTCGCGGCGCCCGTCGTGCGGGCGCTGCCGCCGGGCGGGCGGTCGGGCGCGAGGGAGCCGGGCGAGGCGGCCGGGGCGGACCGAGGGGGTGATGCCGTGGAAGCTCCGTTCTGACCGGTCGGTCGCCTTCCCTGTCGACAAATATGTTGATCGAGAAGGCGGTTGTACCCGCACGTGCAATCCGACCGGATAACCGAATACGGCCCGTCGCTTTCTGTCCGACCGTCAGCTTGTGTGGGACTTGAGGGGATTGATAACGATCCAGATACGGAATCGTCCTGATTTCGCATGGGGGTTTCGGGGCCTCCGGGGCTCAATAGGATTCGTCTGGTTCATACCCGCAGCAGCGCCACAGGGGGCATGCGCGGAACGGCAAGTCGGCGGGCCGCCCACTAGGAGCGGCCCGGCCCGGAGGGATCCCAGATGTTCCAGAGGCAGGGGCGGAGTCTGTCCCGGATAACCACTGTCATGCTCACGACCAGTTTGGCGCTGGGCGGTGGCCTGTTCGCGGCCGGTGCGGCGGCTGCGGCCGGCACCCCGAGCTCGGGCGTGACCGCGGAAGTCCAGAACGAGATGCTCGGCGAGAAGATCGACGTCGACGGCAGGACCGTCGACGGCGGGCTGTTCACCCTCAAGACGAGCGCCGGCGAGAAGCTCCGGACGTACTGCATCGACTTCGACAACCCGGTCTACCTGGACAGCAACGCCAAGTACCACGAGGCGGACTGGGCGTCGAGCTCGCTCAACAGCAACGCGAACGCCCCCAAGATCCGCTGGATCCTGGACAACTCGTACCCGCAGGCGAGCCTGGCGTCCCTGGCCGCGGCCATCCACGTCGACAACCTGAGCGAGGCGGACGCCGCCGCCGGCACCCAGGCCGCGATCTGGAAGTTCTCGGACAACAAGACCGCGACCCCGCGCAACGACAAGGCCAAGAAGCTGCGCGAGTACCTCGTCGGCGACGCCAACAAGGGCGTCGCGGCCGAGCCGAAGCCCTCGCTGACCCTCTCCCCGGACTCGGTCTCCGGGAAGTCGGGCGGCAAGCTCGGCCCGTTCCTGCTGAACTCCAGCGCCAACGAGGTCAAGCTGACCGTCACCGGCGACGCCGCGGACAAGGTCAAGCTGCTGGACAAGGACAACAAGCCGGTCAACGGCAGCCTGGCCGGCCCGATCGGCAAGGACACCCCGCTGTTCCTGGACGTGCCGGCCGGCACCCCGGACGGCAAGGCCGCCATCAACGCCACCGCCGAGGCCAGCGTGCTCGGCGGCCGGGTCTTCATGAGCGACGTGGACTCCCGCGGCCGTCACAGCCAGACCATGATCCTGGCCAGCTCCACCAAGGTGAACGTCGCGGCCGGCGCCAAGGCCACCTGGAAGCAGGGCAAGGGCGCGCTGATCGACAGCACCGCCAAGGAGGAGTGCGCCGCCGGCGGCGTGCGGGTGTCCGTCACCAACACCGGTGACGAGGCCGCCACCGTCACGGTCGGCAAGCAGCAGGTCGCCGTCCAGCCGGGCAAGACCGAGAGCGTCGTCGTCAAGGTCGAGGAGAAGACCCGCTACGACATCACCGTGTCCGGTCCGAACGGCTTCTCCAAGCAGTTCACGGGCACCCTGGACTGCAAGGTCGGCGTGACGCCGACCCCGGCCCCGACCACCCCGGCCGCGACCGGCAAGCCGTCCGGCACCCCGACCGCGACCGCGTCGAGCACCCCGAGCAACGCGGCCGGCCAGCCGGCCCCGGCGACCACCAGCGCCGCCCCGGGCACCGGTGGCCTGGCCCAGACCGGTGCCAATGACTCCACCCCGATCCTCGCCGCCGTCGCCGGTGGCCTGGTCGTGGCCGGTGGCGCCGCCGTCTTCGTCCTGCGCCGCCGCGGCCGCCACGGCCGCAGCACCGCCTGAACCGGCTGAACCGCCCTACCGGGCCGGGAGGCAGTGACCTCCCGACGCCCTGAGCGCGGCCGAGACGGCCCGGCTCCCCGCACCCGCTGCGGGGAGCCGGGCCGTCGCCGTTCCGGCGCGGGGGCGGGGAGGACGGGCCGGGCGGGCGGGAGCGGTCGCGGATACCCCCGCGGGGTCACCTGGACGATTCGGGGCTCCGGGCCGGGTGCGGCACAATGGAAGGCTGCAAGCCGAATACTCCCGACGACGCCGGAGCGATCTCACGTGGCGGAATACATCTACACGATGCGCAAGGTGCGCAAGGCTCACGGAGACAAGGTCATCCTTGACGACGTGACGCTCAGCTTCCTCCCCGGAGCGAAGATCGGCGTCGTGGGCCCCAACGGCGCCGGTAAGTCGACCGTGCTGAAGATGATGGCCGGCCTGGAGCACCCCTCCAACGGCGACGCCTTCCTCTCGCCCGGCTTCACCGTCGGCATGCTCCTCCAGGAGCCGCCGCTCGACGAGTCCAAGACCGTCCTGGAGAACGTCGAGGACGGCGTCAAGGAGATCAAGGGGAAGCTCAACCGCTTCAACGAGATCGCCGAGCTGATGGCGACCGACTACTCGGACGCCCTGCTGGACGAGATGGGCAAGCTCCAGGAGGACCTGGACCACGCCGAGGCCTGGGACCTGGACGCCCAGCTGGAGCAGGCCATGGACGCCCTGGGCTGCCCGCCCGGCGACTGGCCGGTCACCAAGCTCTCCGGTGGCGAGAAGCGCCGCGTCGCGCTCTGCAAGCTGCTGCTGGAGGCCCCCGACCTGCTGCTGCTCGACGAGCCCACCAACCACCTGGACGCCGAGTCGGTGAACTGGCTGGAGCAGCACCTGGAGAAGTACAAGGGCACCGTCGTGGCCGTCACCCACGACCGGTACTTCCTGGACAACGTCGCCGAGTGGATCCTGGAGCTCGACCGCGGCCGCGCCTACCCGTACGAGGGCAACTACTCCACCTACCTGGAGACCAAGCAGTCGCGTCTCAAGGTCGAGGGCCAGAAGGACGCCAAGCGCGCCAAGCGGCTCAAGGAGGAGCTGGAGTGGGTCCGCTCCAACGCCAAGGGCCGCCAGGCGAAGTCCAAGGCCCGTCTGGCCCGCTACGAGGAGATGGCGGCCGAGGCGGACAAGATGCGGAAGCTGGACTTCGAGGAGATCCAGATCCCGCCGGGCCCGCGTCTGGGCAGCGTCGTCATCGAGGTCGAGAACCTCAACAAGGCCTTCGGTGAGAAGGTCCTGATCGACGACCTGAGCTTCACCCTGCCGCGCAACGGCATCGTCGGCGTCATCGGCCCGAACGGCGCCGGCAAGACCACCCTGTTCAAGATGCTCCAGGACCTGGAGACCCCGGACAGCGGCACGGTCAAGGTCGGCGAGACGGTCAAGATCAGCTACGTCGACCAGAGCCGCGCCAACATCGACCCGAAGAAGACCCTCTGGGAGGTCGTCTCCGACGGCCTGGACTGGATCAACGTCGGCCAGGTCGAGATGCCGTCCCGCGCCTACGTGTCGGCCTTCGGCTTCAAGGGCCCGGACCAGCAGAAGCCGGCCGGCGTGCTCTCCGGCGGTGAGCGCAACCGTCTGAACCTGGCGCTCACCCTCAAGCAGGGTGGCAACCTGCTGCTCCTCGACGAGCCCACCAACGACCTCGACGTCGAGACGCTCTCCTCGCTGGAGAACGCCCTGCTGGAGTTCCCCGGCTGCGCCGTGGTCATCTCCCACGACCGCTGGTTCCTGGACCGGGTGGCCACCCACATCCTCGCCTACGAGGGCGAGAGCAAGTGGTTCTGGTTCGAGGGCAACTTCGAGTCGTACGAGAAGAACAAGATCGAGCGGCTCGGCGCCGACGCCGCCCGTCCGCACCGGGCCACCTACAAGAAGCTGACCCGAGGCTGAGACCCAGCCGTCACGACGGCCCGGCGCCCCCCCCCCGGGGGGGCCGGCCGCCCCCGCGGCCCGTCGCCGCCGTCCGCCGCACCGGCGGTGCGGCGGACGGCGGGCGACCGGACACCGAGGAGAACTCCCGTGGCTCGCCACATCTACGCCTGCCCGCTGCGCTGGTCCGACATGGACGCCTTCGGGCACGTCAACAACGTGGTCTTCCTGCGCTACCTGGAGGAGGCCCGGATCGACTTCATGTTCACCCAGGCCGCCGCGGCCGGTGCCGGGGAGTTCGCGGGCGGCTCGGTGGTGGCCCGCCACGAGATCGACTACAAGCGCCCGCTGGTGCGCCGGCCCGAGCCGGTCACCATCGAGACCTGGGTGACGAAGATCGGCGGCGCCTCGCTGACCGTCTCGTACGAGATCAAGGACGTCACCGAGGACGGCGAGGACATCGTGTACGTCCGGGCGTCCACCGTGGTCGTCCCCTACGACCTGGCCGAGGGCCGGCCGCGCCGGATCTCGCCGGTGGAGCGGGAGTTCCTCGGCCGCTTCATGGACGAAGAGCCGGTAGTCGCCACCGTCTGACCCCACCTGACGATTCGGACTGAACCGCTGTGACCATCACCGCCCGTCTCGCCCTGACCGACACCGGGGAGGCCGCCGACCTCTCCGCCTTCCTGCTGCGCCTGCTGCGCTTCGACCGGGCGGCGGCCGTCCGGCTCCAGGCGGTGGGCCCGGGCGAGGGGGACGGCGTGCTGGCGGTCTTCGGGCGGCTGCCGCTGGGCGGTTCGGGCGCGCTGGCGATCCGCACCGTGCGGCTGGACGGACTGGACGAGCCGGTGGACCTGACCGTCTCGGCGGGTCAGCTGCTGGACGGCGTGGACGCCGAGGCGGGCGCCGTCGCGCTGCCCGCGCCGGTGACCGGCCCGGCCTGGGCCGGGCTGCTGCCGCCGCGCACCGGCTGGCGGCCGGTCGGCGCCCCGCCGGTGGCCGAGGTGTACCCCGAACTCATGGCCGGGGTGCGGGAGTTCCGGGAGCGCAGCGAGGCCGTCCCGGCGCACCACCGGACCCGCGCGGTGCTGGACGCCCTGGCCGACGAGATCTGGTCCCGTCCGGTCACCGTGCTGCCCGAGCTGCCGCTGCGGGCGCCGCACGCCGCGTACGTGGTCGGCTTCCTGAAGCCCGGCGCCCCGCTGACCGTGCACCGGGCGGGCGGCTGGCTGCGGTTGAGCGCCCCGGCGGGCTCGGTGGCGGTGCGCACCACGGCCGCGCCGGGCGCGGGGCTGGGGCTCAGCCCGGTCCGGTGACCCCGGGGGGCCCGGCTTGGGCTCGGCCCGGGGTGGTGACCCCGGGTACCCGGGAGGGCTCAGCCCGGGGTGTTGATCATCGAGGCGGCGGCGTAGGTCAGGTACTCGAGCAGCTGCTGCTCGTGCTCGGCCGGCAGCTCCAGGCTCGCCACGGCCGCCCGCATGTGGGTGAGCCAGGCGTCGTGCGCGGCCTTGTCGACCTTGAACGGCGCGTGCCGCATCCGCAGTCGCGGATGGCCGCGCCGGTCGCTGTAGGTGCGCGGGCCGCCCCAGTACTGCATCAGGAAGAGGGCCATCCGCTCCTCGGCCGGCCCGAGGTCGTCCTCGGGGTACATCGGCCGCAGCAACTCGTCCTCGGCGATGCCTTCGTAGAACCGGTGGGCCAGCCGCCGGAAGGTCGGCTCACCGCCGACCTGGTCGTAGAAGGTCTCCTCGCTCAACGTGCCTCGCCGGATCTCTCTCACCCGACCATGGTCGCAGACGCCGACGGGGTCGTACACCGGGACCAAAGGCGTACGACCCCGTCGGGACCGGACCGGCGGACGCCGGCCGAGGGCATCGGCCGGGACGTCAGCGGAGGAGGGTCAGTCCTCCCAGCGGAACAGCTTCCAGGAGATGCCGGTCAGCACGGCCGCGAAGAGCAGCAGGCCGCCCATGGTCGGCACGGCGTCCATGACGCCGCCGCCGCGGGTGAGCACCGACTGGGCGGAGTCGACCAGGTAGTGCAGCGGCATGACCTTGGAGACGGCCTGCAGCCAGTCCGGGGCGCCGTCCATCGGGAAGAACGAGCCGGACAGGAACGACATCGGCAGCACGATGATCTGCGAGATGCCGTTGGCCGCCTCCTCGGTCTTGGCGACCGAACCGGCCAGCAGGCCGATCGACATGAAGGCGAGCGTCGCGCAGGCCACCAGCGGGATGATCAGCCACCAGTTCCCGGTGAGCTTGAGCCCGAAGAAGCTGGTCGCGACCACCAGGAAGACGGCGGTCTGCAGGAAAGCGGTCAGCAGCGAGACCAGGATCCGGGAGCTGACCACGGTTCCGGCGCTGACCGGGGCCAGCCGCAGCCGGCGCAGCACCTTGGTCTTGCGCCAGTTGACCAGCGTCAGCGCCGCGCCGAACACCGCGCCGGTGGCGACGGCCCAGCCGAGCAGGCCGGGGGTGAGGAACTGGATCGGCTTGAGCGACTTGTCCTCGACCTGCTGGGAGTCCAGCACGAAGGCCGGCTTCTGGCCGGTGGCCGCCTGGTTGGCGCTCTGGACCACCGAGTTGAGGATGCCCTGGAGCGCGCCGGCGCGGACCTGGTCGGCGGCGGTGTAGCGCAGCTCGACCTTGCCGTCCGGGCCCTGCTTGATCAGCGCGTCGTAGTCGCCCTTGCGGACCTTCTCCAGCGTGGCGGCCTCGTCGTCGGTCCTCGTGATGGTGAGGACCTTCTCCAGCCCGGCGCGGTCCTCGCCCTGGATCGAGTCGAACAGCTTCACCGCGCCGACCTGCGCCACCTTGGCGTGCGGGCTGCCGGAGCCCTTGGTCACGGCGCCGAAGAACACCAGGAACACCAGCGGGAACAGCAGGATGAAGAAGGTCGCGGTGCGGTCGCGCTTCATCCCGAGCAGCATGGCGCGGGACAGGCTCCAGAACGCGCTGACCCGCTCCCGCTCGCCGGTGGCCGGGCCGCCGCGCCGGGCGGGGGCCTGCGGCTCGGTGGGGGTGTTGACGGTCATGCGCGGAACTCCCGTCCGGTCAGCTGGAGGAAGACGTCCTCCAGGGTGGCGCCGCGCACTTCCAGGCCGCGCAGCGCGTTCTGCTCGGCCAGAACGCTGAGCACCGGGGCCGGAAGGCGGGTGGAGACGGAGAGCGAGACGGTGTCGTCCTCCAGGGTGGCGATGTCCGCGCCGGCCGCGGTGAGCAGCTCCCGGGCCCGGTCCAGCGGGAGCTGGCCGGAGGCCACGCTGATCCGGACGGTGTCGTCGATCTCGCGGATCAGCGCCGCCGGGGCGCCGGTGTGGAGGATCTTGCCGTGGTCCATGATCGAGACCCGGTCGCAGAGCACCTCGGCCTCGTCCAGGTAGTGCGTGGTCAGCACGACCGTGCGGCCCTCGGCGTTGATGTCCCGCAGGAGGTCCCAGAGGTTGCGCCGGGACTGCGGGTCCAGACCGGTGGTGGGCTCGTCCAGGAAGACGAGCTCCGGGTCGTGGGCCAGTGCGCAGGCGATCGACAGCCGCTGGGCCTGGCCGCCGGACATCTTGTCGGTGTGGGTCTCGGCCTTCTCGGAGAGGCCGACCCGCTCCAGCATCGCGTCGGCCCGCTTGGGGCCGACCCCGTAGAACGACGCGAAGGTGCGGATGGTCTCCCGGGCCGTCAGTTTCCGGAAGAAAGCGGTCGCCTGGAACTGCACGCCGATTCGCGGCAGCAGTTTCGGATTGCGCGGCCAGGGCTCCATGCCCAGCAGCTGGATCCGGCCCTCGTCAGGCTTCCGAACGCCTTCCAGGATCTCCATCGTGGTGGTCTTCCCGGCCCCGTTGGGGCCCAGGATCCCGTAGAACTCGCCGGCCTCGACGGTGAAGGACACCCCGTCGACAGCCTGCACATCCCCGTACCGCTGGCGGATGCCGTCAGCGGATATAGCAGCAGTCATGTGCCCTGAGCCTAGGGGTTGTGAAGCCTCCTGTGCACGTCGGATCCGACGAATTTGCGGATATTTTGAGGAACGGGGAAACAAAGCCGGGCCGGGCGGATGTCTAATTCCGCCCGGCCCGGCCGGAGTTGCCACTGACCGGCCGTCAGAAAAATCTCCGACGGACTTTCAGCGGACGCCGTTTCAGCCGGCCGCCCGTTCAGCCCCGGTGCACGGTGATGGTGGTCCAGGCGCCGATGTGGATCCGGTCGCCGTCGTTCAGCAGCACCGCGGTGTGCGGGGTGACCGGCTCCGCGCCGCCGTTCATGGTGGTGCCGTTGGTCGAGTCCTGGTCCACCAGCACCCAGCTGCCGTCCGCCTGTTCGGCGAGCAGCGCGTGCTGGTGCGAGGCGCCCGGGTCCTCCGGCGGGACGGACAGGTCGATCTCCGGCACCGTGCCGCGGTGCTGGCTGCGCCGTCCGATCCGCAGCTGGCCGCGGCCGGTCAGCGGGATCCGGCGCTCGGGGCAGTACGGCGGGAAGAACAGGCCGGCCGCCTCGGGGCCGCTGCGGGCCATCATCTCGGTGAAGTAGTCCCGGTCGGCCGAGACCACGGCGATCCAGTTGGCCCGCACCGGCTCGGCCGCGGCGGGTTCCTGGGGCTGCTGGTGCTGCGGCGGGGCCAGGTGGAAGGAGGTGCCGAAGTCGCCGCCGCGGCTGTTGGGGCCGGGGCCGGCCGGCTGGGCGTACACCGGGCCGGAGTCCTCGCGCACCGGGGCGTCGGGGAACGCGCCCTCCGGCGCGGACCCCTCCGGGCCGCCGGCGGGCTGGGCGGGCGGGTAGCCGTAGGTGTGCTGGTGCGCCGGGGCCTGCGGCTGCTGCGGCACGGGCGGGGCGACGGCCTGCTGGGCGGCCGGCGGCTGCCCGTACGGCGGCTGCCCGTACGGGGGCTGGCCGGCCGGGTCGTGCGGCGGGGTGCCGCCGTACGACGCCGGGATGTTCAGCGGCGGCTGCTGGGCCGGGCCGGGCGGGGTGTGGCCGGCGCCGGGCACCTGGCGGCGCGAGGGCGTGGAGAGCTCGTAGTCGTAGCCGCACTCCTCGCAGAACCGTCCGGTCTGCGGGCTGCGGCAGATCGGGCAGACGACCAGGCCCGCGGTGAGGCCCTGCGGCCCGGCCTGCGGCGGGACGGCTCCGTGCGGGGGCATGCCGCCGTGCGGCGGCGGGGGCGGCACGGTGCCGGGGGGCGGCAGGGGCGCCCCGGGCGGCGGGACGGCCCCCGGCGGCATCGGCGGTGGGGGCGGAGGCGCGCCGAAGGAGGCGCTGCCGTGCCCCGGGTATCCGGGGTGCGCGCCGGGCGCGGGGTCGGCCCCGGGCGCCCCCGGGTAGCCGCCGTGCGCCCCCGGTGCGGGGGCCGGCGGAGTCATCGGGAAGCCGCAGAAGTCGCACCAGTCCTCGGCCTGCGACTCGTGGCCCCTCGGGCAGATCGGCATCAGGTCCCCCTCGTTTCCGGCCGGCTCGGTGCGGCGTCGCGCCGGGGCGCCGGCCCGGTCACGTCTTCAGCGGTCACTTCTTCACACGTACCGTCTTGGTCGACCGGGTCTCAAGGGTCATCGAGTCGGCCTCGCTCACGTTCTTACGGAACCGAACCGTACCCTCCTTCGGGTCCACCACGTCCACCACCTTCTGGAGCAGCTTGTAGGTGCCGTCGTTCCCGGTCGCGTGGGCGATCCGGACGGCGGCGCCCAGCTTGGCGGTCGCGCGGTCGACGTCCCCGGCCCGGTGGGCCTCCAGGCCCTCCTGGATGGAGGAGGCGAGCTCGGCCTGCCCGGTGTAGTGGGCGACCTGCGGGCTGATCCGGGTGGAGGAGGCCAGGTCGTCGGTCCAGACCGCCTTGACCAGTCCCTGGGTGAGCACATCGGGGGTGCCGCCGGCGACCTGTTCGGGCAGCACCAGGCTGACCCGGGCGGCCAGCATCTCGTTGCCGACCGCGGCGGCCGGCACCTCGACGCAGACGTGGTAGTCGCGGCTCTCGTCGCCCCAGGAGCCGGTGGGGTAGTCGCCGGCCCGCGGGCCGGCGTCGGTGCGCCGGGAGGTCAGGTCCTCGACCGCGGGGGCGACCTGCTTGACGAACCTGACCGTGGCGTTGGCCGGGGTCCAGATCCGCAGCGCGACGTCGGCGACCTGCTTGCCCATCGCGCCGGCCATCATCGAGCGGAAGTCCTCGGCCAGGCCGGAGGGCTCGGCGACGATGTCGGTGGTGCCGAGCAGCGCCGAGGAGATCCGGCGCAGCTCGTCGATCCGCCAGTCGGTGCCCACGCCGCGGCAGTCGGCGGTGAAGTGGCCGGTCACCCGCTCGATGGTGCGGGCCAGGTCCTCGGCCGACTCGTGCTCGTTGTTGCCGTCGGTGAGCAGGACGGCGTGCCGGATGGCGATGTCGCGGCGGGTGAGGAAGAGCGTGTCGGCCTTGGCCAGCCAGGTGCCCATCGCGGTGCCGCCGGCCGCGGTGAGCCGGCGCAGCGACTCCTTGGCCTGCTCGCGGGTGGCGGCCGAGGCGGTGGCGAGGGTGCCGTCGCCGGGGTAGATGTCGCGGGCCTCGTGGGTGCCGGCGACCACGGCGAAGGCGGTCCCGTCGCGCAGCGCGTCGATGGCGGCGGCGGTGGCCTCGCGGGCGCCGTTCAGCTTGCTCTTGGGGTAGTCCATCGAGCCCGAGCAGTCCACCAGGATGACCACGGCCGCCGCGGCGCCGGCGCCCGCCGGGGTGGCGTCGGCGAAGCCGAGCGGCCGGCCGCCGGAGGTGCCGCCGCCGGTCGCGGTGACGGTGACGATGGCGTTGACCTCGCGGGCGCCGTCCGCCAGGTACTCGTTCTGGAAGATCTCCACGTCGAACCTGGGCAGGTTCGGCTTCGCCAGTGTTGCCATGGGGCGGTCGGCTCCCGTCGGGTGAGGGGTGGACGTGCTCAGGACGGTGGGGCGGCCCGCCGGACGGGCCGGCGGGCCGTGGTGCCGGAGCGTCCGGCGGGGTGGTCGGTCAGGCCGTCGGCGGGTGCGGCGGCTGCGGCGGGACGGGCGGTACGGCGGGCGGGGCGGGAGCGGCGGGGGCGGTCGGCGGGACGGGCGGAGCCTGGGGCGCGGGCGGGGCCGGGGGCAGCGGGGCGGCGGGGGAGCCGATCACCGGGATGTCCGGCAGGGTCGGCTCGTAGGCCTCGTCGTCCTCCGCGGCCGGCGGACCGGCGGGCCGGGGGACGACCACCGGCAGGTCCAGCGCGGTCGGGCTCTGCTCGGCCTCCGCCACGGCGGCGGCCGGCGGGTCGATCGGCAGCACGGCGACGGTGATGTTGTCGTGGCCGCCGGCCGCGACGGCGAACTTCACCAGGGTCTGTGCCGTGGCGAGCGGCTCGGTGCGGGCGTCCGGGCGCACGTAGTACGCCAGGTCGGTGGCCGCCTCGGCGTAGTTCCACAGCCCGTCGGTGCAGATCAGCACCACCCCGGGGACGTGCGGGGTGAAGTCGAGGGTGTGCGGCACGACCTCCTCGGCGTCGGCGCCCAGCCAGCCGGTGATCGCGTGCGCGCGCGGGTCGGCGTAGGCCTCGGCCTCGCCCATCAGCCCGGCCTCGACCATCCGGGCCGCCCAGGAGTCGTCCTGGGTGAGCCGGAACGGCTCGGCGGCGGCGCGGTCGTCCGGGATCCAGTACGCCCGGGTGTCGCCGACCCACCCGATGGTGACCCGCCCGCCCGCGGCTATCGCGCTGACGTAGGTGCAGGCGGGCGCGTTGAGGTCGGGCCGGGTGGGGCCGGCGCCGTCGGTGGCGAGGTCGGCGACGGCCCGCGCGGCGTCGGCGATGGCCTGGCGCATCGCCTGGTTCGCGTCCCGGCCGGCCTCCAGGGCGGTCAGCAGCGACTCGGAGGCGGCGTCCACGGCCGTCTCCGAGGCCTCGTCCGGACGGTCGGAGGAGGAGACGCCGTCGCACACCACGGCGACCACGACCGGCTCGCCGCCGGGCAGCGAGGTCGCGGCGACGGTGAAGGAGTCCTCGTTGCGGTGGTGGCGCACGCCGCGGTCGCTGACCCCGGCGACGCCGCCGAGCGACTTCTCCATGTGGTCGCGCGGGCGCGGCTGGGCGCCGCCGCAGCCCTCGCAGTAGCCGTCCGCGGTGACCTGCGGCTGCCCGCAGTGCACGCAGACCGGACCGCGCGGCGACGGTACGGCCTCGCCGCGCGCGGCGGCCCAGCTGGTCGGCATCGAGCCGGGGGCCGCCCGGCCGTCCCGGCCGGTCCCGCAGGAGCCGCAGTAGGCGTCCTCCGGGTCCATCGGCTCCGAACAGCTCGGGCACTCGGTCTGCTGCGGCATCTGCTACACCCACGTCCTGGGACGGGCACGGTTGGCCCGTTCCACCATCTCGATCCTGGTCTCCGCCCGGTCGGCCAACCGGGCGAGTACCCGGTAGGACTGTTCCAGGGCGAAGCGCAGTTCCCGCTCCTGTGCGGGACGTCCCAGTACCACCAGGTCGGTGGCCCGCCGGCCGGCGGCCGCCTCGGCGCCGACCCAGCCGAGGGCCGCGTCGAGCACCTCGACGGCGAGCTCCTCGCGGCGGCGGGCGTCCAGCCGCAGCGCGGTCAGCTGCGCGGAGCTCGCGCCGAGGTCGGCGGCCAGGTCGTCGGTGGGCCGGCGCTCGCGCAGCCGGGCCCGGACGGCGGCGATCCGGGCGGCGGTGTACTGGCTGGAGGTGGCCGGGACGGTCTCCAGGACGCGGACCGCGCCGGTCCGGTCCTCCCCGGCCAGCCGGACCCGGGCCAGCCCGAAGGCGGCGCTCAGGTAGGCGTGGTCGGTGGCCCACACCAGCCGGTAGAACTCGGCCGCGTCGCCGCCGTCGCCGAGCAGTTCGGCGCAGACGGCGAGGGCCAGCTTGGGGGCGGCCTCGCCGGGGAAGGCGTCGTAGACCGCGTCGAAGGCCTCGGCGGCGACCCGCAGGGCGTCGGCGCGCCCCTCGGCCCGGCGCGTGTCGGACGAGCCGCCGACCAGTGCGGTCAGGCCGCGGTACCAGACCACCCGCCAGTCGTCCGGCTGGTCCCGCTCCAGCTCGGCGAGGCGGCCCACCGCCTCGTCGTGGCGGCCGAGTTCGAGCAGGGCGCGCAGTTCGCGCAGCCGGCTCTCCAGCGAGACGGCGGGTGCGGCGGCCAGCGCGGCGAGGGTCTCCCCGGGGTCGGGGGTGACCAGGACGGCCAGGAACCCGGCGTTGGGGTCGTCGGGGTCGACCCGGGGGACGGGCAGCGCGAGGGCGGCGGCGGCCGGGTCCAGCGGGGCCACCCGCAGCTGCCCGGGCTGCTCGGTGGGCAGGACCAACTCGGTGTCCACGACGCGTAGTTCGGGCCCGAACAGGGTGGACGGCGCGGGCCGGGGCCGGTCGTCCTGGAGGGCCAGGACCTCGCGCAGCACGCCGGTGAGCTGGTCGGCCATCTCCTCGGCGGAGGCGAAGCGGCGGGCCGGGTCCGGGTCGGTGGCGCGGACCAGGAAGCGGTAGTACGACTCGTACCGGGCGAAGACCTCGACCTGCTCGGGGCCGGGCAGCGAGTCGCGGTAGGTGCCGCTGTAGCCCTGGAAGTCGAAGGTGAGCACCGCGAGGGTGCGGGCCACGGTGTACAGGTCGGAGGCGACGGACGGGCCGTCGGTGGCGATCTCCGGGGCCTGGTAGCCGATGGTGCCGTAGATCGGGCCGTCGTCGTCGAGTCGGCGGACCGCGCCCATGTCTATGATCTTGAGCGCGTCGCCGCTCTGGATCACGTTGTCGATCTTGAAGTCGCAGTACACCAGCCCCCGGCCGTGCAGGTAGCCCAGGGCGGGCAGCGCCTCCAGCGCGTACGCGATCGCCTGCTCGACCGGCAGCGGCTCGCGCCGGCCGTCCTGGGTGCGGCGCTCGTTGGCGATGTCCTTGAGCGACTTCCCGCCGACGTACTCCATCACGATGTAGCCGTCGGTGGAGCCGGTGCGCAGGTCCGGGTGCTCGGCGAAGTTGATGATCCGGACGATGTTCGGGTGGTCCACCTCGGCCAGGAAGCGCCGCTCGGCGACGGCCACCGCGAGCGCGTCCTCGTCCCCGGTGTCCAACAGGCCCTTGAGCACCACCCACTTGTCGTTGACCCGCCGGTCCACCGCCAGGTAGATCCAGCCGAGCCCGCCGTGCGCCAGGCAGCCCACCACCTCGTACTGCCCGCCGACCAGGTCGCCGCGGCGCAGCTTGGGCGTGAACGAGTACGGCGTTCCGCACTTGGTGCAGAAGCCGTCCGGGCGGCCGGGGCGGCCGTTCTTCTCCCGGCCCACCGGGGCGTCGCACTTGGAGCAGAACCGCTTGCGCTCGGGCACCTCCGGGTCGGCCAGCACCGCCCGGGCCGGGTCGGCCGCCTCGACGGTGGGCACGGTGACCAGGCCGGCGCCCAGCCGGCTGCGGGTGCCCGCGCTGACGCCGCCCCGGGTGGAGCGGACCGAGAGCGAGCGGCCGCTGCCGGTGCGGGTGGAGCGGTGCGAGCGGGAGCGGCCGGACATCGAGCGGGCCGAGCCGGTGCGGGTCGACGCCGAGCGGGCCGGGCCGTGCGGGCCGGAGCCGGGGGAGACCCGGGCGGAGGGGACGTGGGGCTGGGTGGCGCCGGTGTCGCCGGCGGGCGGGGTCAGGCCGCACTCGTCGCAGTAGCCGTCCGGGTCGACGGTGCCGGAGCAGTCGCGCGGGCAGGGCGAACCGGGGCCGGCCGCCGTGGCCCGGAAGCCGGACGTCCCGGACGCCCGGAGCGACCCGGACGCCTGGGGCGGCGCGGCGGTCCCGGCCGCCGGGGGCGTCGGGGTGGTCCGGCCGGCCGGGGCGAGCCCGCACTCGTCGCAGTAGCCGTCGGCGTCGATCCTGCCGCTGCCGGAGCACTCCGGCCGTTCGCACGTCCCGCCCATCACCCTCAGCCCCCCTGGACCTGTCCGTCGGCCGGCGGCTGGCCGGCCCCCTCCTGAGCCTGCCCGGGCCCGGCCTCGGTGGGGGCCGGCCGCAGCGACTGCTGGAACCGGGCCACCGCGGCGGCCGCCGCCCGCAGGTCGCAGGGCGCGCTCCACAGCAGCCAGCGCGCCTTCTCGTACCGCTCGATCACTTCCGGGTCCTCGGCGACCCGCAGCCGGGCCGCCATCGCCTTGTAGGCGTCCAGCCGGCCGCGCAGTTCGGCCCGGACGGCCAGCGGCTGGGTCACCTCGGTGAGCGACTGCCGGGCCCGGCCCAGCTCCTTGGCGGCGGCGTCCTCCAGCGCGTCCAGCATCGGCGCCAGCCGGCCCCACTGCCCGGCCTGGCGCAGGTCCAGCGCGGCGACGATCCGCTCGCGCAGCGCCGAGGCCGGTCCGGGCACCGCCGGGACGTCGCTGGACGCTATCTTCGCCAGCACCTCGCCGCGCGCCCGGCGGGCCTCGGCCAGCGTGGCGTCGGCCCGCTGGAGCAGGTCGCCGACGCCCTGGAGGCGCTCCTCGGCCTCGTCGCGCAGCCGCAGCAGGTCCTCCAGCTCCAGCCGGACGCCGTCCAGCGCCCGCCCGGCCCGGTCGAACCGCTCGGTGTCCACCACCCCGGCCGGCCCGGCGAAGGCCGAGCCCTCCGGGACCGTGCCGCGCTGGGCGGGCACCCGGGCCGGGCGCCACAGCGCCAGCGGGTCCCCGCGCACCTCGGCGCGCAGCGCGGTGAGGTCCTTCTCGATCCCGGCCAGGTCGTCGGCCAGCGGGTGGCCGCCGGTGCGCACGCCGAGCGAGGCGGCCAGGGTGCGCACCCGCTGGAGCTCGGCCAGCAGCAGGTCGATCCGGGCCGGCAGGGCCGACCAGACCGCGTCGGCGGCGCTGACCACCTCCAGCACGGTGGCGTACCAGGAGTTCATCCGGGCCATCAGCGCGTCCAGGCTGATCCGTTCGACCAGCTTCGCGGGCGCGCCGAGGACCTGCGGGCCGTCCGGCGCCACCCCGCCCGGGACGGTCACCGCGTCGCCGGTCAGCAGTTCGCTCAGCTCGGCGAGTTCGGGCGCGCCGGGCTTGGCCTTGCGGGCCCGGACGGCGCGGGCCGAGGCCAGCGCCTCGGAGTAGCGGTCGAACAGCGCCCAGAGCAGCGGCAGGCCCCGGCCGGCCACCGACCAGCGCTCCAGGGTGCGTCCGGACAGCTCGGCGCCGTCCAGCAGCCGCAGGCCCGCGTGGTCCTGGAGGGCGAGCAGCGCCGACTCGACCGCGTCCCGCTCCGCGCCGAGGCGGGCGAGCGCGCGGTCGACCTCCTCCCGGCTCAGTACCGGGCCAGCCGATGCCGCCACCGCGGTGTCCTTCCTTCCTCGCGTGCGATCCCGACGTGCCTGACGTGCGGTCCCACGACAACCCCCGTGTCCACCACCGGTCTCCCCGCGGTGATCGTCCCGAACCCTAGCCGGTGGCCGTTCGGGCGGAACGGGCGCGGGGGCGTCCACCTGCCGTCAACGCCCCGCTGACGGCGCGTGCGCTACCTCTCCCGCGCCGTCCTCCGCGTCGCCCGTCGGTCCGTCCCCGCGGGCCGTCCTCCGGGCTGCCCGCGGGGCCGCGCGCCCGGTCGCCGCCGGCCGGCTCAGCGGGTGCCCGGCCAGTAGTGGTCGGGCTCGTTGAGCATGTACGGCTTGAGCCAGTGCTCGTACGAACGGGCCCAGTCGCCGCGCGCGTAGTAGTCGGCCAGCACCTGGTTCACCCGGGCGGTCAGATCGGTGCTGTCCTTCGCCATGGCGACGCCGATCACCTCCGGCTGGGCCTCGCCGTCCACGATCCGCACGGTCTGGTCCTGCGCGGCCTGACCGGCCGCCAGCCCGTTGTCGGTCATGACGGCGTCGACCTTGCCGAGCTGCATCAGGACCAGGCAGTCCAGCTGGTTCTCCACCGTGACGACCTGTCGGGCGGTGTTCTTCTCCTTGACGATGCTCAGCGCGGTGGAGCCGTCGGCGGCGCAGACCCTCCGGTCCCTGACCGCGTCGTCGATGTTCTTCGCCGGTGACGTCTTCGGCACCAGGACGCGCTGGCTGATGTTGAAGTACGGCTTGGAGAAGGCGACGTCCTCCATCCGCTTGCAGTTGATCGTCATGGTGCGGACGATCAGGTCGACCCGGCGCTTCTTGATGGCGTCGATCCGGTCGGCCGTGGCCACCGGCTTGAGCACCACCTTCTCCGGGTCGCCCATGACGGCCGCGCCGATCGCCCGGGCGAGGTCGATGTCGAAGCCCTCGATCTGGCCGGTGTTCGGGTTGCGGGCGCCCCAGCGGTAGCTGTTCTGGTCCACCCCGATCACCAGGCTGCGCTTGTCCTTGACGGCCTTCACGGCCGGTCCGTCCTCGCTGCTCGGCGGCACGCTCCGGTACACGTCGCAGCCGTCGGCCTGCTCCTGCTGCTCCTGCTGGACGGCCGGCGGCGCGGTCGCGGCCGTCGGCGCGGCGCCGACCGGCCCGCCCCCGGCGAGCACGGCCGCGCCGGCCGCCAGCAGGGCCAGCGCGGCGGCGGGCCTGGTCGTTCTCCTGGAACCCCTGTTGCGCATCGGTCGGTCTCCCCTCGCCCGTTACCGGTACTCGGCCAGTCGCCGGCCCAGGCCCCGCAGCGCGGCGGCCGCGGCCATCAGGCCGAGCAGCGCGGTGGCGACGGCGGCGGCGCGCAGGTCCCCGCCGGTGCCCTCGGCGGCCTGCGTGAAGCGGTCCTGCTCGATGTCGGCGGCCCGGGCGAGCGCCTTGTCGGTGGCGTCGAAGGCGGCGTCGGCGGTGGCCGCGTCGCCCCCGGCCGTCACGGTGGCCTCCAGCGCGCCCTGGTAGTCGGCGTTCTCGACCTCCTGCGTCCGGGCCGCGTCGTGCCGCCGGCGCCACTCGTCGAACTGCTGCGCGGCGTCCCGGACGCTCGCCACGGCGGCCGACGGCGCCAGTCGGGCGGCCTCCGGCAGCGAGCCGTCGGAGCGGTCCGGCGGGAGGCCCTCGGAGCCGGCCAGGTGCCCGGTGGCCTTCGTCCACTGTTCGGCGTACCGGGTGGTCGAGCCGCGGGCGACGAAGTGCAGGTTCTCCGCCAGCCGGGCGGTCAGCACGTCCACCCGGGCGGAGTTGAGCGCCCGCAGCGGGGCCGCGCCCTCGCGCCTGCTCTGCTGGAGGGCCGAATTGGTGGCCAGTCCGGTGACGGTCAGCCACAACGCGCCGGACAGGACGGCGGCGGTGGCGCCCAGCAGCCCGATGTTGAACACCCGGTTGGTGCGGCGGAACAGCGTCAGCTGCACCCAGGCCAGCGCGGCCAGGGTGACCACCGCCAGGCCGTACGCCGCCCACGGCACCGCCCTGGCCTCGGCGTAGTCGTCGGCCAGCTCCCGGTCCTCCACGGCGGCCAGTTCGGCGGCGGCCGGCAGCAGCACGGTCTGCATCTGCTCGGAGGCGTACCGCAGGTAGGCGCCGCCGAGCGGGATGCCCTGCCGGTTGTCGGCCCGAGCCGTCTCTACCAGGCCGGCGTAGGCCGGGAGTTGCTGGTTCAGCCGGGCGAGCGAGCCCTGCGCGGGGGAGGTCGCCGTGGTCCGGGCGGCGGCCTGGGCGATCAGCTTGGCGGCGGTGGCGACGTCCTGCTCGTAGCGGCCGCGGACCGCCTCGGGCTCGGCGCCGGCCAGCAGGAATCCGCTCGCCGCGGTGGTGGCGGCGTCGGCCAGGTTGCGGTGGATCTCGGCGGCGTCCCGGCTGAGCGGCTGGCTGTACGAGACCACCCGGTCGGCGGCCTGCGCCCTGGTCTCCAACTGCCAGGCGGTGAGCCCGCCGAAGGCGACGGCGAGCACGGCGAGCAGCACTCCGGCCAGGCGCAGCCGACCGGGCGGCGTGCGGGTGGCCTGTGCGAGCCGGGCGCGCACGCCGGTGGCGACGGCCGCCGGGGGGCGCTTCGCGGGCGCCCCGCCGGGTCCGGGCGCCGGGGCGGCGCCGCCGGACTCCGCGAGCGGGGCCGCTCCGGGGACGGCCGGGGCCCCCGAACCGGCCGTCGTCGGCCCGGCCGTGCCCACAGCGCCTGCCGCGCCCGCGGCGCCCGGCGGCTGGCCCGGCCGTGCCGGGAACGCGGCGCCGGGGGTGCCGTTGCCTACTGGTGTTGCCACCCGCCTCATCCTCCCCTGTGGCCCGGCCCGTTCCCGGGGCCCGACCGATGGCAGCAGTATGGCCGTGACTCCCCCCGACCACACCCGACTTGCGCCGGACTTGAGCATGTCGTGCACGCTCCCCGGGACGGCTCGTGCCGCTGGTGCGGCCGGTGCTGCCCGGGCCGCCGGTACGGGCCGTACCGCTCCCGCCGTTCCCGCCGCTCCCGCCCGTCGCCCCGCGAGGTGGCGAACCGTCCGACGCGGCCCGCACCCTACGCGGTTCCCCGGCCGGGCGGAACGCGGGGGTCCGTTCACCGGCGGGCAATCCCGGGTACGGCACCCCCTCGCTCCGTACGATGGGGGCATGCGCCTGCTTGGAACGATCTCGCCCGACCGTCCGCTGCTCGTCGTCGCCGTGCGCGAGGAGGCCGCCCACCTGGACGACCGCCTGCCCGTGCTGCTCACCGGGATCGGGAAGGTCAACGCCGCCGTCGCGCTGGCCACCGTGCTCGCCCAGGGCGAGAAGCCCTCCGAGGTGATCAACCTCGGTACGGCCGGCGCGCTGCGCCCCGGCTGGGAGGGCACCCACCACGTGGTCCAGGTGATCCAGCACGACCTCGACACCGCCGCCCTGCACGCGCTCACCGGGCGCGAGTACGGCGCCCCGCTGGTGATCGGCAAGGGCGACGGGCCGGTGCTGGCCACCGGCGACCTCTTCGTCTCCGACACGGACGCCCGCGACCGGCTCGCCGAGCACGCCGACCTGGTGGACATGGAGGGCTACGCCGTCGCCACCGTCGCGCACCGGGCCGGGGTGCCGGTGCGGCTGGTCAAGCACGTCAGCGACGAGGCCGGGGACGGCGCGGGGCACACCTGGAAGGAAGCGGTCGACGGGTGCGCCCGGCACCTCGCGGACTGGGTGGTCGCGCAGGGCTGGTGACGCCGCGCGCGGCCGGGCGGCGCCGTCGGGCGCCGAGGGCGGCGGAACGGCGGAAGAACGACGGAACGGGGTGGGGAGGCGCCGCTGCCTCCCCACCCCGTTCCGTCGACGCTTCCGGGGCGTCCTACCGGTCCCGGAAGGCCGAGAGGTCCAGGGCCGCCAGCCGGTCCGGGTCGGTGAGCACGTCGATCGCGACGATCGCGCCGTCCACCACGGTGAACGCCATGATCGACAGCGCCCGCCCGTTGCCGCCGATGACCACCGCGCCCGCGGTGCCGTTGACCAGCGCCGGGCGGGCGAACGGCGACAGGGTGCCCCACAGGACGGCCTGGCCGGCCACCGTGCCGGCGCCGGAGAGCACCACCGTGTGCCGGGCCATCGCCGTGCCGCCGTCCGAGCGCAGCACCACGTCCGGGTCGAGGACGGCGAGCAGCGCGTCCAGGTCGCCGTTACGGGCGGCGGCGAAGAACGCGTCCACGGCCACCCGCTGCCGGCCGAGGTCCGGGTCGGGCGCGGGAGCCTGCCCCTGGACCTTGCGGCGGGCCCGGCTGGCCAGCTGGCGGGTGGCGGCGGCGGTCTTCTCGATCAGCGGGGCGATCTCCTCGAACGGCACCGCGAACAGGTCGTGCAGCACGAAGGCGACCCGTTCGGCGGGCGACAGCGACTCCATCACCACCATCAGCGCCAGCCCGACCGAGTCCGCGAGCATCACCTCCTGCTCCGGGTCCACCACGTCCTCGCGCCGCAGCAGCGGGTCGGGGATGCGCGGCGGGCCCGGCTCGCCGTCCGGCCCGGCGGGCTCCAGCGGCTCCTCGCGGCGCTGGGCGCGGGCGCGCAACAGGTTCAGGCAGACCCGCGAGACCACCGTGGTCAGCCAGCCGCCGAGGTTGGCCACGTCGGCGGTGTCGGTGCGGTCGTAGCGGAGCCAGGCCTCCTGGAGGGCGTCCTCGGCCTCGCTGATCGAGCCGAGCATCCGGTACGCGACCGCGCGCAGGTGCGGGCGGTGCTCCTCGAAGAGCAGGGCTCGGGCAGATTTCTCGTCCGCCTTCTCGTCCACGTGTCACATTCCTTCGTCGCCAGGGGTCAGGGCAGCAGGAGTCACCCAACAACGGCTGCGGCGGGGAGATCAACTCCCCTCCCGGGACGAATCGGAGACGATCATGACGAAGCGGACCGTGCTGGTCACCGGCGGTACCGGCACCCTGGGCCGGCAGGTGGTCCCGCTGCTGCGCGCGGCCGGGCTGCCGGTGCGCGTGCTCAGCCGGCAGGAGCGCCCGGCCGCCGACGGCGTGGCGTACGTGCGCGGCGACCTGCTCGGGGACGCGGCGACGGCGGCCGGGCGGCTGGACGAGGCGCTGGCGGGCGTGGACACCGTGCTGCACCTGGCGGGCGGCCCCAAGGGCGACGACGTCGCCACCCGGCTGCTGGTCGCCGCCGCCCAGCGGGCCGGGGTGCGGCACCTGGTGTACATCTCGGTGATCGGCGCCGACCGGCTGCCGCTCGGTTACTTCCGGGCCAAGCACGCCGCCGAGCGGGCGGTCGCCGACTCGGGCCTGCCGTACACGATCCTGCGGGCCGCGCAGTTCCACGACCTGGCGTTCACGGTGGCCGAGAAGATGGCCAAGCTGCCGCTCGTGCCGGCCCCCGGCGGGGTGCGCTGGCAGCCGGTGGACGTGCGGGAAGTCGCCGCCCGGCTGGTGGAGTTGGCGCTCGACGAACCGGCCGGGATGGTGCCCGACCTGGCCGGTCCCACGGTGTACGAGATGCGCGAGCTGACCCGCGGCTACCTCGCGGCGCGCGGCCGCAGCCGCCGGCAGCTGCCGGTCCGGGTGCCGGGCAAGGTCGGGCGGGCGTACCGGGCGGGGGACAACCTGACCCTGACGGGGGCCGAGCACGGGCGGCGGACCTGGGAGGAGTACCTGGCGGAGCGGCTGGCGGCCTGAGGCCGCGGCGCCGTGGTGCCGTGGTGCCGCGGGTCCGGTCCGGACGGTCCGGGCCGCCGGGGCCGTCCGGCCCGTCCGGCCGTCCGGGCTGTCCGTGGCGCGCCGTAGGGTGCGGTCATGTCCCTCCTCGATGCGATCCGCGCCGACTCCGCCGCCGCCGACTTCCTGGCCTGGCCCGGCGAGTTCGACCCCTCCCGCAGCTACCGGCACGTCGAGGAGGTCGTCCTCGCCTCGGGCGCGGCCCTGGAGCCGGTGGCCAAGGACGGCGCGGGCGGCACCTACTTCCTCTGCGGCGAGGGCGGCGAGGAGCGGCCGGTGCTGTACGCCGACTCCGAGGGCGGCGCGGCGCTGCTGGCCGTCGGGGTGCCGGAGCTGGTCCGGCTGCTGCTGGCGGTGCCGTGGTGGCGGGACTGCCCGCGGCTGACGGTCGGGGAGAGCCTGGAGGCGGCCGAGGAGTACCTGGAGGACGAGCCCGGCCTGCTCGCCGAGCGGGACGCGGCGGCCGCCGCGCTCGGGCTCGACGTCCCCTCCACGGCCGAGGCCCTGGCGCGGCTGCGGGAGCTCGCGCTGGGCCTCGGGGCCTCGTACGTGCTGCTCAACGCGGAGGAGGGGAACGCGTACCGGCCGCTGCTCAGGCCTTAGCGGCCTGGAGCACCTGGTCCGTCGTCACCACCTTGGCGAAGCGCATCGCGTGCAGGGTGGTGGCGGTGGCGCGCGCGAGGTCGGCGGCGGGGACGGTGGTGCCGTCGGGGCCGGTCATGTCGAAGGAGTGCATGGCGTCGGTGGGGAAGATCGCGTCGTAGCCGAGGTTGCCGGCCATCCGGGCGGTGGTCTCGTTGCACACGTTGGTGATGATCCCGGTGACCACGAGCTGCCGGGCGCCGCGCTCCTGGAGCCAGGCGTGCAGGTCCGGGGTGCCGTAGAAGGCGCTGTTGACGGTCTTGGTGATGTGCAGCTCGGGGGTGACCTCGGCGACGAAGTCCTTCAGCTCGTACCCCGGGGTGCCCTCGACCAGCGGGCCGCGCGCGGAGGCGTGCTGCACGGTGACGACCGGGCGGCCGGTGGCCTGCCAGGCGGCGATCAGCTCGGCCATCCGCTGCTCGGCCTGCGGGTTGTCGCGGGGGCCCCAGAAGGCGGTGTCCTCGAAGCCCTTCTGGACGTCGATGAGCAGCAGGACGGCGTCGTCGTCGAGGGTGAGCGGGGCGTCGAAGGCGTCGGTGTTCGTCATGCCCTCCATGGTGGTCGGCGGGGCGGGGGAGGTGTGATGGGCAGAGAAGCCACCCATCGATAGATTCCTGCCATGGGTGTTCCTGCTCTAGGTTTCCTGCCATGCGAACGGTGGGTTGCCTGATCTTCGACGGTGTCCGGGCTTTCGACTACGCGGTGATCGGCGAGGTGTGGGCGAACCGGAGCTCCCGGCCCGGTCTGCCGGTCTTCGACCTGCGGATCTGCGGGCCGGAGGGCGCCCGGGTGCGGCTGGGCGGCGGGCTGGAACGCGTCCCCGACCACGGGCCGGCGGCGCTGGCCGACTGCGACCTGGTGGTGGTGCCGGGCGTCGAGGACGCGGCCGCGCGGCGGAGCCCCGAGGTCCTGGCGGCCCTGCGGGCCGTCGCCGCCGCCGGTGTCCCGATCGCCTCGCTCTGCGCGGGCGCCTTCGTCCTCGGCGAGGCCGGTCTGCTGGACGGCCGGGAGGCCACCACCCACTGGGCGCTGGCCCCCGAACTCGCCCGCCGCTTCCCGGCGGTGACGGTCCGGCCCGAGGTGCTGTTCACCGGCGGCGACGGCCTGTGGACCTCGGCCGGCGTCGCGGCGGGCATCGACCTCTGCCTCCACCTGGTCCGCACCGCCCACGGCCAGCAGGCCGCCGCCACCATCGCCCGCGCGATGGTCACCGCCCCGTTCCGGGCGGGCGGCCAGGCCCAGTTCATCCCCACGCCGGTCCCGGACGCCGCCACCGACGACGACCCGCTGGCCCGCCTGCGCGCCGAGGTCCTGGCCTCCCTCGACACCCCGTGGACGGTCCGCCGGATGGCCGCCGCCGTCCTGATGTCCGAACGCACCTTCGCCCGTCGCTTCACCGCCACCACCGGCACCACCCCGGTGCGCTGGCTCCTCGACCAGCGCGTCCTCACCGCCCAGCGCCTCCTGGAGGAGACCGACCTCCCCGTCGACGCCGTCGCCACCCACTGCGGCTTCGCCTCCGCCGTCTCCCTGCGACCGGTCTTCACCGCCCGCGTGGGCGTCGCCCCGCGCGAGTACCGCCGCGCCTTCCGCGGCCGCGACGAGGGCTGACGACGGCCAGCGGCTTTGGACAATCGTCTTGGACATTTGTATTGCACAGACGTGCAAGACGTGCGTATGGTTATCCCATCAACCGATTGACGAGGGGGAACCGAGGATGAACGACGCGAAGCGTGACGAACTGGCCATCGACGGACGCCGGTTGTCGTACCTGGACTTCGGAGGCCCGGGCCGGACGGTGGTGGCGCTCCACGGGCACCTGTCCGAGGGGGCGGTGTGGGGACGGCTGGCGGCCGAACTGGCAGGCCAGTGGCGGGTGGTGGCGCCGGACCAGCGGGGTCAGGGGGAGTCGGAGCGGGCCGGGGACTACACGCGGGCGGGGTACCTGGCGGACGTCGAGGCGCTGCTGGACCACCTGGGGCTGGAGAAGGCGGTGCTGCTGGGGCACTCGCTCGGGGGGATCAACGCGTACCAGTTCGCGGCGCGGCAACCCGAGCGGGTCGAGGCGGTGATCGACGTGGAGGCGCCGGTGGTGCTCGGGCTGGACGGGCCGAACCCGCTGGCGTTCCTGCTGGGGCTGCCGTACGAGGCCCCGAGCCGGGAGGAGCTGGTGGCCGCGCTGGGCCCCGCCGCGCCGTACTTCGCGGACCGGCTGCGGCGGAACGCGGACGGCGGGTGGCGCCTGCCGTTCCACCCGAAGGACATGTACGACTCGGAGGAGCTCGTGCACGGGGACCACTGGGCGGACTGGACGGCGAGCGGCTGCCCCGCGCTGGTGGTGCGCGGCACCGAGGGGGTGGTCCCGGCCGGGCAGGCGGCGGAGATGGCCGCCCGGCGCCCGGGCACGGTCCTGGTGGAGCTGGCCGGTGACCACCTGCTGCCGGTCACGGCCGCCGACGAACTGGCTCGGACGGTCCGCGGGTTCCTGGCCGCGCTGTGAGCGGAGGGGTGGCGGCCCTCAGCGCCGCCACCCCGTTGGCTTCTCGGCACGGAGGCCGTGGTTCGTTGAGCCAAACCCCACGTTGGGGTGAAGTCGGCCCGTCCCGGGGCCGGGGGCCGGGCCTTGATGCGGGTGGGGACTCAGGCCGTGGCGGCCTCGCGCAGGCGCTTCTTGTCCGGCTTGCCGACGGGCGTCAGCGGGATCTCGTCCACGAGGTGCAGGGCCTCGGGCGCGTAGATCCGCCCCTTGCGGTCGGTGACGAAGGCGCGGAGGTCGTCCAGCCGCGGCTGCTGTCCCGGGGCGGGTACGACGGCGACGTGGACGTGTTCCGTCTCCTGGTCGTCGCGGACCCCGAAGACCGCGCAGCGGGCGACCGCCGGGTGGGTGACGAGGAGGTCCTCCACCTCGGACGGGTAGACGTGACCGCCGACCACGATGATCAGGTCCTTGGCCCGGTCGGAGAGGTAGAGGTAGCCGTCCTCGTCGAAGTAGCCGACGTCGCCGGTGTTCAGCCAGCCGTCCCGCAGAACAGCCGCGGTGAGGTCGGGCTGCTTCCAGTACCCGGCCATGACGGCGGAGGAGCGCAGGTGGACCTCGCCCTGCTCGCCGGTCGGCAGGTCGGTGCCGTCGGGCGAGCGGACCGCCACCTCGACGCCCGGGGCGGGCCGGCCGACCGGGACCTGGCCGCCCGGGCCGATCCGGTCGTGCTCCTGCGGGGTGAGCAGGGAGATCAGCTGCGCCTCCGACATCCCGTAGACCCCGAACAGGACCGGTCCGATGACCTTGAGGGCCTCGCGGATCCGGGTCGCCGAGGCGGCGCTGCCCCCGTACAGGACGTGCCGCAGGCTGGACAGGTCGGTGCGGCCGATCGTGGGGTGGTCGAGCAACTGGTGGAGCAGCGGCGGCAGCAGCCAGAGGTCGGTGATGCGTTCGCGCTCGATGGCGGCCAGGACCGCGCCGGGCTCGAAGGAGCGCTGGAGGACGACGGTGCCGCCGCGCTGGAGGACCAGGTCGGACATGATCCCGGCGAGGTGGGCGAGCGGGGTGGCGGCGAGCAGGCGGGGCACCCCGTCGGCGGGGTCGCTGCCGACCGGGGCGTCGAAGACGCGGCGGTACGGGCCGTGCAGGCTGAGGACGCCCTTGGGGATGCCGGTGGTGCCGCCGGTGTGGCGGATGCTGAGGTCGTCCTCCGGCCCGACCCGGACGTCCGGGGGCTCGGCGGGGCGGTGGGCGGAGGCGGCGACGACGTCCTCGCCGATGGCCGGGACGGCGCCGCCGGCCGGGCCGGGGCCGAGGGCGAGGACCGTCGGCACGTCGATCAGCGGGAGCAACTCGGGGGCGGTGGCGTACCGTTCGGCGTCCACGAGCAGCACGGTGGTGTCCACGCTGGCCGTGATCTCGGCCAGGACCGGGGTGCTCATGCCGTCGTACAGGTTCACCACCCGGGCGCCCGCGAGGCCCGCCGCGTACCGGGCGCTGAGGGCCTCGGGGGTGTTGCCGGTCAGCAGGGTCACGGTGGTGCCCCGGGTGACGCCCCGGGCGACCAGCTCGTGGGCGAGGCGGTAGGTGGCGGCGGCGAAGTCGCCGGCGGTGATCCTGGCGCCGTCGGCGGTGACGACGGCCGTCCGGTCGGGGCCGGACGCTAGGGACCGGAGGATCAGCAGGGGGCCGCTGACGAACTCCGCGTCACGCACGGCTACTTCTTCCTTGCGGTTTGCAACCATGGCCACAGGCTAACCCCGCCCGCACCGCCGTACCGGGGGCGCCCGGCCGGTATTTGGCCTGAACAGGCCGTCTTCGGCGCGATCATGACGGTGCATCAACCTCTGTGGCCCGACTGCGCCCCCTCGTACGAGTGAATCGCGGGGTGCGGTACGGCTCCGCTCAGAACGCCGCCGGCGGCCGGAGGGCGAGGTCGGTGGCGGTGGCCCAGTGGGCGGCGCCGGCGGTGACGATCGCGTAGCCCCGCTGGGAGGGGGGCAGCGGGATCAGGGCGCTGCGGCAGCCCTGGCTGTGGTGCACCTCGACGGGGACGGGGACGCCGTGCAGCAGGACCTGGCCCGGGGTCGGCGGGCCGTCGGGCGGGGCGAGGTGGGTGCGCGGGTCGAGGCGTCCCGAGGTGGCCAGGAAGGTGGCGAGTTGGGACTGCGGGGTGGTGAGGGAACCCACCCGGTGGCCGGCCGGGACGGGCCGCGAGGTCTGGACGACGGCGACGGGTTCGCCGTCCAGGTGGTAGTTGAGGTCGAGGTGGCAGAGGAAGCCGTCGGAGGAGAGCCGCCCCAGCAGGAACGACCACCCTGGCGGAGCGGCGCGCAGCGCGGCGACCTGCTCGCCCCACTCCTCGGCGGTCTCCCGGTGGCTGGGTATGCGGATGCCGCGCGGGCGGGTGTCGTGGAACAAGAGCTTCCCCCAACGGGCGGTACGTGGATGGCCGTTGGGACGAGTATGCGGGTGCGGCCCGACGGTTCGGGGGCGGACCGGCCGGTAGGCTCGCGCGCGACGCGGGACGCGCGAGGCACGGCGCACGTCGCGGGGCGCGGTCCGTTCCTGCCGGGGAGTGATCCATGACGACGTACGTGCTGATCCACGGCGCGGCCACCGATGCCTGGTGCTGGGAGCCGCTGGCGGCCGAGCTGCGCGGGCGGGGCCATGCGGTGGTCACCCCGGACCTGCCCTGCGACGACGACGCGGCCGGGCTCGCCGAGTACGCGGACACGGTGGTGGGCGCGGTGGCCGCGGCAGCCGCCGGGGCGGGTGGCGACCGGGCGGGCCGGCCCATGGTCGTCGCGCACTCGTTCGGCGGCTTCACCGGCCCGCTGGTGTGCGAGCGGCTGTCGGCGGACCTGCTGGTCATGCTCCAGGCCCAGGTACCGGCTCCCGGGGAGACGCCGGGGGAGTGGTGGGAGAACACCGGGTACGGGCCGGCCCGCCGCGAGTCCGACCGCCGCAGGGGCGTGGCGGAGGGCGCGGAGGAGGACGAGCGCGCCCTGTTCCTGCACGACACCCCGGCCGCGCTGGCCGACGGACTCCTCGCGGACCACCGGCGACGGCAGTCGGCGACCCCGCTCGGGACGCCGTGGCCGCTGAAGGCCTGGCCGGCGGTGCCGACCAGGTTCCTGCTGGCCACCGGGGACCGGTTCTTCCCGCCCGCGTTCCTGCGGCGGCACGTCGAGGAGCGGCTCGGCTTCCGTCCGGACGAGATGCCCGGCGACCACCTGCCCATGCTCGGCCACCCGCGGGAGCTGGCCGAACGCCTGGAGGCGTACCGGGCGGCACGGTAGCCCTGGGCGCGCTGCGCAGGAAGTCGGTGGAGTCGGCTTCTCGTGCAGGAGCCGGACCGGTGGTGGTGTGCACTGATGATCAAGTTCTCGGTCCCTGGCGGCACAGGCGGGGACGGCGTGCCCGCCTAGCCTGCGGACGGCGCGTCATGCATGCCTACCCGCAGGGCGAGTGGCGACGCCTGGCGCGCTGACGACCCGTTCCCTGATCACCGAGGAATCCCCCGCATGCTAACGATGAACGGACCCGGCGCACTGGCGCGGGTGCGCCGGCGACTGGCCGGCATACTGATCGCCCTCACGCTGGCGGTCGGGCTCATGGGCATGACGCCGACCTCGGCGCGCGCCGACACCGGCGAGCGCCTCACCAACATCGACTGGGACATCAGCGACCTGAACGGCGGCGGCGCTTCGGCGCACCAGCGGTACTGGGACGTGATCTCCCGGCTCCACTCGCTCAGCAGCCACGACTGGTTCAGGACCGACCTGGACGAGACCGTGGTGGCGGACAACGACCAGCTCGTCCAGATCAGCCTGCACCGGAGCGGCACCTACCTGGGGGCGCTGTACTTCTGGCCGCACAGCCTGTACCTGGCCGGCTTCTACCAGGCCGGGGGCACCCACTGGGTCTTCGACGACGGCCTCACGGCCAGGAACCGCTTCAACCGGGTCCTGGGCGTCCAGGCGAGCACCCTCCCCTGGTCCAGCAACTACAACAACATCCCCGGTGGCGGCGGCAGGGCGAGCCAGCAGATCAACGGACCGCGGCTCAGCAACGCCCTGCAGCAGGTCCATCAGATCGCCGCTCTCCAGAACAGCGGCAGCGGGCGCGCCGTCCTGGCGGACTCCCTCGTCATGATGATCCAGGCCACCTCGGAGGCGGCGCGCTTCGGGCGGATCTTCGACAACGTCCGCGGCAACATCCGCGACCACGGCCTCGCCCAGATCGGCGTGGAGAACGTCAACCTGGAGACGAACTGGGGCGGGCTCTCGAACTGGGTGTACCGCGTCATGAACAACGCCGGTACGTCCCCCTACGTCATCGGCACCGGGGTCTTCCAGCGCACGTTCTACACGCTGCCGCAGCTGATGCAGTACGTGTCCTACATGGACCTCTTCAGCGGCTCCCGCCCCAGGTAGTCACTCCTCACCCGGGTGCGCAGGAAGTCGGCCCCGCCGACTTCCTGCGCAGTGGCATGGGGCCGGTGTCGGCTCAGGCCCCGGTGGGCACGAGCGCGGCGAGGTCCGCCAGGACCCGGGCGGCCGGGGCCGGGTGGACGAGCCAGCGCAGGTGGCTCCCCTCGACCGTCCGGACGTCGAAGCGGTTGCCGGGGGTGAGGGCGTCGCCCTCGCGGATCAGGCGGTCCTGCATGGCGGGCGGGATGCTGGCGTCGTCGGCCAGCCGGACGTACGTCCTGGGGACGCGCCCCCAGGTGGCGGCCTGCGCCCGGTCGGTGGAGGTGCCGACGTCGAGGTTCTCGTCGGGCTGGAAGGTGTTCAGGAAGGTCCGGAACTCGTCGTCGGTGAGGTCGGCGGCGAACGCCTGCTTGAACGCGGCGAGCGCCGCCGGGTCGGCGGTGCGGAAGTTGACCCGCAGCAGGCCGAGTTCGGCCGGGTTCCCGACGAGCGACGCGGCGAAGGCCCCCGGGTCGACGCCCGCCATCTCCGGCTGGGCGTAGTAGTCGTTCACGTCCAGGTCGACGGGGCACCAGGCGGAGACGTAGACGAGCCGGTCGACCAGCTCGGGCCGGGCGTTGGCGACGGCGGTCGCCGTGATGCCGCCCCTGCTGTGGGAGACGAGGACGGTGGGCCCGTTCTCCTTGGCCCGTTCGAGGACCCCGATCACCCGGGCGGCGTTGTCGGCGAGCGTGACCCCCTTGATGCCCCCGGGCTCCCCGGCGAGCGCGTCGAGGTCCTGGGGGGCCTGGTACGGCGCGGGGTAGGTCGCCTCGAAGCCGTGCCCCGGAAGGTCGACCGCGACGGACCGGTGCCCGAGCAGGGCGAGTTCGGCCTGCAGCGGCGCGAACGAGAACGAGTTCGCGAAGGCCCCGTGGACGAGTACGAAGGTGGGTTGGTTCTGCATGGCCCCAGCCTCCAGCAGAACGATCTTCGAAACAAGATCGAACCGATGGGCCGGGTGGGAACTCAGGTGTGGGCGGTGGGTTCCTGGGTCCGGGTGCGGCAGTGGGTGAGGGCGTTCTTGAGGCGGGGGTCGGGGTCGGTGGCGGTGAGGAGTTCGCCGGCGGTGGTGAGGGTGGTCCAGTAGGTGGCGGGGTCGCCGGTGCGGGGGAGGGGGTGGGTGGCGGCGAGGGAGAGGTAGGCGGCGGTGAGGTTGCCGGTGGTGAACCAGCGGCTGAGGCCGTGGTGGTGGCCGGGGCGGATGCCGCCCATGGCGTCGACGGCGGTCAGGAGGAGGTTGACGACGGTGGTCTGGGTGGGGGTGAGGGTGGCGGGGATGTCGAAGACGCCGAGGGCTTCGAGGAGTTCGCCGGTGTCGTGTTCGGAGCCGGGGCGGGGGTTGGCGAGGAGGGCGTGGTAGCAGTCGTCGAGGCGGCGGGTGGTCTCGGCGAGGGGGATGTCGAGGGCGAGGCAGACGGCTCGGGCGCAGGGGAGGGGCTGGTGGCCGAGGCGGGCGATGAGGGCGTAGGTGGTGGCGGGGGTGGCGCCGCGGGAGAGGGTGTGGCGGGCGAGGGTGGTGAGGTGCATGGGGGTTCGGGCTTTCAGGCGGTGACGGGGGCGGGGGAGACGAGGGCCCAGACAAGTTTGCCGATGCCGCCGGGTCGGTCGGTGCAGCCCCAGTGTTCGGCGAGTTCGTTGACGAGGAACAGGCCTCGGCCGTGTTCGCCGTCGGGGGTGGGGGAGTTGAGGACGGGGTGGCGGGTGCCGGCGTCGTGGACTTCGAGGCGCAGCAGGTGGTCGGGGGTGAGGGTGAAGCGGACCTCGATGTGGCGGTCGTCGGGGGCGTCGGAGTGCTGGACGGCGTTGGCGAAGAGTTCGCCGAGGAGCAGTTCGGCGGTGTCGCGGTAGTGGTCGCCGGTGGGGAGGCCGGAGAGGTAGGCGCGGAGCAGGTACCGGGCCAGGGGCGTGGATTCGACACGGGAGTCGAGCCGTGCGACGAACAAGCGGGGGAGACGGGCGGTGAGCATGGGGGAGTACCTCAGGGGGCGGAGGGGGGCGTGCAACGGGTAGTGCGCAATCACGCTGCGCATGCGGATGATTGCGTTCTGGTCTCAATGGTCGGGGATCCGGAGGTACGGTGATGGCCGAAATCAGGTGCCAGGGGCACGTGGTGCGTGAGGGGGCCAGCTGTGGCACATCGGCGGTTCAAGCGGGAGTTGACGGCAAGTTCGGCCGAACTGTTCGGCGAAGAGCTGCGGTTCTACCGGGAACTGGTCGGTTACACCCAGGATGAGCTGGGCAAGTTGCTGCACTGCAGCCGGACGAACATCACCCGGTACGAGACGGGGCAGCGGCGCATGCCGCCTGAACTGGTGGAGAAGGCTGATGAACTACTCAACACCGGCGGCGCACTGAAGCGGCTGTGGGGGAGAGTGGACTGGTATGCGCAGAATGAACACCCGGACTGGTTCCAGAGCCATGTCGACATGGAGGCCGAGGCCCTGGCTGTCAAGGCCTTCGAAGTCGCGGTGATTAATGGGCTATTGCAGTGCCGTGAATACGCGCAGGCTGTGTTTTCGATCAGTAATGAGCCCGGCACGGCCGAGGTGATCGAGGAGCGGACGGCGGCTCGACTCGCGAGGCAGAAGCGGTTCTTGGAGCCTGGTGGGCCCCTCCTGCTGGTGATGCTTGACGAGAGCGCCATCCGCACGGTCTACGGCGGCCCAGGCGTGATGAGGCGTCAGATGGAGCACCTGCTGGCTGTTGCTGAACTCCCGAACGTGATTATCCAGGTCGTGCCGTTCTCTTGCAGGCCGGCCGTCGGCAATACCTCCATGGTGTTGCTCGACATGCCGGATGGTCGTACTTCGGTCTACTCCGAGAGCCTCGATCGAGGACATTCCAGCGATGATCCCGCCACCGTAGCCCGGCATCGCCGCAGCTATGATCTGCTCCATGGGACGGCACTGTCGGTTGCCGAGTCGCTCGCGCTGATCGCCGATGCGCTGGAAGGGTTCAGAAATGACGAGGAACGAGCTCGACGTGACCGCCTGGCGCAAGAGCAGCTACAGCGGAAGCAACGGCGGCAACTGCGTCGAGGTGGCCCCCGGGTTCCCCGGCCTCGTTCCGGTGCGTGACTCCAAGGACCCCCACGGCCCGGCGCTCGTTTTCCCGGCCGCCGCCTGGGAAGCCTTCGTCGACGCCGTCCGGACCGGCGACCTGCCCCTTGAAGGCTGATCCACCTCCCACCTCCCACCTCGACGCCCTCGGGGCGGGGCGCCGACCCGGCGCCCCGCCCCGAGGGCGTTCGTCCTGAGGGGGCAAGGCTCCGAGTACTTCCGGGAGGGGCGCGGCCTTCGGGTGCCGGGCGGGAGGAGCGGCTCCCGACCGTTCGCCGGGGGGTGGTCGGAGGCACCCCTCCGGATGGTCTATAGTTTTCCTCATCACCCAGATGCGCGGGTGGCGGAATAGGCAGACGCGCTGGATTCAGGTTCCAGTGCCCGAAAGGGCGTGGGGGTTCAACTCCCCCCTCGCGCACAGCGAACGGCCGGTCGATCTTCGGATCGACCGGCCGTTCTGTTTTCCGGTTCTCCGTTCCGCTCGCGCGGGGAGGGCCGTGAGGACGGCCGTTCCGGTGCCCGGAGGCGTGGGTCGTGGCGGCTCCCGCCCCGTCCCTGCGTCGGCTGGGAGTCTCACGCCTCCGGTGGTGAGGGGTTCGTCACTCGGTCACGATCGTCGCGCCCGAGGCGGTGTACCCGCCGCTGACGCCGTTGTCGTCGGCCCAGGTCCAGGCCTTGACGTGGGAGACGCCGTCGGGACCGACGGAGGATTCGTTGATCCCGAAGCCGGCGCCGTTCTGGTTGGCGGTGAAGTAGCCCTGGCCGTAGGACGCGTCCACGCCCTGGGCCGAGGCCAGCCCGGCGCAGCCGATCACGAGCGGGGCGGTGAAGGCGGCGATGGTCAGGACACGTTTGACAGCACCCATGATGGTTCTCTCCGTGGAGTTTCGAGATCAGAGGCGGCGGCGCCGATCGGCCCGCCGGACTCCAGCCAGACACGGGCCGCCACCCCCCGCAATCGACGCCGCCATCCGAACGGACCCCGCGACCCGCCGGAAACACCGTGCCGACCTGCGGAGATGGCCGATCGGGTGATCGTCGCGCGAGGTCGTTCGGGCGGAGCAGGCCCCGGGCCCGACAGCACGGAGGCGGCCGGCCGATCCGAGGATCGACCGGCCGCCGGGGCTCACCGTACGGGGCGGGTCACTGGGTGGCCGTCCGGAAGATCCAGTGGAGCCAGGCGGCACCCGAAGTGGGGACGGTGACCGTCGTCGTGTGGTTGAACACGCCGTCGCCGAGGTTCAGGTGCTCCTCGGGCGTCGTGTGGTTGGTCAGGAGCGTCCCGTTCGCGCCGTCGGGTGTGGCGCACCACAGGTAGCCGTCGTCATTGGGACGGTAGCCGCCCATGGTGACGGCGCTGCCGTTCGACGGGTTCCCCGGACTGGTCGCCGTCGAGTTGACGTACTGCCCCTGGTTGATCAGGTAGAAGCAGTTGTCGGAGCCGCTCCGGCCCGCGGAGACGACGCCGAACTGCTGGGTGCCCAGGTGCGTGTTCGGGGACAGGACCACCGGGCGGGGCGCCGGCGCGTGGTCCTCGACGGAGAGCGCGGAGGCCCCGGACCCGCTCTCCTGCGAGACGATCTCGCTCAGGTCCGCGGCCTCCCGCGGGTCCTGGAGGAACCAGCGCTGGTCGGGCGAGCCGTTGTAGTCGCGGCCCGCCGGCGCCTGCCCCGGGCTCGCCGCGGTGAGGAACTGCCGGGTGACGTAGTTCTGCAGGGTCCAGGTGCCGTCGCCCTGGGGGACCGGCGCCCAGAGCTGGTCCTCGGCCGGGCTCGGCCACACCACCGCCCGGGCGTCGCGGGCGCCGCCCTCCTGGCCGAGGTAGTGGCCGTAGTAGGGCGCGCTGTTGTTGACCAGGCGGTAGTAGCCGGTGTACTCCGGGTCGGGTTCGACCGAGTACACCTGCGTCGCGATGGTGGCCCGGTTGACCGGCTGGTCGGTGACCACGTGGCTGGTGCGGGTCGGCGAGGCCGCGTTGGTGCTGGTGGCGCTGCGCAGCACGACGTGCCTCGACAGGCTCGGCGTCGGCGACGGGGTGGCCGACGGCCGGGCCGGCAGGTTGTCGAGGGTGTACACGACGGGGTAGTGGTCCGACGTGTTGATGTTGGCCCGCTCGATGTCGACGACGCGGGGCTGCTGGGGGCTGTTGTTGGGCGCGACGGCGTAGTCCAGGACCCGCGGGGTGCCGCTGCCGATCCGGTCCGTGGGGTGCGTGGGCCGGTCCTGGGCGTGGACGGAGAGGTCGGTGCCGATCGCCGCGCGCAGGCTGTCCGGGGCGCGGTTGTAGTCGCCCAGGGCGATCCAGGGCAGGTGTGCCTGGGACATCTGGTCCTGGATGTTGCGCAGCAGCATGGGGTCGTCGTTGCCGCTGCCGGACCAGCCGTGCACCGTGAAGTACACGACGCCGTCGACGTTGATGCCCAGCGCGGGCCGTGAGTCGTCGCCGTCGGTGATGATGCCTTCCCGGGCGACGTAGACGTCGTTCCGGTCGACCCGGGTGCGGCTGTAGATGGCCAGGTTGACGCGTCCGTACTCGCCGTTGCTGGTGTCCGTGCGCAGCCAGTACAGCCAGCCCGTCGGGCGGCTCCTGCTTCCCAACCGGTACTCCTGGACCGGGATGGTGTGGAGGCCGTCGTTCGTCCAGTAGTGGATGTTGGGGGTGTCGATGTTCTGCTGGAAGGTGGCACCGCCGGGCGGGGCGCCGGCCTCCTGCAGCGAGATGACGTCGGCACCGCCCTGCCGGCTGCCGCGCCCGAACAGCTGGGGCAGGTCGTTGGCGTACTTGTTGCCGTTGGCGTCGGCGGTGTTCGCGCCCTGCATGTTCCAGGTGGCGACCTTGCGCTCGTTGGCGCTGCGCGGTTCGAGACCGCCGGTGTCCGCGAGGAAGAGCGAGGGGCGCTTGCCCAGGTCGACCGGCACCACGCCCTGGCCGGTGTAGTCGAGGGTCTCCCGGCCGGTCCAGTCGGGGATGTTCTGGCCGCCCTGCGCCAGCGGCTGGAACCGGCCGGGGGCGCCGTTCGCGGAGCCGAACTGGTAGGCGGTGCCGGCCTGGCTGCCGTACGGCGTGTACGGCTCGAACGGGCCGCCGGGCGTGGCCTGCTTGACCATCGTGTTGTTGTAGAAGACGTTCTGCGGGCCCGAGGAGCCGGACCACTTGACCGCCTTGGGGCCGGCCGCCCACCACACCGGGTACCAGGTGCCGGTGTCGACCTCGCCGCCCTCACCGCCGCAGTTGGCCTGGCAGTTGCCGGAGCGGTGCTCGTACGGGACCCGCAGGGTGTTCTGCTCGAACAGGTTGTCGTGCTCCCAGCCGCCGTGCAGGTTCAGGTCCGAGTCGAGGTCGTTGCGGAAGGCGACGTTGCCGCTGGCCGACCACTGGAAGGTGAAGTGGCGCAGGTTGCGGCTGAGGTTGTAGGCGTACAGCGAGTCCCAGACGCGGCTGCCGCGCAGGTAGCCGTTGCCGCCCTTGCCCTTGTTCCAGGCGCCGTCGAAGCTGTTGCGCTCGATCTGCAGGTTGCGGGCGTCCTCGGTGACGATCGGGTGCGAGCCCGTCATCTCGGCCTTAAGGCCGCGCGCCCAGTCGTTGGCGGTCCACTTGAAGACGATGCCGTGCATCGCGTACTCGGGCGCCATGTTGCCGTAGTTGTGGACGGCCTGGGCGGGGGTCAGGTCGTAGGTGCCGCCGCCCAGCTTGGGCAGGCCGGCCATGTCCTGGGTGAAGGCGAAGTCCTCGAAGCCGACGCCCTGGACCACCTTCAGCGGGGTGACCTTGCTGGCGTACGGCTTGTCGCCGAGCGCGGGGGAGCCGTCCGAGGTGGAGTCGACCGGAACGTCCCACTCCAGCGGGCGGTCCAGGTTGACGGTCTTCGCGGTGCCGTCGAAGCCGGTGACCCGGAACATCTGCTGGCGCATGTGCAGGTTGTCCATCTGGCTGCGGTCGGAGACGCCCTGCTGCTCGTAGAACTTGACGCTGTTGGCCGCGCCGACCCAGACGTAGCCGCCCGGGGAGAACTTCTTCATGTCGGCCTTGGCGTCCAGCTGGACGGTGCTCTGCCCCTCCCGGGCCGCGTAGCCGGGGTCGTCGGCCCGGGCGGCCACCTTGATGCCGGAGGCCCAGTGCTGGTTGACGCTGCCCTCGAAGATGTCCTTGCGGTTGGCCGGGGACGCCGCCCAGTCGTCCTGGTAGCGCTCCGCGATGTCCCGGGTCTGCACCCGGAACATGCCGCGGCCCGGCCAGATCCAGCCACCGGTGCCGACGTCGCTGCCGCTGCCGGCCTTCATGCCGTCCTGGTCCCAGCGGCCGTTGACCAGGGTGTCGTAGCGGGTGTTGACGTCCGGCCGGAACACCAGCCGGGTGCCGCCGTCGCCGGAGCCCTGGCCGCGCAGGACCAGGTAGTCGGCGTCGACGTAGACCTGCCGGGAGACGTCGATCCGGCCCGCCGGTAGGGAGATCAGCGAGAGCCGGTTGAAGCTGGCGTTCGGCGAGCAGTTGGCCTTGACGTCGTCGACGGCCTTCTGCAGGCCGGTGGTGTCGTCGGCGCCGTCGTTCGCCTTCACCCCGTACCTGGCGGCGAGCACGTCGGGGGTGATGCGGCAGCCGGGGTCGTCGGTCAGGTCGCCGTCGTCGGGCAGCTCCTGGCCGCCCCGGAAGCCGACCCGGGACCAGTCCGGCATGCCGGCGGCCGGGGAGGTGCGGTTGGCGTGGGTGAGGTCCGGGCCCTCGGCGCCGGGGCCGGCGGTCACCGCGGCGGCGGCCGAGGGGGCCGAGGGGGCCGCCGCGGAGGCGGGCGCGGCCTCCGCGAGGACGGGCAGTGCGGCGGAGAGCAGCAGGCCGGACAGGAGCGCGGCCGCTGGTCGTAGACGTCTCATGGGACTTCCTTCCGTGTCATCGGACGGTCCGGTCGCGGACCGGGGAGTCGGCAGGGGGCACGGCGACGCCCCCGGCCCCTTCACGGGTGCCGGGGGCGGCGGGGTGGACCGGAGGCCGCACCCTCGGACCGGGTCGGTCGCTACGGGCAGTAGAAGTGGATGGAGGAGACCCGGTCGTTGACGTAGGACTTGGAGGTGCCGGCGCCGTAGTCGCCCTTCGCGCCCCAGTGCCAGGTCTCCGTGTAGTCCAGGTCGGACGGGTGGAGCTCGCCGTAGGGGTCGTCCATGAACTTGGCCGAGCACTGCGAGTTGTTGATCCAGGAGGACACCTGGTTGTCGGCGATCTCGCCGTTCAGGAAGTGGACCGAGTGGAGCCGCACGATCGCCGCGTTGCCGCCGGCCGGGGGCGGCGTGACGATCGCCTTCGAACCCGTCCCGCCCTCGTGCTGGTAGAGGCAGAGCGCCCACGCCGGGCAGCCGTCGTAGGGGGCGTTCGCCGCGGCCGCCGGCGTCGCCGGGGCCGCCACGGCGAACAGCGTCGCGCCGGCGAGCGCGCTCGCCACGGCTGCGGTCTTCAGCCGGAGGGATTTCAGGGCCATGGTGGAACTCGCTTTCGGGGTCGGCCGGTATCGCCGATGCGGACGGGAACCTGCGGTGCAACTGTGTTCGACCGGACGACGTCGGCGCATCGGTCATTCGACTGCGTGGAGCGGACGACCGATCGCATCCTCGCAGGTCGAGACGTAGGTCATACGGCGCGGCGAGCGGCCGGAAATGGCCGGGAAAGTCGGGAAAATGACCGACCGTCTACCGCCATAATGGTGTGCGGCCAGGCTGTTCACGGCCGTGCCGAAGGGATTTCCCGCCGAGGAGATCCGGCCTCGGCGCGCGTGACGGTGGCCGGAATTGCGCGGGAGGGGAACGGTAGTGGTGGGCGGGGTGGGGACCGGCGTGCTCGGGGGCGGGCCGCTGGTCGGCAGGGACGGCGATCTGCGGCTGGTCCGGGACCGGCTCGGCATCGGGGCCGGCGGCGGGGCGCTGCTGCTGTCCGGCCAGGCCGGCATCGGCAAGAGCGCAGTCCTGGACACGGTCGCCGCGGCCGTGCTCGCGGACGGCGCCCGGGTGCTCAGGGCCTCGGGGGTGGAGTTCGAAGCCGACTGCGGCTACTCCGGCCTCCACCAGGTCCTCTTCCCCCACCTGGGCGCCCTGGAGCAGCTCGACGCCGCGCAGCGCGACGCCCTGCGCGTCGTACTCGGCTTCGAGAGCGGCCCGCCGCCCGAGCAGCTCCTCGTCTCCAACGCCGTCCTGCGGCTGCTCCAGACCGTCGCCGACGGGCGGCCGCTGCTGCTCGCCGTCGACGACCTGCACTGGGTCGACCCGGCCAGCACCGCCGTGCTCGGCTTCGTCGCCCGGAGGGTGACCGGCCTGGGCGTGGGCTTCGTGGCGGCCGCCCGCTCCGGCGAGCTGGGCCCGCGGGAGGCCGGAGCCTTCCCCACGTACGAACTCCCGCCCCTCGACGACGAGTCGGCGGCCCGGCTGCTCGCCGACCGGTTCCCCGGCCTGGGGCGCGGCGTGCGCCGACGGCTGCTCGTCGAGGCGGGCGGCAACCCGCTGGCCCTGCTGGAACTGCCGACCGTCGTGCCGCCGGCGGCCTCCGCCGACTGCCCGGCGGTGCCGCCGCTCAGCAGCCGGCTGGAGACGCTGTTCGGGGCCCGGATCGCCCGGCTGCCGGCCGGCTCCCGCCACCTGCTGCTGCTCGCGGCCCTGGAGGGCACCGGCGACCTGGGCGTGCTGCAGGCGGCCGCCCGCCAGGCCGGGGCCGGGTACGGCCTGGACGACCTCGCCCCGGTCGAGCGCGACCGGCTGGTGGAGATCGAGGAGGGCGAGCAGCGGCTGCGGTTCCGGCACCCGCTCATCCGCTCGGCCATGGTGCTCCACGCGCTGAGCGGCGAACGGCGCGCCGCGCACGCGGCGCTCGCCCACGCCCTGGCCGACCGGCCGGAACGCCGCGCCTGGCACCTGGGCGAGGCCACCCTGGAGCCCGACGAGGAGGTCGCCGCGCTGCTGGAGCACGCGGCCGGCCTCACCCTGCGGCGCGGCGACGCCGCCGGGGCCATGCGGACCCTGATCCGGGCGGCCTCGCTCTCCCCGGAGGGGCCGAACCGCGCCCGCAGGCTCGCCGAGGCGGCCTACCTGGGGGCCGAGTCCACCGGGGCGCTGTCCAGCGTCCGCAAGCTCCTGGACGACGCGCGCCAGGCCGCCCCGGAGGCCGAGGACTCGCTGCACTCGGCCACCGCGTCGGCGCTGCTCGTGCTCAACGGGGGCGGGGGCGGGAACCCGCCGGACGGGAACCCGCCCGGTGGGGGCGACGACGTGGCCACCGCGCACCGGCTGCTGACCACCGCCATCGAGTCCGCGGCCGGCGTCCACGGCTACCGGGCCGACGACAGGGCGCTCGTGGACGCGCTGCACGTCCTCGCGGTGGTCTGCTTCTTCGGCGCCCGGCCCGACCTGTGGCGGTCCTACGACCAGGCCGTCGAACGCCTCACCCCCGAGCCGCCGGCCATCCTCACCGTCCTGGGCCGCACCTTCTCCGACCCGGCCCGCACCGGGGCCGCGGCGCACGGCCGACTCGACGCCCTCATGGACTCGTTGGCCCTGGCCGGCGAGGAGGCCGACCCGGTGCTGGTCACCCGCGTCGGCACCGGGGCCCTCTACCTCGACCGCCTCGGCGAGATCCGCGACGCGGCCTGGCAGGTGGTGCGGTCCGGCCGCGACGGCGGCCCGGCCAGGCGCTACCTCTCCGCGCTCATCCACCTGTGCCTGGAGGACTACCTCACCGGACGCTGGGACGAGGCGCTCGACCTCGCGGGAGAGGGGCTGCAGGCCTGCGAGGACCACGGGTACCGCGCCTTCGCCTGGTACTTCCTGTTCATCAGGGCCATCGTCCTCGGCGCCCGGGGACACACGGACGAGAGCCTCGCGACGGCCGGGTACGTCATCGACTGGGCCGCGCGCCACGGCGCCCCCTGCGCCGCCCACTACGCCCACCACGCCGCCGCCGTGGCGGCGCTCGGCCGCGGGGACCACGCGCTCGCCTACCGGCACGCCGAGGCCGTCAGCCCGGCCGGCACCCTGGCCTCCCACGTCCCCCACGCGCTGTGGGTGGCCGCGCACCTGGTGGAGGCCGCCGTCCGCGGCGACCGGCGCGAGGAGGCCGCCGCGCACGTCCGGGCGATGCGCGAGGCCGGCCTGGGCGCGGTGTCCTCCCGGCACGCCATGCTGCTGGAGGCGTCGGCCGCCCTGTGCACCGACGACGACCCGGAGGCGCTGCGCGGCTTCGCCCGCGCGCTGGACACCCCCGGCGGCGACCGGTGGCGCTTCGACCACGCCCGGGTCCTGCTCGCGTACGGCGAACGGCTGCGCAGGGCCCGGGCCATGGCCGAGGCCAGGGCCCGACTCGGCGCGGCGCTGGCCGTCTTCGAGGAACTGGACGCCCTGCCGTGGGTCGAGCGGACCAGGAACGAACTGCGGGCGGCGGGCTGGAACCGGCCGCGGCCCGACGACTCGAACACCCACGGGCTGAGCGCCCAGAAGCTGGAGATCGCCCACCTCGCCGCCTCCGGCCTCACCAACAAGCAGATCGCCGAACGGCTGTTCATCTCGCACCGGACGGTCGGCGCGCACCTGTACCAGATCTACGAGAAGCTCGGCATCACCTCGCGCGCCATGCTGCGCGACGCCCTCGGCCCGCGCGAGCCGGGGCGGAACTGAGGACGGCCGGTCGGTCCGCGGACCGACCGGCCGTCCGGCGGGGCGCCGTCAGCGGGTCCAGACGACCGGGCGGGCCGAGACCGGTTCACCGGCCGCGTCCAGTTCGACGGCGGTCCCGGCGACCACCCCGTCGTCGTTGATGAACTTGGCGTCGGCGTACGGGCCGAGCGGGGACGGCGGGAGCGGCACGGCCGTCCCGTCGGGCCGCCACAGCAGCGCCGTGGTCCGGTTCCAGTCCGGCCCCTGCGCGACGCCGACCGCGGTGCCCGCGCTGTTGACGGCCATCGCCTCGCTCTGCCGGCCCGCCGGGCCGTCGAGCAGGGTCCGCGTGCCGTCCGGGTTCCAGCGGGCGGCGAGCGTGGAGCGGGCGGTGTCGAAGGCCGCCCCGACGACGGTGCCCGCGCCGTTGACGGCCCTCGTCCGGCCGGTCCCGGCGTCCCGGACGGTGCCGTCGGGCGTCCAGACCAGCACCCGGTCGAACTCCGTGCCGCCCGCGCGCCGGCCCTGTCCGAGCACCACGCCGCCGTCGGTCATCCGGGCCACCCTGGCCCCGTCGACCCCCGGCGGCAGCGGGAGCGCGGTCACGGCGCCCGCCGGGTTCCAGAGCACCGGGGTCTCCTCGTAGCGGCCGTCGGCGAGGCGCCGCTCGGAGGTGCCGGCGACGACGCCCGCGTCGGTGACCGAGACGGCCGAGCCCATGGTGTCGCCGGGCAGCACCGGCAGGTCGACCCTGGTGCCGTCGGGCTGCCACTTCAACGGCTTGGACTGGTACACGGCGTCGTACCAACCACCGACCACCACACCGGCGTTGTTGACCGCGCTCGCGCCGCCGCCGCGGGCCCCGGCCGGCAGTTCCAGGGCGGTCGGAGTGCCGTCCGGGGCCCAGCGGACCGGGTGGTTGTCGCCCAGCGCGCGGTAGGACGCCCCGACCACGGTGCCCGTGTCGTCGAACCCGGCCGGGCGGCTGGACAGGTCGCCGGGCAGTGCTGCCAGGTCGGTGTAGCCGAGGTGGTCGGGATGCCAGCGGATGGCGTGCGGGCCGGTTCCACCGGGGGTGCTCCGGTAGTACTCGCCGACGACGGCGCCGTCGCGGCCCAGGCCCCACACCAGGCTCCAGGCGGTGTCCGGCGGGGTCGGCAGGAACCGCGGGGTGGGCAGCGGGGCGGATGCCGCGGCCGGGGTGGCCGCTGTCGCGGCGGGGATGGCCGCTGCGGTGGGGGCGAGGCCGAGCAGGAGGGCGGCGGCCGTCGTGGCGGCGCCGAGGGCGGCGGGGCGGCGGGCGCGTAAGCCGGTCATGCGGTGGGCTCCTGGCTCGTCGGGGTGGGGAGTCGGGTACGGACGGGGCGCGGCTCGGCCTGGGGTGGCTCTTCGCGGCATGGGGGAACCAGCCATCCGGAAACTCCTGTCTCATCAACGATCGCGTGAATCAAGGCAGTTGCTGTTCCGTCGGATACTTGGGCTGGTCGGGCGCCCGATCCGAGGGCCAAGTCTCGCCCACCGTCCGTTCGTTGGCAGGCGGATCTGCGGAACGGCCGGATCCCGTCGGCTCGTTCGCGCACCGGTCGTCGGCCTGTGTTGGGCCGCGCTACCGGTCGGGGCCTCCCGGGTCGCCTCCGCCGCCGGTGCCCCCGACGCGCACGGTGAAGGAGGCCAGGCCGGGAGGGGGCGCCCAGGCCCCGGTGGCCCGGACGGAGACCCTGCAGAGGTGCGGGCCGTCGTTCCGCTGGGCGGGTGCGGCCTGGGCGGTCGCCGCGGCCAGGGCGGTGAGGGTGGAGGCGGCGGTCGCCAACAGGCCTTGCCTGAACAGCTTCTGATTGATCGTCATTGCTGCGATGATCTGGAACTCCGGAGGCGGGGAGGCTGCTTCGCGCCGCATTCATGCGAACGAGTGGTCGCGTTCCGGCCGAATCCGGGACGGCGGCGACGGTGGGGCGGCCGGGGGCCGTCGGGGCCGTCACGGGCTGCCGGAGGCCGTCGGAGATCCTCCCTCGATCGGGGGAGGGCCGGGGCGGGACGGCCGGTGATACTGACCAGCATGATCAAGGGAATGCGGTTGCTGCTGCGCAGGTCGACGTACACGGGAGTGCTGTTCGCGGTGCTCGGGGCGCTGGCGTCGCTGCCCGTGGCGATGGTGGCGCTCGGGGCGACGCTGGGGGTGTCGGGCCGGCCGGACGCGGCCTGGGCGGCCCTGCCGCTGTGGGCGGTGCTGGTGGCGGCGGCCGGGCTGCCCCCGGTGGTGCGCCGGGTGCTGGTGAAGGTGGCGCGGCGGCTGCTGGGCGTCGCGGTGCCCGACCCGGTGAAGGGGGCCGCGGGGGAGCGGTGGCGGACACCGGTCTTCCTGCTGGCGCACGTGGCGCTCGGGTGGACGGTGCTGGTCGGCGGCAGCACCCTGCTGGTGATGGGGCTGACGCTGCCGGGGCGGCGGACGTCCGGTGAGGCGCGGGTGAGCCTCTTCGGCTGGGCGGCCGAGGTGACGGGCGTCTGGAGCTGGGTGGTGGCGGCGCTCAGCCTGGCCCTGGCGGCGGCGCTGTTCGCCGGGGCGTCGGGTGCGCTGCGGTCGCTGGCGCCCCGGCTGCTCGGGCCCTCGCCGGCCGAGCGGCTCGCGATGGCCGCCGAACGGGAACGGCAGCTGGCCGAACGCAACCGGCTGGCCCACGAACTGCACGACTCCATCGGGCACACCCTGACCGCCGCGACCATCCAGGCGGCCGTCGCGGGCGAGGTGCTCGCCGCCGACCCGGCGGCGGCGCGGGCCGCGATGCGCAGCATCGAGGAGTCCACCCGGGCCGCGCTGGAGGACCTCGACTACGTGCTGGGCGTGCTGCGCGAGGAGCAGTCGGGCACCGCCCCGACCCGGACCCTCACCGACCTGCCCGAACTGATCGACCGGCTGCGGCACGCGGGCGCGGTCGTGGAACCGCGCACCACCGGGGACCTGGCGCAGGTGCAGGGCACGCTCTCCCGGGCCGCCTACCGGATCGTCCAGGAGGGGCTGACCAACGCGCTGCGGCACGGCGCCGGCGGGCCGATCGAGCTGCTGGTGGCGGCGGGGCCGCAGATGCTGGAGCTGAGCGTGGTCAACGGGGTGGGCGGCGGCCACGCCGCGCCGGGCTCGGGCGGCTTCCCGACCTCCGGCCACGGCCTGCCCGGCCTGGCCGAACGGGTGCGGCTGCTGAACGGCGAGTTCGAGGCCGGGCCGTACGGGGAGCGGCAGTGGCGGCTGGCGGTCCGGCTGCCGATGCGGTGGTCGGCGTGAGCGGGCCCGGCTCCGACTCGGACTCCCGCCCGGGCTCCGGCCCGGATGCGCCCGGCGCCGACGCGGGCACGCCCGGCCGCGACGAGGGCACTCCGCCCGACGTCACCGTGCTGATCGCCGACGACGACGCCGTCACCCGCAGCGGGCTGGGCACCCTGCTGGGCGCCCAGCCGGGCATCGCGGTGGTCGGGACGGCCGCCGACGGCGTCGAGGTGGTCGAGCGGGTCCGGCGGCTGCGGCCGGACGTGGTGCTGATGGACGTGCGGATGCCGCGCCGCAACGGCATCGACGCGACCCGTGAACTGCTGCGGGAGCACGCCGAGCCCCCCAAGGTCGTGGTGATCACCACCTTCGAGAACGACGCCTACGTCACCGCCGCGCTGAGCGCCGGGGCCAGCGGCTTCGTGCTCAAGCGGCGGCCCGTCCCGCAGATCGCCGAGGCGGTGCGGGTGGCGGCGGCCGGGGAGGCGGTGCTGTTCCCCGCCGCGCTGCGCCGGATGGTCGCGGCCCGGCCGCTGGATCCGGTCGAGGCGCTGCCCCGGGCGGCGCTGACCGGGCGGGAGGAGGGGGTGCTGCGGCTGATGGCGACCGGGCTGTCCAACCCGGAGATCGCCCAGGCCCTCGCGGTGAGCCAGGAGACCGTCAAGACCCACGTGGGCAACGTCCTGGGCAAGCTCGGCGCGCAGAACCGGACCCACGCGGTGGTGATCGCCTACGAGAGCGGGCTGGTGGTGCCGGGGCTGCCGGGGGTCTAGGGGTTCCGGCCTCACGGTCCCTCATGGCCCCACCGCTGTACGGCTGTACGGCTTCACGGCCTCGGGTCGATCGGGGTGAGCGTGCCGAGGCGGTCCTCGACGGCCTGGGCGGCGGCCAGGCAGAGGTCCTCCCGGAACGCCCGGCCGACCAGCTGGACACCGGTGGGCAGGCCGTCCGCGGCGAGGCCGGTGGGGACGGCGACGGCCGGGACGCCGACGAAGCTGGTCGCCGAGCAGAGCCGCATGGCGGCGGCGACCCGGTCGCGGCCCGCCTGGTCCCGGGACTCCAGGCCGGGTTCGACGGGCGGCTCGGTGAACACCGGGCCCAGCAGCAGCGGGTACTCCTGCAGGAACTCCGTCCAGGAGCGGCGGATGCCCATCCAGGTGCCCATCAGCCGGATCAGGCCGGGGGCGTCCGTGGGCGGGGCGACGCGCATGGTCAGGTCGATGTAGCGGTCGCCGCCCTCGCCCAGCAGCTGCCGGACGACGGGCCAGCTCGGCGCGAACTCGGTGTTGGTGAGGCGGAGGTAGGCGTCGAGCGCCTCGTCCAGCCGCGGGACGTCGGGGACCTCCCGGACGTCGTACCCGGCGTCGCGCAGCGCGTCGGCGGCGGTCCCGACGGCGCGGCGGACGGTCGGGTGGACGCCGTGGCCACCCGGATCGGCGACGACGGCGACCCGGACCGGGCCGGCGAGCGGCTCCCCGTCCAGCGGGGCGGGCACGGCGCGCGGGTCGCGCGGGTCGGTGCCCGCCAGCGTCTCGTAGGCGAGCCGCAGGTCGGCGACCGTACGGGCCAGCGGGCCGTCGGTGACCAGGAGCTGGGAGGCCGGGCCCGGGTCGTCCGGGCCGATCAGGCGCTGGTCGGCGGGGAAGCGGCCGGTGGTCGGCTTGAGGGCGGCGACCCCGCAGAAGGAGGCCGGGATGCGGACCGAGCCGCCGGAGTCGTTGCCGAGCCCGAGCGTGGCCATCCCGGCGGCGACGGCCACGCCGTCCCCACCGCTGGTGCCGCCGGGGGTGCGGCCGGGGTGCCAGGGGTTGCGGGTGTCGCCGTACAGCTCGCTTCGGGTGTGCATCCCGGCGAGGATCAGGGTCGGCAGGTTGCTGTGGCCGATCGGGATCGCCCCCGCCGCGCGCAGCCGGGCCACCGGGACGGCGTCCGCGGTGGCGACGTGGCCGCGCAAGCGCGGGGTGCCGAAGGTGGTGGGCACGCCGGCGATCGGGGTGCACTCCTTCACGGTGAACGGCACGCCCGCGAGCGGGCCGGGATCCTCACCGGCGGCCCGGCGGCGGTCGAGCTGCCGGGCGTCGGCGCGGGCGCGCTCGGCGAGGAGCTGGGTGACGGCGTTCAGGCCGGGGTTGACCTCGGCGATCCGGTCCAGGTGGCTGTCCACCACGTCCAGGGCCGTCACCGCGCCCGAGCGCACGGCGGCGGCGATTTCGGTGGCGGGCTTGCTCCACAGGGGCATGGGGGTTCTCCTCGGCGGCTCGTTGGACCTCGTACCGATGCGGTCGCATCAGTACGGAACCCTAGCCCGAGAACCGATACGCTCGCATCGGAAAATCCGAGGACAGGACGAGGAGGCCGGAGATGCCGAAACAGGTGGACCACGAGGGCCGGCGCCGGCGGATCGCCGAGGCCGTCTGCCTGCTGGTGGACGAGCACGGCCTGGAGGGCGTCACCCTGCGGGACGTCGCCACCCGGGCGGAGGTCTCGATGGGCGCCGTCCAGCGCTGCTTCCGCACCAAGGAGGAGATGCTCCTGTTCGCCCTCACCCATGTCGGCGAGCGGGTCACCGAGCGGGTGCGCGGCCGGCTCACGGCCGGGCCGGCGCAGTCGGCGGCCAGTGAACTGGGGCTGGTGGCGGGCGAGGTGGCGCTGCTGCGCGAGGAGCACCGGGCCGAGGCCAGGATCTGGCTCGCCTTCCTCGCCGGCGCCGCCGTCAACCCGGGGCTGGCGGCGGCCCTGCGGAGCAGCTACGCGGCACTGGAGGAGCTGATGGTGCGGCTGGTCGCGGAGGCCGCCGGCGGGCAGGTCGTCGGCGGCTCGGTGATCGGCGGGGCCGCCGCGGGCGGGGCGGTGGTGGCCCGCACCGAGGCCCGTGCGCTGCTCGCCCTCGCCGACGGGCTCACCGCGCACGTCCTGGTCGGGCACCGGACGGTGGCGGAGGCGGAGGAGGTCCTGCACGCGCACCTGGCCGGCCTCTGGGCGCGCTGCTGAACCGTCGCCCCCGCCCCCTCGGGAGTCCGCCCGCCGCCCGCTGCCTAGCGGATGCCGTCGAAGGCCGCCGAGCCTTCGCCCGCCGTTGTCGCCCCGGCCACCGTCCAGTCCGTGGATGGTCGCCGAAGGCGGCGGCCCGGTGGGGCAGGATCGGCCCTGACGTCACCGGAGACACCTGTCGGACACCCGTGTTGGGAGAGCCTGCCGTGACTGCTGTGGAGATCCCGGGATCCAAGTCCATCACCGCCCGGGCGCTGTTCCTGGCCGCCGCCGCCGAGGGCGTGACCACCCTGCGCCGCCCGCTGGCCTCGGACGACACCGAGGGCTTCGCCGAGGGCCTGGACACCCTCGGGTACCGGGTCGAGCGGACGGCGGACTCGTGGCGGGTGGCGGGCCGCCCGGCCGGGCCCGCCGTGCCGAGCGCCGAGGTGTACTGCCGGGACGGCGCCACCACCGCGCGCTTCCTGCCCACCCTGGCCGCCGCCGGCCACGGCACCTACCGTTTCGACGCCTCCGCCCAGATGCGCCGCCGCCCGGTCGCCCCGCTCACCCGGGCGCTGCGCGAGCTGGGCGTGGACCTGCGGCACGAGGAGGCCGAGGGCCACCACCCGCTGACCGTCGTCGCGGACGGCGTCCGCGGCGGTGAACTCACCCTGGACGCCGGGCAGTCCTCGCAGTACCTGACCGCGCTACTGCTGCTCGGCCCGCTCACCCGGGACGGCCTGCGGATCACCGTCACCCGGCTGGTCTCCGCCCCGTACATCGGCATCACCCTGGCGATGATGCGCTCCTTCGGGGTCGAGGTGAAGCGGGAGCGGACTCCCGCCGGCGAGGTGTTCGAGGTGCCCTCCGGCGGCTACCGGGCCGCCGACTACCCGGTCGAGCCGGACGCCTCCACCGCCAGTTACTTCTTCGCCGCCGCGGCCCTGGCCGGCCGCGAGGTCACCGTCCCCGGCCTCGGCCGGGACGCGCTCCAGGGCGACCTGCGGTTCGTGGACGTGCTGCGGCGGATGGGCGCCCGGGTGGACGTCGGGCCCGACCGCACGACGGTGGCCGGCGACGGCCCGCTCGGCGGGATCACCGTCAACATGCGGGACATCTCCGACACCATGCCCACGCTCGCGGCCATCGCGCCGTTCGCCACCGGGCCGGTGCGGATCGAGGACGTCCACAACACCCGGGTCAAGGAGTGCGACCGGCTGGAGGCCTGCGCCGACAACCTGCGCGCGATGGGCGTCCCGGTGGCCACCGGGGAGGACTGGATCGAGATCCGGCCCGGCACCCCGCGCCCGGTCGGGATCACCACCCACTCCGACCACCGGATCGTGATGTCCTTCGCCGTCACCGCGCTGCGCACCCCCGGCATCACCTTCGACGACCCGGGCTGCGTGCGGAAGACCTTCCCGGGCTTCCACGAGGCCTTCGCCCGGCTGCGCGCGGAGTGGGGGGTCTGAGCCCGCCCGGCGCAAGGCGGCCCGGCGGCCCCCGGGCCGGCCGGTCGTCCGCCGGAATCCCGGTTGCCGGCCGGCGGGCCGCGCGGCGAGGATGCCGTTCGTGTCCGAGACGGTGTTCGAGACGGAGTCCGACGGGCCCGGACTGCGGCCCTACCCCAAGATCCCCGCGCGCGGCCGCTCCGGCGGCCCCGGCGGCCGTGAGTGGACCGCGGCGGAGAAGGTGCACGGGGCGCACTTCGCCGTGGTCTGCGAGGGCGGGGCCGTCCGGCCCGCGAAACGGCGTGAACTGCTGGACGACGAGGGGCTGGACGGCTTCTTCGGCGTGAGCCGGATCTGGGCCGCCCTGTCCGTCGCGGCGGCCCGGTTCGCCGCCGCGGTGCGCGGGCCGTGGGGTGCCGCGGCCGTGGTGACGGTCTACGGCGAACTGGCCGGCGGCCGCTACCCGCACCCCGACGTGCCCGCCGCCCCCGGCGTCGACCCGGTGCAGACCGGCGTCTGGTACGCCCCCGGCCTGTGCTGGCTGCCGTTCGACGCCACCGTCGAGACGCCCGGAGGCCGGTGGTGGATCGCCGACCGCACGCTGCGCGCCGCCGCTCGGGCCGCCGGGCTCACCTGCGTGCCGCTGCTCGGGCACGGCCCGCTGAACACCCTGCATGACCTGCCGGCGCGCTTCCCCAGCCGGGTGCCCGCCCTGTTCGGCCTGCCCGGACTGCCGGACAACCTCGCCGAGGGGTACGTCCTCAAGCCGGCCGGCGAGTGGCGCGAGCCGGGTCCGGCCCGGCCACTGGTGAAGGTCAAGCAGCGGGCCTTCGCCGAGGACGACCGCTACGACGGCGCCCGCCCGTACCTCCCCCCGCCGGAGGGCGCGGCCGGCGTGCCCGCCTGGCTCCTCGTCCGGGCCGCCGCCCTGCTCACCCCCGCCCGGGCCGCGGCGGCCGTCGGCAAACTCGGCCCGCGCACCCCGGCGGACGCCGTCGCGGCCGAGATCACGGCGGACATCGCGGACGAACTCGCCGAAGCCGTGGGCGGGTTGGAGCCCGCCGTGCTCGCCGCCCTGCGGCGCTCGCTGGAACCGGGCGCGCGCTCGCTCGCGGCCTTCGACGGGGCGGACCGGCGCGGCTGAGCGGGCTGCCGTACCTTGATCGTCTGCAGCTCCCGGGGCGCGGAAGAAGAAATCTCCGAGAAGTTCCCGGCCGATGTCGAGGCCGGGTTCCGCCGCTCCGACTGAGAGGTGACAACGCGCCGACGGGGCGCGCGAGGCGGAGGGGACACCCGAGATGAAGTACGTCGCGATGATCTACGGCAACCAGGCCAAGTGGGACTCCTTCCCGGCCGAGGCGTGGCCGGAGGCGATCGCCAAGCAGGAGGCGTTCAACACGCGGTACCGGGAGAGCGGGGAGCTGGTCGGCGCGTACGGGCTGGCGGACGCGGCGGCGGCGCAGCTGGTGCGGCGGGCGGAGGGGGTGCCGGTGGTCACCGACGGCCCGTACCTGGAGACCAAGGAGTACCTGGCCAGCTTCTACCTGCTGGACTGCGAGAGCCTGGAGCGGGCCCAGCAGATCGCGGCGGACATGCCGTTCGCGGACGTGGAGCCGGTGGAGCTGTGGCCGGTCATGCACGAGTCCGCCGCGAGCGAGCTCCCGGGGCGCGAGTGAGCGGCACGACCGTCGCCGTCGAGGGCCTGCTGCGCGAACTGGCGCCGCAGGTCCTCGGCGTGCTGGTGCGGCGGCACGGCGGGGCGTTCGACGCCTGCGAGGACGCGGTGCAGGAGGCGCTGCTGGCCGCCGCGACGCAGTGGCCGCGGAGCGGGACGCCGGTCAACCCGCGGGGCTGGCTGGTGACCGTCGCGGACCGGCGGCTGGTGGACCAGGTGCGCAGCGAGTCGGCGCGCCGCCGCCGGGAGGAGGCGTCGGCGCTGGCCACGCCGCAGTCCGCGCTGCTCGCGCCGCCGGCCGACGCGCCCGATCCGGCGGCGGACGACTCGCTCGCGCTGCTGTTCCTCTGCTGCCACCCGGCGCTGTCCGTGCCGAGCCGGATCGCGCTGACCCTGCGCGCGGTCGGCGGCCTGACCACCGCGCAGATCGCCGCCGCGTTCCTGGTGCCCGAGTCGACGATGGCGCAGCGGATCAGCCGGGCGAAGCAGACGCTGAAGACGGCGGCCGGGGCGGACGGCGGGCGACTGGCACTGCCGGCCGCGGAGGGCGACGCCGCACGGCTGGCCGAGGTCCGCCACGTGCTGTACCTGGTCTTCAACGAGGGCTACACGGCGAGCGGCGGCGAGGAGCTGACCGCGCCGCAGCTGTCCGTCGAGGCGATCCGGCTGACCCGGATGCTGCTGCGGCTCACCCCCGGGGACGCCGAGACGGCGGGGCTGCTCGCGCTGATGCTGATCACCGACGCCCGCCGGCCCGCCCGCACCGGGGCGCACGGCGAGCTGGTGCCGCTGGAGGAGCAGGACCGCGGCCGCTGGGACCAGGAACTGCTGCACCAAGGGCTGGAGTTGATCGCCGCGGTGCTGACGCGCGGACAGGCCGGGCCGTACCAGGTGCAGGCGGCGATCGCCGCGGTGCACGGGGAGGCGGTGACGGCGCGGGACACCGACTGGCCGCAGATCCTGGTGCTGTACGACCTGCTGCTGCGCCTCGACCCGAACCCGGTGGTCGCGCTCAACCGGGCGGTCGCGGTCGCGATGGTGCACGGGACGGCGGCCGGGCTCGCGCTCGTCGCGGAGCTGGCCGAGGACAAGCGCCTGGCCCGCCACCACCGGCTGCTCGCGGTCCGGGCGCACCTGCTGGACCGGCTCGGCACCGACCCGGCGGGCGCCGCCCGCGCCTACCGGGAGGCGGCGGCCCGTACGGCCAGTGCTCCGGAGCGCCGCCACCTGGTGGCCCGGGCGCAGCGGGTGGCGGGGTGAGCCCGGGCGCAGCGGGTGGCAGGGCGAGGGCGTAGGCGGCGGCACCGGGGAAGGGCGGAGAGGGTGCGGGCGGCGGTCGGGGACTCCCGGATCCGGGGATCCAGGCCGCCGTCGTCCGCGCCGGTTCACCGTCGCGCAGGGGGTTCTCGGCGACCGGCTCTTATTGTACTGTCCGTCTAATAAGCGGGTGAGCGGGAGCCCGCAGGAGCAGGCACCTGGAGGCAGCCATGGCTCTCACCCGGCAGACGGGGCACGGCCACACCGAGTCCGACGACGACGTCTCGAAGCGGCTGCTGGAATCGGCCGCCACCCTCTCCTACGACCCCTCGGCCGAGATCGACTGGGACGCCCCCCTCCCGGAGGGCCACTACGGCCTCAACCCGGAGTGGAGCACCCTCTACGGCACCCGGCTGTGGGACGAGATGACCGAGCGCCAGCGGGTCACCCTCACCCGGCACGAGGTCTGCTCGATCATGAACACCGGCATCTGGTTCGAGATGATCCTCCAGCAGATGGTGCTGCGCGACCAGTACCTCAAGAACCCCGCCAGTGCCGAGTTCCGGTTCGCGCTCACCGAGATCGCCGACGAGTGCCGCCACTCGATCATGTTCGCCCGGGCCTGCGAGAAGATGGGCGTCCCCGCCTACCGCCCGAACAAGGTGATCGCCCAGGCCGGGCGCGCCTTCAAGGCGCTCGCCAAGGGCGAACTCGCCTACGGCGGCATCCTGGTGGCCGAAGAGGTGCTCGACGTCATGCAGCGCGACTGGATGCGCGGCGAGAACGTGCTGGAGATCGTCCGCGGCACCTCCCGGATCCACGTCGTCGAAGAGTCCCGGCACATGAAGTTCGCCCGGCAGGAGATCCGCGAGCGGATGCGCCACGCCGGCCCGGCCCGGCGGCGCACCTCGGCCGCCGGCATCGCCGCGGGCGCGTACGTCATCGTCAGCAGCATGGTGCACCCGGGCGTGTACAAGGCCGCCGGGCTCGACGTACCGCGGGCGCTCGCCGAGGTGCGGGCCAACGAGCACCGCAAGGCGATGATGCGCACCAGCTCCCGGCACCTGATGGCCTTCCTCGCCGAGACCGGGCTGCTCACCAGCCGCTCGGCGGCCATCTACCGCCGGGTTCACATGCTCTGACGGTCCGTCAGCGGCCCCTCCGCCTCCCATCCCCCACGCGCAGCGAGGACCCACCCCGGCCATGGCCTACGCGATCACCCAGACCTGCTGCAACGACGCCTCGTGCGTGTCAGTCTGCCCGGTCAACTGCATCCACCCGACCCCGGACGAGCCGGAGTTCGGCACCACCGACATGCTGTACATCGACCCGCGGGCGTGCATCGACTGCGGCGCCTGCGCGGACGCCTGCCCGGTGGACGCGGTGTTCCCGGTCGACCGGCTGCGCGGGCCGGACACCGTGTTCGGCGACCTCAACCGCGACTGGTTCCGCGACCACCCCAGCGACCACGCCTGGGGCGCGCCCAGCTTCCCGCGCAGCCTGCCGGGCGAACTCGGGAAGCTGCGGATCGCCGTCGTCGGCACCGGACCGTCCGCCGGGTACACCGCGCAGGAACTGCTGCGCAGCACCAGCGCCGAGATCACCATGGTCGACCGGCTGCCCGTCACCGGCGGGCTGCTGCGGCACGGCGTCGCGCCCGACCACCAGTCCACCAAGCGGATCGCGGAGAGCTTCGCGAGCGTCTTCCACGACCCCCGGCTGCGGATGCACCTCAACGTGGAGATCGGCACGGACGTGACCCACCAGGAGCTCGCCGCGCACCACCACGCGGTGGTGTACGCGGTCGGCGCGGCCGCCGACCGCCGGCTCGGCATTCCCGGCGAGGACCTGCCGGGCAGCCTGCCCGCGACCGCCTTCGTCGGCTGGTACAACGCCGAACCGACGGTGCCCGCCGACGCGGTGGAGCTGTCGGCGGAGCGCGTGGTGGTGATCGGCAACGGCAACGTCGCGGTGGACGTCGCCCGCATCCTGCTCACCGACCCCGACCGGCTCGCCGCCACCGACATCGCCGATCACGCCCTGGCCGCGCTGCGCCGCAGCCGGGTCCGGGAGGTCGTGCTGCTCGCCCGGCGGGGGCCGGAGCAGGCGGCGTGGACCAGGGCGGAGTTCCTGGCGCTGCGGCAGCTGCCGGGTGTCGAGGTGGTGGTGGCGGACCATCCGGAGGTGCGGGCGGCGATCGAGGCGGCGGGCGCGGACGCCGGGTCGGGCGCGGGCGCGGGGGCGGGGGCCGGTGCGGCGCAGGCGGCGCTGCTGGCCGGGCTGCCGCTGGTGCCGTACGACGGGGCGGCGGAGCCCGGGCCGGGGCGGCGGATCGTGCTGCGGTTCCTGTCGGCGCCGGTCGAGCTGTCCGGGGACGGGCGGGTCGAGGCCCTGACCGTCGAGCGGACCGCCCTGGCGGCGGACGGCCGGGTCGAGGGCACCGGGGCGACGGACGTGCTGCGGGCCGGGCTGGTGGTGCGCTCGATCGGGCACCGGGGCGTGCCGCTGCCCGGGCTGCCGTTCGACGAGCGGAGCGGGACGGTCGCGCACCGCAACGGGCGGGTCGTCGACCCGGCGACCGGCCGGCCGCTGCCCGGGACGTACGTGGTGGGCTGGGCCAAGCGCGGGCCGGCCGGCGGGATCGGCGCCAACCGGGCCTGCGCGCGGGAGACCGTGGGCGCGCTGCTGGACGACGCCGTCGCCCTGGCGCTGCCCGCCCCGGAGGCGGGCCGCCGGGACTTCGAACGGCTGGTGCGGCACCGGCGGCCGGACGCGGTCGGGCTGCGGGAGCTGCGGGCGGTGGACCGCGCGGAGCGCGAGCGGGGCGAGGCCGAGGGGCGGCCGCGGGTGAAGCTCGCCAGCGTGCCCGAGCTGCTGGCGGCGGGGCGCCGGCGGTAGCGGGGCGGCCGGGGACGGAGCGGGCCCGGGGTGGAGCCCCGGGCCGACAGGACGTGCGCAGGAAGTCGGGTGGGCCGACTTCCTGCGCACCCGGCCGGTCCCCGCAGGGGGTTGACCTGCGGCGTGCCCGGTTGACGTGGCCGTGTCCCGGCGCGGGCGGGGTGCGTTGGGTGGGTGTGAGTGGTTTTGGGAGGCAGTCGGCGTCCGGACGACAGCCGGGTGAAGAAACGATCCTGCGCGGCGTTCAGGACGGACCGCAGCAGCCGTTGCCGCCCGCGACGGTGCCCGGCCCGCCCGTGGCGGCGCCTGGTCCGCCCGCGGCGGCACTCGGTCCGCCCGCGGCGGTGCCCGGCCCGCGCGCGACGGCGCCCGGCCCGTCGGTGGCGGAGCCCGGTCCGGAGGCGCCCATCTACGCCGAACTGGCCCGCCGCTGGCAGGCGGAGGGGCGCGCCGTGCCCGGGCTGCCCGACCCGGTCTGGGAGTCGCTGGCCGCTCCGGCCGGGGCTCAGCCGGCGGCGTCCGGCCCGGGCCGCAGTCCGGCCGGGGGCCCGGAGTGGAGCCCGGCGCCCCCGGTCCGCCCCGGGCCGGCGGGCTCCGGGTGGAACCCCGGGTAGAACTGCTGCGCCCAGTGGCGGAACAGCCCGATCGAGCGCTCCCCGGGGACGAGCCGAGGCTGCGCCAGGTACCGCTTGTGGGCCAGCACCGGGCGGTCCTGCTTGATGATCCGCACCGAGGCCCGCAGCGCCGCCCAGGAGGCCGCCCGGTCGACGGCCCGCACCGCGCCGACCCCCGGCACCGGCGCCGTGGCGGTCACCGCCATGCGCACCCTGGTCCGCCAGGGCGCGACCGGCGTCGCCAGCACCCACACCCGCAGGCTGCTGCCCAGCTGCGGCAGTTCGGCCACCAGCCGCATCATCCCGAGCCCGACCAGCGTCACCGGCTGCTCCAGGCTCACCGCGCCCAGCCCCGGGAACCGGGTCGTGGTGCGCTGGTGGACCGTGAACAGCGGGCCGGCCGGCTCCGGCGGGGCCGTCTCCCGGGTGTCCAGGCCGTGCAGCACCCGGACGTGCCGGAAGTCGACGCTGTTCTCCATTACCTCCTGCGGGTGGGAGAGCACCTCCCCGCTCCACCACGCCAGCGGCCGCACCCCGACCGCCGGCGGCAGCTCCCACGCGGGCGGGCCGCCGCCCGGGCCGCCGCCCGGAGCACACCAGACGAACAGCATGCCGTCCCGCTCGCGCAGGTGGCGCCCGGCCAACGAGCCCCGGAACCGCACGCCGTCCGGCGAACCGGTGCACGAGCCGTCCGGGCCGAAGGCGAAGCCGTGGAACGGGCACACCAGCTCCTCGCCCCGGACCGTCCCGCCCGCCCCGAAGTGCGCGCCCAGGTGCGGGCAGTGCGGGCCGACCGCCCGTACGGCGCCCCGGCGGGTCCGGTACAGCACCACGTCCTCGCCCATCAGCCGGGCGGTGCGCACCCGCCCGGGCGGCAGGTCCCGGGCCCGGCCGACGCAGAACCAGCCGCCCGGGTACGGCAGCGGGGCGGAGCGGTCCTCCACGGCAGGGTCACCTCGATGGCTTGACGGCCGTGTGAACGTACCAGGCGACGTGCTCGCGCACGGCGTACATCTCCACCGTGGAACGGAGGTTGAGCCATTTGGCCGGATCGCCGAAGCGTCGCAGCACCTCCCAGGGCAGCCGGAAGTACGCGTACACCGCCTCCGAGGTGGGCAGGTAGTACCGGGTCGCGTCCAGCGCCTCCTCCACCTCGAACCCGGCCTCGCCCAGCAGCCGGGGCAGGTTGCCGGCGTGGTAGACCTTGGCGCCCACCATCGTCATCGCGTCCAGGTACGGTTCGAGCAACGCCCGTGCCCGGGGCGGAAGTTCGTCCAGCGGGCCGGTGCTCATCGGGCCGAGCAGCACCAGCCGCCCGCCCGGCCGCAGCACCCGGTGGAACTCGGCCAGCGCCCGGGCCGGGTCGTAGGAGTGGACCAGGGTCTCCATCGAGTACGCGCCGTCGAACTCCCCGTCGCCGAACGGCAGCCGGTGGAAGTCGCCCCAGTGGAACGCCGTCCGCCCTCCCATCCGCGCCCGGGCGCTGAGTCGGCGGGCCTCGGCGAGGTGGAAGTCCAGCACGTCGACGCCGGTCACCGCCAGCCCGAAGCGCACCGCCATCGCCCGCGCCACCACCCCGGCCCCGCACCCGGCGTCCAGCACCCGCGCCCCGGCCGGCAGCGCCAGCTTGCGCCCCAGCACGTCCTGCAACTGCCGCTGCGCCCGCCACAGCCGCCACTTCGACTGCCCCGGCTCCGTCCACCCCCAGTGCCGTGCGTTGCGCGCCACCCGGGTGTAGAACCACCGGCTCCCCGCCCGCCCGTACACCCTGCGCAACCCGGTCAGATCGAGTCCCTGAGCGCCCATGCCGGCTGGGTTACCCAGTCCCGGCCACCCCTACCCCGCCCCCGCGCGGATGCCCCCGATGAGGGGAATCGTAGGGTCGTAGGGCAAGCGGCTCGGCGGCGGCGCTCTTCAGCCGACCGGGACGGCCGCGCGCGCGGTGGAGCCGTCCTCCGCGGTGACCTCGGCCTGCCCGAAGCCGGCCGTCACCCGGCCGGTCCGGATCACGCAGACCCGGCCGACGAAGTCCCTCCGGGTGACCGGCCGGTCCTGCGGGAACAGCCGCGACAGCGGCCGGACGAGCACCCGGGTGCCCGCCCAGGAGGCGACCAGCGCGACGGCGAACACGCCGCCGCGCGCCGGCGCCCCCGAGGTGAGGACGGTGCCGGCCAGGCTGACGAACCAGGCGAGCGCGACCAGCAGCGACACCGCCACCGTCACGGGCACCCCGCCCAGCCCCAGCGCGTCCAGCACGCCCGCGTGGTGGCCGGCCCCGTGCCGGTCGGACCCGTCGTCGGCACCGTGCCCCCCGGCACCGTGCCCCGCGTGTCCGACGTGCCCGTGTCCGACGTGCCCGTGCCCGACGTCCACGGGGTGCCCGCCGCCGTGCCCCCCGTGCACGGCGCCGGGCACCAGGCCGCCCAGCAGCATCAGCAGCCAGTACCCGGCCACCACCACCAGCGCGAAGCTGAACAGCGCCGTCGGGAAGGCCAGCGCGGCCGCGAAGAATCCCCCCAACCCGGCCACGCTCCCCCGTCCTTCCCCCGGCACCGCGCATCGGCGCCGGGGAGATCATGGCAGTGCCGGGCCCCGCCGCACATTGCCAGGATCCGGCAATCTTTACGCCCTCTTGACACCCTGGTACGCGCGTCCCGCGTGACACTGCAACGGCTCGGCAACAGGACGGCCCCCGGACGGTCCCGGCAGCACCGCGCGGGTGCGCCGCAGCGGGACTACAGCGGCCGTTCCGGCCAGTTCAGCAGCCGCGCGCCCATGGCCGCCGTCTCCAGGGTGAAGCGCTGGAGCGCGTCCGAGGGGTCGTAGCCGGTGAGCGCCTTGATCCGCTCCAGCCGGTAGCCCAGGGTGCGCACGCTCAGCCCCAGCCGGCGCGCCGCCTCCGCGTTCACGTACCCGGCCTCCGCCTGCACGGCGATGGTGTCCAGCAGCGGACGGGCGCCGCCGCGGGCCTCGGTCAGCGGGCCCAGCACGCTGCGCACCAGGTCGGCCATGGCCGACCGGTCGCGCATCAGCACCGGGAAGACCAGCAGCTCCTCGGCCCGCAGCCGCCGGGCCGGCAGGTTCAGCCGCTGCGCGTAGTCCAGCGCGTCCAGCGCCTCCTCGTAGCTGCGCGGCACCCCGCTCGGGCCCGAGTGCCGGCGGCCGGTGGCCACCCGCCGCACCGGCTGGCCGCCGGCGCCGGGCCGCAGCGTCAGCTCGGCGAAGGCCTCCAGCACGGCCCGGTCGGAGTCCGGGGCGACGCACACCAGCCGGCCGTCCTTGCCCGCCAGCAGGACGTTCCGCTCGCCGAACCGTCCGGCCAGCTCCCGCTCCACCCGGTGCACCAGCGGACGCACGTCCGCGAACGGCTCGTCGCCGACCGCGACCGCCACCGTGTACGCGCCCGCCAGCCGCAGCCCGAACCGCTCCGCGCGCTCGGCGAGCTGGCCGAGGTCGCCGCGGCCGAACAACAGGTCGTCGACGAACTCCCGCCGGGCCGCCTCCTCCTGGCGCACGGCCAGGCGCTGCGCCCGCTCGTGGCCCTCGCCCAGCGCGGCCAGCGCGGCGTCGGTGGCGGACAGCACCGCGTCGCCCGTGCGGCGCAGCTCGTTGACGCTGCTCGCGGCGGTCGTCCCGGGCAGCGTCTGCCAGGCGCGCCGGGCGGCGGCCAGGCAGTGCGACACCACCTCGCGCAGCCCGTACCCGGCCTCGGCGCAGTGCTCGCCGAGCCTGCGCAGGCGCTCCAGCTCCTCGCGGCGCAGCAGCCGGCCGGTACGGGAGACGTCGCCGAGCAGGACGAGGTAGACCTCGGCCAGCTCGGCGGGTATGTCGTGGTCGGGCCCCTCGGTCACCAATGTCCTGCCAACCCCCGTGCGACCTGGTATTCCGGCGCCGAACCTATCAGGACGGGTGCGCGGACCGGCCCGCGCTACCGGTCTCGGAAGTGCAGGACGAAGCGTGCGCTGCTGCCGTCGATCCGCCGCCGTACGTACAGCGCCGGGGCGCCGTCCGGGGTGCAGCTGACGCCCTCGCGCACCAGCAGCGCGGTGCCCGGCGGGACGCCCAGCAGTTCGGCGTCCGCGAGGTCCGCGCCGACGGCGCCGAAGGCCCGCCAGTCGTACTCCAGCTCCACCCCGGCGGCCCGCGCCAGGGCCGGCACCAGGTTCCCGGGGCGCCCCGGCCGGAGCAGTTCGGCGGGCAGCGGGCCGAACGGCACCCAGTAGCTGCACGCCGCCCGGGGCCGCCCGCCCAGCCGGATCACCGAGTCCACCCGGGACAGCTCCGCCGGGGCGCGGCCCAGTTGGCGGGCCGCTTCCGCGTCCTGCGCCGAGCCGAGGACGGACGGGGCGGCCACCACGAACTCCCCGTCCGCGCGGGCCTCGTTCGGCAGCGCGGTGGGCACGCTGCCGAGGTCGAAGCGCTGGCTGCGCGGGTCCACGGCGATCGACACCCGGACGGCGGGCGGGCGGACGAAGGTGCCCACGCCCCGGCGGATCTCCACCACGGCGGCCCGCTCCAGCTCCGCCACCGCCTGCCGCACGGTCAGCCGGTTCACCCCGAACTCGGCGCTCAGCTCGGGCTCGCTGGGCAGCCGGGCGCCCGCCGGGTAGGTGCCGGCGTCGATGCGCTCCTGGAGCCGGCGGGCCAGACGGCGGTACACCGGGGTGTTCGGGGAGCTCGGGGGGTTCGTCGCCACGGGCCCGATCCTACGGAGCGGACCGGATGGACCGGGCCGGTCGGGCGCCGTACGGCCCGGGTCGCCGGGGCCGGGCGATGGGAGTGGGATGGAGGGATGCACCGATCGAGACGCGCGCCGCGGCGCGGGCCCGCGCCGCCGGGGCCCGTGCTGCCGGGGCCCGTGCTGCCGGGATCTGCGCCACCGAGGCTTGCCCGGCGGCCCCGGAGGGGTTACACATCTAGACGTCTAGATGTCTCCGCCCTCCGGATGACCCGTCTCGTCCCCGGTGCGGCACCACCGAAAGGCCTCCCGCATGTCCCTGGTCAACTTCCGCGACGCCGCCGTCCTCGGCGACCCCGAGGGCCGACGGGTCCGCCCCGGTGTGCTGTACCGCTCCGCCCAGCCGTTCCCGGCCGCCGACGAGGCCACCGTCGCCCAGCTGCGCGGCTGCGACATCCGCACCATCGTGGACCTGCGGGACCCGCGCGAGACCGACCCCCGGGACTGGGCCGCCGCCGAGGCCGCCGGGATAGCCGTCGTCGCCGCCCCCGTGAACCCCGCCACGGACGTCCTCACCGCGCGAATGGGCACCATGGCCACGGCCGCCGACCTCGGCGACTTCTACGTCCTGCTGGCGGAGTCCGCGCCCGAGGCGGTGGCCGCCGCCGTCGACGCCACCGTCCGCCCCGGCGCGGTCCTGCTCCACTGCGCCGCCGGCAAGGACCGCACCGGGCTGCTCACCGCCCTCCTGCTGGACCTCCTCGGCGTCCCCGCCGAGCGCATCGTCGCCGACTACACCCGCACCGCCGACGCGCTCCCGCAGATCTTCGCCGGCCTCGCCGAACGCCACCGCACCGCCCTCAACGACCGTTCCACCTCCCGCGTCACCGACTCCCGGGGCCGCAACCTCACCATCCCCGCGCCCCTGCTGGAGGCCCCGGCCGAGGCCATGTCGGTCTTCCTCGACCGCGTCCGCACCCACTACGGCGGCGCGGCCTCCTTCCTCCCCGGCTGCGGCGTCCCGGCGGCCACCCTCGGCGCCTTCCGCAGCAAGGCGGCCGTGGCCTGAGCCGCCCCGGCGCCGCCTGGTAATCCCGTTGCACCGCGCCGCCCGCCCTGGCAGCGTGCCGGGTCGAGGGGGTGCCGCGAGATGACCGCACTGCGCGAGATCCGTGCCGACCACGACGACCGGACGATCGTGCTCTACCAGGCCTACCCGTCGGCCGTCGCCGACGCGGCGCTGGCGGCCGGCCGGTTCGTGGCGCCGTTCGGCTTCCACCGGATGACCTGGATCAAGCCCTCGTTCCGCTGGCTGATGCACCGCAGCAACTGGGCGCAGAAGCCCGGCCAGACCAGGGTGCTGGCGGTCCGGATCACCCGGGAGGGCTGGGAGGAGGCGCTCGCCCGCGCCGTGCCGACCACCGCGCACCCGGACGAGCTGGCGGACGCCGCGGTCCACGTGCAGTGGGACCCTGAGCGGTCGCTGCGCGGGGCGGCGCTGAACCACTACAGCATCCAGGTGGGCGTCGGCCGGTCGCTGATCCGCGCCTTCGCCGAGGAGTGGGTCGTCGACCTCACCGACCTCACCCCGCAGGTGCGGCGGATCGCCGCGCTGGTCCGCGGCGGGCAGGCGGCGAAGGCGCAGCGGCTGCTGCCGCCCGAGCGCCCGTACCGGCCGGCCGCCGCGACCGCGCGGCGGCTCGGCCTCGGCTGAGCGGGCGGATCAGACGTCCCGCCGCCGCACCACGGCCACCGTCACCACCACGGCGGCCGCGCCCCACACCCCCATGGTGATCCAGGAGTCCAGCACGCCCGGCGCGTACTTCCCCATCGTGACCGGGGAGCCGGGCCTGATGGTGAGCCGCTGCACGGTGGCCAGCGGCAGGTGGGTGCCGATCTCCTTCAGCCACCGGTAGCGGTCCCCGCCGAACACCATCGGCAGCACGAGCAGCAGCAGCACCAGCGACACGATCGAGGCGGTGGCGTGCCGCAGCAGCGCGCCCAGCGCCATCCCGATCAGCGCGCAGACCGGCACGACCGCCGCGTAGCCCAGTACCGCCCGCAGGCAGCCCGGGTCGGTGACGGAGAGCCCGAGGTGCCGGGAGGCCAGCATCGCGTTGACGGCGAGGAACGAGCCCGCCGAGACCACGGCCCCGGCGAGCGCGGTGATCCCGCCGATCAGCAGCACCTTCGCCGCGATCACGCCCCGTCGGTCCGGCACGGCGGCGAAGGTGGTGCGGATCAGGCCGGTGGTGTACTCGCCGAACACGGTGATCGCCCCGAGGCTGCCGGCCGCGATCGCCATCAGGTCGCTCGCGATGCCGCCGAGGCCGTGGAACAGCGGGTCGTACGGGTACGGCGCCCCGCCGGGCGGCAGCGGCGGCGGCTGGTCGAGGTAGGAGAGGTCGTTGTGGACGGCGTTCACGTTCACCGCGATCGCCACCAGCGAGGCCAGCGCCAGCACCCAGTAGGTGGAGCGCAGCGAGCGGAGTTTGGTCCACTCGGCGGCGAGCAGGTCGAGGAACCGGGGCGCGGGTTCGGCGGACGCCGGGGTCACGGTGCTCATCGGGCCTCTCCCGCCGGGTACTCGACGCTGTCGGCGGTCAGGGAAAGGAACGCCGACTCCAGCGAGGACGTCCGTACGGCCAGCTCGTGCAGCACCACGCCGTGCCGCGACGCGAGTTCGCCGATCCGCGCGGCCGGCATGCCGGTGACGACCCCGAACCGCGGCTCCGCCAGCCGCACTTCGGCCCCCTCCGCGCGCAGGACGTCGGCCAGCGCGGGGAGTTCGGGCGACCGGACGGCCACCGAGGAGGCCGCGTCGCGGGCCGAGAACTCCGCGAGGCTCTGGTCCGCGAGCAGCCGGCCGCGTCCGATCACCACCAGGTGGTCGGCGGTGTGCTCCATCTCCGCCATCATGTGGCTGGAGACGAACACCGTGCGGCCCTCGTCCGCGAGCCGCCGGAACAGCCCGCGCACCCAGAGCACGCCCTCCGGGTCCAGCCCGTTCAGCGGCTCGTCGAACAGCAGCACCGGCGGGTCGCCGAGCAGCGCGCCGGCGATGCCCAGCCGCTGCCTCATGCCCAGCGAGTAGCCGCCGATCCGCCGCCCGGCGGCCGCGCCGAGCCCCACCTCCGCCAGCACCTCGTCCACCCGCCCGGGCGGGACGCGGTTGGCGCGGGCCAGCGCCGACAGGTGCGCCCGGGCGCTGCGCCCGCCGTGCACGTCGCCCGCGTCCAGCAGGGCCCCGACGTGCCGCAGGCCGCGCGGCCGGTCGGCGAAGGGCACCCCGGCCACGGTGACGGTGCCCCCGGTGGGGGTGTTGAGGCCCAGGACCATCCGCAGGGTGGTGGACTTGCCGGCGCCGTTGGGGCCGAGGAAGCCGGTCACGACGCCGGGCCGGACGGTGAAGCTCAGCCGGTCGACGGCCGTGGTGGCGCCGTACCGCTTGGTCAGTCGTTCGATCTCGATCACGGGGACCACGGTGGCGGTCGGCACCCGGCCCGGGCATCGGGCCGCGGGCCACAACCGCCGGCCGCCGTACTGGCCCAGGGGACTACGCCCCCGGGCCGATGTGCCGCCGTCGGGCCGCGGCTACCATCGCGCCATGATCACCGAACCCCGTCCGCCGCTGCTCAGACGTCTGCCCGCGGGCGTGTGGGTGGGGGCGCTGTGGACGACCGTGATCGTCTACCGCCTCCTCACCCGCGAGGACGAGCTGCGCCACCTGGTCTCGTACCACGGCAACCCCGAGGACATGCCGATGGTGGTCACCGCGGTGGTCACCACCCTGGTCGCGGCGCTGCTGGTCCGGCTGCCGCTGGCCGCCGTCGTGGTGGCGCTCGCGGGCGCCGTCTACGCGCTCGGGATGTGGCAGGTCCCGGAGACCGCGCCGCTCCAGTTCCTGATCGCCGACGGGGTGGTCGGCTACTGCGCGGCCACCCGCTCCCGCCGCCTGTCGCTCAGCGCCCTGGTGCTGCCGATCGCCACCCTCCTGGGGCTGTTCCTCCACGGTGTCGTCAGCGGCTACGCCGTCGACCCGGTCGCCTACGCGGGCCTCGCCGCCACCGTGCTGATCGCCTGGCTGGTCGGCAATACCGTGCACCAGGGCCGCGCCCACGCCGAGGCGCTGCGCGGCCGGGCCCACGAGCAGGCCGTCACCGCCGAACGGCTGCGGATCGCCCGGGAGCTGCACGACATGGTGGCCCACAACATCGGCATCATCGCGATCCAGGCCGGCATGGGCAGCCGGGTCATGGACACCCAGCCCGCCGAGACCCGGGCCGCCCTGGAGGCGATCGAGGCCACCAGCCGGGAGACCCTGGCCGGGCTGCGCCGGATGCTGGGCGCGCTGCGGCAGGGCGAGGGGGAGGCCGCGCCGCTCGAAGCGGCGCCCGGGCTGGGCGAGTTGGACCGGCTGGTGGCGAGGGCGGCGGGCGCCGGGGTCCGGGTGGCGCTCACCCGGCGCGGCGCGGCCTGTCCGCTGCCGCCCGAGGTGGACCTGGCCGCCTACCGGATCGTCCAGGAGGCGGTCACCAACGTGGTCAAGCACTCCGGCACCCGCGACTGCCGGGTCACCGTCGAGTACGGTCCGCGGGAACTCGGCGTCACGGTGCTCGACCTGGGCGCCGGCGCGGCGACCCTCGGCCCCGGGAACGGCACCGGCCACGGCACCGGCTACGGCCTGGCCGGCATGCGCGAGCGGGTCGCGCTGCTGGACGGCGAGTTCAGCGCCGGCCCGCGCTCCGGGGGCGGCTTCCTGGTCGCCGCCCGACTGCCGCTCCCCGACGGGGCCGCGGCCGACACCGCCGTCGAGACCCCCGTGGAGGTGGGACCGTGATCCGCGTCGTCCTGGTCGACGACCAGCCGCTCATCCGCACCGGCCTGCGGGTGCTGATCGCCGACGCCCCCGACCTGGAGGTGGTCGGCGAGGCCGGCGACGGCGCGGAGGCCGTGGAGCTGGTCGCCCGGCTGCGCCCCGACGTCGCCGTGATGGACATCCGGATGCCCGGTACGGACGGCATCGAGGCCACCCGCCGGATCGCCGCCGATCCGGACCTGCCCACCCAGGTCCTCGTCCTCACCACCTTCGACGACGACGACTACGTCTACGGCGCGCTGCGGGCCGGGGCGAGCGGCTTCCTGGTCAAGGACCTCGCCCTGGAGACCATCCTGGACGGCATCCGGGTGGTCGCCGCCGGGGACGCCCTGCTGGCGCCCGGCGTCACCCGCCGGCTGATCGGCGAGTTCGCCGCCCGCCCGGCCGGGGCGCCCCAGCCCCGCAGACCCGTCGCCGAGGCCGTCACCGGGCGCGAGCGCGAGGTGCTCACCCTGGTCGGCCGGGGCCTGTCCAACGCCGAGATCGCCGCGGAGCTCACCATCAGCGTGGCCACCGCGAAGGCCCACGTGGCCCGGCTGTTCACCAAGCTCGACGCCCGGGACCGGGTCCACCTGGTCATCCAGGCCTACGAGTTCGGCCTGGTCACCCCGTAGCCCGGTCCCCCCTTCTCCGCGCTGCCCCGGACTAGGGGCCCTCGACCTCGCCGATCCGCATGATCCGGCCGTGGGAGTCCAGCACCACGTCGTAGGCGTTCCCGTGGCAGCCGTACGGGGCGTCCGGCTCGCGTTCGGCCAGGCAGTCGGCGATGTGGGTGATCAGCTCGTCGAGGGGGACGGTCCCGGCGGGGTCGTCCTGCGGACCGCCGACCAGGGTCGCGGCCACGCCGGCGCTCGCGAAGCCGTAGTGGACGGGGCTGCCGGCCGGCTCGTAGCGGGCGGAGCCGCAGCCGAACCTGGCGGGCCGGGCGGTGACTTCGGCCGGGCCGGTGGAGACGACGAGCAGGACCTGGTGACCGGGGAGCAGGGTGGGGGCGGCGCACTCGGGTACGGCGGACGGCGCGGCGAAGGGCTGGTCGGACGACCCGTCGGGGGCTTCGGGGGAAGCGGAGGAAGAGGCGTCGGAGGAGGGTGAGGCGGCGGGCCAGGACGGTCCGTCCGCGGCGGAGTAGGACTCCTCGTCCTCCTCGTAGAGGAGGTCGTCGTCCTCGTCCAGCAGGTCGTCCGCGCCCTCGTCGGCCATGGCGGCGGCGGAGGCGGCGGCCACCGTGGCGCCGGAGTCGGCGGGCGTGCAGCCGGTCAGGACGGCTGCGGTGCCGCAGGCCAGCAGGGCGGCGGCGAGGAGGGTGCGGGGCGGGGCCATGGCACAAGTCTCCCCGGCCGGCGGCGGTTGTCGGTACCCGATTGACACGATCGGGGGCCGGCCCGCGGTTCCCTCCCCCCGTCGGACGTGCGGGTCCGGCGGGGGGAGGGAGGTCGGTGAGCCGGCGTCAGGCCGCCACCGGCCGGCCCGCCTCGTACGCCTCGCGCACCCGGGCCTGCGCCCGCTCGCCCGCCGCCAGGTGGTCGAGGCCGAGCAGCGCCGCGCCGAGCACCGGCGGAGCGACGACGACGCGCGGCTCGGCCAGCGGCGCGGCCTCGGCGAGCCGGGCGGTCAGGTTGTCCAGCAGCAGCGGCTGCCGGGCGGCGAGCACGCCGCCGCCCAGCACCACCGGGGTCGGGGTGTCCAGCAGCTCCAGGCGGCCGAGCGCCACCACCGCCAGCCGGACGATCTCGTCGGCCTGGCGGTCGAGCAGCCCCAGCGCCACCTCGTCGCCCTCGTCGGCGACCGCGAACAGCACCCGGGTGATCTCGTGCAGCCGCGCGCTCGGCAGGTGCCCGAGGTGCACGGCCTCGGCGACGGCCCCGGCGCTGGGCAGGCCGAAGTGCTCGGCGATGGCCCGGGCGAGGCCGGTCGGCCCGCCGCGCCCGTCCTCGGCGCGGACGGCGTGCCACATGCTGGCCACGGCGAGCCCGGAGCCGCCGCCCCAGTCGCCGGTGAGCTCGCCGAGGGCGGGGAAGCGGGCGGTGCGGCCGTCCGGCAGCAGGCCGACGCAGTTGATCCCGGCGCCGCAGACCACCGCGACGCCGCGCGGGCCGTCGGTGCCGGCCCGCAGCAGGCCGAAGGTGTCGTTGACGACGGTGTTGCCGACCCCCCACGGGTGGGACTCCAGCGCCTCGCGCAGCGCCTCCTCCTCGACCGGCAGGTCGGCGTTGGCCAGGCAGGCGCTGACGTGGCTGGTGAGCACGCCGCGCCAGGACGGGTGGCCGGCCGCGGCGGCGGCCTGCTCGACCAGCGGGGCGAGGCCCGCCACGGCCGCCGCGCCGCCGATCTTCTGCGGCTCGAAGCCGCCGCCGCGGGCGGTGCCGAGGACGCTGCCGTCGGTGCCGATCAGGGCGACGTCGGTCTTGGAGTTCCCCGCGTCGATGGCGAGGACGCCGGGCAGGAGTGGTTCGGACTGGTGGGTCATCAGGTCCCCGCGGCTCGTACGTGGCCCGGGCCGTGGTCGTCGGCCGGGTGCCCGGCCGTGGTCGCGGCCGGGGGCCCGGCCGGAGGGTCCCCGGCCGGGGGTGGACGGTCTCCTCGCGCTGCCCGCCCGGCGGCCTTCCGCGGTCGCCGGGCGGGGGAGTCGCGGGCCGGGTCAGGCCCAGGCGAGGTGCTCGCGGTTGTGGGCGAGCAGCCGGTCCGTCAGCTGGTCGGCGAGTTCGATCTGGCCGACCAGCGGGTGGGCGAGCAGGGCGTCGAAGACCCGGTCCCGGCCGCCGCGCAGGGCGGCGTCGAGGGCGAGGTGCTCGTACGCGGTGACGGCGGCGATCAGGCCGGCGTACAGCGGCTCGACGGGCCGCTGCGGCAGCGGGCGCACCCCCCGCGCATCCACCTCCGCCGGGACCTCGATGACGGCGTCGTCCGGCAGGAACGGCAGCACGCCGTCGTTGCGGGTGTTCACCACCTGCACGGACGTCCCGCCGCCGGTGCCGAGCAGCGCGGCGATCAGCTGGACGGCCGCCTCCGAGTAGAAGGCGCCGCCGCGCTTGCCGAGCAGTTCGGGCTTGGTGTCCAGGGCCGGGTCGGCGTACAGCTCCAGCAGCTGCCGCTCGATCTCGGCGACCTGCGCGGCGCGCGAGCCCTGCTCCCGCAGCTCGGCCACCACCGCGTCGTGCTGGTAGAAGTACCGCAGGTAGTAGGACGGCACCACGCCGAGCCGCTCGACGAGGGCCTGCGGCAGGTGGAGGTCCTCGGCGATCTCCTTGCCGTGCGAGGCCAGCAGCTCCGGGAGCACCTCGCGACCGGTCGCGGCACCCGGGGCGTCCAGCAGGGTCACCCCGCGCTCCCAGGTCAGGTGGTTGAGCCCGACGTGGTCGAGCCGGACCAGCTCCGGGTCCACGCCCAGGTGCCCGGCGAACCTGCGCTGGAAGCCGATCGCGACGTTGCACAGCCCGACGGCCTTGTGCCCGGCGTTCCGCAGGGCCCGGGTGACGATGCCGACCGGGTTGGTGAAGTCCACGATCCAGGCGTCCGGGTTGGCCCGGCGGACCTGCTCGGCGATGTCCAGCACCACCGGGACGGTGCGCAGCGCCTTGGCGAGGCCGCCGGCGCCGGTGGTCTCCTGCCCGACGCAGCCGCACTCCAGCGGCCAGGTCTCGTCCCGGTCGCGGGCCGCCTGCCCGCCGACGCGCAGCTGGAGCAGTACGGCGTCGGCGTCCGCGACGCCCGCCGCCAGGTCGGTGGTGACGGTGACGGCCGCGGCGTGGCCCTGCCGGGCGAAGATCCGCCGGGCGAGGCCGCCGATCAGCTCCAGGCGGTCGGCGGCCGGGTCGATCAGCACCAGCTCGCCGACCGGCAGGGTGTCGCGCAGCCGGGCGAAGCCGTCGATCAGCTCCGGGGTGTACGTCGAACCGCCGCCGACGATTGCCAACTTGAGTGCGGACATCAGCCCTTGACCCCTGTCAGTGTCACGCCTTCGATGAAGGCCTTCTGAGCGAAGAAGAAGAGGACGATCACCGGTGCCATCACCAGCAGGGTGGCGGCCATGGTGAGGTTCCAGTTGGTGTGGTGGGCGGCCTTGAAGGACTCCAGTCCGTAACTGAGCGTCCAGGCCTCGTGGTTGTTGCTGGCGTAGATCTGCGGGCCGAAGTAGTCGTTCCAGCAGTAGAAGAACTGGAACAGCGCGACCGCCGCGACGGCCGGCTTCGCCATCGGCAGGACCACCCGCAGCAGGGTGCGCAGGTCGCCGCAGCCGTCGATCCGGGCGGCCTCGATGTACTCCTTGGGGATGGTCATCAGGAACTGGCGCAGCAGGAAGATGGAGAACGCGTCGCCGAAGGCCATCGGGATGATCAGCGGCCAGAGCGAGCCGTCCATGCCCATCTGCTTGGACCAGAACAGGAACATCGGGATGACGGTGACCTGCGGGGGCAGCATCATCATCGCGACGACCCCCATCAGGGCCAGGTTGCGGCCGCGGAAGCGGAACTTGGCGAGGGCGTAGGCCACCGGGAGGCTGGAGACGACGGTCAGCAGGGTGCCGAACCCGGCGTACAGCAGGGTGTTGCGCCACCAGGTGAGGAAGCCGGGGGTGTTCCAGACCTTGCTGTAGTTGCCCCAGTGCCAGTCGGTCGGCCAGTAGTCGGTGGTGAGCGCCTGCCCGTCCGACATCACCGAGGTGAGGAAGACGAAGACGAAGGGCAGCAGGAAGAACAGCGCGGCGGCGATCGCCACGGTGTGCACGGCCACCCAGTGGAGGAACGCGCGGCGGCGGGCGGCCCGGGCGGCGGGGCCGCCGGACCGGGAGGGGACGGCCGTGGCCGGCCCCGCGGTGAGTGTGGTGCCAAGGGTCATGATCGGGTCCTCCCGGGCCCCGGGCGTGTCTGACGATTCGCGTCGCGAGCCCGACTGGGCTTGTCGGACACGCCCTAGTCGTCGCTCGCCATGAAGCCGGAGCGGCGGCGGAGCAGGATCGAGGTGACGGCCATCGAGATGGCGAACAGCACCAGGGCGACGACGCAGGCCGCGCCGTAGTTGTAGCTCTGGAAGCCGAGCTTGTAGACCATCTGCGGCAGGGTCCAGGTGGAGCCGCCCGGGTAGCCGGGCTCGAACTGCTGCCCGGAGTTGCCCGCGATGCCGCTGGCGACCTTCCCGGCGACGTACGCCTGGGTGTAGTACTGCATGGTCTGGATCACCCCGGTGACCACCGCGAACATGATGATCGGCGAGATGTTCGGCAGCGTGACGTACCGGAACCGCTGGAAGGGGCCGGCGCCGTCCAGCTGGGCCGCCTCGTACTGCTCCCGGGGGACGTCCAGCAGCGAGGCCATGAAGATGACCATCAGGTCGCCGACGCCCCACATGGCGAGCAGGGTGAGCGCGGGCTTGGACCAGTCCTCGGAGGCGAACCAGCCGGGCTGCGGCAGGCCGAGGTCGCCGAGCAGGTGGTTGACCGGGCCGGTGCCGGGGTTGAACAGGAAGGCGAAGGCGACGGTCGCGGCCACCGGCGGGGCCAGGTACGGCAGGTAGAACGCGGTGCGGAAGAAGCCCGCGCCGGTCTTCACCCTGGTGATGAGCATCCCGATGCCCAGGCCGAAGGCGACCCGCAGGCTCACCATCACGACGACCAGCCACACGGTGTTGCGCAGGCCCTGCCAGAAGGTCGGCAGGTGGTTGAAGACGTAGTCCCAGTTCTTCAGGCCGTTGAAGCTCGGGTTGCCGAAGCCGTTGTAGGAGGTGAAGGAGAAGTAGGCGGTGGAGATCAGCGGGTAGGCGAAGAAGACGCTGAAACCGATCAGCCAGGGGGAGAGGAAGGCGAGGGTGCGGGCCGCCTCCCGGCGGCGCTTGCGGCGCAGCAGGTGCTGCGTGCCGGGCGCCGCCGGGTCGGTCGGTGCCGCGTCGGCCTCGTCGTTTCCCTTGCGGGTGCCGAACGCGAGTGACATGGGAGCTCCGTGGACCGTTCCCGGGCCTACTTGGCCTGGGCGATGTCGGTGTCGATCTGCTTGGCCGCGGCGGCCAGGCCCGCCTGGACGTCGGTCTGCTTGCCGGACTCGTAGTCGTAGCCGAGGTTCTGCAGGGTCACGATGTAGGCGCCGCCGTTGGCGGCCGGCGGGGTGGTGCCGGAGTGGGGGTTCTTGGCGACGTCCAGGAAGGTCTTGAAGTTCTCGTCGGAGACCAGCTTCGGCGAGTTGAGCGCGTCGAAGGTGCTCGGCACGTTGTGGATCGCGTTGGCGAAGTTCACCACCGCGTCGGTGTCCGTGGTCAGGTACTTGACGAACTCCCAGGCGGCGGCCTGCTTCTTGCTGGTGCTGGCGATGCCGACGATGGTGCCGGTCTGGTAGCCGCGGCCGTAGGTGTCCGCCTGGTCGTCCGGGACCGGGAAGGCGGCGGTGGCCCACTCGAAGCCGGGCTTGTTCTCGGCGAGCGAGGCGGTGCGCCACTCGCCGTCGAGGATCATCGCGACCTGGCCGGTGTGGAAGGGGTTCTTGGCGCTGAACTCCTCGCCGAAGGTGGCGCGGTACTTCTCCAGCTTGGCGTAGCCGCCGAGCTGGTCGACCAGGCCCTTCTGCCACTTGAGCATCGCGGCGACCTTCGGGTCGGCGGCGATGCTCGACTTGCCGTCGGCGCCGAAGTAGCTCGGCCCGTACTGGCCGAGGTAGTGCTCGGTGGTGGACTCGTAGCCGTGGTACAGCGGCATGAAGCCGAGCTGCTTGTACGAGTCGCCGTCGGCCTGGGTCAGCTTGACGGCGTCCTCGGCGAACTCGCTGAAGGTCTTCGGGGGGTTGGCGATGCCGGCGTCGGCGAAGGCCTTCTTGTTGTAGTACAGGCCGTACGCGTCGCCGAGCAGCGGCAGCGAGCACTGGTTGCCCTTGAACTGGGTGTAGGCGAGCATCGCGGCCGGGAAGGTCTTGGCCGGGTCGATGCCGCTCTTGTCGAGCATCGGCTTGAGGTCGGCGAAGGCCTTGGTCGAGCAGAACATGCCGACGTTGTTGGTGGTGAAGGAGGAGACCACGTCCGGCGCGCTGTCACCGCCGGCCCGCAGCGCCTGGTTGACCTTGTCGTCCGGGATGTTGCCCACGGCCTTGACGTGGATGTTGGGGTGGGCCTTCTCGAAGGCGGCGATGTTGTCGTTGATCGCCTTGGTCTCGTTGTCCTGGCTCCAGCCGTGCCAGAAGGTGATGGTGACGTCCTTGCCGCTGGCCGAGTCGTCGGTGCCGCCCGAGTCGCTGGAACCGGTGCAGGCGGAGGCGAGCAGGGCCAGGACGGCGCTGCCGGCGACGGCGGCGATCGTGCGACGGCCTCGGCGGGAGGTGGTGGCGTGCACTTCGGGATCCTCCTGGGAGTGCGCGGGCAGGCCTCGTTGCCTCGGGTCCCGCGTTCGGGGGTTGGGGAGAGGTGGGTGCAGGTGGGCGAGGTGACAGGGGGAGCGTCGGTGGGCGGACGTCGGTGCGTGGACGTCGGTGGGTGGACCGGCGGTGGATCGGCGGTGATCAGTGGGTGGACGTCAGTGGGTGGAGAAGACCGCCTCGCGGGCGTCGGACAGGGCACGTTGCAGGGCGCCGAGCAGGACCGGTGAGCCGGGCAGGGCGCTGCTGCGGACCTCCGGCCGGGCGATGGAGATCCGCGCCAGTTCGTCCTCGACGAGGGCGCGCAGGCGCTCGCCGCCCGCGCTCGGCACCACGCCGGAGAGGACCACCAGCTGGGGGTCGACGACGGCGACGATCACCGCCAGCCCGACGGCGAGCCGCCCGGCCAGCTCGGCGAGGAAGGCGTCGCCGGCGCCGGGGGTGGCCAGCGCCTTGGCGATGGACTCCTGCGCGGTGGCCGCGCCGAGCCCGTGCTCCCGGGCTAGGGCCCGGACGGCGGGGGCGCCGACCAGGGCCTGGAACCCGCCGAACTTGCGGCGGCGGGCGTCCCACTCGACCGGGGAGTCGGGCAGCGGCATGTAGCCGACCTCCCCGGCGCCGCCGGTGAAGCCGCGGTGCAGCCGCCCGGCGATCACGATCGCCGCACCGACCCCCGCCCCGGCCCAGAGCAGGACGAAGTCCTCGAAGCCGGCCGCGGCGCCCGAGGACCGCTCGGCGACGGCGGCCAGGTTCACGTCGTTCTCGATCGACACCGGCGCGCCGATCGCCGCGGTCAGCTCCTCGACCAGCCGCGGCGAGTGCCAGCCCGGCAGGTGGGAGGCATAGCGCAGCCTGCCGGTGACCGGGTCGGGAGCGCCGCCGACCCCGACCGCGACGGTGCGCAGCGAACCCTCGGGGAGGCCGGCGGCCCGGACGGCCGCGGCCACCGCGGCGGCCACGGCCGGGACGGTCCCGGCGGCCGGGACGCCCTTGGTCGGCACGGTGTGCTCGGCCAGCGTGGTGCCGGTGATGTCGGCGACGGCGACCCGGATCTCGCTGTTGGTGACGTCCAGTCCGGCGACGTACCCGGCGGCCGGATTCACCTGGTACAGCCGGGCGTTGGGCCCGGGGCCGCCAGCCGTGGTGCCGACCGGCAGGACCAGCCCGGCCGCCTCCAGCCGGGCCAGCAACTGGGAGGCGGTGGGCTTGGAGAGCCCGGTGAGGGTGCCGATCTGGGTGCGCGAGAGCGGCCCGTTCTCCAGCAGCAGTTCGAGGGCGGCGCGGTCGTTGATGGCGCGCAGCAGGCTGGGGGTGCCGGCGAGGGGGGCCTTGGCGGAGCTCTTGGTCATGCCCGGAATCCTCCTCTTTCGGCTCGCTCCGGTGAACTGTTAGGAAACTTTCCAGTCGCTTGGCAAGGACCGTAAGGGCCGTGTCGTCGGGGTGTCAATGGTGGGTGGAGCGGAGGATGCCGAAGCGTTACCGGACCGCGCGAAGGCCCCGCCCCCACCGTGCCCGGGTGGGAGCGGGGCCTTCGTCAGGTCCGTCGGGGAGCCGCTACGCCTTCGCCGCGTCGTCCCCGCCCTTCGCGGACGGGATCGGCTCGGCGGCCTTGAAGCGGGCCGAGTTCGGGTCGGCGAGCGCGGACGGCGCCGCCTGCTCGGCGGCGGGCACCGGGGAGGGCGCGATCACCACGCCGGTCGCCCCCGCCGCCGCGGCCGCCGGGACCTCCTCCTTGACCTTGATGCCGGCCCGGTCGAAGGCCGTCTTCAGCCGCTGGCGCAGCGCCCGGGAGACGGAGAGGGCCTTGCCCGGGGCCGTCCGGGCCTCGACCCGCAGCACCACCGAGTCCGGGGCGACCGACTCCACGCCCAGGATCGACACCGGCGCCCAGATCAGCTCGTCGTACGGGGCCTCCTTGGCCATCAGCTCGGCCGTCGCCAGGATCAGGTCCTCGACCTGGACGAGGTCCTCCTTGTACCCGACCTGCACGTCCACCGAGGCGGTCGCCCAGCCCTGGCTCATGTTGGCGATCCGCTTCACCTCGCCGTTGCGGATGTACCAGATCTCGCCGTTCGCGCCGCGCAGCTTGGTCACCCGCAGGCCGACCTCCAGCACGGTGCCGGTGGCCACCCCGGTGTCGATCTCGTCGCCGACGCCGTACTGGTCCTCCATGATCATGAAGACCCCGGAGAGGAAGTCGGTGACCAGGTTGCGGGCGCCGAAACCGATCGCCACACCGGCCACACCGGCGCTCGCCAGCAGCGGCGCCAGGTTCACCCCCAGTGCGGACAGCACCATCAGCGCCGCCGTGCCCAGGATGGTGAAGGAGGCCACGCTGCGCAGCACCGAGCCGATCGCCTCCGAGCGCTGCTGGCGCCGCTCCGTGTTCACCACCCCGGTGTTGGCCAGCAGCCCGCCCAGCCGGCTCTCCTCCTGGTGCTCGGAGGTGCGCGCCATCCGCCCTATCAGCTGGGTGATGAGCTTGCGCACCACGGCCCGCAGCACCAGGGCCAGCACGATGATGAAGACGATCCGCAGCCCGGAGGCCAGCCAGCCCTGCCAGTGGGTGTCGAACCAGCTGGCGGCCTGCCGGGTGGTGTCCGAGACCTCCTGCGCGCTGGTCGGGATCCGCAGGTCGAACTCGGGCAGCTGCGCGGTGGGGCTTGGGGTCGGCGTCGGGGTGGCGAGCGCGGCGGACGCGTCGGACGGACCGGTGGCACCGGAGCTGAACACGTGCGGACCTTCCTGGCTGGGTGCGTGGCGGTCCGCACCGCCGACGAGCGGCCCGCGGACCGTGAGCGCTAGCCTATCCGCCGCACGATGCACGCCGGGACGCGCGGGGAACCCCCCACGAGCGTGCCCGAGGGCGTACGGGGCGTCCCGAACGCCCCGTCAACGCCCCCGTACGCTCCCCCTCCACCTGGGCCGCGAAGCCGTCCGGGGCCGTCCGCGGCCGTCCGGGGCCACTCGGGGCGCTGCTCCGGACGGCCGAACCCCGCCCCCGGAGGGCCACCCGGCAGGGTCACCGGGGCGGGCCGCACCGCCACCCGGGTGCAACCCGACCTTCCCCCGGGCATACCGGCTATGACAGAGACCACACCCGGAGTTCGCGTCAGGTCCGTTACACAGGAGTGGTGGCGCCGTACAAAGGCGTAAGGCGACACTGGGGGAGATCGCGCACGCGTGGCGCGGTCCAACCGCTCGTCCCGGCGCGAGCCACGCGCCGCAGGCGTCCAAGGAGGCATCCGTGCCGCATGTCCTGGTCCTCAACGCGTCCTACGAGCCGCTCGGCGTCGTATCGATGCGCCGCGCACTCATCCTGGTCCTCAACCACAAGGCGGTCAGCCTGGAGGACTCGGGAGTCACTCTGCACAGCGCCACCAGCGCCCTTCCGGCGCCGTCCGTCGTCCGTCTGACCCGCTTCGTGCGGGTCCCGTTCTGCGGGCCCGTCCCGCTCACCCGCCGGGCGCTGTTCGCCCGCGACCACGGCCGCTGCGTCTACTGCGGGGCCGCCGCCACCAGCGTCGACCACGTCATCCCGCGCAGCCGCGGGGGCCAGCACCGGTGGGACAACGTGGTGGCGGCCTGCCGCCGCTGCAACCACACCAAGGCCGACCGCCACCTCACCGAGCTCGGCTGGCGGATGAAACGACCACCCGCGCCGCCCAGCGGCCTGGCCTGGCGCATCATCGGCACCGGGATCAAGGACCCGCGGTGGCGGCCCTACCTGGAACCCTACGGCGGCGGTGACCAGCTGCGCGCCCCGCAGTGGGGCGAGTACGAGCACCACGACCATACCGAGCAGCCGGTCCACCCCGTCCCGCTCGGCCGGGCGCACGCCGCCCACCCCGCCCCCGTCCGCCGCGGCGAGCAGCCCGAACCGCTCTCCGCCTGACCCAGCTCCACAAGGGCCGCCCGTCACACCGTCGGTACGCGCCTCATGGGCCGCCGAGCCCCCCGCAGCGGGGAGCCGGCGGCCCGCCGCGTTCCCGGGGGGCTGTCACCGGGCCCCGGCTACTGCTTGGGCGCGGTCCCGCCCGCCGCGGGCGCCGCGGGGGCGACCGGCGCGCCGCCCGGCTGGGCCGGCTGTCCGGCCGGGGGCTGCGGCGCGGCCGGCGGGGCCACCGCGTACAGCTCGACGCCCCACAGCGAGTAGCCGTACTTGGTCGCCCGCGCCACGCCCTGCACCCGGACGTACCGGACGCCGGGCGCGTCGAAGCGCACCGTCTCGTCGCCGCCCTTGCCGCCGTCCACCGTCGCCGCGTCGGTCCAGGTGTTCCCGTCCGCCGAGACCTGGATCCGGTACGAGGCGGCGTACGCGGCCTGCCAGTGCAGCACCGCCGCGCCCAGCCGGGTCGCCTGCGGCAGCTCCAGCCGCACCCAGGCGTCGTCCTTGGCGGGCGAGGACCAGCGGGTCTTCGGATCGCCGTCGGTGACCGCCGAGGCCGGGAAGTTCGCCGTCTCGTCGCCCGAGGAGGTGGCCTTCGCGCCGACCGCCAGGTCCGGACCGCCGGTGGGCGGCACCACGTGCACCTGGAGCACCTGCCGGACGGTGGTCCCGTCGGCCACGAACTGCACCGGTACCTGGTACGTCCCGGACGGCGTCTCCGCGGTGGCGTTGACCAGCAGCGGCACGCCCACCCGGCCGCCGCGCGGCACGGTCACCGGGCCGGCCGGGGTCACGGTCAGGCCCTTGGCGGCGGCCGGCACCTCGGTGCGCAGCTCGCCGGTGGTGCCCTCGGGACGGCCGGCCTCCACGGTGGCCCGGGTCTGCACGGGCGCGGAGGCGCCGGTGACCACGTCCAGGGCCGGGTCGGAGAGGCTGAGCCGGGCCGCCGGGGCGTCCGCGTACCAGGGGATCACCTGGTTGACCACCGGCGGGTCGCCGCCGGGCCGCCAGGTCAGCCGGAAGGCGTCGGCGGCCAGCCCGCCGGCCGGCAGCTCGTTGTAGCCGGGCTGCACGGTGCCGATGTCGGCCCAGGTGCCGTCGGCCCGGCGCACCGCGACGGTGGCGGTGGCGCGCACGGCCGGGTCGGTCAGCACGGTGAGCCGGTCCAGCGGACGGGCCGCGCCGAGCTCGACGACGAGCGGCTCGTCCAGTGCGGTCGGCGCGTTGGCGGCCCGGTACGCGGTGTCCGGGTTGCCGTCCAGCACGGCGGCGGCGGAGGAGCCGGGCGCCGCGTCGGGACCGCCGCTGACGCTGGCCGGGGACTCGTCCGGGGCGGTGACGGTGAACTCGCGCACCGCGACGGCGGTCTTCTGCGCGGCGGTGGCCCGCAGCCGCACGGCCCGTACCACGGTGCCCGGCGGGAGCTGGGCGCTGACCGTCTTCTGGTTCCTGACGGTGGCGAGCTGCTTCCAGCCGCCCTCGCCGGTGGAGTACTCCAGCACGCCGTCGCGGATGTAGTCGTCCGTGGCGGTCCGGGCGTCCGGGCCGTTGCCCCAGCCGCCCATCAGCACGGTCACGCCGCTGACCGGGCGGCCCGCGCCGAGGTCCAGGCCGACCGCGTCGCCGGGCTGCGGGGGAGCGGAGCTCCAGTAGAAGGTGTCGGCCACGCCGTCGGTCATCAGCGCGGGCAGGTGGTCCTGCGCGGTGCCCATGGTGGTGGTCGGGGCGACCGCGCCGCCTCCCACGCCCGACCAGTTGTCGGCGGCGCGCACGGCGCGCTCCAGGAACGGGGCGAGCACCCCGGCACCGACGGTGGCCGGGGCCCGGTCCAGCTGCTCGCGCAGCCGGTTGAGCTCGACCCGGGCCTTCCAGGCCGCGGTGCCGTCGCCGCCGTGCTGCGCCAGCAGCATGTCCAGGGCGGCCTGCCCGGCCAGCCCGTAGTCGCGCAGCGGGCCCAGCCAGGGCGCGGCCTCGGCGGCCAGCTGGGTGGTGGCCGGGGTGCCGGCCAGGGTCTGCTGGGCGGTGGCCATGGTGGCGAAGGCGTCCCGCAGCGGGGCGGCGGCCTCGATCAGCCTGGCCAGGTCGGGGGTGCTGCCGGAGGTGGGCTCGGCGGCCGCCCAGAACCGGTCCAGCAGCGGCGTCAGATAGCCGGACTCCTGCTTGGACAGCGGCGAGGAGGTGCTGTTCCCGGCCAGCGCGGTGACCGCGGACAGCGCCGTCCCGGCGGGCGTCGGGGCGGCGCCGGTCGGCCCGGCCAGCGAGCGCACGGCGGCCTGCCAGGACTCCTGCGGCTGGTACCCGGCCGGGTTCCAGGCGAAGTCACCGGCCGTCGAGACGGCGATCCGGGAGGCCACCGGCTGCCGCATGGCGCCGGTCAGCAGCGCCGCCGAGCGGGTGGCCACCTCCGGGTCGCGCCCGCTGTAGGCGCCGAGGAAGAGCCGGTCCGGGCTGGCGTCGTTGACCGGGTAGTTGTCCAGGGTGAGCAGCGGACGCCCGTACAGCCCGGCGGTGTCCGAGGCCTGGGCGCCGGTGATCTTCTCCGGGATCACCCCGACCCCGCTCCAGGCCACCTGCACGCCCTCCGGCAGCGCCGCCGCCAGGGCCTTTCGGTACGGGGTGGAGCCCTGCTGGTGGTACTCGGTGGGGACGACGGACAGCGGCGCCAGGCCCGGGTTCCGCGCGATCAGCCGGTCCTGCACCTTCCGCACCAGCGCGGCCTGCGCCTTGGCGGCGGCGGTGGGCCCGTTGCCGTACTCGTCACTGTCGTCGTCGCAGTGCCACTCGTCGTAGCTGACGTCCAGGAACTGCAGCTGGAAGGCGGTGAAGCCGAGCTTGCGCAGCCCGTCCAGCTTGTTCACCAGGGCGTCGACGTCCTTGCCCGAGCTGAAGCAGAAGGACTGGCCCGGGTCGATCGCGTAGCCGAGCGTGACGTGGTTCTGCCGCGCCCGGAAGCCCAGCTCGCGCAGCTCCTCGGCCTGCGCCTCGGGGTAGGCGTCGCGCCAGCGGGAGAGCCGGTACGGGTCGTCACCGGGGGCGTAGAGGTAGAAGTTCTGCTTGGAGCGGCCCAGGAAGTCGACCTGCTCCAGCCGCTGCTGGGCGGTCCACGGGGTGCCGTAGAAGGCCTCCGCGGTGCCGCGCACCGGGGCGCCGGTCGGCCAGTCCCGCAGCGTGATCCCGGGCAGTCCGAGCCCGGCCGCGCCGGGCGCCTGGCCCTGCCCGGCCGGTACGGCGGCGAGCAGCTGACGCAGGCTCTGCGCGGCGTAGAAGGTACCGGTGGCGTCCACGCCGGACAGCACCACGGCGCCGTACGTCCCGCCGCCCTGGGCGGGCAGCTGACCGGCCGCCAGCACGTAGCCGCCGGCCGGCATCCCCGCGGTCGTCGGCCCGGTGCCGTCCTTCCCGCCGGCCGCCGCGGACAGCTGCCGCAGCACCCGGTCCACCTCCCCGTCGGCGCCCTCGGCGGGCCCGCCGACGTACACCACCAGCGCGCCGGCGGCCGGCGTCCCGCCGTCCGGCTGCGGCGTCACCTCGCCCGCCCCGGCGACCTCCAGCACCTCCCGGACGGCGTGCACCGCCCCGAGGTCCACCTTGGGGGCGGTCACCAGCGTCACCGCGGAGGGCACCGCGACGGGCCGGCCCGCCACGGTCTGCTGCTGCGGCTTCGGGAACACCTTCGGGTCGGTCACGCTGCCCAGCGGCGTCTGCGGCGCGGTGCTCACCACATCGGGCGCCGAGGCCGCCGCGTACGCCGTCGACGGCAACGAGCCCGCCAGCAGCCCGCCGACCACCGCCGCGGCCGCGACCCCGGCGGCGATCTGCATCGTCCGCCGGCCCGGGCGGGCCTCCCGCACCGACGCCAACAGCGGCTCCGTCCCCTTGAGATCGGCGATCAGCCGGTCCGCCGTCCGCGGCGCCAGCTGACGGCACGTCCGCGCCGTGGCCCGCCGCGCCACCACCGCCGCGGGGTGCTGCAACACCTCCCGCAACGCCGGACTCTGCTCCAACTGCGACCGCAGCCGCCGCCCGGCCACAACGGACACTCGGGCTTGCACAGGAGCCTCCTCGCCAGGCCACGACCACATCGCCGCAACCCCACCAGCTGGCCAACCCGGGTGTCAACGCCGCCGACGGCTATTCCCAGCTTGCCCCGATTTGTCTCTCCACCCGAACCACCTCCGACACCACGTCAGGGCCCGCGCCGCCCCCGACGCCACGTCAGGGCCCGCGTCCCAGACGACACGAGCCCCGACGCCTACCCGGCCCCGAAGGTCAGGAGCGCGCGGAGCCGGCAGCACCGCCGCCCTCGGTGTCGGCACCGGTCCCGCGCGCGGGACCGGCGGGGCCCGGCCCGGCAGGTTGGACCGGCCGTCGTGTCGCGCTGGGTGATCGAGGCGTCACGCGGGTAGGACTGTGGCTGTCCCGACCGGGCATCGCCGAGACATCGCAGGAGCCGCGAGTGGCCGCTTACCACGACAGTGACGGAGCCGAGCAGGTGCCGGCGCAGGATGCTCCGCCGCCGCCCGCCGAACTGGTGGCGCTGGCGCAGGCGTACGGGGTGGACACCCGGTACCCGGGGCCGGGCGGGCAGGCGGTGGGGGCGCGGACGCTGGTCGCGGTGCTGGGGGCGATGGGGGTGGCGGCCGGGTCGCCGCAGGAGGTGCGGGAGGCGTTGGAGCGTCACCGGGCCGGGCAGCGGGGCCGGTTGCTGCCGCCGTGCGTGGTGGTGCGGCAGGGGAGGCGGACGGCGCTGGACGTGCCGGCGGACGCCCGGTTGCGGGTGGAGCTGGAGGGCGGCGGCAGTTGGGACCTGCCGCGGGGGCACTCGCACTGGGTGCCGGGGGACCTGCCGCTGGGGCGCCACGTGCTCACGGCGGAGAGCGAGGGCAGGACCGCCCGGGCCGCGCTGGTCGTCGCGCCCGAGCGGTTGCCGCAACTGCCCGGCCGTAGTTGGGGGTTCCTCACCCAGCTGTACTCGGTGCTGTCCGAGCGCTCCTGGGGCATGGGCGACCTCGGCGACCTCGGTGAGCTGGTCCGGTGGGCGGGGGCCGGTCTCGGGGCGGGCTTCGTGCAGATCAACCCGCTGCACACGGGCGTGCCCACCAGCCCCTCCGACCCCTCCCCGTACCGCCCGTCCTCGCGCCGCTTCGCCGACCCGGTGCACCTGCGGGTCGAGGCCGTCCTCGAGTACGCCTATCTGACCGCGGAGCAGCGGCGGAGCGCCGAGGAGCTGAGCCGCCGCGCCGCCCGGCTGCGCGCGGAGGTGCTCGTCCACGACGCCCTGATCGACCGGGACGCCGTGTGGCGGCTCAAGCGCGAGGCCCTGGAGCTGCTGCACGAGGTGCCGCGCGGCCCGGGGCGGCAGGCCGAGTACGAGGCGTTCCGGCGCCGCGAGGGCGAGTGGCTGCGCCGGCACGCGCTGTGGAACGCGCTGGCCGAGGAGCACGGCCCGGACTGGCACCACTGGCCGAAGGGTCTGCGTCACCCGGACGGCCCGCAGGTCGAGCGGGCCGAGAAGGAGCTCGCGGAGCGGGTCGGGTTCCACCGCTGGCTCGCCTGGCAGGTCGACCAGCAGCTCGCCCAGGCCCAGCGGGCGGCCCGGGACGCCGGCATGCCGGTCGGCCTGATCCACGACCTGGCGGTCGGTGTCCACCCGGACGGCGCGGACGCCTGGGCGCTGCAGGACGTGCTGGCCGGCGGCATCTCGGTCGGCGCCCCGCCGGACGCCTTCAACGCCCAGGGCCAGGACTGGGGCCTGCCGCCCTGGCGCCCGGACGCGCTGGCCGAGGCCGGCTACGCCCCGTTCGCGGAGCTGCTGCGGGCCACCGCCCGGCACGCCGGGGCGGTGCGGATCGACCACGTGATGGGCCTGTTCCGGCTCTGGTGGGTGCCGGAGGGCCACCCGCCGACCGAGGGCGCGTACGTGCGCTACGACGCGGAGGCGATGCTCGGCGTTCTGGCGCTGGAGGCGCACCGGGCCGGGACGGCGGTGATCGGCGAGGACCTCGGCACGGTGGAGCCGGGTGTGCGGGAGGAGCTGGCGGCGCGCGGGGTGCTCGGCACCTCCGTCCTCTGGTTCGAGCGGGACTGGCAGGCGGACGGGGCGCCGGTCCTCGGCCCGGACCGCTGGCGGCCGGGCTGCCTGGCCACCCTCACCACCCACGACCTGCCCAGCACGGCGGCCCGGCTCTCCGGCGAGCACGTCGAGCTGCGGCACCGGCTGGGCCTGCTGGCCCGGCCGCTGGCGGAGGAGCAGGCGCAGGCGGCGGCGGAGCTGGCGGACTGGCGGGCCGAGCTGGCGCGGCTGGGGCTGCTCGCCGAGGACGAGCCGCTGACGGCGCCGCTGCTGTACCGCTTCCTGCGGGCCACCCCGGCGGAGCTGGTCGGGGTCTGGCTGCCGGACCTGGTCGGCGACCCGCGCCCGCAGAACCTGCCCGGCACCTGGGACCAGTACCCGAACTGGCGCCTTCCGGTCGCCGACGGCTCCGGTGCGCCGGTCACCCTGGAACGCCTCGCCGCCGCGCCCGCCGCCGGCCTGCTCTCCCAGCTCCTCGCCCCGGCCGTCTCCGTCAGGCCGACCCCGACGCGCGCCGTCCCGTAAGCGGCGGGTAAGTTGGAAACGTGGACAAGAGGAACGCTTTGCGAGCCGGCGCGGTCTCCGCAACGGTCACGCTGATGATGCTGCTGACGTCGCCCGCCATGGCCTTCGCCCGGGACGACGGTGACGACCCGGGCTCCGGCTTGAGCGTCGGTGAGACCCTCGGCCTGTACGTGTTTCTGCCGCTCGTGGCCTTCGCGCTGATCGCCGGGCTGGCCGGCCTGCCGTACGGCAAGGGCAAGAAGAAGTAACTCCTCGAGGCACCTCCTATAGGCGACGCCTCAAGGCACCTCCTCAAGGCATCTCCTCGGAGCAGGCCGACCGTCGCGTCCACCAGGACCCGCACGACCCCGAAGGGGCGCCGGACGATCCCGTCCGGCGCCCCTCCGTGGTTCCGGGGGCCCGTCAGCGGGCCCCCGCCGCACGGTCGGCCGCCTGCGCCCTGAGCGCGCGCTCGACGCCCGCCCGCGCCTCGACGACCTGGCGCCGCAGCGCCGGCGCCGGCTCGGCCGAGGCCAGCCACGCGTCGGTGGCCTCCAGGGTCGAGGCCGTCACCTGCAGGGCCGGGTACAGCCCGACGATGATCTGCTGCGAGATCTCGTGGCTGCGGGTCTCCCAGACGTGCTTCACCGCCGCGAAGTACTTCGCCGCGTACGGCGCGAGCAGCTCGCGCTGGTCGGACTGCTGGAAGCCGGCGATGACGGCCTCCTGCACATAGTTCGTCAGCTTGTCGGACTCCACCACCGACGCCCAGGCCTCCGCCTTGGCCTCGGCGGTCGGCCGGGCGGCGCGGCAGGTGGCCGCGTGCTCCTGGCCGGCCGCGGTGTTGTCCCGCTCCAGCTCGGCGGCGATGGCGGCCTCGTCGGCCCGGCCGGTGGCCGCGAGGCGCACCAGCAGGGTCCAGCGCAGCTCGGTGTCCACCGCGAGGCCCTTGACCTCGGCCGAGCCGTCCAGCAGCCCGGCGAGCAGGCCCAGCTGACCGTCCGTACGGGCGACCGCGGCGAGGGCGCGGGCCCAGGCCAGCTGGTGGTCGCTGCCGGGCTCGGCGGCGCGCAGGTGCTCCTCCGCGGCGGCGGCCCAGCGGTCGAGGCCCTCCTCGCGCCACGCCGGGTCGGCGTAGGCGTCGAGGGCGAGCTTGACCTGGCGCTGCACGGACTGCACCACGCCGATGTCGCTCTCCCGCCCGATGCCGGACAGCGCCAGCGACAGGTAGTCGCGGGCGGCCAGCTCGCCGTCGCGGGTCATGTCCCAGGCGGAGGCCCAGCACAGCGCGCGCGGCAGCGACTCGGTGAAGCCGCCGAGGTTCTCGGTGACGACGGCCAGCGAGTCCTCGTCGAGCCGGATCTTGGCGTACGAGAGGTCGTCGTCGTTCAGCAGCACGACGGCCGGGCGGTGCCGGCCGACCAGCTCGGGCACCTCGGTGCGCGGGCCGTCGACGTCCAGCTCGATCCGGTCGGTGCGCACCAGCGCGTCGCCGTTGAGCTCGTACAGGCCGATCGCGATGCGGTGCGGGCGCAGCACGGCCTCGCCCTTGGCGCCGGCGGGCAGCGCGGGGGCCTCCTGGAGCACCGCGAAGGACTCGATCTCGCCGTCGGTGTTCAGCACGACGGACGGCCGCAGCACGTTGATGCCGGCGGTCTCCAGCCAGGCCTTGGACCAGGCCTTGAGGTCGCGGCCGCTGGCCTCCTCCAGGGCGCCGAGCAGGTCGCTGAGCCGGGTGTTGCCCCAGGCGTGGCGCTTGAAGTACGCCTGGACGCCCTGGAAGAAGGCGTCCTGGCCGACGTACGCCACCAGCTGCTTGAGCACCGAGGCGCCCTTGGCGTAGGTGATGCCGTCGAAGTTGACCTGGACGTCCTCCAGGTCGTTGATCTCCGCCATGATCGGGTGGGTGGACGGCAGCTGGTCCTGCCGGTACGCCCAGGTCTTCATCTGGTTGGCGAAGGTGGTCCAGGAGTGCGGCCACCTGGAGCCGGGGGCCTCGGCCTGGCAGACGGCCTCGGCGAAGGTCGCGAAGGACTCGTTGAGCCAGAGGTCGTTCCACCACTCCATGGTGACGAGGTCGCCGAACCACATGTGGGCGAGCTCGTGCAGGATCGTCGCGGCGCGGGCCTCGTAGGCGGCGTCGGTGACCTTGGAGCGGAACACGTACTGGTCGCGCAGGGTGACGGCGCCCGCGTTCTCCATCGCGCCGGCGTTGAACTCCGGGACGAAGAGCTGGTCGTACTTGGCGAACGGGTACGGGAAGTCGAACTTCTCCTGGAAGTAGTCGAAGCCCTGCTTGGTGACCTCGAAGACGGCCTCCGGGTCCAGGTACTCGCGCAGCGAGGGCCGGCAGTAGACGCCCAGCGGCACCTTCTGCTCGCCGTTCTCGTAGGTGTCGAAGACGCCGACGTACGGGCCGGCGACGAGCGCGGTGATGTAGCTGGAGATCCGGCCGGTGGGCTCGAACGTCCAGACCCGGGTGTCGCCCTCGCCGACCGGCTCCGGGGTCGGCGAGTTGGAGACCACGACCCAGCCCGCGGGCGCGGTCACGGTGAACGCGAACGCGGCCTTCAGGTCGGGCTGCTCGAAGTTGGCGAAGACCCGGCGGGCGTCCGGCACCTCGAACTGGGTGTACAGGTAGGTCTCGCCGTCGACCGGGTCGACGAACCGGTGCAGGCCCTCACCGGTGTTGGTGTACTCGCAGTTCGCGACGACCCGCAGCTCGTTCTCGGCCGCCAGGCCCGGCAGCGGGATGCGGCTGTCGGCGAAGCTCGCCGGGTCCAGCCGCACGCCGTTGAGGGTGATCTCCTCGACGCTCGGGGCGACGAGGTCGATGAAGGTGTCCGCGCCGGGGGTGGTGGCGGTGAACCGGACCACGGTGGTGGACCGGAAGGTACCGCCCTCGCGGGCCGAACCGAGGTCGAGCTCGATGTCGTACGCGTCCACGTGGAGGAGGTCGGCCCGGGTGCGGGCCTCCTCACGGGTCAGGTTTGTGCCGGGCACTCGCTGCACTCCTTTGTCAGACTGATGGTCCGAATCCTCGCACGTCCAGCGGACCGGGCGGCCGGAAAATCGCGGGCGGGGCGGGCCCGGGCGATCAGCCCCGGCCCACCCCGCCCGGGTGGGTCACCGTGTCGGTCCACGTCGGGGGCTGCACGCCCCCGGCGTCACTTCTTCCACTTGGTCAGCGGACCGTCGCTGGCGCTGTAGCGGCGGAACGCGTAGACCGCGGCGCCGTCGTCCGAGATCAGGTACTCGGTGCTGCTGCTGCCGATGCTCATGCTGCTCGGCATGGCCAGGGTGCCGAGGTCGGACAGCGAGCCGTCGGTCGGCGAGAGCGTCACGAGGCGGGCCGGCTTGCTGTAGCCCTGGTCGACGATCGCGCGGACCTTGCCGTCCTTGTCGGTCCCGGCCACCAGGCGCATGTCGTTGCTGGCCGTACCGGAGTTGGCCGCCCACAGCCGCTTGCCGGTGTTCAGGTCGTAGGCGTTGATGCCCGACTTGCTGCCGCTGACCTGGACGTACAGCGTGGTGCCGCTGACCACGTTGCGGGTGACGGCCTCGTCCTGGCCGGAGAGCCGCAGGCTGTCCGAACCGGGCTCCTTGACGGACATCTGGTTGCCCGGCTTGTTGTCCTTGTCGAACGGCAGGACGTAGTCGCCCTGCGGACCGTTGGTCATCAGCAGCACCAGCGGCTTGTCCTGGACGACCGCGTCGACCTCCTCGATGCTGCCGGTGAGGGTGATCGGGGTGCTGGCCGGCTTGCCGGTCTCGGCGTTGACGATCACCAGCTGGGACTTCGGGCCGCTGGTGCCGTAGCAGCGGTCGCTGACCGCGATCTGGGTGCCGGCCGCCTTGGCGCGCAGGACGCAGTCCTTGTCGCGGGGCTGGTACTGCCAGGCCGGCTGGCCGTTGGCGATGCTCAGGGCGCCGACCATGTTGCCGCCGACGGCGACCACGTTCTCGGTGACGCTGAGGGTCGGCGAGGACATCCGGTCGGCCGAGACCTTGACGCTCCAGAGCAGCTTGCCCTGCGCCAGGTCGACGGCGCCGACGGTGGAGCAGTCGCTGTCGCCGGTGTTGAAGGAGACGGCGGCGATGCCCTTGGAGTTGGCGCCGTACGAGGCGGTGCACATCTCCTTGCTGCCGGCCGGGACGGGGATGGTCCAGGCCTCCTTGCCGTCGGTCAGGTTGTAGGCCTTGATGCCGGAGCTGTCGGCGCGCACGGCGAGCTTGTCGGTGCCCCAGACGCCGAGCAGCTGGCTGGAGCTGTCCGAGGTGGCCGGCTTGGGTGCGCTCCAGGCGACGGTGAAGGTGCCGCCCTTGGTGCCGGGGCCGGGGCCGCCGGTGGACCCGCCGTTGTCGGTGCCCCCGGCGGCGACCGGGCCCGGGCCCGGGTCGGGCTTGGGATCGGGGTCCTTGAGCAGGACGACCAGGGCGATCACGATCGAGATCGCCAGCACGCCGCCGATGATCCCGCCCCACAGCATCACGGGGTTGCGCTGCTTGGGCGCGACGGGCGCGACCGGGTAGCCGTACCCGGGCTGCTGCTGGTAGTTGTAGCCGCCGGCGTTGTAGCCCTGCCCGGCGTCCGGCGCGCCGTACGGGGCGCCGGGGACCGGGTCGTACGGGCCGACCGGCGCGGCGCCGGGCGGCGGCGGGGCCTGGGTGGGGAACCCGGTCGCGGTCGGCGCGTACGCCGCGTACTCCGGGCTGCCGACGGGCGGCTGCGCGGGTGGTGCCGGCGGCTGGGCGGGCGGCGGGCCCGCGGGTGCGGCCGGGCCCGGAACGGCCGCGCCGTCGAGCTGCGTCATCTGGTCCGCGACGGCGGCCGGATCGACACCACCGCCCGGCGGGCGCCCGAACGAGACGCCCCGGTTGTCCTGCGGACCGCTGCCGGGCGTTTCGCCTGCCCCCGGCGTAGGGTGATCCCCTGCCATCTGATTCCCCGTCATGTCTGGAAGCGTCCCCCTGCCGGTGCCGTCCACGGCTCCGGTGGGACGGGTGAGAATTGGGCACCATGGTAGTGGTGTGCGGATTTGCGCCGCCGCCAGGACCGCGGATCGCCGTCCTCGCAGGTCCAGGCCGTGCAACACCTTCACCCCCCGATCACCGCGCCGCCACGCCCGCGCCCCGCGCCACGGTCCGCGCCGGTGGCCCGCCGTCCGCGCTCCCCGTGCGCCCGCAGACTCCCGCCGGGGCCCCCGTCCGGGCGCCCGGGCCGTACCCTTCAGGAGTTGAAGGGGACGCCCGGCGGAGGGGTCCCCGCCCTGGGAGGGTGGATCATGTCGACGGACACACCGGGCTCGCAGTCCTCGCTGCACCGGGCGAACCTGGAACGGGTGCTCCGCGCGGTGCGGATGGCCGGCTCGCTCACCCAGGCCGAGATCGCCCGCGGCACCGGCCTGTCCGCGGCCACCGTCTCCAACATCGTGCGGGAGTTGAAGGAGAGCGGCACCGTCGTGGTCGCCGACACCTCCTCCGGCGGCCGCCGTGCCCGCAGCGTCTCGCTCAGCGGGGACGCCGGCATCGTGGTCGGCATCGACTTCGGCCACACCCACCTGCGCGTCGCGGTCGGCAACCTGGCCCACCGGGTGCTGGCCGAGGAGAGCGCCCCGATCGACGTCGACGTCTCCGCCCAGCAGGGCTTCGACCGCGCCGAGGCGATGGTGGAGCGGCTGCTGGCGCAGGCCGGGTTCCGCCCCGACAAGGTGATCGGCGTCGGCCTCGGCGTGCCCGGCCCGATCGACGTGGAGACGGGCGCGCTCGGCTCCACCGCGATCCTGCCCGGCTGGACGGGCATCGCCCCGGGCCGGGAGCTGGCCGAGCGGCTCGGCATGCCGGTGCACGTGGACAACGACGCCAACCTGGGCGCGCTCGGCGAGCTGGTCTGGGGCGCGGGCCGCGGGCTGAGCGACCTCGCCTACATCAAGGTCGCCAGCGGCGTCGGCGCCGGGCTGGTGGTGAACGGCCAGATCTACCGCGGCCCGGGCGGCACCGCGGGTGAGATCGGGCACATCACCCTGGACGAGGCCGGGCCGGTCTGCCGCTGCGGCAACCGCGGCTGCCTGGAGACCTTCGTCGGCTCCCGCTACCTGCTCTCGCTGCTCGTCTCCACCCTCGGCCCGGACCTCAGCCTGCCCCGGGTGGTCGAGCTGGCCCACCAGGGCGACCTCGGCTGCCGACGGGTGATCGCCGACGCGGGCCGGCAGATCGGCACCGGCGTCGCGACCCTGTGCAACCTGCTCAACCCCCGCCGGGTGATCCTCGGCGGGGACCTCGCCGAGGCCGGTGAGCTGGTGCTCTCCCCGATCCGGGACTCGGTGGCCCGCTACGCGATCCCGAGCGCCGCCCGGCAGCTCTCGGTCGTCCCCGGCACCCTCGGCGGCCGGGCCGAGGTGCTCGGCGCGCTGGCCCTGGTGATGAGCGAGATGGGGGAGTCCGGCGCGCTGGGCCGCGCCTGAGGCCGGCGGCGGCGCGGCAGCGCGGGGTGAGCCGCCCGGGGTCGCGCTCGAACAGCCGCGCCGACCGGACGAGCAGGGCCGAACGCCCGTCCGTCAAACCGGGGTGACCCGCCTCCCCGGCCCGACCTCCCGGAATGGCGGTAACCGAACCGTGGCACCGGGCGCGCCGCTCGGTGTCCGGCAGGCGGACATTAGACTCGACCGGTCGGCACCGGCCGGGACCGTCGGCCTGCCGCCGGACCGGGCAGCGACGCCCGTCGGACCGGCCGTGGTCCGCGAACACTGAACGAGGAGGAACGGGTGGCCCTGCTGACCCGCATTCGGGGACCGCGCGATCTCGACCGGCTCACGCCCGGACAGCTGGCCGCACTGGCCCAGGAGATCCGGACCTTCCTGGTGACCGAGGTCTCCAAGACGGGCGGACACCTCGGCCCCAACCTCGGCGTGGTCGAGCTCACCATCGCGCTGCACCGGGTCTTCGACTCGCCGCGCGACCGCATCCTCTTCGACACCGGCCACCAGAGCTACGTCCACAAGCTGCTCACCGGCCGCCAGGACTTCTCCCGGCTGCGGATGAAGGGCGGCCTGTCCGGCTACCCGTCCCGCGCCGAGTCCGAGCACGACGTGATCGAGAACTCGCACGCCTCCACGGTGCTCTCGTACGCCGACGGCCTGGCCAAGGCCAACCAGCTGCTGGGCAAGAGCGACCCGGTCGTCGCGGTGATCGGCGACGGCGCGCTCACCGGCGGCATGGCCTGGGAGGCGCTCAACAACATCGCCGACGCCAAGGACCGCCCGCTCGTCATCGTCGTCAACGACAACGAGCGCTCGTACTCGCCGACCATCGGCGGCCTGGCCAACCACCTCGCCACCCTGCGCACCACCCAGGGCTACGAGCGCTTCCTGTCCTGGGGCAAGGAGGCGCTGCAGCGCACCCCGGTGGTCGGCCAGCAGCTGTTCGAGACGCTGCACGGCGCCAAGAAGGGCCTCAAGGACTTCATCGCCCCGCAGGGCATGTTCGAGGACCTCGGCCTCAAGTACATCGGCCCGATCGACGGCCACGACCTGACCGCCCTGGAGTCCGCGCTGACCAAGGCGCGCGGCTTCGGCGGCCCGGTGATCGTGCACTGCCTCACCGAGAAGGGCCGCGGCTACCACGCCGCCGAGAACAACGACGAGGACCGCTTCCACGCGGTCGGCAAGATCCACCCGGAGACCGGCCTGCCGATCCAGAGCGGCGGCGGGCGGAGCTGGACCTCGGTCTTCGCGGAGGAGATGGTCGCGCTCGGCCACGAGCGCGAGGACATCGTCGGCATCACCGCCGCCATGCTCCACCCGGTCGGCCTGGCCCCGTTCGCCGAGGCCTTCCCGGACCGCATCTTCGACGTCGGCATCGCCGAGCAGCACGCCGTCACCAGCGCCGCCGGCCTGGCCACCAACGGCCTGCACCCGGTCTTCGCGGTCTACGCGACGTTCCTGAACCGGGCCTTCGACCAGGTCCTGATGGACGTCGCCCTGCACAAGCTGGGCGTCACCTTCGTGCTGGACCGGGCGGGGGTCACCGGCGACGACGGCGCCTCGCACAACGGCATGTGGGACATGTCGATGCTGCAGATCATCCCGACCCTGCGGCTGGCCGCCCCGCGCGACGCCGAGCAGGTCCGCGCGCTGCTGCGCGAGGCCGTCGAGGTCAAGGACGCCCCGACCGTGGTCCGCTACTCCAAGGGCACGGTCGGCCCGGCCGTCCCCGCGGTCGGCCGGATCGGCGGCATGGACGTGCTGCGCGCCGCCGAGGAGCCCTCCGGCGCCCACCGCGCCGACGTGCTGATCGTCTCGGTCGGCGCGATGGCCCCCACCAGCCTGGAGGTCGCCGACCTGCTGGCCGCCCAGGGCATCACCGCCACCGTGGTGGACCCGCGCTGGGTCAAGCCGGTGGACCCGGCCCTGCCGGGCCTGGCCGCCGAGCACCGGGTGGTCGTCACGATCGAGGACAACGGCCGGGTGGGCGGCGTCGGCGCGGCCGTGGCGCAGGCGCTGCGGGACGCGGACGTGGACCTGCCGGTGCGCGACTTCGGCATCCCGCAGGAGTTCCTGGACCACGCCAGCCGGGCCGAGATCCTGGCCGAGATCGGCCTGAACGGGCCGGACATCGCCCGGAAGGTGGAGACCCTGGTCGCCAAGCTGGACGCGGCGCCGGTCGAGGCCTGACGGACACGGCGGACGAAAGCGCCGGTGGAAGGCCCGCACCGGGCACGCCGAAGGGACCGGCGGTCCGTTCGTGTCGGACCGGTCACCCGTTCCGCCGCCGACTGTTCGTCGTAACTTCGTAACAGTTCGTCACGAAACAAGCTGACAATCGCACTGAAAGGCGGGACCGGCGCCACCGGCGCCGATCCCGCCCGGTAGGTTGTCACCCGTGCCGACCCCCACCCGCCTCCGCCTCACCGGACTGGCCGAGCGCCTGCCCGAGCGCGTCCGTACCCGTGTGCTCACCGGGTACTGGACCAGGCTGGTGCCGGTGCTCGCGCTGGTCGCGCTGCTCACCCACATCCCCTCCTTCGCCCGGCCCGTCTGGAGCCCGGACGAGGGCTTCCTGGCCACCCAGGCCCGGATGCTGGCGGACGGCGGAGTGCTGTACGACACCGTGGTGGACCGCAAGCCGCCGCTGCTGCCCTGGCTCTACCAGGCCTGCTTCGCGGTCTTCGGCTCCGCCTCGCTCTGGCCGCTGCGCACCCTGGCGGTGGTGGCCCACCTGGTCACCGCGATCCTGCTGGCCTCGATCGCCCGCGGCCGCTGGGGCAACCGGGCCGGCGCCGGGGCCGGGCTGCTCTACCTGCTGGTCTCCATCGGGCTCTCCCCGGAGGACACCCAGGCGGCGACCTTCGAGGTCTTCATGCTGCCCGCCATGGTGGCCGCCTTCCGGTACGCCGAACGGCGCCGCTGGCTGGCCGCGGGCATCGCGGTCGCGCTGTGCTCACTGACCAAGCAGACCGGCGGCGCGGTGCTGCTTCCGGTGCTCTGGATGCTGTTCCAGGACACCCGCCGGCGCGGGGTGCGCTGGCCGCCCGCGCTGTTCAAGATCGGGTTCGGCTTCATCCTGCCGATAGCGCTGGTCGCGGTGATCCTCACCAAGCCCAAGGGCTTCCTCTTCTGGGTGGTCACCGGCAGCGGCGACTACGCCTCCTTCGGCGGCGCCTGGCTCCAGATGGTCGGCCGGGCGCTCGGCAACTCGGCCATCCTGGCCGGGGCCGGCCTGGGCTTCCTGCTCCCGGTCGGGCGCCGGCTCTGGCTCAAGCGCCGGCACCGCCCGCTGCCGGTGGCCGGTGAGGAGCACGGCTCGACCACCGACCTGTGGGTCTGGCTGCTCTCCTCGGTCGTCGCGGTCAGCGTGGGCTTCCACTTCTTCGGCCACTACTACCTCCAGCTGATGCCGCCGCTGGTGCTGCTGGGCACCGGGGCGGTCGCCACCTCGGCGGTCCGCTGGAAGCCCGTCCTGGTGTACACCACGGCCGCCGCGACGGTGTTCTGGGGCCTGGCGCTGGCCTGGCCGGGGGAGCGGCTCAACCGCACCACCGAGGTCGCCACCGCCATCGCCGCCCAGACCACCCCCAAGGACACGCTGCTGGTCTGGGGGATGCACCCCGAGCTGTACTGGCTGGCCGACCGCAAGCCCGCCACCCGCTACCTGACGGCCGGCTTCCTCACCAACTACAGCGGCGGCAAGGACGGCAACCAGAACGTCGGGGAGCAGTTCAGCGTCGCCAACGCCTGGCAGACCTTCGACAAGGAGCTGGCCAACGGCCTGCCCGAGGTCGTGGTCGACGACTCCGGCATCGCCCCGTACCAGCCGGTGATGGTCCCGCGGATCGAGAACCTGCTGGACACCCACTACGAGATGGTCGGCGTCTTCGCCGACACCGTGGTCTACCGCCTCAAGCACTGAGGCCCCGGTCCGCGGCCGGTCGGGCGACCACTCCGTACACACCCGTCCCTCGGCGGCTCCGCACACAGGCATCCAGCCCGTACACACGGCACCCTGGCGGCAGCTCCGTACACACGGAGGAGCCCCGGCGACCATGCGGTCACCGGGGCTCCTCCGTGGACGGGCCGGGTGTGCCTTACGCGGGCACCGAGGCCACGCCGGGGGCGAGGAAGCGCTTGCCGTTCACCCGCTCCGAGACGCCCTCACGGTCCAGGTACGGGGTGATCCCGCCCAGGTGGAAGGGCCAGCCGGCACCGGTGATCATGCAGAGGTCGATGTCCTGCGCCTCGGCGACGACACCCTCCTCCAGCATCAGGCCGATCTCCTGCGCGACGGCGTCCAGGGCGCGGGCGCGGACCTGCTCCTCGGTGAGCACCGAGTCGCCGAAGGTCAGCAGCTCCAGCACCTCGGGGTCGAGGACCTGCTGGCCGTCCGTCCAGGTGTAGAAGCCGCGCTTGCCGGCCTTGACCACCTTGGCGAGGTTCTCCGAGACGGTGAACCGCTCCGGGAAGGCGCCGTGCAGGGTCTCCGAGACGTGCAGGGCGATGGCCGGGCCGACCAGCTCCAGCAGCACGATCGGGGACATCGGCAGGCCGAGCGGCTCGACGGCCTTCTCGACGTCGGCGATCGGGGTGCCCTCGTCGATGATGCTCTGGATCTCGCCCATGAAGCGGGTCAGGATCCGGTTCACCACGAACGCCGGGCGGTCCTTGCAGAGGACCGAGGTCTTCTTCAGCTTCTTGGACACCGCGAAGGCGGTGGCCAGCGAGGCGTCGTCGGTCGAGTCGCCGCGGACGATCTCCAGCAGCGGCAGGATCGCGACCGGGTTGAAGAAGTGGAAGCCGACGACCCGCTCGGGGTGCTTCAGCTTCGAGGCCATCTCGGTGACCGACAGCGAGGAGGTGTTGGTCGCCAGCACGCAGGTCGGCGAGACGACGTCCTCCAGGTCCGCGAAGACGGCCTGCTTGACGCCCATCTCCTCGAACACGGCCTCGATGACGAAGTCCGCGTCGCCGAAGGCGGCGGCCTTGTCCAGCGAGCCGGAGACCAGGCCCTTGAGGCGGTTGGCCTTGTCCTTGCCGATCCGGCCCTTGCCGAGCAGCTTGTCGATCTCGGCGTGGACGTAGCCGACGCCCTTGTCGACGCGCTCCTGGTCGATGTCGGTGAGGACCACCGGCACCTCCAGACGGCGGGCGAACAGCAGCGCCAGCTGGGAGGCCATCAGACCGGCGCCGACGACGCCGACCTTGGTGACCGGGCGGGCCAGCGACTTGTCCGGCGCGCCGACCGGGCGCTTGGCCCGGCGCTGCACCAGGTTGAAGGCGTAGATGCCGCTGCGCAGCTCGCCGCTCATGATGAGGTCGGCCAGGGCCGCGTCCTCGGCGTCGAAGCCGGCCTGCAGGCCGGCCTTGTCCGCGAGGTCGAAGTCCTTGGCGGCGGCGATGATGTCCAGCGCCTTGTAGGCGGCCGGGGCGGCGCCGTGCACCTTGCCGTCGGCGACCATGCGGCCCCAGAGGACGGCGTCGTCCCAGGCCTTGCCGCGGTCGATCGCCTCGCGCTCGACGACGTGGTCGCCCTTGAGGACCTTGGCGGCCCACAGCAGCGACTGCTCCAGGAAGTCGGCCGGCTCGAAGATCGCGTCGGCGATCCCCAGCTCGAACACGTCCTTGCCCTTGAGCTGCTTGTTCTGGTTCATCGAGTTCTCGATGATGACCTTGACGGCCTTACCGGCACCGATCAGGTTCGGCAGGATGGTGCAGCCGCCCCAGCCGGGGACGAGGCCGAGGAAGACCTCGGGCAGCGAGAAGGCCGGGACGCCCGCCGACACCGTGCGGTAGTCGCAGTGCAGGCCGACCTCGACGCCGCCGCCCATCGCCGCGCCGTTGTAGAAGGCGAAGGTGGGGACGGGCAGCGCGGCGATCCGCTTGAAGACCTCGTGGCCGCCCTTGCCGATGGCCAGCGCGTCCGCGTGGTGCTGGAGCACCTCGACGCCCTTGAGGTCGGCGCCGACCGCGAAGATGAACGGCTTGCCGGTGATCGCGGCACCGACGATCCTGCCCTCGGCGGCCTCGGCCTCGACCTGGTCCAGCGCCTCGTCCAGCTTGAGCAGCGAGCCCGGGCCGAAGGTGGTCGGCTTGGTGTGGTCGAAGCCGTTGTCCAGGGTGATCAGCGCCAGCCTGCCGGCCTGCAGCGGCAGGTCCAGGTGGCGGACGTGCGCGGTCGTGACGACCTCGCCCGGGAACAGCTCGGCGCCGCGCTGGAGCAGCTCAGTGGTGTTGCTCATCGTCACTTACCACCCTCGAACGCAGACGACTTTTCCGCTCCGCTCCAATGCGGGTTCTCCCAGATGATGGTGCCGCCCATGCCGAAGCCGATGCACATCGTGGTGAGGCCGTAGCGGACGTCCGGGCGCTGCTCGAAGCGGCGGGCCAGCTGGTTCATCAGGCGCACGCCGGAGGAGGCCAGCGGGTGGCCGAAGGCGATCGCGCCGCCGTACGGGTTGACCCGCTCGTCGTCGTCCGCGATGCCGTAGTGGTCGAGGAAGGCCAGGACCTGGACGGCGAAGGCCTCGTTGACCTCGAACGCGCCGATGTCGTCGATGGTCAGACCGGCCTTGGCCAGCGCCTTCTCGGTGGCCGGCACCGGGCCGATGCCCATGACCTCGGGCTCGACGCCCGCGAAGGCGAACGAGACCAGGCGCATCTTGACCGGGAGGCCGAGCTCCTCGGCGACGTCCTCGGCGGCCAGCAGCGAGGCGGTGGCACCGTCGTTCAGACCGGCCGAGTTGCCCGCGGTGATGTTGCCGTGCGGGCGGAACGGGGTCTTGAGGCCCGCCAGGCTCTCCATCGTGGTGCCCGGGCGCAGCGGCTCGTCCACGGTGGCCAGGCCCCAGCCGGTCTCGCCGACCTCGGGGTTGGTGTTGCGGATCGAGATCGGCACCAGGTCCGGCTGGATGTCGCCGTTGGCGTACGCCTTGGCGGCCTTCTCCTGCGAGCGCACGGCGTAGGCGTCGCAGCGCTCCTTGGTCAGGTGCGGGAAGCGGTCGTGCAGGTTCTCCGCGGTCATGCCCATGAACAGGGCGGACTCGTCGACCAGCTTCTCGGAGACGAAGCGCGGGTTCGGGTCGACGCCCTCGCCCATCGGGTGGCGGCCCATGTGCTCGACGCCGCCGGCCACGACCACGTCGTACGCGCCGAAGGCGATGCCGCCGGCGGTGGTGGTCACGGCGGTCAGCGCGCCGGCGCACATGCGGTCGATCGCGTACCCGGGGACGGACTTCGGCAGGCCGGACAGCAGGGCGGCGGTGCGCCCGATGGTCAGACCCTGGTCGCCGATCTGCGTGGTGGCCGCGACGGCGACCTCGTCGATGCGCTCGACGGGCAGGTTCGGGTTACGGCGCACGAGCTCCCGGATGCACTTGACGACCAGGTCGTCGGCGCGCGTCTCGTGGTAGATGCCCTTCGGGCCGGCCTTGCCGAACGGGGTGCGGACGCCATCGACGAAGACGACATCCCTCGCGGTACGAGGCACGGGGGCTCTCCTCCCAGGGACCAACATTTGAGGTGGGCGGACTGCCGCCGTCGAAGACCCGAGCGGCGCCGCATCACGGTCATGCTACCCGCCGGTAACCAACCTGCCCAGGCCCCTCGGAGGGATCCGACCATGTGTCCCCGGACACGTTCCCGCCCCGTCCCACCAGCACTGCCGTTCCCGGGGACCACGAAGGGGATGTCGCCCGAACGGACGACATCCCCTTCGTGGTGCTGCCGGTCGGCCCGGACCGCGGCGGCCCCGCGCCGCGCCCGGACCCGGGTGGTCAGCCCTGGGTCGCGGTCGCGGCCGCGGCGAACGCGGCGGCCATCGCCGGCGCCACCAGGTCCACCTGCCACTGCCGGGCGCCGAGCCCGCGCAGCGCGGCGGCCACGCTCTCCGGGTCCGGGTCGGCCGGCGGCTGCCAGGAGACCCGCCGGACCAGGTCCGGGGTGATCAGGTTCTCGGCCGGCAGGTGGTACCGCTCGGCCAGCTCGCTGATCGCGCTGCGCGCGCCGGAGAGCCGGGCGGCGGCCACCGGGTCCTTCTCGGCCCAGGCCCGCGGCGGCGGCGGTCCGTCGTGCGGCGCGGCGGCCGGCGGCAGCAGGTTCTCCGGGATCTCCCGGGCGCGCTGCACGGCCGCCAGCCACTGCTCCAGCTGGCGCCGGTGCACCCGTGGGCCGAAGCCCTGGACGGCCTGCAGGGCGGCGATGTTCAGCGGCATGGCCAGCGCGGCGTTGACGATCGCGGCGTCCGCGAGCACCCGGCCGGGGGAGACGTCGCGGTCCTGCGCCATCCGGTCGCGGACGAGCCACAGCTCGCGCACCACGGCCAGCTGACGGCGGCGGCGGATCTTGTGCAGCTGCGAGGTGCGGCGCCACGGGTCGGTGCGCGGGGCCGGGCGGGGAGCGGCGGCGATCGCGGCGAACTCCTCCAGCGCCCAACCGAGCTTGCCCTGGGCGTCCAGCTCCTGTTCGAGTGCGTCGCGCAGCTCGACCAGCACCTCGACGTCCAGAGCGGCGTAGCGCAGCCACGGCTCGGGAAGCGGGCGGGTGGACCAGTCGACCGCGGAGTGCTCCTTGGCCAGGCTCAGGCCGAGCACGTTCTCGGTCATCGGCCCGAGGCCGACCCGGGCGAAGCCGGCGATCCGCCCGGCCAGCTCGGTGTCGAACAGCTGCCGGGGTCTCATGCCGACCTCGGCCAGGCAGGGCAGGTCCTGGGAGGCCGCGTGGACCACCCATTCGGCGTCCTCGACGGCCTTGCCGAGGGCGCTGAGGTCCGGGCAGGCGATCGGGTCGATCAGGGCGGAGCCGGAACCCGCGCGGCGCAACTGGATGAGGTAGGCGCGCTGCCCGTAGCGGTAGCCGGAGGCCCGTTCGGCGTCGACGGCCACCGGTCCGGTGCCCGCGGCGAAGGCCGCGACGACGTCGGCCAGCGCCTGCTCGTCCGCCACCACGGGCGGGATCCCCTCCCTCGGCTCGAGGAGCGGGACCGGGGCTGCTTCTTCTGGGATGGCTGCTACGGCGTCGGTCACCCCCCAAGGGTACGACGGTCCTCGCGGCCGGGAGTGTTGTCGGACTGGTCAGACTGCCACCCGGCCGGGGGAACGCCCGCCCGCCCCGGCGGCGCGACCCGCGTGTCGCGGGCCCCGGGGACAGCACTGCGGCGGCCGAGGAGGAAACGTTCCTCCTCGGCCGCCGCAGCGGTCCGGAGCGTCCGGCTCAGTGGATGATGCCGGTGCGCAGCGCGACCGCGACCATGCCGGCGCGGTCGCCGGTGCCCAGCTTGCGGGCGATCCGGGCGAGGTGGCTCTTGACGGTGAGTGCCGACAGGCCCATCGCCACGCCGATCGCCTTGTTGGACTGCCCTTCGGCGACCAGGCGAAGCACCTCGACCTCGCGGCCGGAGAGTTCGCGGTAGGCGGCCTGTTGCGCGCCCGGCGCTCCGGGGGCTCCGGGGGCGCCCGGAGCGCCGGCCGCGCCCGGCATGCCCGGCATCCCGGGGCGGCGCATCCGGCCGGCCAGCCCGGCGGCGCCGAGCGGCAGGCCCGGGCGGCCCGTCATCGCGACGTTCGTCCGGGTGCCGGTCACCACGTATCCCTTGACGCCGCCGGCCAGCGCGCTGCGGACCGCGCCGATGTCGTCGGCGGCGGACAGCGCCAGGCCGTTGGGCCAGCCCGCGGCGCGGGTCTCGGCGAGGATGGTCAGCCCGGAGCCGTCCGGGAGGTGGACGTCGGCGACACAGATGTCACGAGGGGTGGAGACCCGGGGGCGGGCCTCGGCGATCGAGGACACCTCGATCACGTCCCGGACACCGAGTGCCCACAGGTGGCGGGTGACGGTGTTTCGGACGCGGGGATCGGCGATGACCACCATGGCGGTGGGCTTGGTCGGCCGGTAGGCGACCACGTTTGCGGGGTGCTCAAGAAGGACCGACACCAGGCCTCCTGCGGGGAGTGGCGGACGGAACCCCGATGGGGGCGGTCGGAGTGTTCCGCGTTCGGAAAGGGTCACAGTCTGCTTCGGCAGCAACCGCGCCCGGCTTTAGCGAAAGATCACGATCTAGTGAGTAACAATACGGACAAATCGCGCAAATGATTGATGCGACATGCCCGGTATTCGTACAAAATCGATCAGATTCGGTGCCGATTGGTCAGTATCGACCGATGAATTGACACAGAGCGGGGTCCGAAGTCACACTCCGTCAGCCCCGGGGGCGCCCCGTCAGCCCTGGGGGTGGCGTCCGGCCGTCCGGGCGCCGTCCGGACCGCACGCCACCCGTCAGTGCGACCGGGGGCGTCGCCGGGCCGGCATCGGGACCACTCCACCGAGTGAAGGAACCTCGGCGGGTCCCTGCGGGGCCGGGGCGGCCGGCGGCAGGCCGGCGCTGATGCACAGCAGGTCCGCCCAGGCCGCCAGGTGCCGCTCGAAGCGGCCGTCGGCCGGGGTCCAGGAGGCCCGGATCTCGATCTCGGTCGAGGACGGGCGGTCCGCCAGACCGCCGAAGTACTGGGAGGCGGCCAGGGTCACCGTGCCGGACGGCTCCGCGTACCCGGCGCCGTGCGCCTGCAGGGCGTCCAGCAGCCAGGCCCAGCCGACCTCCGAGAGCATCGGGTCGCCGGCCATCTCCGGCTCCAGCTCCGCCCTGGTCATCGTGACCACCCGGAACTCCCCGTTCCAGGCCTCCTGCCCGGCCGGGTCGTACAGCAGCACCAGCCGGCCGTCCGCCAGCTCCTCGCCGTCCACCTCGACCGAGGCGGTCACCGCGAACGAGTGCGGGGCCAGCCGGCGCGGGGCCGGCGCGGGGGAGAGCTGCACCTCGGGCCGCAGCCGCGCCCCGTCCAGGGCCGCCACGGCCGCCCGGAACTCGCTCGGCGCCCCCTCGCGACCCGCTCCGCCACCTGCTCCGCCACCCTGCGCGGGGTGCCCTCCGACCGCTGCCATGTCCCGAAGACTAGGTCGAAGCTCGGGGTTATCGCCGCAACTTCTCTCCCAGCGGCGTGCCGGAACGGCAAACCCGGACAGATCTTGGAGGAACCGACGAGACCGGCCGGGAAACCGGGCCCGGCACGCGTGCGAAGATTTGACGCGTGAGCGAGACTACGGCAGACACGACGGCGGCCACCCACGACGGCCCGACCACCCCCGCGCGCCGCGGCGCCGCGCACGACTCCGCGTTCCTGCGCGCCTGCCGGCACGAGCCCGTGCCGCACACCCCGGTGTGGTTCATGCGCCAGGCCGGCCGCTCGCTGCCCGAGTACCTGAAGGTCCGCGAGGGCATCCCCATGCTGGAGTCCTGCATGCGGCCCGAGCTGGTCAAGGAGATCACCCTGCAGCCGGTGCGCCGGCACAAGGTGGACGCGGCGATCTTCTTCAGCGACATCGTGGTGCCGCTCAAGGCCGTCGGCATCGACGTCGACATCAAGCCCGGCATCGGCCCGGTGATCGCCGACCCGATCCGCACCGCCGAGGACCTGAAGCGGCTGCGCCCGCTGGAGCCGGACGACGTCCCCTACATCACCGAGGCCGTCGGCCTGCTGGTGGACGAGCTCGGCGAGACGCCGCTGATCGGCTTCGCGGGGGCGCCCTACACGCTGGCCAGCTACCTGGTCGAGGGCGGCCCGTCCAAGAACCACGAGAACACCAAGGCCATGATGTACGGCCAGCCCGAGCTGTGGGCCGCCCTGGTGGACCGGCTCGCGGACATCACCTCGGCCTTCCTCAAGGTGCAGATCGAGGCCGGCGCCTCGGCGGTCCAGCTGTTCGACTCCTGGGTCGGCGCGCTCGCACCGGACGACTACCGCCGCTCGGTGATGCCGGCCAGCACCAAGGTCTTCGACGCCGTCGCCGGCTACGGCGTGCCGCGGATCCACTTCGGCGTCGGCACCGGCGAACTGCTCGGCCTGATGGGCGCGGCCGGCGCCGACATCGTCGGCGTCGACTGGCGGGTGCCGCTCAACGTCGCCGCCGAACGGGTCGGCCCGGGCAAGGGCCTGCAGGGCAACCTCGACCCGGCGGTGCTGTTCGCGCCCACCAAGGTCGTGGAGACCAAGGCCCGCGAGGTGCTGCACGCCGCCCAGGCGCTCGGCACCAGCGGCCACATCTTCAACCTCGGCCACGGCGTGCTGCCGTCCATGGACCCGGACGCGCTCAGCCGCCTGGTCGCCTTCGTCCACGAGGCCAGCGCGCGCTGACCTCCCGGTGGCGGGCCCCCGGCTCCGGGGCCCGCCGCCCGGCCTGCCCTCGGACCCGCCGCCGCGGGACGACGGCAGGCCCTACCCGGCCGTGACCTCGATCCCGGCCCGGCGCAGCAGCGCCGCCGTCACCCCGTCGCCGGGGCGCAGCTGCCCGGTGAACGTCCCGTCGTAGACCTGCCCGCAGCCGCAGGACGGGCTGCGCGCCATCAGCACCGCCCGCCGCGCCCCCGCCTCCTCGGCGGCGGCCAGCGCCGCCCGGGCGCCGGCCAGGAACTCCTCGGTGCAGTCGGTGCCGGTGGCGTCCACCACCCGGGCCCGCCCGTCCAGCACGTCCGCGCCGTCCCCGCCCACGATCTCCGCCGGCGGCCGCGGCGTCGGCAGCCCGCCGGCCCCCTCCGGGCACACCACCACGGCACGGCCGTCCCCGACCAGCCGCACGGCGCCGTCGGAGGTCTTCGCCCGCCCGTCGTACCGGCACGGAATCCCGGCCAGACACGCGCTCACCACGATCGGTTCCACAGCACACAGATTAAGCGGGGACTCGTCGCAGTTCACTCCTGACGAGGTCCTGCTCGTCGTCGAGGTCGTCTCGCCGGAGTCCGCACACCGCGACCGTACGGTCAAGGTCCGCGAGTACGCCGAAGCAGGTATTCCGCACTACTGGATCGTCGAGGAGGAGGACGACGGCTTGCCGGGCGTGCACGTCCACGAGCTGGACGTCCCGACTTCCTCCTGCGTCCCGGCCGGGATCCTCCGGGGCGGGCTCGAACGGCCGGTGCCGTTCCCGATCGCCGTCGACCTCGGGCGTGCGGGGGATTGAGGGTTCGGCGTAAGGACCTGCGAGACTGCGGAGCATGTCGGATGCACAGGTCGTCGTCGTCGGTGGTGGGATCGCGGGGCTGGCTGCGGCCGCCTTCCTGAGTGGGGCGGCCGGGGGGCCGGCGCGGACGCGGGTGACGGTGCTGGAGGCGTCCGCGCGGGTCGGCGGGAAGCTGTGGGGCGGTGAGGTCGGCGGGGTCCGGGTGGACCTCGGGGCCGAGTCGGTGCTGGCCCGGCGGCCGGAGGCGGTGGAGCTGGCGCGGGCGGTCGGACTCGGCGAGGAGCTGGAGCCGCCGACCACCGCGAAGGCCGCGATCTGGACCCGCGGCGCGCTGCGGCCGCTGCCCGGCGGGCAGGTGATGGGCGTCCCGGGTGACCTGGCGGCGCTGGCCGCCTCCGGGGTGCTGACCGACGGAGGACTGGAGCGGGCCCGGCACGAACAGGCCACCGAGGTCGGCGACGACGTCGCGATCGGCCGCTACGTCGCCGACCGGCTGGGCCAGGAGGTGGTGGACCGGCTGGTCGAGCCGCTGCTCGGCGGCGTCTACGCCGGCCGCGCCGACGAGATCTCACTGCGTGCCGCCGTCCCGCAGCTGCTGTCCATCGCGCGTGGCGGCGGCTCGCTGGTCGAGGGGGTGCACGAGCTGGCCTCGCGGCCGAAGGTGGTCGGCACCCCGGTGTTCCAGGGCCTGCGCGGCGGCCTCGGCACCCTGCCCGGCGCGGTGGCCGCGGCCTGCGTCGAGGCGGGGGTGGACGTGCGCACCGACGCCCCGGTGGACGAGCTGCGACGCACCCCCGGCGGCTGGCGGGTGGTGACCGGCGGCGAGGTGCTGCACGCGGACGCCGTGGTGCTGGCCGTCCCGGCCCCCGCCGCGGCCCGGCTGCTGCGCGAGGACGCCCCGGCGGCCGCCGCCGAGCTGGACGCCGTCGAGTACGCGGGCATGGCCCTGGTGACCCTCGCCTTCCGCCGCGCCGACCTGGCCGAACTCCCGAGCGGCAGCGGCTTCCTGGTGCCGCCGGTGGACGGGCGGCGGATCAAGGCCTCGACGTTCTCCTCCAACAAGTGGGGCTGGCTGGAGCGTTCCGCGCCGGACGCGTTCCTGCTGCGCACCTCGCTCGGCCGGTACCGCGAGGAGGAGGCGCTGGGGCTGGCGGACGAGGAGCTGGTGGCCCGCTCGCTGGCGGACCTGGAGGAGGCGGTCGGGCTGACCGCCAGGCCGTACGACACCTTCGTCTCCCGCTTCTCGGCCGGTCTGCCGCAGTACCCGGTGGGGCACCTGGACCGGGTGGCCCGGGTGCGGGCGGCGGCCGGGCGGGTGGGCGCGCTGGCGCTGTGCGGCGCCGCGTACGACGGGGTGGGCATCCCGGCGTGCATCGGTTCGGCGGCGGCCGCCGCCGCGGCCGTCGACAGACTGTTGACCCCGGCGACCGGGGAAGGTTCCACGGAGAGGACAATGGGCGCATGACTGAGAGCGTTGAGCGGGAGCCGGAGCAGCGGCCCGAGAAGAAGAAGGCACGCGACCTGAACCAGGTCATCCGCTACACCATGTGGTCGGTGTTCAAGCTCAAGGGCGCCCTGCCCGAGGACCGCACCGCGCTGGCCGCCGAGGTGGACGAGCTGTTCGCCCAGCTGGACGCCAAGGACGTGACCGTGCGCGGCACGTACGACGTCTCCGGTCTGCGCGCGGACGCCGACATCCTGGTCTGGTGGCACGCCGCCGACTCGGACGACCTCCAGGAGGCGTACAACCGCTTCCGCCGCACCGGCCTGGGCCGGCTGCTGGAGCCGGTCTGGTCGAACATGGCGCTGCACCGCCCGGCCGAGTTCAACAAGTCGCACATCCCGGCCTTCCTGGCCGACGAGCGCCCGCGCGACTACGTCTGCGTGTACCCGTTCGTCCGCTCCTACGAGTGGTACCTGCTGCCGGACGAGGAGCGGCGCGCGATGCTCGCCGAGCACGGCATGATGGCGCGCGGATACCCGGACGTGCGGGCCAACACGGTGGCCTCGTTCGCGCTCGGCGACTACGAGTGGCTGCTCGCCTTCGAGGCGGACGAGCTGCACCGGATCGTCGACCTGATGCGCGACCTGCGCCCGTCGCGGGCCCGGCTGCACGTCCGCGAGGAGGTGCCGTTCTTCACCGGCCGCCGCAAGCCGGTCGGCGAGCTGCTGAACGGCCTGGTCTGAGCGACCGGTCGGTGCCAGTCGACGTGGAGGCCGGTTCCCCGGATCAGGGGGAGCCGGCCTCCACGGCGTTCGGGCAGCCGCGGCGGGCGCGGCGAGGGCCGCGGGCTCAGGGCCGGTGCGGGCGCAGGGCGGCGCGGAGCCGGGCGTCGGGCAGGACGGCCGGGCCGTTCATGGCGACGGCGGTGAGCAGCTCGCGCTCCTCGTCGTCGGCCAGGCCGCGCTGGCGGGCCGGGCGGACCTCGCGCAGCACGTCCTGGCCGGTCGGGGAGGCCCAGCGGGTGTACGGGTAGACGTCGACCCGGGCCATCAGCAGGGTGCCCGAGGTGAGCACCAGCGGCAGTGAGAACCAGGCGAGCGGGGCGAGGGTGTCACCGCCGGTGAGGCCGCCGAGGGCCAGCGAGGCGGCCAGCATGACCAGCGCCAGCAGCAGTGCGTGCCGGACCTGCCGGATCACCACCACGGTGTTGCGCTGCACCAGGGCCGGGGTGGCCAGACCCGCCAGGGCGAGCCGGGCGCCGATCTCCAGCACGGTGGGGTGCTCGGCCATCGCCCGGCGCAGCTCGTCGGTCCGGCACTGGCCCTCGGAGCCGACGGTGGCGATGACCGCCCGCTCCAGGCGGCTGCGGCCCTTGGGGTCGACCACGGTCGTCCAGCCGGTGTGCGCCAGGTGCAGCCGGCCGCGGCCGGCCATCAGGACGAGCGCGAGTTCGACCACCCGGTCCGGGCCGCCAGCCAGGTAGGCGGTCTCGTAGAGGCCGATGCCGACGGCTTCGGGGGGCCGCAGACCGCTCTGGTCGGTGAGGGCGTCGGCGGTGGCGGTCATCCGGACCAGTCGGAGGCAGGACAGGACCGCCGCGACACAGGCCGGTATGAGGAACAGCAACCACATGGGCTTGTTGTATGCCTGCGTCGACGGCGCGCGGAACGCCTTCCCGGTCCGCGATACCGAACTGTGACGTCCGGCGGTGGCGTCGGAGGTGCGCGGAACCGGGCCGCCGAGCGCCCCCGGCCGGCCCGGCGGGCCTCAGGAGCCGCAGCCGCCGCCGCAGCTGGAACCGCAGCTGGAGGAGGACGAGGAGCCGCAGCTGGAGGAGCTGGAACCGCAGCTGGAGGAGGACGAGGAGCCACAGCTCGACGAGGACGACCCGCCGCTGGACGAGCCGCAGCCGGAGTGGGAGGAGCCGGAGCCGGAGTCGGAGGAGCCGCACCAGGAGGCGGAGGAGCACGAGGAGCCCGACGACGAGGACGAGGACGAGGACGATGCGGAGGCGTTCGCGGTGACCGCTTGCCGTACGGCCTCCTCCTCGGCCGACGCGGCCAGCATCGCGGCCTCCAGCTCCGGGTTCTCCAGCCCGGCGGCGGCCAGGCCGCCGAGCGCGAGCGCGCCCAGCAGCGCGCCGCCGGCCAGCCGGGGCGGCAGCCCGGAGTTGGGCGTCCACGGGCGGCCCTGCATCAGGGAGAGCTGGCGCTGCCCGGCCGGGGTGATCCGGCCCTTGACCGGCGGGGTGGCGAGCAGCGAGACGAAGCCGCCGGCCAGCAGGAGGCCCGGAACCCAGAGGTTCGGGCGCTCGTGGCCGGCGGCGCCGTCGTCGAGCAGCAGGGCGGCCGCGGCCGAGGCCACTACGACGAGCATCGCGAGCCAGAGCAGCCGGCGGGCGGTTCGGGCCCGCCGCAGCCGCTCGGGGCGGCGCAGCAGGCCGCGGTCGGCGAGCCGGTCGCCGATCTCCTGGACGGCGGCGGAGCGCATCACCGTGCGCCGCAGCGGGCCGAGTTGACGGCTGCCGGTCGGGCCGACGGCGTCCTGGACGGCCTGGTCGACCGCGTCGTACGGCTTGCCGCCGGTGAGCGTGACCAGGCCGGAGCGGCTGATCACGGCCTGCTCGGCCAGGTGCATCCGGACCAGGGCGGTGTCGACCACCCGCCCGGGCCCGCCGGACAGGAACGCGGTGTCGAGCAGCGGCAGGCCGCGGCCGGGCAGGCCCTTGGCGTACCGGACCCGGCCGATGCGCTGCCGGGTCTGGGCGGCGTACAGGGCGGCGGCCACCAGCAGGGCGGCCGGGACGATGAAGTAGTCGTTGTGCCACATGGGCGGTTTCCCCCGGGGTGGTGACGGTTGGTCAGGATGCGGTGGCGCCGTGGCCGCCGGTGGCCGGCTGCCGGCGCAGGGCCCGGCGCAGACGCGCGAGCGGGCCCGGCGGTCGTGCCGGTGCCGGGCGGAGCCACTGCTCCAGGGCCCGGCGGTGGTCGGCGGCGAGCGGGCCGCCGTCGGTGAGCGCCCACCGCGCGAAGGCCCGGGCATCGGCGCGGTAGCCGCCGGTCTGCGGGTGGGAGCGGGCGTAGCCGAGGAAGAGCGGCCCGTACCGCTCCCCGAGCAGGCGGGGCAGGTCCGGGGCCACCTTGGCGGTGGTGTCCCGCCGCTTGGCGGCCAGGCCGGTGGACTGGGCGCGGACCTGGCGCTCGTCGAAGCCGGGCGGGACGGGCCCGCCGGCCACCAGGGCGGCCAGCAGCTCCTCCTGGCGCCGGGCCAGGCGCCGCCGGGCGGCGGCGGTGTCCTGGTCGGCGGCGGGGGCCCGGTCGGCGTCCCGCCGTGCCGGTGTCGTCAGGTCGCTCATCGCGGGGTGCTCCCCTCCAGCACCCGGCGGATGGCGTCCAGTTCACCGGCCAGCTCGCTGGGCGGCGGGAAGTTGGCGTCCCGCTCCAGCAGCACCCCGGGCGGGGCGACCCGCGCGCAGAGTTCGGCCAGCACCTCCAGCACCGGTTCGGTGACGGGGTGGGCGTGGGTGTCGTGCCAGACGCCGTCGACCAGGGTGCCGCCCGCGACGTGGACGTAGGCGAGCGCCTCCAGCGGCAGGCGGTCGAGCTCGGCGGCCGGGTCGATGCCGAGGTTGACCCGGTTGGTGTGCAGGTTGGCGACGTCGATCAGCAGCCGGACACCGGTGCGCTCGACCAGCTCGGCGAGGAACTGGCCCTCGGTGAACTCGTCGTCCGGCCAGGCGAGCTGGGCGGCGACGTTCTCCAGGGCGAGCGGCACCGGCAGGTGGTCCTGGGCGATCCGGACGTTCTCGGCGATCACCCGCAGCGAGTCCCGGGTGCGGGGGACGGGCAGCAGGTGGCCCGCCTCCAGGCCGCCGGCCCGGACGAACGCCAGGTGCTCGGTGACCAGCGGGGAGCCGAGCGCCAGCGCGGCCCCGGCGAGCCGGTCGAGGCGGCCGGGGTCGGGCAGGTCGGCGCCGCCGAGGCCGAGGCCGACGCCGTGCGGGACGACGGTGACGCCGCGTTCGCGCAGCACGGTCAGGGAGTCGGGCAGGTGGTCGGCGCAGATGTTCTCGGCGACGACCTCGACCCAGTCCAGGCCGGGCTGGCGCTCGACCACGGTGTCGATCTCGCTGCGCCAGCCCAGGCCGACGCCCAGTCGGGACGGCGTTTCGCGGCCGGCGGCCGCTCGGAGCGCGCCGTTCACGGGCACGGCGGCGGCGCGGGGCAGTTCCAGGGCAGGGGAAGTCATCGGTTCGCCCCCTTCGGAGGGCCGGGTGGGAGGGCCGTCGACCGGTGCGGGCGTCGTCGCCGGAACCGCGCGGCCGTGCTGCTGAGAATGTCCCCGGGCGGGGTGGCTGCCAAGCCCCACCCGGTCTTCTCAGAGCATTATTTGAGCATGTCGGCCCGGGGGTGAGGGACTTTGGTCCCGAGCCCGGGCCGTCCGCGCAGGTGGGGCGCCCTTCCGGCGGGAAAATCGGAGGCGTCGGACGGGCGGGCGGGGCTAGCGTGGGAATCCATGACTTCTTCCTCTTCTTCTTCCTTGACGGTCCGTGACTTCCAGCCCGGGGACGCCGAGGCCGTGGTCGCGGCCCACCGGGCCGGGCGCGAGCACCTGGTGCTCTCCGCCGAGGCCCTGGTCTGGCTGAACGCCCGGCCCAGCCCCGAGGAGCACTTCCGCACCTTCGTCGCCGAGCTGGACGGCCGGGTGGTCGGCGCGGTGCGCTGCGGGGTGGTGCTCGGGACGACGACCGCGGGCGTCGGCTACGCCAACGGCAGCGTGCTGCCCGGGTTCCGGCGGCGCGGCGCGGCCTCGGCGCTGCTGGCCGCGGCCGAGCGGCACCTGACCGGCCACGGGGTGACCGAGCTGCACACCTGGCTGGACGACGAGCCCGCCTCGCTGGCCTTCGCCACCGCCCGGGGCTACCGGCTCGGGCGCGCCATGCACTTCGCCGGACGGGACCTGGCGCTCCCGCTGCCGCCCGCGCCGGTACGGCCGGCCGGTGTCGAGCTGCGCCCGGCCGCCGACTGGGCGGCCGACCCGCACCCGGTGTTCCTGGTCGAGGCGGACGCCATCCTGGACGAGCCCGGCAGCGAGGTGCCGATGGACGCCCTGGAGTACGAGGACTGGCTGCGCGACGACTGGTCCCGGCCGGACCGGGACCTGGCGCTGAGCGTCGTGGCCGTGGTGGACGGTCGGCCGGCCGCGTTCAGCATGGCGCAGACCGACGGGGAGGGCCGCTACTGGTCGGCGTTCACCGCCTGCCGCCGGGAGTTCCGCGGCCGGGGGCTGACCAAGCTGGCCAAGCTGGAGTCGCTGCGGCTCGCCGCGGCGGCGGGCCACCGGTACGCGTACACCAGCAACGACACGACCAACGGGCCGATGCTGGCGATCAACGCCTGGCTCGGGTACGAGCGCTGCGCGGGGGAGCGCAAGGGCGTCAAGCGGCTGGAGCGGCCGTCGGTGCAGGAGGGCTGACGCTCCGGCCCGGCGTGCCGGGCCGGCGTGCCCGGCCGCGGGCGGGGACGGCGGCGGGGAAGGGCCGCGGCCGGGGCTGGACCGGCCCGTGCCCGCCCGCGGCCGGCGGGCCGAGCCACTTCGGCCAGATGTGGTCCAGACCAGGTGGGACGAATCGGGACGGTCCGGGTTGCTCCGGGCGTGAAGTGGCTTGAACCGCAATGGTTTTGCTCCACTCCTGTCACCGGATGGGGATAATCGCGCACATGACGATCAGCCGTGCGAACGTGAGCGCGATTGCCGAGGACCTGTACGTGTGGCTCCCGCCGAAGCGGGGCTGGGGCCTGGCCAACTGTGGGCTGCTGGCCTCGGAGACCACCGCGCTCTGGATCGACACGCCGTACGACCCCTCGATGGCCGGGGAGTTCCTCGCCGCGAGCCGGCGGCTGCTGCCCGACGGGGTCGGGATCGACCGGGTGGTCGTCACCCACGCCAACGGGGACCACCTGTGGGGCGCCGGGGTGCTGCCGGAGGCCGAGGTGATCGCCACCCGCGAGGCGCTGGAGCACATCCACTGGGAGCCCACCCCGCAGCAGCAGCACGCGCTGGTCGCCAACAGCGACCCGGACTCGCCGCTCGGCGGCTACCTGAAGGAGCACTTCGGGGGGTTCGACTGGTCCAGCACCGAGCCGGTGCGCCCCGACACCGTCTTCACCGGCGAGCTGGAGCTGACCGTCGGCCGCTACCCGGTGCGGATCACCAGCCTGCCCGCCGCCCACACCGGCGGCGACCTGATGGTCCACCTCCCGCACCAGCGCACGGTGTTCACCGGCGACGTGATCTTCTCCTCGACGCCCGAGCAGCCCGGCGACCACCCCTCGCACTGGGCCGGACCGCTGGAGAACGTCATCGGCGCCTGCGAGCAGGCCTTGGCCACCGGTGCGGAGATCTTCGTGCCAGGCCACGGCCCGGTGCTCGACCGCGACGGCGTCCAGCAGCACATCGGCTACCTCGCCTACGTCCGCGAGCGCGCCCACACCCTGCACGCCGCCGGGATACCCGCCCTGGACGCCGCCCGACGGGTGATCGCCGAGCAGCGCCATCCCGAACTCGGCCTGCCGGAGCGGCTGGTGCTCACCGTCGCGGCCGAGTACCGGCACCTGGACGGCTCGGCGGCCCCGGGCGCCCTGGAGGCCCTGGGCCAGGTCGCCCTGGTGGCCCGGGAGCTGGCCGAGGACGCCGCCCGCGCCCCGCGCCCGCGCACCGTCCGGAACTGACCCGGCCCGCGCCCCCTCCCCACCACCAGCCCGACAGGCCCGGCGGGCCCGGCCGCAGCGCCCGGTCCGACCCGCAGCACGCACCCCGAGGACTCCGATGACGCAGATCGCGCTGATCGTCGTGGCGCTGGTCGCCGCCGTGGCCGCGGCCGTGCTCGCCCGCGGCCGGGCCGGGGCCGTCGCCCGGGCGACGGCCGCCGAGGCCGCGCTCGACCGGGGCGAGGAGCGCACCCGGGCCGCCGAGGGCCGGCTCGCCCGCGCCGAGCAGCAGCAGCGCGAGGCGCAGGAGGCCGCCCGTCGCTCCGCCGAGGAGGCCCGGCGGGCGGAGGAGCGCGCCCGGGCCGCGGAGGACGGTGCCCGCGAGGCGCGGGAGGCGGCCCGGCAGGCCGAGGACACCGCCCGGGACGCCGTGCGGCAGGGCGCCGCCGCGACCGCCCGGGCCGAGCAGGCCGACCGCGCGCTCGCCGAGGCCGAGGCCCGCGGCGCCGCACTGCTCGCCGAGATCGGCCACCTCGCCCAGGAGCGGGTCGCCGCCACCGCCGTACGGCTCACCCACACCAACGCCCCGCTGGTCGGCCCGCTGGACCCGCAGGCCGTCGGCCCCGAGGCCGTCCGGGCACTGCAGGCCGTGCTGGACGCCGCCCAGGCCGCGCTCGCCGACGAGCGCGAACGGGTGGACGCCGCCGCCCGCGCCGCCATGCGCGGCGCCACCTCCCGGATCCAGACCCTGCTGTACCAGATCCAGAGCCTGGTCCAGCAGCTCCAGCACGAGAACGACGACCCCCGGCTGCTGGAGGTCGACTTCCGCAACGAGGTCGCGCTGCGCCGGATCCAGACCGTGGCGGTGCTCTGCGAGGCCTGGCCGGGCCTGGCCCGCACCGACTCGCCGCTCGCCGAGGTGGTGGTCGGCGCGCTCTCCCGGGTGCCCGGCTACGCCCGGATCAAGGTCGCCAACCACCTGCGCGAGCAGCGCCTCGCCGTGGTCGCCCGGGCCGCCGAGCCGGTCGCCGTCACCATCGCCGAGCTGCTCGCCAACGCCACCGCGTACTCCCACCCGGAGACCGACGTCCCGGTCACCGTCCAGCAGGGCGGCCGCGGCGCGCTCGTGATCATCGACGACAGCGGCATCGGCATGGACGAGGACCAGCTGCGCCGCGCCCGCCGGCTGCTGGCCGGCCCGCCGGACATGCTGCTCACCGAGCTCGGCAACCCGCCCAAGACCGGCTTCGCGGTGATCGGCAAGCTGGCCCGGCAGTACGGCTTCTCCTGTCACATCGAGCCCTCGCCGTACGGCGGCATGCGGACCATCCTGCGCATCCCGGCGGCGCTGGTGACCGTGGTGGACGACGAGCAGCCGCTGTCGGTGCTCACCCCGCTGCCGCTGCGGGCCGGTGCCGGGCCGGCCCCGGCGCCCACCGTCGCGGCCGTCCCGCCGATGCGCGACGCGGAGGAGCCGGACGGCCCGCGGCTCGCCGACCGCCACGACCAGCCGGGCCCGCACCCGGCGCCGGCCATCCGCGTGGTCCCCGATCCGGTCGCGGACGGGCGCGCGGCGGACGGCCCCGCGGCCGACACTCCCGCGACGGGCACCCCCGCGGCCGACACTCCCGGGACGGGCACCCCCGCGCCCGAGACCCCCACGGCCGAGACCCCCGCGGCCGACGACGGCACCGGCCTGCCCACCCGGCGCCGCCGCCGTCCGCTGACCGCCGAAGGGCCGGCCGCCGGGGAGCCCGCCCCCACCCCCGCCGCCGCCGAACGCACCCCCGAGCAGGCCGCCGCCCACTGGCAGGCGCTGCAGCGGGGCACCGACTCCGGCCGGGCCGCCGTGGCCCGGGCCACTCGGGAGGAGGCCGCCGCCGGTGCCGCGCCCGGCCCCGCAGCCCCCGCAAGCGGCGACAGCACCACCGGCACCCCCGCCACCTCCGGCGACACCACTCCCGGCGACGCCACCCCCGGCCGCGCCCCCGGCGACACCACCGCCGACCGCGCCCCCGGTGTCCGCGCCGCCGGTCCGACCCCAGAAGGAGCCGAGCAGTGAGCAGCACGCCCAGCCCGACCGCCACCGACGAGATCTCGTGGGTGCTGACCCCGCTGCTGGAGCTGCCGGGGGTGCTGCACGCGGTCATCGCCACCGGGGACGGCCTGGTCGAGGGCGCCTCGGACGGTCTGGAGCGCGCCTCGGCCGAGCGGGTCGCCGCGATGACCGCCACCGTGCACGCCGCCGCCCGGGCCTTCACCGCCGCGTTCACCGACGCCGAGCGGCCCCGGCTGGCCCAGACCGTGGTGGAGTCCGATCTCGGCTACGCCGTCGTGGTGCCCGCCGGGGAGAACACCTCGCTCGCCGTGTTCACCTCTCCGGACGCCCAGCTCGGCAACGTGGCCTACCAGATGCAGCTGCAGGTCGCCGCCCTCGGTCGCGCGCTCGCGAGCCCGGCCCGGCGGCAGGAGGACGACGACCGGTCATGACCGCCGCCCCCCGCAGGCGGATGGTGCCCGCCTACCTGGCCACCGGCGGCCGCAGCCGCCCCGGAACCAAGGGCTTCGAGCGGCTGACCGTGCTGTTCGCCGACCGCGCCGACCCGCCGGACGCGCTCGAACCCGAACACCGCCGGCTCTGGGAGCTGCTGCGCCCCGGCGCGCTGACCGTGGTGGAGGCCGCCGCGCACCTGCGCCTGCCGGTCAGCGCCACCGTCTTCCTCGCGGCCGACCTGGTCGAGGCGGGCTGCCTGCACGCCCGCGCGCCGATCCCGCGTGCCCAGCAGACCGACCGTTCCATCGTCGAGAGGCTCCTCGTTGGACTCCGTGCGCTCCGGTGACCCGGCCGGACGGCCGGGCCCGGAAGACCAGACAGGACGGCCCGGAGGGACGGAGCAGCCGGGCCGGATCGGCTACCTGCCCGACCGGGACCAGACGCTGATGAAGCTGGTGGTGGCCGGCCCGTTCGGGGTCGGCAAGACCACCCTGATCCGCACCCTCTCCGAGATCGCCACCCTGCACACCGAGGAGGCGATGACCGAGACCGGCCGCCCGGTGGACGACCTGGCCGGCCTGCCGGGGAAGAGCACCACCACCGTCGCCGTCGACTTCGGCCGGCTCACCCTGCCCGGCAACGTCGTGCTCTACATGTTCGGCACCCCCGGACAGCGCCGCTTCTTCCCGCTCTGGCAGGACATCGCCCGCGGCGCCGTGGGCGCCCTGGTGCTCGCCGACACCCGCAGGCTGGCCGACTCCTTCGAGATCATGGACATGGTCGAGGAGCAGGGCCTGCCGTACGCCGTCGCCGTCAACCGCTTCCCGGACGCACCGGACCACCCGGTCGAGGTGCTGCGCACCCACCTGGACCTGCACGCCGCCACCCCGCTGCTGCTCTGCGACGCCCGGGACCGCGACAGCAGCCTGGACACGCTGATCGCGCTGGCCGAGCACGTCCTGGACGCCCTGCCCGCCGCCCCCGCCACCCCGGAGCAGCCGTGACCGCCGAGTCCCGCCCGACCCCGATCCACGGCCCGGCCTTCGCCGCCGACCCCCAGCCGGTCTACGAGCGGTTGCGGCGGCACGGCGCGGTCGCCCCGGTGGAGGTCGCGCCCGGCGTCGACGCCCTGCTGGTCACCGACTACCAGGCCGCGCTGGACCTGCTGCGCGACACCGACACCTTCTCCAAGGACTCCCGGGCCTGGCAGCGGACCGTCCCGCCGGACTCCCCGCTGCTGCCGGTGCTCGGCTACCGCCCGACCGCGCTGTTCAGCGACGGCGAGACGCACGCCCGCTACCGGGCGGTGATCACCGACGCCCTCGCGCTGTTCGAACCGCACCGGCTCCAGCGCCAGGTCGCCGAGACCGCGCACCGGCTGATCGACCGCTTCGCCGCCGTCGGGCACGCCGACCTGATCGCCGAGTACGCCCGCCAGCTGCCCGCCTTCGTGCTCACCACCTGGTTCGGGGTGCCGGAGGAGCAGCGGGCCGAGGTGGTGGCCGCGATCACAGGGCTGATCGAGTCCACCGCGAAGGCCGGCGCCTCGTACGGCAAGCTCCTGGCGGTGGTCACCGCGATGGTCGCCGAGCGCCGCGAGCGCCCCCGGCACGACCTCGCCTCCTGGTACGTCACCCACCCGGTCGGCCTGGACGACGACGAGGTGATCCGGCAGATCACCCTGACCCTGATCGCCGGGCACGAGCCGACCACCAACCTGATCGGCAACGCCCTGCTGCGCCTGCTCACCGACGCCCGCTACGCCGGTTCGCTGTTCGGCGGCGCGATGACCGCCCACCAGGCGATCGACGAGGTGCTCTGGCACGAGCCGCCGATGGCCAACCTCTCGGCGCACTACCCGCGGTACGACATCACCTTCCACGGCCGGGAGATCAAGGCGGGCACGCTGGTCCTGGTCTCGTACGCGGCCGCCAACTCCCAGGCCGCGCCGCCCACCGGCGACGGCGGGCTGCGCAGCGGCGAGAGCGCCCACCTGGCCTGGGCGGCCGGGCCGCACGCCTGTCCGGCCCGGGACCCGGCCCTGCTGATCGCGATCACCGCCATCGAGCAGCTGGGCAGCCGCCTCAGCGACCTCGAACTGTCCACCCCCGCCGAGGAGCTGCTCTGGCGTCCGGGCCCGTTCCACCGGGCGCTGATGCACCTGCCGGTCCGCTTCGCGCCGGTCGCCGGCTGACCCGGCGGCACGATAACGCAACGTTGGACATTTTCGGTGACTTGCGTCCAGCCTGTGGGCGATTTCTATCGCCGGTGCCGTCTGGGTACCTTGTCGGCTAGATTGGGGTCGACCTTACGGATTCACGGTTTTAACGGGGTCTGCGACTATGTTGTTCGGGCGGCGATATCGACTTGAGGTGACGAATGGTCAGGCCGAGCTGTGTGGCACCTTTGGCGATATCTGTCGGGCCGTGTGGAACACTGCCTTGGAACAGCGACGTGAGTACCGGCGGCGCGACGCATGGATGAACTACGTGCCGCAGGCGGCGGAGCTGGCCGAGGCCAAGCGAGAGTTCCCATGGCTGGCAGCGGCCCCCTCCCATATTCTTCAGCAGACCCTGCGAGACCTTGAACGAGCCTGCCGGGAGCGCGGGACGTTCGGCGTGCGGTGGCGGTCCAGGAAGCGGTGGTCGCCATCGTTCCGCTTCCCGGACGCGAAGCAGATCGCGGTTGAGAGGATTGGCCGCAAATGGGGCCGTGTGCGGCTCCCCAAGCTCGGTTGGGTTCGGTTCCGCTGGTCTCGACCGCTTGGCGGTTGTGTCAGGTCGGCGACGGTGACTCGTCGGGGGCGGCACTGGTTCATCTCGTTTCAGATCGAGGACGGGCAGCCCGCCCCGATGGGGCACCCGTTGCCTGGTCGCGCCATCGGCATCGACAGAGGGGTGAAGGTGGCCGTGACGACATCGGACGGCGAGTTCTACGATCGACCATTTGTCACGCCGGGCGAGGCCGCAAGAATGCGTCGGCTACAGCAAAAACTGGCGCGGCAGAGGAAGGGCAGTAACCGCCGCCGAGAAACGGTGGCGGCGATCCGCGCTCTGACGACTCGGGCTCGTAACCGACGCGCGGACTTCTGCGCCTGGACGGCGAACACGATCGCGAACCGGAACGCACTGGTGGCTCTGGAGGATCTGCGCATCAAGTCCATGACCGCCAGCGCATCCGGAACAGTCGAAGAACCGGGCCGAAACGTCAGGCAGAAAGCCGGCCTCAATCGGTCCATCCTTGACAAGGGGTGGAAGCTGTTCGAACTCGCGCTTCGCAACAAAGGGCGCACCACCGGCACACTCGTCGTGCTGGTGAACCCGGCGTACACATCCCAGCAATGCAATGTGTGCGGGCATCTGGACCGGAAGTCGCGCAAGAGCCAAGCCGACTTCCGATGCGCTGCCTGCGGACATGCCGAACACGCTGATGTGAATGCCGCGAAGAATATCCTCAGCGCCGCAGGGCATGCGGTGCCAGGGCGTGGAGACCTCGGGGTTGCCCGGTCTGTGAAGCGCCAACCGCCGGTGGGGGGGGGCGCCGGGGGGGGGGGGGGGCCCGGCGGGCCCCCGGGGGGGGCGGGGGGGGGGGGGGGCGGGCGGGGGGGGGGGGGGCGGCGCCGGCGGGGGGGGGTGTGCGGGGGGGCGGTTGTT
>NZ_JBIVSD010000009.1:0-189587 GCF_044756065.1 Kitasatospora sp. NPDC092039 | reverse complement strand
TTTTTTACTCCTTAATATACCCCCCCCCGCGGTGCGGGGGGGGGGGGGGGGGGCGGGGTGGGGGGGGGGGGGCGGGCGGCCCCCCCCCCCCGCCGGGCCCCCCCCCCCCCGGGGGCCCCCCGCGACCGGAATCCTCGCTCGTAGAAGCGGGGAGGGAGTCAAGCAGTAGCGCTGGTCGGCTCAGTCTCCCGCGGGCTTCAGAGTCAGGGAGATGCTGTTGATGCAATACCGTAGATCCGTCGGCGTGCCGTATCCCTCGCCCTCGAAGACGTGGCCCAGGTGCCCGCCGCACCGCTTGCAGCGGACCTCTACCCGGCGCATGCCGAGGCTGTTGTCTTCCAGCAGTTCCACGGCATCGGAGTTGCGCGCATCGTAGAAGGACGGCCAGCCGCAGTGGCTGTCGAACTTGGTCTCGGAGCTGAACAGTTCGGCCCCGCAGGCCCGGCAGCCGTAGACCCCGACGGTCTTGGTGTCGGTGTACTCACCGGTGAACGGGCGCTCGGTGCCCGCCTCGCGGAGCACGTGGTACTCCTCGGGGCTGAGCTGGGCGCGCCACTCGGCCTCGGTCTTCTCGATCTCGTAGCTCATCTCACGGCTCCCGGTCGCGGCGTACGTCGGACGGACGTGGGTCAGACGTTGGAGGCAACGTTCGCGAGGTGCCGCAGGATTTCCGGTCCCAGGTTGGTGACGTCACCGGCGCCCATGGTGAGCAGCAGGTCGCCCGGGCGGGCGAGGCCGGCCAGCAGGGCGGGGGCGGCGGCGAAGGAGTGCTCGGCGGTGACCTCGGCGCCGGCCCGGCGGGCGGCGTCGAGGATCAGCTCGCTGGTCACGCCGGGGATCGGGTCCTCGCGGGCCGGGTAGATGTCCAGCACCACCGAGGCGTCGGCCAGGGCCAGGGCCCGGCCCATCTCCTCGGAGAGCTGCTGGGTGCGGCTGAACAGGTGCGGCTGGAAGACCACCAGTACCCGGCCCCCGCCGGTCAGGCCCTCGCGGACGGCCTCCAGGTCGGCGGTCATCTCGGTGGGGTGGTGGGCGTAGGAGTCGATCACCTGGACCCCGCCGGCCTCGCCCTTGAGCTGGAGGCGGCGGCGCACGCCGGTGTAGGCGCCGAGGGCCTTGGCCAGGTCGGCGGCCGGGACGCCCAGCGCGACGCCGGCGGCCAGCGCGGCCACCGCGTTGTGGGCGTAGTGCCGGCCGGGCACCGAGACGGTGAAGGCCAGCTCGGTGCCGTCCAGCAGCACGGTGACCTCGCTGGTCATGCCGTGCGCGACCACGGACAGGACCCGCAGGTCGGCGTCCTCGGCGGAGCCGACCGTCACCACGTTCAGGCCCTCGCGGCCGGCCACCCGGGAGGTGAGCTCGCGGGCGCCGTCGTGGTCGGCCGAGACCACCAGGGTGCCGCCGGGGACGATCCGGCCGACGAAGGTCTCGAAGGACTCGTAGATCTCCTCGATCGAGGCGTAGTTGGCGTGGTGGTCCAGCTCCACGTTGAGCACGATCGCCACCTCGGGCGCGTACTTGTGGAAGCTGCGGTCGCTCTCGTCCGCCTCGGCGACGAAGATCCCGCCGGCGCCGTGGTGGGCGTTGGAGCCGGGCACGTCGAGGTCGCCGCCGATCGCGTAGGACGGGTCCAGGCCCAGCTCGCCGAGGGCGACGGCGAGCATGCTGGTGGTGGTGGTCTTGCCGTGGGTGCCGGCCACCGCCAGCGCCCGGCGGCCGCCCATCAGCGCGGCCAGCGCGTCGGAGCGGTGCACCACCGGGATGCCGCGCTCGTGGGCGGCGACCAGCTCCGGGTTGTCGGCGCGGATCGCGCTGGAGACGACCACGCTGCTGGTGCCGTCCGGCACGTGCTCGGCGGCGTGGCCGACGTGCACGGTGGCGCCGAGGGCGCGCAGCGCGAGGACGGTCTCGGACTCCTTGGAGTCGCTGCCGGAGACGCTGGCCCCGCGCACGGCGAGGATCTTCGCCAGGCCGGACATCCCGGCGCCGCCGATGCCGATGAAGTGCGGGGCGTGCAGGTCGTGCGCGGCGTCGTTCAAGGCGTGGCTCCGTACGGGCGGGGGCAGACAGGTCGGGCGGACGGAATCGTCCTCGCGGGCGGACCGCAAGGACGATTCTGCACCACCGGCGCTCCGGGCCAGGAGTCGCTCAGGAGTCGCTGGCGAACAGCCGGAGCACCGGGACCCCCACCTTGTGCCGGGCCTGGGAGGCCCAGTCGCGGTGGAAGAACTCCTCCACGAAGTGCGGCGAGGTGAGCACCACCACCTCGTCCGCCCGCTGCTCCTCGACGACCGTGCGCAGCCGCTCCAGCGGCTTCTCCTCGACCAGCTCGCCCACCGCCTCGGCCCCGGCCGAGCGCAGGTGGCGCAGGCTGTGCTCCAGCGACTCGCTGGCCACGGTCGGCCCGGTCTCGGACTCGTCGTGCTCGTGCACCACCTTGTCGAGGTGGCCGAGGGCGACGTCGTCGAGCGCCCGCAGCAGCTCGTCCTGCTTGCCGCGCGGCTGCATCAGGACGACGAAGGACACCTTCTCCTCGCCGTGGAGCGTGGTGACGAGCTCCACGTCCGCGTCGGAGAGAGCCTTTTCGATCATCAGTACCGTCTTGAACACGTGAGTCCTTCCAGTGGCCGGCCCCCGGGCCCCGGCATCGCATAACGGGATCACGATCAGGGGGTCACGGGGTCATCCGAACCCGGGTGACGCAGGTAGCGGGTGAAGAGGAATCCTTTCTGCTCGATCAATGAGACCAGCCGCATCCGCTGCACGTCCGGCATTCGGGCATCGTGCAGGATGCGCGGCGCGTCGCCGCCGGTGAGCAGCGGGGCCAGCGACAGGCACAGCTCGTCCACCAGGCCGGCCGCCGTGAGCTGCCCCAGCAGGCGCGGGCCGCCCTCGGTCAGCAGCCGGGTCCAGCCGCGCTCGGCCAGGGCGGCCACGCCCGCCCGGAGGTCCACCGAGCCGGTGCCGGCGACCACCAGGTCGGCCACCTCGGCGACCGCCCGGCGGCGCTCCGAGGAGGCGTCCTCGGTGGTGATCACCACCGTCCTCACCAGCGGCTCGGTGAACAGCGGCGCGGTCAGGTCCAGCTGCAGCGAGCGGGTCACCACGGCGATCGCCGGGGCGGGCGCCTGCCCCGCCGCCGTCCGGGCCGCCGCGAACTCCGCGCGCGCCCGGGCCGGCCGGTAGCCCTCGGCGCGGACCGTCTCCGCGCCCACCAGTACCACGTCCGACAGCGCCCGCAGCACCCCGAAGATCCGCTTGTCGGCGTCCCCGGAGAGCCCCTCGGACAGCCCGTCCAGCCTGGCCCCGCCGTCCAGACCGGTCACCATGTTGGCACGCAGCCAGGGGCGCCCCTGATTCACCTGTTCGGGGTACGCGTACACGGCGGCGAGCGATTCCAGTGCGGCCGGATCGGCGAGCCGCCCGCTCAGCGGGCTGATCAACTGTTGCATGCACCCAGTCTTCCACCGCGGGGCCGCGGGCCGTTCGGACCGCGTACGGGGCAGGCGTACCCTCTACTGATGTGCCCGCAGCCTCCCACTCCGCAACCGAGCCGATAGCCGCCGCACCCGTGTCCGGCTCCCCGATCGCGCTCACCGACCGCCGTCCCGTCGTGCCCGCCGAGCGGCTGGTCGCCGAGATGGTCCCGCCGCCCCGGTTCGCCGACGTGAGCTTCGGGACGTACCTCCCGGACCCGACCCAGCCGAGCCAGTACGAGGCCGTCCAGGTCCTGGAGCAGTTCGCGGCCACCCTCGGCGGAGGAAACGGTTCCGCGCCCAAGCGCAGCTGGTTCCGCCGCTCCGCGCCCGCGCCCACCGGCCCGGCCGGGGTCTACCTCGACGGCGGCTACGGCGTCGGCAAGACCCACCTGCTCGCCTCGCTCTGGCACGCCGCCCCCGGCCCCAAGGCCTTCGGCACCTTCGTCGAGCTGACCAACCTGGTCGGCGCGCTCGGCTTCCAGCAGGCCGTGCGGACCCTCTCCGGGCACACGCTGCTCTGCATCGACGAGTTCGAGCTGGACGACCCGGGCGACACCGTGCTGGTCTCCACCCTGCTCGGCCGGCTGGTCGAGAACGGCGTGAAGCTCTGCGCCACCTCGAACACCCTGCCGGAGAAGCTCGGCGAGGGCCGCTTCGCCGCCGCCGACTTCCTGCGCGAGATCCAGGGCCTGTCCGCGCACTTCCGCCCGATGCGGATCGACGGCCAGGACTACCGCCACCGCGGCCTGCCGGACGCCCCGCCGCCGTACACCGACGAGGCCGTCGGCGCGGCCGCGGCCCGCACCCCCGGCGCCTCGCTGGACGACTTCGACGCCCTGCTGGCCCACCTCTCCGCCGTCCACCCCAGCCGCTACGGCGCGCTGCTGGACGACGTCACCGCGGTCTGCCTGCGCGGCGTCCGGCAGGTCGACGACCAGTCCACCGCGCTGCGCCTGGTCGTGCTGGCCGACCGGATGTACGACCGCGAGCTGCCGATCACCGCCTCCGGCCTGCCCTTCGACCAGGTCTTCCCGGAGGAGATGCTCCGCGGCGGCTACCGCAAGAAGTACCTGCGCGCCATCTCCCGGCTGGTCGCCCTCGCCCGGGACAGCGCCAAGTAGGACCCGGTTCGTGACCTCCTCCCTTGCTCGGGCGTTGTCCCGGTTGCCGAGCGAGGGGGAGAGGCGTGACCGGTGTCGAGTCCCGGCGGACGGGCTACGCGATCGAGATCGAGCCCGAGGTGCGGTACTGGCTCCAGAACTGCCCGGTCGCGGAGTACCGTGCGGCCGAGCGGGCCGCCGACCGGCTCGCCGAGGACGGTGAGACGCTGCCGTTCCCCCTGTCGAGCCACCTGGGCGGGCCGCTGCGGGAGCTCCGGATCGGACCCGTGCGTATCACGTACTGGCTCGCACCGGGTCGGAGGGCTGTGCTGCTGACCGTCTTCCGCAAGACTGGGAACCGTGAGACCGATCAGGTCGAACGGGCGCGCCGCGCTCAGAAGGTCTGCGAGGGAGAGCACCTGCCCGCCGCCGATCACGAGACCTACGACCGGGAGGAGCTGCGATGAGCAGCGGCTACCACACCCGCTGGGTCGTGCCGCCGGAGCACCGCGAGAGCGAGGAGTACCGGGCGGCCGGGCGGCGGATGGCGCTGGCCGAGGCCGTGTACGCCCGCCGGTCCGCGCTCGGCTGGACCCTCGCCGAACTCGCCGGGCGGGCCGGCCTGGACGAGGCGACGGTCGAGAGCATCGAGGAGAGCGGGGTCGATCCGACCCTGCCGCTGATCGAGCGGTTGGCCGCCGCCTTCGACTCCGTCGTGCGGATCGACCCCACCCGGGAGCCGGCGATGAGCTTCGAGGCGCACGCGGCCTGACCGGAGCCGCCCCCGCTTGTCGGTGGTGGGTCGTACGGTGGAGGCGTGCGTCCCATCACGAGTATTGAGCGGTCCGTGGCGCCTTTCGAGGTCGTCAGCCCCTTCCAGCCGAACGGCGACCAGCCGGCGGCGATCGCCGAGCTGGAACGGCGGATCAGGGGAGGGGAGAAGGACGTCGTGCTGCTCGGTGCCACCGGCACCGGCAAGTCGGCCACCACGGCCTGGATGATCGAGAAGCTGCAGCGCCCCACCCTGGTGATGGCGCCGAACAAGACGCTGGCCGCGCAGCTGGCCAACGAGTTCCGCGAGTTGCTGCCGAACAACGCGGTCGAGTACTTCGTCTCGTACTACGACTACTACCAGCCCGAGGCGTACGTCCCGCAGACGGACACCTACATCGAGAAGGACTCCTCGATCAACGAGGAGGTCGAACGGCTGCGCCACTCGGCGACCAACTCGCTGCTCACCCGCCGGGACGTGGTCGTGGTCGCCTCGGTCTCCTGCATCTACGGCCTCGGCACCCCGCAGGAGTACGTGGACCGGATGGTGCGGCTCAAGGTCGGCCAGGAGATCGACCGGGACGACCTACTGCGCCGCTTCGTCGACATCCAGTACGCCCGCAACGACGTGGCCTTCACCCGCGGCACCTTCCGGGTCCGCGGCGACACCATCGAGATCTTCCCGGTGTACGAGGAGCTCGCCGTCCGGATCGAGATGTTCGGCGACGAGATCGAGGCGCTGTACACCCTGCACCCGCTCACCGGCGAGATCATCAGCCAGGACGACTCCGTCCACGTCTTCCCCGCCTCGCACTACGTGGCCGGCCCCGAGCGCATGGAGCGCGCGATCACCGGCATCGAGAAGGAGCTGGAGGGCACGCTCGCCCGGCTGGAGAAGCAGGGCAAGCTGCTGGAGGCCCAGCGGCTGCGGATGCGCACCACCTACGACATCGAGATGCTGCGCCAGATCGGCACCTGCTCGGGCGTCGAGAACTACTCGATGCACTTCGACGGCCGCGAGCCGGGCTCCCCGCCGAACACCCTGCTCGACTACTTCCCGGAGGACTTCCTCCTCGTCATCGACGAGTCGCACGTCACCGTCCCGCAGATCGGCGCGATGTACGAGGGCGACGCCTCGCGCAAGCGCACCCTGGTCGAGCACGGCTTCCGGCTGCCCTCCGCGATGGACAACCGCCCGCTGAAGTGGGAGGAGTTCCTGGAGCGGATCGGCCAGACCGTCTACCTGTCGGCGACGCCGGGCCCGTACGAGCTGTCGCGCGGCGACGGCCAGGTCGAGCAGATCATCCGCCCGACCGGACTGATCGACCCCGAGGTGATCGTCAAGCCGACCGAGGGCCAGATCGACGACCTGGTGCACGAGGTCCGCAAGCGGGTCGAGCGGGACGAGCGCGTCCTGGTCACCACGCTGACCAAGAAGATGGCCGAGGACCTCACCGACTACATGCTCGGCCTGGACATCCGGGTCCGGTACCTGCACAGCGACGTGGACACCCTGCGCCGGGTGGAGCTGCTGCGCGAGCTGCGGGCGGGCCGGTACGACGTGCTGGTCGGCATCAACCTGCTGCGCGAGGGCCTGGACCTGCCCGAGGTGTCGCTGGTGGCGATCCTGGACGCGGACAAGGAGGGCTTCCTGCGCTCCGGCACCTCGCTGATCCAGACGATCGGCCGCGCCGCCCGCAACGTCTCCGGCCAGGTCCACATGTACGCGGACAAGATCACCCCCGCGATGGAGAAGGCCATCGACGAGACCAACCGCCGCCGGGCCGTGCAGCAGGCCTACAACAAGGAGCACGGGATCGACCCGCAGCCGCTGCGCAAGAAGATCGGCGACATCCTGGACACCCTCGCCCGCGAGGACGTGGACACCGACGAGCTGCTCTCCACCGGCTACCGCAACCAGGGCAAGGGCAAGGCCCCGGTGCCGGCGCTGGGCGGGGAGCGCAAGCCGGCCAAGTCCCTCCCGGCCGCCGAGCTGGCGGACCTGATCCAGGAGATGACCGACCGGATGCACACGGCCGCCGCCGACCTCCAGTTCGAGGTCGCGGCCCGGCTGCGCGACGAGGTCAAGGAACTGAAGAAGGAGCTGCGGCAGATGCGCGAGGCCGGTGTGGCGTAGTCACAGCGGAGGGGCGCACCGGAGGGGAGCACCCGCGCGGCGACCGGCACTGGCCGGAATGGCACCGGTCAAGTCCACGGGTGTCTCAGCCTTGCCACAAACGGGGAAACCCGGGAGAGGCCGGGGTGCCGCAGGCCCTAGGCTGGCCTGCGGCATCGTGCCCTCGGGACGGGGTTGCGGGCCGTACGCAGAGGGGGCCTCAGCCGGGGGACGGCGACGGGGTGTTCCACCGTGGAGCCGCGCGGGTGTGACCGCGCGGCCGGCAGAGAGGGCAACGTCGTGTCGGTGAACCTGGCCAAGGGGCAGCGGGTCAGCCTCCAGAAGGGGCAGGGCGACGCCCTGACCGTGGTCCGGATGGGCCTCGGCTGGCAGGCCGCCCCCAAGCGCGGGCTGTTCGGCAGTCGCACCCGGAAGATCGACCTGGACGCCTCGGCGCTGCTGTACGCCGAGAAGACGCCGTCCGACGTGGTGTTCTTCTCACACCTGGAGAGCGACGACGGCTCCGTCCGGCACACCGGCGACAACCTGGAGGGCGGCTCCGGGGCCGAGGACGACGAGGCGATCCTGGTCGACCTGGTGCACGTGCCGGTGAACATCACCCAGGTGGTGTTCACGGTGAGCTCGTACACCGGGCAGACCTTCGCCGAGGTGCAGCGGGCGCACTGCCGGCTGGTGGACGAGACCACCGGCCTGGAGCTGGCCCGCTACGAGCTGGCCGGCGGCGGGCCGCACACCGGGCAGATCATGGCCAAGGTGGTCCGGGACGGCAACGGCGGCTGGGAGATGCAGGCGATCGGCGCGCCGGCCAAGGGGCGGACCTTCCAGGACCTGCTGCCGGCGATCGACCCGTTCCTGTAGCCGTCCGGCCCGGGTGGCCCGTCAGCCCGGGGGTCCCCGCGGGCCGGCCCCGGCAGCCCTGTTGTTCTTTACCTTCTTTACCTTCCCTTGGAGCTCCTGTTACTCTCGTTGGCAGCGGAGGGGAGTATTCCTCGACAGCCGACCCCGTCATCACGGATGCCCGTCGCGGCACCCCGGGGCGCTGGCCCGATGGGCGGAAGAGACCTCCGGCAGTGACGATGACTGTCTCGCCTACCTGCCGGAGGAGCAGTAGTGGACGTTTCCGTAACCATGTGGGTCTCCACGATCCTGGTGCTGATCGCACTGGTCGTGGCCGACTTCTTCATCGGAGGGCGCAAGCCGCACGAGGTCTCGATCAAGGAGGCCGGGATCTGGACGGCCGTCTGGGTCGCCCTGGCGGTGCTCTTCGGCGGCTTCCTCTGGTGGCACTCCGGCGCGGAGCCGACGGGCGAGTTCTTCGCCGGGTACATCACCGAGAAGTCGCTCAGTGTCGACAACCTCTTCGTGTTCATCCTGATCATGGGCAAGTTCGCGGTGCCCAGGATCTACCAGCAGCGCGTGCTGATGTTCGGTGTGATCATCGCGCTGGTGCTCCGGGCGGTGTTCATCGCCGGCGGCGCCGCGCTGGTCTCCGAGTTCTCCTGGGTGTTCTTCATCTTCGGCGGCTTCCTGATCTGGACGGCCTGGAAGCTGATCAAGGAGGCCCGCGCCGAGGAGGAGGGCGAGGAGGAGTTCGAGGAGAACCGCCTGCTCAAGTCGATCACCCGCCGCTTCCCGGCCACCGAGGACTACCGCGGCACCAGGCTGTTCGTCCGGGAGAACGGCCGCCGGCTGATCACCCCGATGCTGGTCGTCATGCTGGCGATCGGCACCACCGACGTGCTGTTCGCACTGGACTCGATCCCGGCCATCTTCGGCCTGACCCAGGACCCGTACATCGTCTTCACCGCCAACGCCTTCGCCCTGATGGGGCTGCGCCAGCTGTACTTCCTGATCGGCGGCCTGCTGAAGAAGCTGGTCCACCTGTCGTACGGCCTGTCGGTGATCCTCGGCTTCATCGGCGTGAAGCTGGTGCTGCACGCCGCGCACGAGGCGGGCGCGGCGTGGGCCCCGGAGATCGGCATCCCGTTCTCGCTGGCCTTCATCGTGGTGGTCCTGGCGGTCACCACCTTCACCAGCCTGCGGGCCTCGAAGAAGGCCGAGCAGGCCGAGCGCGAGAAGCTCGACGCCTGACGCCTGACGCCCGGCGCCGGTGCCCCCGGGCCCGGCGCCCGGCACCGCCGAGGCCCCCGTGACCGCTTCCGGTCCCGGGGGCCTCGGCCGTTCGGCGGCGCGGCCTACCAGCCGCGCTCGCGCCACTCGGCGAGGTGCGGGCGCTCGGCTCCGAGGGTGGTGTCGTCGCCGTGGCCGGGGTAGACCCAGGCCTCGTCGGGGAGCACGTCGAAGATCTTCTCGGTGACGTCGCGGTAGAGGGTCCGGAAGGCCTCCGGGTCGCCCCAGGTGTTGCCCACGCCCCCGGGGAAGAGGCAGTCGCCGGTGAAGACGTGCTGGTGGCCCTGGGGGTCGTCGTAGACGAGCACGATCGCGCCGGGGGTGTGGCCGACCAGGTGCCGCACGGTCAGCGCCACGTCGCCGACCCGCAGCTCGTCGCCGTCCGCGAGCAGCAGCTCGGTGGGGACCTCGATGCCCTCGGCGTCGTACTGGCCGGCGGCCGTCCGGGCGCCGGTGGTGGCGACCACCTCGGCCAGCGCCCCCCAGTGGTCGTGGTGCCGGTGGGTGGTGACCACCGTCGCGAGGTCGTCGCCGACGGTCTCCAGCAGGGTCGGGGCGTCGGCGGCCGCGTCGATCAGGAGCTGTTCGTCGGTGGCCCGGCAGCGCAGCAGGTAGGCGTTGTTGTCGTACGGCCCGACGGCCACCTTGGTGATGATCAGGTGGGCCAGCTCCCGCACGTCCGGCGCTCCGCCGACCTTGACCGCTCCGTGGTACGTCATCCGTTCGCTCCCTCTGCAGTGGCTCCTGGGATCATCCTCGCGCCGTCAGCCCAGCGGGGGAAGCTGGGGCAGGGCGGTGTCGGGGGTGCGGCGCAGGCCGTCCCCGGCGGAGCGGCCGGAGAGCCAGGCGGTCAGGGCGCGGACCGGGCCCTCGACGGTCAGGGCGGGCTCGCCGGTGCCGATCAGGCCGCGGTGCCCGGTGTCCTCGGCGACCAGCCGGACGGCGGGCAGGTCGGTGCCGTGCAGCCTGGCGGCGAGGCGGTCGAACTCGGCCACGGCGAACGGCTCGGGCCACTCGGCGAAGGTGTAGTCGGCGCCGAGGTCGACGACGTGGTACTCGATCTCGGCGAGGCGCTTCCAGACGAGGTCCGCGGCCGGGAAGACGGCGCCGGAGCGGTGGCGCACCTCGGCGGCCCAGTCCTCGTCGCCCAGCAGCGCGGCGGCCGCCGCGAAGGCCTCGTGGGACTCCCGCAGGTCGGCGAGCTGGACGTCCAGCGGGCGGCCGGCGCCGTCCTCGATGCCCTGGTCGCGGGCCTGCTCGCTGGCGTACTGCGGGATGTCGGTGCCGGTGCGGACGCCGGTCAGCAGGTTGACCAGCGAGTCGGCGTTGCGGGCGAGGTGGGCCAGCACGTGGCCGCGGGTCCAGCCGGGGAGCGCGGAGGGCTCGGCGACGGCCTCCGGCTTCAGCGCGGAGACGGTGTCCAGCATGCGCCGGGTGCTTGCCTCGACCAGGTCCAGTCGTCCGGCGGCCAGCGCGGCGGCGGAGTGCGAGTCGGTCATCGGATCTGCCTTCTGTGCGGGACGGCGCGTTGCCCGTGGGGGCTTCGCTCGTTGACCAGGCGACGCTACCGCCGAATCCGGCCGCTGAGCAGGGCCTCTTTCGGTCCGGATACGGACGGTCCCGGGGTCGTCCTCACTCGTTCGGGTGGTCGCCGCTGGACAGAGTCGATATTCGAACGTCTGAGCTATAGGCTGGCTGCCGCATCCTGGAAGAAGTACCGACTCTCATCGCAAGCCGTCTTGCCCCGGAGAAAGGCGCCAGAAGCAGTGGCCGACCGCCTCATCGTCCGCGGTGCTCGTGAGCACAACCTCAAGAACGTCTCGCTCGACCTGCCCCGCGACTCCCTCATCGTCTTCACGGGCCTCTCCGGCTCCGGCAAGTCCTCGCTCGCCTTCGACACGATCTTCGCCGAGGGCCAGCGCCGCTACGTCGAGTCGCTGTCGTCCTACGCCCGTCAGTTCCTCGGGCAGATGGACAAGCCCGACGTGGACTTCATCGAGGGCCTCTCCCCGGCCGTCTCGATCGACCAGAAGTCCACCAACCGCAACCCCCGTTCGACCGTCGGCACCATCACCGAGGTCTACGACTACCTGCGCCTGCTGTTCGCCCGGATCGGCAAGCCGCACTGTCCGCACTGCGGCCGCCCGATCGCCAAGCAGTCGCCGCAGGCGATCGTGGACAAGGTGCTGGAGCTCGCCGAGGGCACCCGTTTCCAGGTGCTGAGCCCGGTGGTGCGCGAGCGCAAGGGCGAGTTCGTCGACCTCTTCGCCGACCTCCAGTCCAAGGGCTACTCCCGCGCCCGCGTCGACGGCGCGACGATCCAGCTCGCCGAGCCGCCGAAGCTCAAGAAGCAGGAGAAGCACACCGTCGAGGTGGTGATCGACCGCCTCACCGTCAAGGACAGCGCCAAGCGGCGGCTCACCGACTCGGTGGAGACGGCCCTGCGGCTGTCCGGCGGCATGGTCGTGCTCGACTTCGTCGACCTCCCCGAGGACGACCCGGAGCGCGAGCGGATGTACTCCGAGCACCTCTACTGCCCGTACGACGACGTGTCGTTCGAGGAGCTGGAGCCGCGCTCGTTCTCCTTCAACTCGCCGTTCGGCGCCTGCCCGGACTGCTCGGGCCTGGGCAACCGGATGGAGGTCGACCCGGAGCTGGTCGTCCCGGACGTCGAGCGCTCGCTGGACGAGGGCGCGATCCACCCGTGGTCGGCCGGGCACGCCAAGGAGTACTTCCAGCGCCTGATCGACGCGCTGGCCGGGGAGCTCGGCTTCCGCACCGACATCCCCTGGGCCGGGCTGCCCGCCCGCGCCAGGAAGGCGCTGCTGTACGGGCACAAGCACCAGGTGGAGGTCCGCTACCGCAACCGCTTCGGCCGGGAGCGCTCGTACAGCACCGGCTTCGAGGGCGCGATCCCGTTCATCCAGCGCCGGCACACCGAGGCGGAGAGCGACAGCAGCCGCGAGCGCTTCGAGGGCTACATGCGCGAGGTGCCCTGCCCGACGTGCCAGGGCACCCGGCTCAAGCCGGTGGTGCTCGCGGTCACCGTCGAGGGCAGGTCGATCGCCGAGGTCTCCTCGATGTCGATCAGCGACTGCTCCGAGTTCCTCGGCGCGATGAAGCTCAACGCCCGGGACAAGCAGATCGCCGAGCGGGTCCTCAAGGAGGTCAACGAGCGGCTCCGGTTCCTGGTCGACGTCGGCCTGGACTACCTCTCGCTCGACCGCGCGGCCGGCACCCTGTCCGGCGGCGAGGCCCAGCGCATCCGGCTGGCCACCCAGATCGGTTCCGGCCTGGTCGGCGTGCTGTACGTGCTGGACGAGCCGTCCATCGGCCTGCACCAGCGGGACAACCACCGGCTGATCGAGACGCTGGTGCGGCTGCGCGACATCGGCAACACCCTGATCGTCGTCGAGCACGACGAGGACACCATCAAGACCGCGGACTGGGTGGTCGACATCGGCCCGGGCGCCGGCGAGCACGGCGGCAAGGTGGTGCACTCCGGCTCGCTGAAGCAGCTGCTCTCCAACAAGGAGTCGCTGACCGGCCAGTACCTCTCCGGCAAGCGCTTCATCCCGATCCCGGCCGCCCGCCGCGAGCGGGACAAGAAGCGCCAGCTGACCGTCCACGGCGCCCGCGAGCACAACCTCAAGGACGTCACGGTCGGCTTCCCGCTCGGCACCTTCACCGCGATCACCGGCGTCTCCGGCTCCGGGAAGTCGACGCTGGTCAACGACATCCTGTACACCCACCTCGCCCGGGAGCTGAACGGCGCCCGCAGCGTGCCCGGCCGGCACACCCGGATCACCGGCACCGACCAGGTGGACAAGGTGGTGCACGTCGACCAGTCGCCGATCGGCCGCACCCCGCGCTCCAACCCGGCCACCTACACCGGGGTGTTCGACCACGTCCGCCGGCTCTTCGCGGAGACGCAGGAGGCCAAGGTCCGCGGCTACCTGCCCGGCCGGTTCTCCTTCAACGTCAAGGGCGGCCGCTGCGAGAACTGCTCCGGCGACGGCACCATCAAGATCGAGATGAACTTCCTGCCGGACGTCTACGTGCCGTGCGAGGTCTGCCACGGCGCCCGGTACAACCGGGAGACGCTGGAGGTCCACTACAAGGGCAGGTCCATCGCCGAGGTGCTGGACATGCCGATCGAGGAGGCGCTGGACTTCTTCGAGGCCGTCCCGGCGATCGCCCGCCACCTGCGGACGCTCAACGACGTCGGCCTCGGCTACGTCCGGCTCGGCCAGTCCGCGCCCACCCTGTCCGGCGGCGAGGCGCAGCGCGTCAAGCTCGCCTCGGAGCTCCAGAAGCGCTCCACCGGGCGGACGGTCTACGTGCTGGACGAGCCCACCACCGGCCTGCACTTCGAGGACATCAGCAAGCTGATCAAGGTGCTCAGCGGGCTGGTGGACAAGGGCAACACGGTGATCGTCATCGAGCACAACCTCGACGTGATCAAGACCGCCGACTGGGTCGTCGACATGGGCCCCGAAGGCGGCTCCGGCGGCGGCACGGTGGTCGCCGAGGGCACCCCGGAGCAGATCGCCGCCGTCGCGGAGAGCCACACCGGCAAGTTCCTGCGGGACATCCTGCCGGTCGGCTTCGCGGACGCCCCGGCCGCCTCCCCGGCGAAGAAGGCGCCGCGCAAGCGCGCGGCCGCCGCGAAGAAGTAGTCCCCTCCGCCCGCCCCGCCGCTCCCGCCACCCGTACCGTCCGGGTGGCCCGGGAGCGGCGGCGTGGTGCGGCATAGACTTCCGTGGTCCCTCGCAGCCGCAGCAACCGTAGGAGCGCACCGATGTCCGAGGCCCCCGAGACCAGCCCCACCGCCTCCCGTCGCACCCTGCTCTGCGGGGCCGCGGCCGTCCTGGCGGCCGGCGGCACCGTCGCGGTCGCCGGGTGCGGCTCCTCCTCCTCCTCCTCCTCCTCCGGCGCCGGCGCCCCCAAGGGCCCGGTCGACCTCGGCCCGGCCTCGGCCGTGCCGGAGGGCGGCGGCAAGGTGTACCGCGAGCAGAGGATCGTGGTGACCCAGCCCACCGCCGGCCAGTACAAGGCGTTCAGCGCCAAGTGCACCCACGCCGGCTGCGTCGTGGACCAGGTGAAGAACGCCCAGATCCAGTGCCCCTGCCACGGAAGCCGGTTCGCCATCGCGGACGGCGCCGTGCAGGACGGTCCGGCCCCGACCCCGCTGCCCGCGTACACCGTCACGGTCGAGGGCGGCAACCTCAAGGTGACCCCGAGCTGAGCCAGTTGACCGCCTCCCGACCGCCACGGTCCCCCCTGACGATCTCCGCCCCGCGGCCCCGCCCCCACTCGGTACGGTGGTCCCATGGCTGACCCGAGCACCTACCGCCCCGCGCCCGGTGCGATCCCGACCTCCCCCGGCGTCTACCGGTTCCGCGACGCCCACGGCCGGGTCATCTACGTCGGCAAGGCCAAGAGCCTGCGGCCGCGGCTGTCGTCCTACTTCCAGGACCTGGCCGGGCTGCACCCGCGCACCGCGACCATGGTCACCACCGCCGCCTCGGTGGAGTGGACCGTGGTCGGCACCGAGGTCGAGGCGCTCCAGCTGGAGTACTCCTGGATCAAGGAGTTCGACCCGCGGTTCAACGTCAAGTACCGCGACGACAAGAGCTATCCGGAACTCGCCGTCACCCTCAACGAGGAGTACCCGCGGGTCCAGGTGATGCGCGGGGCGCACCGGAAGGGCGTGCGCTACTTCGGCCCGTACGGGCACGCCTGGGCGATCCGCGAGACGGTCGACCTGCTGCTGCGCGTCTTCCCCGTCCGCACCTGCTCCAACGGCGTCTTCAAGCGCGCCCGCCAGGTCGGCCGGCCCTGCCTGCTCGGCTACATCGGCAAGTGCGCCGCGCCCTGCGTCGGCAAGGTCTCCGCGGACGAACACCGGGCGCTGGCCGAGGACTTCTGCGACTTCATGGCCGGGCGCACCGGCAACTACCTGCGTCGGCTGGAGGTCGAGATGCAGGAGGCCGCCGCCGAGCTGGAGTACGAGAAGGCGGCCCGGCTGCGCGACGACATCGGCGCCCTCAAGCGCGCGATGGAGAAGAACGCCATCGTGCTCGCCGACGCCACCGACGCCGACCTGCTGGCCCTCGCCGAGGACGAACTCGAAGCCGCCGTGCAGATCTTCCACGTCCGCGGCGGCCGGGTCCGCGGCCAGCGCGGCTGGGTCACCGACAAGGTCGAGGACGTCGACACCGCCGGCCTGGTCGAGCACGCCCTCCAGCAGCTCTACGGCGGCGGCGAGTCCGTCCCGCGCGAGGTGCTCGTCCCGGCCCTGCCCGAGCCGGTGGAGCCGGTCCGCCAGTGGCTGGCCGGCCTGCGCGGCAGCCAGGTCGACCTGCGCATCCCCCAGCGCGGCGACAAGAAGGACCTGATGGCCACCGTGCAGCGCAACGCCCAGCAGGCGCTCGCGCTGCACAAGACCAAGCGCGCCTCCGACCTCACCACCCGCAGCCGGGCCCTCCAGGAGATCGCCGACGCGCTGCAGCTGGACTCCGTCCCGCTGCGCATCGAGTGCTTCGACATCTCCCACCTCCAGGGCGAGGACGTGGTCGCCTCCATGGTCGTCTTCGAGGACGGCCTGGCCCGCAAGAGCGAGTACCGGCGCTTCCAGATCAAGGGCTTCGAGGGCCAGGACGACGTCCGCTCGATGCACGAGGTGATCAGCCGGCGCTTCCGCCGCTACCTCCAGGAGCGCGAGCAGACCGGCGAGTGGGCCGTCCCCGAGGAGGACGACCCCGACACCGGAGACGGCGGCGCCCGGGGCGAGGACGGCCGCCCCAAGCGCTTCGCCTACCCGCCCCAACTGCTGGTCGTCGACGGCGGCCAGCCCCAGGTCGCCGCCGCCAGGCGCGCCCTGGACGAGCTCGGCATCGACGACGTCGCGCTGTGCGGCCTGGCCAAGCGGCTGGAGGAGGTCTGGCTGCCCGGCGAGGACGACCCGGTGGTGCTGCCGCGCTCCAGCGAGGGCCTCTACCTGCTCCAGCGGGTCCGCGACGAGGCGCACCGCTTCGCGATCAGCTATCAGCGCAACAAGCGTTCCAAGCGACTCACCGCCGGGGAACTGGACTCCGTCCCGGGCCTCGGCGAGACTCGCCGCCGGGCGCTGCTCAAGCACTTCGGCTCGCTGAAGAAGCTCCGGGCCGCCACCGTGGACGAGCTCTGCGAGGTACCCGGCATCGGACGCCGCACCGCGCAGACTGTTGCGGAGGCGTTGTCGTCCCGTACACCCGCCGCACCCGCGGTCAACACCGCGACCGGCGAGATCATCGAGGACGGGGTCGTCGAGACCACCGAGCCGATGGCAGCAGCACCCCAGACCGCACCATCCCAGGAGACGCCATGACGGCCGACGCCGCCCGTCAGCCGGTGCGCCCCGGCCCCGCCCGCCTGCCCGGGCCGGGGAAGGGCGGCCGAGCCGTGCGCGTTCTCCCCAGCAGAAAGACCGAGAGCGGGGAACCGAAGTGACCGTGTCAGACGTGGCCGAGAACGCGCCGGAGCTGGTGATCATCTCCGGCATGTCCGGAGCCGGCCGCTCCACCGCCGCCAAGTGCCTGGAGGACCTCGGCTGGTTCGTGGTGGACAACCTGCCGCCGGCCCTGATCCCGACCATGGTCGACCTGGGCGCCCGCTCCCAGGGCAACGTCGCCCGGATCGGCGTGGTCGTGGACGTCCGAGGCCGGCAGTTCTTCGACGACCTGCTCACCTCGCTCGACGAGCTGGAGAAGCGCGGCGTCCGGCTCCGGGTCGTCTTCCTGGACTCCTCCGACGAGGCGCTGGTGCGCCGCTTCGAGAGCGTCCGCCGCCCGCACCCGCTGCAGGCCGACGGCCGGATCGTGGACGGCATCGCCCAGGAGCGCGACCTGCTGCGCGACCTGCGCGGCGAGGCCGACCTGGTGATCGACACCTCCAACCTCAACGTGCACCAGCTGCGCGCCAAGCTGGACGCCCAGTTCGCCGACCACGACGAGCCCGAGCTGCGCGCCACCGTGATGTCCTTCGGCTTCAAGTACGGCCTGCCGGTCGACGCCGACCTCGTGGTGGACTGCCGCTTCCTGCCCAACCCGCACTGGGTGCCCGAACTGCGGGCCCGCACCGGCACCGACGCGGACGTCGCCGACTACGTCTTCCAGCAGCCCGGAGCCAACGAGTTCCTGGACGGCTACGCCGAGCTACTCCGGATCGTGACCGAGGGGTACCGCCGCGAGGGGAAGCGCTACATGACGCTTGCCGTAGGCTGCACCGGTGGCAAGCACCGCAGCGTCGCCATGTCCGAGCGTCTGACCAAGCGTCTCATCGCCGACGGAGTCGAGACGGTGCTCGTCCACCGTGACATGGGACGGGAGTAACCGCCGCCGCCCTGCCGGGCCCGCCGGCGGAGTGGTCGGCGGGCCGAGGAACGCGAGGTGAGTGTGGCGGGATACGTGCCCGGGCGGCAGCCGCAGAGCAGGACCGGTGACCGGGCCGGGAGCCCGGCCCGGCCCACGGCGCCGGGCCGCCCGCGCAGCAGTCCCTCCCGCGCCAATCCGGCTCCCCGGATCACCGCGCTCGGCGGCGGACAGGGCCTGTCCGCCTCGCTGTCCGCGCTGCGCCGGCTCACCAGCGACGTCACCGCCGTGGTGACCGTCGCCGACGACGGCGGCTCCAGCGGGCGGCTGCGCGAGGAGCTGGGCGTACTGCCCCCGGGCGACCTGCGCAAGGCGCTGGCCGCGCTGTGCGGGGACGACGACTGGGGCCGCACCTGGTCCGAGGTGATCCAGCAGCGCTTCACCGGCAACGGCGAGCTCGGCGGCCACGCGGTCGGCAACCTGCTGATCGTCGCGCTCTGGGAGAAGCTCGGCGACCCGGTGGCGGCGCTGGACTGGGTCGGCCGGCTGCTCAACGTGCAGGGCCGGGTGCTGCCGATGTCGGCGGTGCCGCTGGACATCGAGGCGACCGTCCGCGGCCACGACCCGGCCCGCCCGGGCGAGGTCACGGCCGTCCGCGGCCAGGCCGACGTCGCGGTGACGCCGGGCACCGTGCAGTCCATCCGGCTGCTGCCGGACGAGCCGCCCGCCGTCCCGGAGGCGGTCACCGCCGTCCGGGAGGCGGACTGGGTGGTGCTCGGCCCCGGCTCCTGGTTCACCAGCGTGCTGCCGCACCTGCTGGTGCCCGAGCTCGCCGCCGCGCTCACCGAGACCCGCGCCCGCCGCCTGCTCACCCTGAACCTGGCCCCCCAGCCCGGGGAGACCGAGGGCTTCACCCCGCAGCGCCACCTGGAGGTCATCGCCGACCACGCCCCCGGCCTCGCGGTGGATGCGATCCTGGTGGACGAGCGCGCCGTCACCGGCGGGGCCTTCGGCCAGGCCGACCTGGACGGCCTGGAGAAGGCCGCCGAACGGATGGGCGCCGCTCTGGTGCTCGGCTCGGTGGCCCGCACCGACGGGACGCCGCGACACGACCCCGAGCTGTTGGCGGCAGCGTACGACCGGATTTTCCGGACACATGGAAGGATCGGGCCATGGCGATGACTCCAGCGGTGAAGGACGAGATCAGCCGGCTCCCGGTCACCCGGGCCTGCTGTCGCAAGGCGGAGGTGTCGGCGATCCTGCGGTTCGCGGGCGGGCTGCACATCGTGAGCGGCCGCATCGTGATCGAGGCGGAGCTGGACACCGGCGCGGCGGCGCGGCGGCTGCGCAAGGACCTGCTGGAGATCTTCGGGCACTCCTCCGACCTCGTGGTGATGGCCCCCGGCGGGCTGCGCCGCGGCAGCCGCTTCGTGGTCCGGGTGGTCAAGGACGGCGAGCTGCTCGCCCGCCAGACCGGGCTGGTCGACGGCCGCGGCCGTCCGATCCGGGGCCTGCCCCCGGCGGTCGTCTCCGGCGCCACCTGCGACGCCGAGGCGGCCTGGCGCGGGGCCTTCCTGGCGCACGGCTCGCTCACCGAGCCGGGCCGCTCCTCCTCGCTGGAGATCACCTGCCCCGGCTCCGAGGCCGCCCTCGCCCTGGTCGGCGCCGCCCGCCGGCTCGGCATCCCGGCCAAGGCCCGCGAGGTGCGCGGCGTGGACCGGGTGGTGATCCGGGACGGCGACGCGATCGGCGCCCTGCTGACCCGGCTCGGCGCGCACGAGTCGGTGCTCGCCTGGGAGGAGCGCCGGATGCGGCGCGAGGTGCGCGCCACCGCCAACCGGCTGGCCAACTTCGACGACGCCAACCTGCGCCGCTCGGCCCGCGCCGCGGTGGCGGCCGGCGCCCGGGTGGCCCGCGCGCTGGAGATCCTCGGCGACGAGGTGCCCGAGCACCTGGCCGCGGCCGGCCAGCTGCGGATGCAGCACAAGCAGGCCTCGCTGGAGGAGCTGGGCGCGCTCGCCGACCCGCCGCTGACCAAGGACGCGGTGGCCGGCCGGATCCGCCGCCTGCTGGCGATGGCGGACAAGCGCGCCTCCGAGCTCGGCCTGCCGAGCACCGAGGCCAGCCTCACCGACGAGATGGCGATGAACTGACGCTCACGCTCCGTGACGAAACCACGGCCGGCGTCCCGCTCGCGGGGCGCCGGCCGTCGGCGTTCCCGGACGGCTCCCGGAGGGTCCCGCGGAACGGCTCCCGAACGGGCTTCCGAGCCCGCCGGCACTCCCGAATTGGTAGAGACCACTGGCCCGGGACCAACTGCCCGGCGGCTCAAGGCCGGACGGCCTGAAATCGGGTTTCGGCCGCGCCACGCCCAGTCTCAGCAGGCGGCGCGATGTGCCGTCCCAGGCCCGGGAGGGGTAGGGTCATAGGCGGTCGGGGACTTCCCAAATCTCACCCCCGTCGGGGCCCCGCCCCGGCGTACCTAACGAGGAGATCGGTTCGTGACGATCCGGGTAGGCATCAACGGCTTCGGCCGCATCGGCCGCAACTTCTTCCGCGCGGTCAAGGCTCAGGGCGCGGACATCGAGGTCGTCGGTGTCAACGACCTCACCGACACGAAGACCCTGGCTCACCTGCTCAAGTACGACACCACCCTGGGTACCTTCCCGGGCGAGGTCTCGCACACCGAGGACAGCATCACCGTCGACGGCCACACCTTCAAGGTGACCGCCGAGCGTGACCCCGCGAACCTCCCGTGGGCCGCCCTGGGCGCCGACATCGTCGTCGAGTCCACCGGCATCTTCACCAAGGCCGAGGCCGCGAAGAAGCACCTCGCCGCCGGCGCGAAGAAGGTCATCATCTCGGCGCCCGCCACCGACGAGGACGTCACCATCGTCCTGGGTGTCAACGACGAGAAGTACGACGCCGCCAACCACCACGTCATCTCCAACGCCTCCTGCACCACCAACTGCGTGGCGCCGATGGCGAAGGTGCTGAACGAGAGCTTCGGCATCGTCAAGGGTCTGATGACCACCGTCCACGCGTTCACCAACGACCAGGTCACCCTGGACTTCCCGCACAAGGACCTGCGCCGTGCTCGTGCGGCCTCGCAGAACATCATCCCGACCTCGACCGGTGCCGCCAAGGCGACCGCCCTGGTCCTGCCGGAGCTGAAGGGCAAGCTGGACGGCACCTCGCTGCGCGTCCCGGTCCCGACCGGTTCCATCACGGACCTGGTCGTCACCCTGGAGCGCGAGGTCACCAAGGACGAGGTCAACGCGGCCTTCCAGAAGGCCGCGCAGGAGGGCCCGCTCAAGGGCATCCTGGCCTACACCGAGGACCCGATCGTCTCCTCCGACATCGTGAACGACCCGGCCTCCTGCATCTTCGACTCGCAGCTCACCATGGTGCAGGGCAACCAGGTCAAGGTGCTCGGCTGGTACGACAACGAGTGGGGCTACTCGAACCGCGTCGTCGACCTGGTCACCCTCGTCGGCGGGCAGCTCTGACCTTGCGGGAGCTGACGTGATGTAGGGGCGAGGGCCCGGACGGCGTACGGTGCCGACCGGGCCCTCGTTCCGCGCTCAAGGACTTCTCAGGCGGCCCCTGCGCCGTGCCGCCTCACTGCGCATCAACCATCTCCCCAGGAGAAACCGAATTCCCGTGAAGACCATCGAAGAGCTCATCGAAGCCGGTGTCGAAGGCAAGCGCGTCTTCGTGCGCGCCGACCTGAACGTGCCGCTGGACGGCGACACGATCACCGACGACGGCCGGATCCGCGCCGTCGCGCCGACCATCGCCAAGCTGGCCGCGGCCGGTGCGAAGGTCGTCGTCGCCTCGCACCTCGGCCGCCCCAAGGGCGCGCCGGACCCGCAGTTCTCGCTCGCCCCGGCCGCCAAGCGCCTCGGCGAGATCCTCGGCAAGGACGTCGCCTTCGCCACCGACACCGTCGGTGACAGCGCCGAGGCCGTCGTGGCCGCGCTGGGCGACGGCGAGGTCGCGCTGCTGGAGAACCTGCGCTTCAACGCCGGCGAGACCAGCAAGGACGACGCCGAGCGCAAGGCCTTCGCCGAGCAGCTGGCCGCGCTCGCGGACCTGTACGTGGGCGACGGCTTCGGCGCCGTGCACCGCAGGCACGCGTCGGTCTACGACCTGCCGGCCCTGCTGCCGCACGCCGCCGGCGACCTGATCGCCACCGAGGTCGGCGTGCTGAAGAAGCTCACCGAGGACGTCGCCCGTCCGTACGTGGTGGTGCTCGGCGGTGCCAAGGTCTCCGACAAGCTCGGTGTGATCGACAACCTGCTGAAGAAGGCCGACCGGATCCTGATCGGCGGCGGCATGGCGTACACCTTCCTCAAGGCCAAGGGCCACGAGGTCGGCATCTCGCTGCTGCAGGAGGACCAGATCCCGACCGTCCTCGGCTACCTGGCCGAGGCCGAGCAGCGCGGCGTCGAGTTCGTGCTGCCGAAGGACGTCCTGGTCTCCGCCGACTTCCCGGACCTCAAGACCAAGGCCCCGGCGAACCCCTCGACCGTCGCCTCGGACGCCATCCCGGCCGACCAGGAGGGCCTGGACATCGGCCCCGAGACCCGCGAGCTGTACGCGGCCAAGCTGGCCGACGCGGGCACGGTGTTCTGGAACGGCCCGATGGGCGTCTTCGAGCACCCGGACTACGCGAACGGCACCAAGGCCGTCGCGCAGGCCCTGATCGACAGCGACGCGTTCACCGTGGTCGGCGGCGGCGACTCCGCCGCGGCCGTCCGCATCCTGGGCTTCGACGAGACGAAGTTCGGGCACATCTCGACCGGCGGCGGTGCCAGCCTGGAGTACCTGGAGGGCAAGACCCTCCCCGGCCTCGCCGCTCTGGAGGACTGAAAACACATGACCGACCGTCTCCCGCTGATGGCGGGCAACTGGAAGATGAACCTCAACCACCTCGAGGCCATCCAGCACACCCAGAAGCTGGCCTTCGCGCTGGCCGACAAGGACTACGAGGCCGTCGAGGTCGCCGTCCTCGTGCCGTTCACCGACCTGCGCTCGGTGCAGACCCTGGTCTTCGGCGACAAGCTGAAGATCAAGTACGGCGCGCAGGACATCTCGCAGCACGACGGCGGGGCCTACACCGGTGAGGTCTCCGGGCCGATGCTGGCCAAGCTCCAGTGCACCTACGCGGTGATCGGGCACTCCGAGCGCCGCCAGTACCACGGCGAGAACGAGGAGATCGTCAACGCCAAGGTGAAGGCCGCGTACCGCGCCGGGGTCACCCCGATCCTGTGCGTCGGCGAGCCGCTGGAGATCCGTAAGGCCGGCACCCACGTCGAGTACACCCTGGCCCAGCTGGACGGCGCCCTGGCCGACGTCCCGGCCGACCAGGCCGAGTCGATCGTGGTCGCCTACGAGCCGGTCTGGGCGATCGGCACCGGCGAGGTGGCCACCCCGGAGGACGCGCAGGAGGTCTGCGCCGCCATCCGCGGGCGGATCGCCGAGCTGTACGACGCCGAGCTGGCCGGCAAGGTCCGGGTGCTGTACGGCGGCTCGGTGAAGTCGTCGAGCGCGGCCGGCCTGATGGCCAAGCCCGACATCGACGGCGGCCTGGTCGGCGGTGCCTCGCTGGACGCCGACGAGTTCGTCAAGATCGTGCGCTACCGTGAGCAGGCAGTAGGCTAACGCCGCCGCAGCAACGTAGGCTTTGGGGCCGGACCGCCGTACGCGGCCCGGCCCCTTCGCCGAAGATACGAGAGAGTTGGTCCCGTCGTGGTTCTCGGGTTCTCGATTGCCCTGATCATCTTCAGTCTGCTGATGATCCTGCTGGTGCTGCTGCACAAGGGGAAGGGCGGCGGCCTGTCCGACATGTTCGGCGGTGGCGCGATGTCCACCGGCGGCGGTTCGGCGGTGGCCGAGCGCAACCTGGACCGCATCACCATCGTCGTGGGCGTGGGATGGTTCGCGTCCATCATCGTGCTGGGCCTGCTGATGAAGACCTCGGTCTGACGTATTCCTGACGCCCCGTCGCCCGAGCGCCTATCCTGGAACGGTCGGGTGCGGAGGCGATGGTGGCGGAGGCTTAACTCCTGCTTACACTAGGACGACTTTCGCCACCGACGCGCACCGCGGCGGGTCGGCGCACCAGTACGCAGGGAGTCAGACCGTGGCAAGTGGCAATGCCATCCGTGGCAGCAGGGTCGGGGCCGGCCCGATGGGCGAGGCGGAACGCGGCGAGTCCGCCCCGCGCAACCGGATCTCCTTCTGGTGCGCGAACAAGCACGAGACCCGTCCCAGCTTCGCGGCCGAAGCGGCGATCCCGGAGACGTGGGACTGCCCGCGCTGCGGCTTCCCGGCCGGTCAGGACCAGCACAACCCGCCGGCGCCCTCGCGCAACGAGCCGTACAAGACCCACCTCGCCTACGTCCGCGAGCGGCGCACCGACGCCGACGGCGAGGCGATCCTGGCCGAGGCGCTGGCGAAGCTCCGCGGCGAGATCTGAGCACCTGCCGAACGGTCCGGGCACGACAGCACCAAGGGCGCCACCGTCCAACGACGGTGGCGCCCTTCGGCGTTGCCGGTACCGGTCAGGCCGAGGCCGGCGGGTAGAGCTGCGGCGGGATCCGCTCCGCGGCGGCGCGGTCCAGCAGCCACAGGGTGCGGCTGCGGCCGTACGCGCCGGAGGCGGGCGCCTGGAGCTCGCCGGGGCCGGACAGGGCCAGCGCGACCGCGCCCGCCTTGTCCTCGCCGGCGGCCAGCAGCCAGACCTCGCGGGCGGTGCGGATCGCCGGGAGGGTGAGCGAGATCCGGGTCGGCGGGGGCTTGGGGGCCCCGCGCACGCCGATCACGGTCAGCTCGGTCTCCCGCACGCCCGGGTGCTCGGGGAAGAGCGAGGCGACGTGGGTGTCCGGGCCGACGCCGAGCAGCAGCACGTCGAAGGCCGGGACGCCGAGCCGGTCGGCCGGGCCGGCCGCCTTCGCCAGCTCCTCGGCGTAGCGGGCGGCGGCGGCCTCCACGTCCGAGCCGTCCGCCCCGTCCGAGGCGGGCATCTCGTGTACCCGCGCCGGGTCGAGCGGGACGGCGTCCAGCAGCTCGGCGCGGGCCTGGACGGCGTTGCGGTCCGGGTCGGCGGCGGGCAGGAAGCGCTCGTCGCCCCACCAGAGGTCCAGCCGGGCCCAGTCGACCGCGTCGCGCGCCGGGGAGGCGGCGATCGCGGCCAGCAGGGCGTTGCCGTTGCGACCGCCGGTGAGCACCACCGAGGCGCTGCCGCGGGCGGCCTGGGCGTCCACGATCCGGGTGATCAGCCGGGCCGCGGCCGCCTGGGCCATCAGCTCCTTGTCCCGGTGGACGACCAGCTGCGGGGTCGCGTTGGTCATGCGCCTTCCTTGCTGCCGCGCTTGCCGGCGGCCTTCCGGGCGGGCTTCTTGTCCGTCGCCTCGACGGTGACCCGGTCCGGGTTGGCCACGGCTGCCTCGGCGGCCCGCTCGACGGCGTCCTCGGCCTCCTCGGAGACCTCCCGGGCGACCTTCTCGGCCGCCTCGGTCTCCGCGTTGGCCGGCTCGTCCAGCCGGTCGACGGGCGTGCGCACGGCCGTCGCGTAGATGTCGTCCGGGTCCAGCCGGCGCAGCTCCTCGGCGATCAGCTCCGAGGTCTCGCGCCGCTTGAGCGCCACCTGGCGGTCCGGCGAGCCGGGCATGGAGAGCGTGCCCAGCAGGCCGTCCGGGCGGTCCAGGGTGATGTCCCCGTCCTTGGTGCGCAGGTGCACCGCGGTGATGCCCGGGCCGTTGGAGACGACGCGCTCGACCGGCACGCGCAGCCGGTTGTTCAGCCACAGGCCGAGCAGCTCGACGCTGGGGTTGTAGGACTCGCCCTCGACCACCGCGGAGACGATGGTGGACGGCCGCTGGTCCAGCGCGGCGGCCAGCATCGAGCGCCAGCCGGTGATCCGCGTCCAGGCCAGGTCGGTGTCGCCCGGGGTGTAGCTCTGGGCGCGCTGGGCGAGCTGGCCGACCGGGGACTCGGCGGTGACGGCGTCGGTGATCCGGCGCTGGGCGATCGAGCCCAGCGGGTCCTGTGCCGGGTGCAGCGGCGCGTTGTCCGGCCACCAGACGACGGTCGGGGCGTCCGGCAGCAGCAGCGGCAGGACCACCGACTGGGCGTGCGCGGCGAGTTCGCCGTGCATCCGCAGGACGACCGTCTCGCCGGAGCCGGCGTCCGAGCCGACCAGGATCTCGGCGTCCAGCCGGGTCTCGGCGCGGGCCCGGGGCGAGCGCCCGGCGCGCTTGATCACCGCGAGGGTGCGCATCGGGTGCTCGCGGGAGGCGTCGTTGGCGGCCTTGAGGGCGTCGTAGGCGCTGCCCTCGTCGGTCACGATCACCAGGGTGAGCACCATGCCGGCGGCGCCGGAACCGCGGGCCCGGCGCGCCTCCATCAGCGCGGCGTTGATCTTGCTGGACGTCGTGTTGGTGAGGTCGATCTTCATGGCCGGCGCCAGCTCCTGCCGTCTCGTGCGAGCATCTCGTCCGCCTCGACGGGGCCCCAGGTCCCCGCCGCGTACTGGGCGGGCTTGCCGTGGGCGTCCCAGTACTTCTCGATCGGGTCGAGGATCTGCCAGGAGAGCTCGACCTCCTGGTGACGCGGGAACAGGTTGGCGTCGCCGAGCAGCACGTCGAGGATGAGCCGCTCGTACGCCTCCGGGCTGGACTCGGTGAAGGACTCGCCGTAGGCGAAGTCCATCGTGACGTCCCGGACCTCGAAGGAGGTGCCCGGCACCTTGGAGCCGAACCGCACCGTCACGCCCTCGTCCGGCTGCACCCGGATGACCAGGGCGTTCTGCCCCAGCTCCTCGGTCGCGTAGGAGTCGAACGGCAGGTACGGGGCGCGCTGGAAGACGACCGCGATCTCGGTGACCCGGCGGCCCAGGCGCTTGCCGGTGCGCAGGTAGAACGGGACGCCCGCCCAGCGGCGGTTGTTGATCTCCAGCTTGATGGCCGCGTAGGTGTCGGTCTTGGACTCCGGGTTGATCCCGTCCTCGTCCAGGTAGCCGACGACCTCCTCGCCGCCCTGCCAACCGGAGGCGTACTGGCCGCGCACGGTGTGCCGGCCGAGGTCGGCCGGGAGCTTGACGGCGCTGAGCACCTTGAGCTTCTCGGCCACCAGCGCCTTGGGGTGGAAGGACGCCGGCTCCTCGATGGCGGTGAGCGCCATCAGCTGGAGCAGGTGGTTCTGGATCACGTCACGGGCGGAGCCGATGCCGTCGTAGTAGCCGGCCCGGCCGCCGATGCCGATGTCCTCGGCCATGGTGATCTGCACGTGGTCGACGTACGACCGGTTCCAGATCGGCTCGAACATCTGGTTGGCGAAGCGCAGCGCCAGGATGTTCTGGACCGTCTCCTTGCCCAGGTAGTGGTCGATCCGGAAGACCTCGTCCCGGGGGAAGACCTCGTGGACGACCTTGTTGAGCTCCTGCGCGCTCTCCAGGTCGTGCCCGAAGGGCTTCTCGATGACCGCGCGGCGCCAGGAGCCTTGCGGAGGGTCGGCCAGGCCGTGCTTCTTGAGCTGCTGGACGACGGTCGGGAAGAACTTCGGCGGGACGGACAGGTAGAAGGCGAAGTTGCCGCCGGTGCCCTGGGCCTTGTCCAGGTCCTCGATGGTCTCGCGCAGCTTGTCGAAGGCCTCGTCGTCGTCGAAGGTCCCGTGGACGAAGCGCATGCCCTTGGCGAGCTGCTGCCAGACCTCCTCCCGGAACGGGGTGCGGGCGTGGTCCCGGACGGCGTCGTGGACCTCCTTGGCGAAGTCCTCGTCGTCCCACTCGCGGCGGGCGAAGCCGACGAGGGAGAAGCCCGGCGGAAGCAGACCGCGGTTGGCCAGGTCGTAGATGGCCGGCATCAGCTTCTTGCGGGACAGGTCGCCGGTGACCCCGAAGATGACCAGACCGGACGGCCCCGCGATGCGCGGGAGCCGTCGGTCCGAGGGGTCACGAAGCGGGTTGACGGGGGAGGGCGGGAGGTCGTCCGCGTCCGATTCCGAAGTCAACTCGGGGAAATCAGTGCTCACTTGATGGGCTCCGCTTTCGTGCGCTGGCTGTGAGCAGGGGTCACTTCTCGGCGGCGAAGGAGGCCAGCGAGGCGGTGACGGTGTCGAGCAGCTCGTTCCAGGACTGCTCGAACTTCTCGACGCCCTCGTCCTCCAGGACCTGGACGACGTCGTCGTAGTCCACGCCGGCGGCGGCGATCGCGTCCAGCACGGCCTTGGCGTCGGCGTAGTTGGGGACGATGGTGTTGCCGGTGACCACGCCGTGGTCGCCGGTGGCGTCGAGGGTGGCCTCGGGCATGGTGTTGACGGTGCCGGGGGCGACCAGCTCGGTGACGTACAGGGTGTCCGGCAGGGCCGGGTCCTTGACGCCGGTCGAGGCCCACAGCGGGCGCTGCGGCTTGGCGCCGGCGGCCTCCAGGGCGAGCCAGCGGGCGCTGCCGGCGGTCTTGCCGTCGACGCTGCCGAAGACCTCCTCGTACGCCTGGTAGGCGAGGCGGGCGTTGGCCAGCGCGGCCTTGGAGCGCAGGTTCCTGGCGTCGCCGCCGATCTTGTCCAGGCGCTTGTCGATCTCGGTGTCCACGCGGGAGACGAAGAAGGAGGCGACCGACTCGATCTGGGAGAGGTCCAGGCCCTTGGCCTTGGCGGCCTCCAGGCCGGTCAGGTAGGCGTCGATGACGGCCTTGTAGCGCTCCAGCGAGAAGATCAGCGTGACGTTGACGCTGATGCCCCGGCCGATGACCTCGCTGATCGCGGGCAGTCCGCCCATGGTGGCGGGGATCTTGATGAAGACGTTCGGGCGGTCGACCAGCCACCACAGCTGCTTGGCCTCGGCCACGGTGGTGGCGGTCTCGTGCGCCAGGCGCGGGTCGACCTCGATGGAGACGCGGCCGTCGCGGCCGTTGGAGGCGTCGTAGACCGGGCGCAGCACGTCGGCCGCGTCGCGCACGTCGGAGGTGGTGATCATGCGGATCGCCTCCTCGGTGGTGACCTTGCGGACGGCGAGGTCGCGCAGCTGGCCGTCGTAGGAGTCGTCGCCGGCGCCGGCGATCGCCTTCTGGAAGATGGTCGGGTTGGTGGTCACGCCCACCACGTGCTTGTTCTGCACCAGTTCGGCCAGGTTGCCGGAGTTCAGCCGCTTGCGGCTGAGGTCGTCCAGCCAGATCGCAACGCCTTCGTCGCTGAGGCGCTTCAGTGCGTCAGTCATGGTGCTTCAGTCCCTTGTTCTTCGTGCTTCGTGGGGTGGTCGGAGGGGGCCGCGTGCCCGCGTGCGGGCGGACACGCGGCCCGGTGCCGCTAGCGGCTGACGGCCTCGAGGGAGCGCAGGGCGTTGTGGGCCTCGGCCACCACGCGCTCGGCGGTGATGCCGAACTCCTCGAAGAGCACCTTGTAGTCGGCGGAGGCACCGAAGTGCTCCAGCGAGACGATCCGGCCGTGGTCGCCGACCAGCTCGCGCCAGCCCTGGGCGATGCCGGCCTCGACCGACACCCGGGCCTTGACCGACGGCGGCAGCACGCTGTCGCGGTAGGCCTGGTCCTGCTCCTGGAACCACTCGAAGGACGGCAGCGACACCACGCGGGTGGCGATGCCCTCGGCCTCCAGCACCTCGCGGGCCTTGACGGCCAGCTGGACCTCGGAGCCGGTGCCGAGCAGGATCACCTGCGGGTCGCCGGTGGAGGCCTCGGCCAGGACGTAGCCGCCCTTCGCGGTGCCCTCGGCGGAGCCGAAGACCTCGCGGTCGAAGGTCGGGACGCCCTGGCGGGTCAGGGCCAGGCCGACCGGGCCGGGGTGGCTGGTGTGACGCTCGACGATGGTGCGCCAGGCGACGGCGGTCTCGTTGGCGTCGGCCGGGCGGACCATGGCCAGGCCCGGGATGGCGCGCAGCGATGCCAGGTGCTCGACCGGCTGGTGGGTCGGGCCGTCCTCGCCGAGGCCGATCGAGTCGTGCGTCCAGACGTAGGTGACCGGCAGCTTCATCAGCGCGGCCAGGCGGACGGCGGGGCGCATGTAGTCGGCGAAGACCAGGAAGGTGCCGCCGTAGACGCGGGTCCTGCCGTGCAGGGCGATGCCGTTCATGGTCGAGCCCATGGCGTGCTCGCGGATGCCGAAGTGGATCGTCCGGCCGTACGGGCCGGCCGACTTCAGCGGGTTGCCGTCGGGGAGGAAGGAGCTGTCCTCGTCGATGGTGGTGAGGTTGGACTCGGCGAGGTCGGCCGAGCCGCCCCACAGCTCCGGGATCACCGCGCCGATCGCCTTGAGGGTGTCGCCGGAGGCCTTGCGGGTGGCGACGTCCTTGCCGGCCGGGAAGGAGGGGACGGCCTTCTTCCAGCCCTCGGGCAGCTCGCCGGCCTCGATGCGGTCGAACTCGGCGGCGCGGTGCGGGTTGGCGGCGCGCCAGGCGTCGAAGCCCTGCTGCCACTGGTCGCGGGCGGCCTTGCCGCGCTTGATGACCAGGCGGGCGTGCTCGATGACCTGGTCGCTGACCTCGAAGGTCTTCTCCGGGTCGAAGCCCAGGACCTTCTTGGTGGCGGCGATCTCGGCGGCGCCGAGCGCGGAGCCGTGCGCCTTGGCGGTGTTCTGGGCGTCCGGGGCCGGCCAGGCGATGATGGTGCGCATCGCGATCATGGACGGGCGGGAGGTCTCGGCCTTGGCCGCGGCCAGCGCCTCGGCGAGGGCGGCCACGTCGATGTCGCCGTTGGACTTCGGGACGACCCGCTGGACGTGCCAGCCGTACGCCTCGTAGCGCTTGAGGACGTCCTCGGAGAAGGCGGTCTCGGTGTCGCCCTCGATCGAGATGTGGTTGTCGTCGTAGAGGGCGACCAGGTTGCCCAGCTTCTGGTGGCCGGCCAGCGACGAGGCCTCGGCGGAGATGCCCTCCTCCAGGTCGCCGTCGGAGACGATGGCCCAGACGGTGTGGTCGAAGGGCGACTCGCCGGCCGGGGCGTCCGGGTCGAACAGGCCGCGCTCGTAGCGGGCGGCCATCGCCATGCCGACCGCGTTGGCGATGCCCTGGCCGAGCGGACCGGTGGTGGTCTCCACGCCGGCGGTGTGGCCGTGCTCGGGGTGACCGGGGGTGCGGCTGCCGGCGACGCGGAAGGCCTTGAGGTCGTCCAGCTCCAGGCCGTAGCCGGAGAGGTAGAGCTGGGTGTAGAGGGTCAGGCTGGTGTGCCCGGGGGAGAGGACGAAGCGGTCGCGCCCGACCCAGGACGGGTCGGTCGGGTCGTGGCGCAGGAACCGCTGGAAGATCAGGTACGCGGCCGGGGCCAGCGACATGGCCGTCCCGGGGTGGCCGTTTCCGACCTTCTGGACGGCGTCCATGGCCAGGACGCGCGCGGTGTCAACCGTGCGCTCGTCCAGATCGGTCCACTCGAATGCGTTCGTCGGCGCAGTGCTCACCCTGTCTCAGGGCTCCTTCCGTATTGAAGAGTGACCCCGTGAATGGGGACCGGGTCGGCCACGGCGCTGTGGTCCCGACGCTGGGTGGTGCCGGTCACGGAGGGTAGATCCCGCTTCTGCGTGCGAGCCTACCGTCCGGGCCGTGGCTCACCCTCCGTGCTGGGACAACCGGCAATTCCGCATGCAGATTCCCACTGGGACGGTCCGCGTTGATTTGTCCCAGGCTCTCCCGATTCTCCACCCCGCGCCGCTCCGGTGGTCAGGACGGGGTAGAGCGTCCCGCCGGAGGCTCCGCAGGCCCCGGCCGGGCGGTTCACCCGGGGGTGTGCGTTCCGCCTCGCCGGGGGACCCCGGAGCCGGATGCGATATATGGAGCGTCTATGGTGTCGTGGTACGCGCAGAGCGGACGATTCGGGACCCTTCGTTCCTGTGGACGCCTGCGAGGATTCATCTTCAGTTGGGGTGTTAGTGACCGCCGTCGAAACCCGTCCCGCCGGGGTCACCGGGGCGACTCCTGCGCACCGGCCCTTCGGGGCCCGTGTCGGCGCGTTCGTCGCACTGACCAAGCCGCGCATCATCGAGCTGCTGCTGATGAGCACCGTGCCGGTGATGTTCCTGGCTCAGCAGGGCGTGCCGAACATGCTGCTGGTGCTGAAGGTCGTCGTCGGCGGCTACCTCTCGGCGGGCGGCGCCAACGCCCTCAACATGTACATCGACCGGGACATCGACGCGGTGATGTCGCGCACCGAGCGGCGGCCGATCGTCACCGGGATGGTGTCGCCGCGCGAGGCGCTGGTGTTCGGCGTCGTGCTGGCGGTCGTCTCGACCCTGCTGCTGGGCTACGGGGTCAACTGGCTGTCCGCCTGGCTGGCGCTGGGCGCGCTGCTGTTCTACGTGTTCGTCTACACGCTGGGGCTCAAGCGGCGCACCTCGCAGAACATCGTCTGGGGCGGCATCGCCGGCTGCATGCCGGTGCTGGTCGGCTGGTCCTCGGTGACCGACTCGGTGTCCTGGGCCGCGGTGGTGCTGTTCCTGGTGGTGTTCTTCTGGACGCCGCCGCACACCTGGGTGCTGTCGATGAAGGTCCGTGACGACTACGAGCGGGCCGGTGTGCCGATGCTGCCGGTCGTCAAGGGCAACGTGGCCGTCGGCAAGCAGGTCGTCGCCTACTCCTGGGTGATGGTGGCGGTCTCGCTGGCGCTCTGGCCGCTGGGTCACATGAGCTGGCTGTACCCGGTCGCCGCGGTGCTGCTGGGCGGGGCCTGGCTGCGCGAGGCGCACGCGCTGTACGGGCGGGCCAAGGCCGGGATCGTGGGCGCGAAGCTCAAGGAGATGCGGCTGTTCCACTGGTCGATCACCTACCTGTCGCTGCTGATGGTGGTCTGCGCGATCGACCCGTTCGTGAAGTAGGTCTCCGCAGGAGAAGAGCCCCGGTCCGTGCGGACCGGGGCTCTTCCCGTTTCAGCGGGCGGGCAGTCCGGAGGGGCCGACGTGGTCGTCCAGCCAGTCCCGCAGCGGCCGGGAGGCGTGCAGGAAGCCGGTGATCCGGGTGTAGGCGGCGCGGGTGCCCAGCCACTTCGCCGGCTCCCACTCCTGCCAGGCCACCAGGCCCTTGTGGCGCAGCAGCGCGATCCGGGGGTGGTCCTTGGGGTAGCCGCGCGGGGCCGACTTGAGGGAGTCCCGGCCGACCACCCGCGGGCCCTCCCGCTCCACCCGGGCGATCACCCGCTCCAGTTCGGCGCCGGTGACGTCCTCGGCGACGGCGGCCCGGTAGCGCTCCAGCTGGTCGGGGGCGAGCTGGTACAGGCCGTTGCCGCAGGCCAGGCCGTCGGCGGAGAGCTGGATGTAGCCGCCGCTCTCCAGGTGCGCGCCGATGTGCGTCTTGTACGGGGACTTGTCGGCGCTGAAGCGGACGTCGCGGTTCGGGCGGAAGACCTTCCCCGGTCCGAACTCGGGCTCCAGCTCGGCGAGCAGCCGCTCCATCGGGGCCCGTACGGAGGCCTCGTACCGGTCCTTGTGGGCCTGCCAGAAGGTCCTGGAGTTGTCGGCTTCGAGCTGCTCGTAGAAGTCGAGCGCCTCGGCGGGCCAGCCTGTGAACGTCACCTCTCCAGTATGTGGCCCGGTGCACAGGGTGCTCTCGTCGCCAGGGCGCCTACCGGTGGGTAGCATGCGGGGCATGAGCAGCGCAGAGACCTCCACCGCCGCGTCGGACGCCCGTACCGAGCGCCGCGCCAAGCGCATCGCCAAGAACCTGACCAGCTTCGCCCGGCAGCACGGGGGCGGCGCCGACGCGGTCGTCGAGTACGTCGGCGCCGTGGCCACCCGGATCGTCGTGGTGGGCGCGGACGGCGCCTGGGGCGACCAGGTGGCCCCCAGCTACGCCGTCGGCCGCCGGGCCGCGGAGCTGGCCGGGCTGACCCTGCACGACGACTTCGAGGGCGAGCTGGGCCTCAAGGTGAAGACCGGCGAGTACGAGTGGAAGCGGATGGCCGGCATCCAGATCGGCGGCTGAGGCCTCGCGACCACGACGACGGCCCGGCTCCTCCAGGTGGGGGAGCCGGGCCGTCGTGTCGCCGGGGTCAGACCGAGGCGGTCTGCGGGACCTGGGCGGGCAGCTGGTCGGCGGTTTCCTCGGCCGGGCGGGTGCGCAGGGCGAGGGGGATGCGGAGGGCGGCGATCCAGGTCAGGGTGGCGAGGAACATGTGCAGGCCGACCATGAGCTCGGGGGCGTCGGTGAAGTACTGGACGAAGCCGAGTACGCCCTGGAGTAGGAGGATCGCGAGCAGTTCCTTGGCGCGAGCGCGGGCCGGCTGCGGGGCCTTGACGGCCGCGAAGACGAAGATCACCGCGATGGCCAGGCCGACCGAGACGAAGGCCAGGTCGGCGTGGGCCTGCGCCAGGCGGTCGTAGTCGATCGGGATGCGCGGGACGATCTTGTTGTCCCGGGGGGTGCCCGGGTGGTGGCCGGCGCCGGTCACCAGGGTGCCGGCGGCGACCAGCAGGCCGATGACGGTGACCAGGACGTACGAGAGCTGGTGGATCGGGCGGGCCACCGAGAGCTTCGGCGGGCCGTCCCCTTCCTTCGCCCGCTCCCACATCAGCAGCGCGACCCAGACCAGGGCCATCGCGGCGATCATGTGCAGGGCCACGGTGTACGGGTTGAGGCCGGTCAGCACGGTGATGCCGCCGAGCACGGCGTTGCTCATCACCAGCCAGAACTGTGCCCAGCCGAGCTTGGTCATGCTGTGCCGCCAGGGCCGGTGGCAGCGGGCGGCGAGGATCGCCCAGCCGACCGCGGCGCTCAGCACGTAGGTGAGCATCCGGTTGGTGAACTCGACCACGCCGTAGTAGCCCATCTCGGGCGTCGGGATCAGGCTTTCCGGCGTGCAGCGCGGCCACGTCGAACAGCCGAGGCCGGAGGCGGTGAGCCGGACGGCGCCGCCGGTGACGACGATCACCACGCTCATCACCAGCGCGGCGAACGTGGCGCGGCGGACCATCGCGGCGGAGGGCTGCCAGCGCTCGGCGAGCCAGGAGAAGGGGTTAGGCACGGGGTCAATCGTAGGCGGCCTTACAGGCGATCTTGGGGCGGGGCGCGGCGCCGAGGGGCGTCGGGCGGGCGGACCGCAAAGCGGACTGTTCGGGCAAGGCGGTCATTGGTCTTGACCAATCACCCGTTTGGCCGAAAGAGTGCGGATTGGTCCATACCTTTTTTCGGGCCTCTCCCACTCCTCCCGCACGTAAGCGGAGATCCTGCACATGCGCATATCCACTTCCGCCGCCGCGCTCGCCGTCGGTGGCTCCCTCGCACTGGCCGGCCTCATCGCGCCGGCCGCCCAGGCCGTCGGCGCCGACCAGGAGTGCCGCAGCCTCGGGGTCGCCAACCTCTACGGCGAGTTCATCGAGGGCGACGACACCCACACCCCCGACGCCGAGGGTGCGGTCGCGGTCGGCGGCAACGCCGACTTCACCGGCGGCTTCTCGGTCGGCCAGGAGCTCACCGCGGCCCAGGTCGACGCGCTGCCCGGGAAGAACGCCCTGGTCGTGGCCGGCAAGATCACCGGCCACAACACCCAGGTGATGAAGGGCAACGGCGTCTTCGGCTCCAAGGCCGACGGCGCGGTGGTCCAGGCCCACCAGGGCAAGGTCGGCCAGGGCCCCTCGCCGATCGACTTCAAGGCCGAGTTCGCCAAGCTGCGCGCCGCCGCGGCCTCGCTGGCCGCCGTGCCGCAGACCGCCGGCGCCACCGTCCAGGCCGAGGGCGCCAAGCTGACCCTCACCGGCGGGGACACGAAGTACAACAGCTTCACCGTCGAGGCGGCGAAGCTGCAGGGCGCCAAGGACGTCTTCCTCAAGGTGCCGGCCGGCTCGGTGACGGTGGTCAACGTGACCGGCGGCTCGTACGACATGGCGGCGGCCGGGACCACCGGCTTCCACCTGTGGGACGAGGGCAGGAAGGCCTTCGTGCTGGACGACAAGCTGCAGAGCGCCGCGGGCGGGGCGGTCCGGGCCAAGCTGCTCTGGAACTTCCCGACCGCCACCAAGGTGGTCAAGAACAGCCAGGCCGCCTGGGCGGGCACCGTGCTCGCGCCGAACGCCGCCTTCGACCTCGGCAGCGGCGGGCCGGTCAACGGCTCGGTGATCGCCGCCTCGCTGACCGGCAAGGGCGGTGCGGAGACGCACCACTACCCCTTCACCGGCTGCCTGCCGGGCACCACCGTCCCGACGCCGTCCGGCACGCCGACGGTGCCGCCGACCGTACCGCCCACCGGGCCGACCGGCTCGCCGTCGGGCACGCCGAGCGCGTCGGCCTCGCCGAGCGGTTCGGTGAGCCCCTCGGGCAGCCCGTCCGTTCCGGCGACCGGCAAGCCCGGCGCCAGCGGCTCGGCCAGCCCGTCCGCCGGTGCCTCGACGGCCGCTCCGGCGGCCCCGGGCGGCCCGTCCGCCTCGCCGGACGCGGGCGGCAACCTGGCGCACACCGGCTCCGGTCCGGTGCTGCCGCTGGCGATCGGCGGTGCCGTGGTGCTCGCGGCCGGCGGCGCGATCGTGGTGGCCGCCCGGCGCCGGGCGGCGAAGAGGGCCTGAACCCGCTGAACCGGCGGTGACGACCCGGAAGGGGCGGGCCGCCGGAAAGGCCGGAAAGGCCGGGAATGCCCGGATGTTCGTCGGCTGACCGAATCGGCGCCCCTGGTGATTGAACCCGATCACCAGGGGCGCCGTTCTGTCTTGAAGGTGACGAAGTTCATTCACGTTTGCCGAATCCGCGTTCTGCGAGGTGACGGCTGTGATGGGCTGGTCATGCACATCGGAAAGACGGACGGACCGTCGATATCCGGTCGTGCGGCGGGGTGTGGCGGGGTGCGGGAGTGCCGGTAGAGTCCCCCGGACAGTCGTAGCGGGCCACCGCGAACCACTCAACACGCCTGCTGCACAGGACCGTTCGGAGGGGAAAAAGGTAATGGCACGACAGCAGCGGCACTTCGCGATCGGTGCGACGGCACTCGCCGGCACGGCTGCGGCCGGTTTTCTACTGCCCCTGGCACTGGCCACCAACGCCTCGGCGCACGTGCCGAGTTGGACGGTGACCTGCGACAAGATCGTGATCGATCTGATCAACTACAGCCCCAAGGCCGACGTGAAGAACACCGTCAGCCTCACCATCGACGGCGAGAAGGTCCTGGACGCCAAGGCCTTCCCCGCGGAGTTCCACGGCTCCTTCCCGGTGAAGGACCACAACGGCCCGATCAAGGCGAACCTGGTGGTCACCACCACGGAGAACCCGAACGAGAAGGGCTGGAACATCAACGAGACCAAGACCATCGAGCCGTGCCACACGCCGACTCCGACCCCGACCCCGACCAAGACCCCGACGCCCACCCCCACGCCCACCCCCACCAAGACGCCGACGCCGACCCCGACGCCGACCGTGACCCCGTCCACCCCGCCGGTCACGCCACCGGCCACCCCGACCCCGTCGGCCACGCCCACCCCGAGCAAGTCCCCGACCCCGTCGCCCACCAGCAGCGCCCCGGCGCTCGCCCAGACCGGTAGCAGCGACGCGACCCCGATGATCGCGGCGGCCGGCGGCGGCGTGCTGCTGGTCGGCGGCGCGCTCGTGCTGCTCGCCCGCAAGCGCCGCGGCGGCAGCGCGAGCTGACGCTCCGCGAGCCGACAACCGCGACGCCCCCCGGCCACCTGTGGCCGGGGGGCGTCGTGCGTCGAGCCGCCGGTCACTCCCAGCGGAAGAAGCGGGCGGCCGCGGCCAGGCCGAGCACCGACCAGCCGGCCAGGATGCCGAGGTCCGCCCACGGCACCCCGGCGCCGTCCTGGAGCACCGACCGCAGGCCGTCCGAGAGCGCCGAGATCGGCAGCAGCTCCAGCACCGACCGGACGGCCGAGGGGAACCTGCTCAGCGGCACGATCACCCCGCCGGCGAGCAGCAGCAGGATGAACACCAGGTTGGCCCCGGCCAGGGTGGCCTCGGCCTTCAGGGTGCCGGCCATCAGCAGGCCGAGCCCGGAGAAGGCGGCGGTGCCGAGGACCAGCAGCGCGGCGACCGTCAGCGGGTCGCCGTGCGGGGACCAGCCGAGGGCCAGTGCGATCACCGACAGCAGCGCCACCTGCAGCGCCTCCGTCACCAGGACGCAGCCGGTCTTGGCGGTCAGCAGCGCCCAGCGCGGCAGCGGGCTGGCGCCGAGCCGCTTCAGCACGCCGTAGCGGCGCTCGAAGCCGGTGGCGATCGCCTGGCCGGTGAAGGCGGTGGACATCACGGCCAGCGCGAGCAGTCCGGGGGCCAGGAAGTCGACCCGCTTGCCGGGGCCCTCGACCGCGACGATGTCCACGGCGGAGAACAGCACCAGCAGCACGGTCGGGATGACCACGGTGAGCAGCAGCTGCTCACCGTTGCGCAGCAGCATCCGGGTCTCGAACGCGGTCTGGGCGAGCAGCATCCGGCCGACGGGCGCGGCGCCCGGCCGGGGGGAGTAGTCCGTACGTGTCACGAGCGCAGCTCCCGTCCGGTGAGGTCGAGGAAGACGTCCTCCAGGCTGCGGCGCTGGACGGACAGCCGTTCGGGCAGGACGCCGGAGGCCGCGCACCAGCCGGTGACGGTGGCCACCAGCCTGGGGTCGACGGGCGCCTCGACGCGGTAGCTGCCGGGCGCGGTCTCGACGGCGGTGGCGCCCTCGGGCAGTTCCTTGAGCAGCGGGCCGAGGTCGAGGCCGGGCGGGCCGTCGAAGCGCAGCGCGCCCTCGGCGCCGTCGCGGCACAGCTCCTCGACGGTGCCGTCGGCGATCACCCGGCCGCGGTCGACGACGGCGACCCGGTCGGCGAGCTGCTCGGCCTCATCCATGTGGTGGGTGGTGACGACCACGGTGACGCCGTCCCGGCGCAGGTCGCGCACCAGGTCCCAGGTGGCCCGGCGGGCCTGCGGGTCGAGGCCCGCGGTGGGCTCGTCCAGGAAGACCAGCTCGGGGCGGCCGACCACGGCCATCGCCAGGGCGAGCCGCTGCTGCTGGCCGCCGGACAGCCGCCGGTACGTGGTGCGGCCGCAGGAGCCGAGGCCGAGGCGTTCGACCAGGGCGTCCACGTCCAGCGGCTGGGCGTGCAGCCGGGCGGTGTGCCGCAGCATCTCGACGGCGCGCGCGCCCGCGTACACGCCGCCGGACTGCAGCATGACGCCGATCCGGGGCCGCAGCGCGGCGTTCTGGGCGACCGGGTCGAGACCGAGGACGCGGACGGTGCCGGCGTCGGGGCGGCGGTAGCCCTCGCAGGTCTCGATGGTGGTGGTCTTGCCGGCGCCGTTGGGGCCGAGGACGGCGGTGATCGCGCCGGCCGGGATGGTGAGGTCGAGGCCGTCCACCGCGACCTTGTCGCCGTAGCGTTTGACCAGCCCGGCGATCTGGACCGCGGGTTCGGAGTGCATACCGGCGAGTGTAAGAGGGCCCGACAGGACCGCCGGACGGCGGCCTGGATGATCGTTTCCCCAGTTCAGGTAAGGCTTACCTGCGTGATCGATGCCACCGATGAGGCATGGGTCACGGCTTGTCCCCGCGGAAGGAATTACGCAACACTGGTGTTGTGAAAAACATGCGCGAGCATGCCCAGCAGCAGGAGGTCGAGTCGGCCTCCTCCTGCGACGTGCCCGTGACGGCGGCCGAGGTGCTGCTGGACGGCCACCGGGCCACCCGGGACCGGGTCGCCCGGTCGATCCTGGACCACGGCCCGTCCTCCGCGGCCGACCTGGCGAGCCGGCTCGGCCTCACCGCCGCGGCCGTCCGCCGCCACCTCGACGGGCTCGCCGCCACCGGCCTGGTCGAGTCCCGCGACCAGCGGGTCTACGGCAGCCGCGGCCGGGGCCGTCCGGCCAAGGTCTTCGCGCTCACCGACGCCGGCCGGGACGCCTTCTACCAGGCGTACGACCAGCTCGCCGCCGACGCGCTGCGCTGGATCGCGGACTCGGTGGGCGGCGGCAAGGCGGGGGAGGAGGCGGTCGCCGCCTTCGCCCGCGCCCGGTTCGGCAAGCAGGCCGAGAAGTACCTGGAGGCCCTGCGCCTGGCCGCCGCCGGCGAGCGCACCGAGGCGCTCGCGCAGGCGCTGAGCGCGGACGGGTACGCTGCCACGGTGCGGCGTGTCCCGTCGGCCGCGGCCAAGGCCCCGGCGGGCGCCCAGCTCTGCCAGCACCACTGCCCGGTCGCGCACATCGCCGAGCAGTTCCCCCAGCTCTGCGAGGCGGAGACCGAGGTCTTCTCCCAGCTCCTGGGCACCCATGTGCAACGGCTGGCCACGATCGCCCACGGCGACGGGGTCTGCACCACCTATGTGCCGGCACCCGGTGCCGCATCGTCGTCCGCCCGGCTGCCTTCGGGCCGCGGCTCCGATGCGGTGCCGACTGCCAGCACGTCGGAAAATTCCGCGTCCACCGAAGATTCTGCGTCCGCGCGTTAGGAAGCTCGCATGACTGACACCGTTTCGCACCCCGAGCTCGAGGGCCTGGGCAATTACGAGTACGGCTGGGCCGACCCGGACACCGCCGGTGCGGCGGCCAAGCGCGGGCTCAGCGAGGAGGTCGTCCGCGACATCTCCGCGAAGAAGAACGAGTCCGAGTGGATGCTCAACCTGCGTCTCAAGGGCCTGAAGCTGTTCGGCAAGAAGCCCATGCCGACCTGGGGCTCGGACCTCACCGGCATCGACTTCGACAACATCAAGTACTTCGTCCGCTCCACCGAGAAGCAGGCCGAGTCCTGGGAGGACCTGCCGGCGGACATCAAGGCGACGTACGACAAGCTCGGCATCCCGGAGGCGGAGAAGCAGCGCCTGGTCGCCGGCGTCGCCGCCCAGTACGAGTCCGAGGTCGTCTACCACCAGATCCGCGAGGACCTGGAGGAGCAGGGCGTCATCTTCCTGGACACCGACACCGCGCTGCGCGAGCACCCGGAGCTGTTCAAGGAGTACTTCGGCACCGTGATCCCGGCCGGCGACAACAAGTTCGCCGCGCTGAACACCGCGGTGTGGTCGGGCGGCTCGTTCATCTACGTGCCGAAGGGCGTGCACGTGGACATCCCGCTCCAGGCCTACTTCCGGATCAACACCGAGAACATGGGCCAGTTCGAGCGGACGCTGATCATCGTCGACGAGGACGCCTACGTCCACTACGTCGAGGGCTGCACCGCCCCGATCTACTCCTCCGACTCGCTGCACTCGGCGGTCGTGGAGATCATCGTCAAGAAGGGCGGCCGCTGCCGCTACACGACGATCCAGAACTGGTCGAACAACGTCTACAACCTGGTCACCAAGCGCGCCGTGGCGTACGAGGGCGCGACCATGGAGTGGGTCGACGGCAACATCGGCTCCAAGGTCACCATGAAGTACCCGGCCGTCTACCTGATGGGCGAGCACGCCAAGGGCGAGACCCTGTCGATCGCCTTCGCGGGCGAGGGCCAGCACCAGGACGCCGGCGCCAAGATGGTCCACATGGCGCCGAACACCTCGTCCAACATCGTCTCCAAGTCGGTGGCGCGCGGCGGCGGCCGGACCTCCTACCGCGGTCTGATCGAGATCGGCGAGGGCTCCAAGGGCGCCAAGTCCAACGTGCTCTGCGACGCGCTGCTGGTCGACACGATCTCCCGCTCGGACACCTACCCGTACGTGGACGTCCGCGAGGACGACGTGTCCATGGGCCACGAGGCGACCGTCTCCAAGGTCAGCGAGGACCAGCTGTTCTACCTGATGAGCCGCGGCATGACCGAGTTCGAGGCGATGGCGATGATCGTCCGCGGTTTCGTCGAGCCGATCGCGCGCGAGCTGCCGATGGAGTACGCGCTGGAGCTCAACCGGCTGATCGAGCTGCAGATGGAGGGCGCGGTCGGCTGACGACCGGCCGGACCCCGCCCACCGACTTTCGAGTTTTCGAGGAAGAGAGCACCACGACAGCCATGGCTGACGTTCAGAACACCACCGGGGCGACCACCGCCGGTTCGATCGAGGTCGGCACCGCCGGCGCGGGCGCGCAGCTCGCCGGCCCCGGCACCGGCCGGACCACCGTCCAGCAGCCGATCGACGCCCGCGTCGCGGTCAAGCCGTCCTTCGACGTGAACGACTTCCCGGTGCCCACCGGCCGCGAGGAGGACTGGCGGTTCACCCCGCTGCACCGCCTCGCCGGGCTGCACGACGGCACGGCCGCCGACGGCGAGCGGGGCGAGGACAAGGTCGAGTTCGCGCTGCCGGACGGCGTCACCGCCGAGACCGTCGGCCGGGACGACGCCCGGCTCGGCAAGGCCGGCAAGCCGGTCGACCGGGTCGCCGCGCAGGCGTTCAGCGGCTTCGAGCAGGCGCTCGTGGTGACCGTCCCCAAGGACGCGGTGTTGACCGAGCCGGTCCGGATCGACGTGCGCGCCGAGGGCGGGGTCCGCTTCGCCCACGTGGTGATCGACGTCAAGCCGTTCGCCGAGGCCGTCGTGGTGCTCAACCACGAGGGCACCGGCACCCGGGCCGCCAACGTCGAGCTGCTGGTCGGCGACGGCGCCAAGCTGACCTTCGTCTCGGTGCAGGACTGGGAGCGGGACGCCGTCCACGTCGCCCAGCACAACGCGCTGGTCGGCCGGGACGCCACGTTCAAGTCCGTGGTCGTGACCTTCGGCGGCGACCTGGTCCGCCTGCACCCGCGGGTCAACTACACGGGCCCCGGTGGCGAGGCCGAGCTGTTCGGCCTGTACTTCGCCGACGCGGGCCAGCACCTGGAGCACCGCCTGGTCGTCGACCACGACACCCCGCACTGCCGCTCCAACGTCGCGTACAAGGGCGCCCTTCAGGGCCAGGACGCGCACGCGGTCTGGGTCGGCGACGTGCTGATCCGCGCCGCCGCGCTCGGCACCGACACCTACGAGCTCAACCGCAACCTGGTGCTCACCGACGGCGCCCGGGTCGACTCGATCCCGAACCTGGAGATCGAGACCGGCGAGATCGTCGGCGCCGGCCACGCCTCGGCGACCGGCCGCTTCGACGACGAGCAGCTGTTCTACCTGATGGCCCGCGGCATCCCGGCCGACGAGGCCCGCCGCCTGGTGGTGCGCGGCTTCTTCGCCGAGCTGCTCCAGCAGATCGGCGTGGCCGAGGTCCAGGACCAGCTCATGGAGAAGATCGACGCCGAGCTGGAATCGGCGGTCTGAGCGAGATGACCTTCCTCCGTGCCTGCGCGCTGAGCGACCTCCAGGAGGACGTTCCCAAGCGCGTGGACCTCAACGGCGTGCCGGTCTCCGTCGTCCGCACCGACGAGGGGGTGTTCGCGATCAACGACATCTGCTCGCACGCGAACGTCTCGCTCTCCGAGGGCGAGGTCGAGGACTGCATGATCGAGTGCTGGCTGCACGGCTCCAGCTTCGACCTGCGCACCGGCAAGCCCTCCGGCCTGCCCGCCACCAAGCCGGTCGCTGTCTACCCCGTAAAGATCGAAGGGGACGATGTGCTCGTCTCCGTCAACCAGGAGTCCTGAGTACACATGGCAACCCTTGAAATCCGCGACCTGCACGTCTCCGTGGAGGCCGAGAACGGCCCGCGCGAGATCCTGAAGGGCGTCGACCTGACCGTGAAGCAGGGCGAGACCCACGCCATCATGGGTCCGAACGGCTCCGGCAAGTCCACCCTGGCCTACTCGCTGGCCGGCCACCCGAAGTACACCGTCACCGGCGGCTCGGTGCTGCTGGACGGCGAGGACGTCCTGGAGATGTCCGTCGACGAGCGCGCCAAGGCCGGCGTCTTCCTGGCCATGCAGTACCCGGTCGAGGTCCCGGGCGTCTCGGTCAGCAACTTCCTGCGCACCGCCGCCACCGCCGTCCGCGGCGAGGCCCCCAAGCTGCGGCTGTGGGTCAAGGAGGTCAAGGAGGCGATGGCCGCACTGCAGATGGACCCGGCCTTCGCCGAGCGCAACGTCAACGAGGGCTTCTCCGGCGGTGAGAAGAAGCGCCACGAGATCCTCCAGCTGGAGCTCCTCAAGCCGAAGATCGCGATCCTCGACGAGACCGACTCCGGTCTGGACGTCGACGCGCTGCGGATCGTCTCCGAGGGCATCAACCGGGTCCGCTCGACCGGCGAGGTCGGCACCCTGCTGGTGACCCACTACACCCGCATCCTGCGGTACATCAAGCCCGACCACGTCCACGTCTTCGCGGGCGGCCGCATCGTCGAGTCCGGCGGCGCCGAGCTGGCCGACAAGCTGGAGAACGAGGGCTACGAGGCGTACGTGAAGGGGGGCGCGTCCGAGTGACGCATCCGTTTACGGGTCATAGCGGCCTCCTCGACACCGACGCGATCCGCAAGGACTTCCCGGTCCTCCAGCGGCTGCTGCACGACGAGAAGCCGCTGGTCTACCTGGACAACGCGGCCACCTCGCAGAAGCCGCGCCAGGTGCTGGAGGCCCTGAACGCCTACTACGAGCGGCACAACGCCAACGTCCACCGCGGCGTGCACGTGCTCGCCGAGGAGGCCACGGCGCTGTACGAGGGCGCCCGCGACAAGGTCGCGGCGTTCATCAACGCGCCGAGCCGCAACGAGGTGATCTTCACCAAGAACGCCTCGGAGTCGCTCAACCTCGTCGCCAACATGCTCGGCTGGGCCGACGAGCCGTACCGGGTGGACGCCGACTCCGAGATCGTCATCACGGAGATGGAGCACCACTCCAACATCGTCCCGTGGCAGCTGCTCTCGCAGCGCACCGGTGCGAAGCTCAAGTGGTTCGGGCTGACCGACGAGGGCCGGCTCGACCTGTCGAACATCGACGAGCTGATCACCGAGCGGACCAAGGTGGTCTCCGTCACCCTGGTCTCCAACCTGCTGGGCACGGTCAACCCGGTCGAGACCATCGTCCGCAAGGCCCAGTCGGTCGGCGCGCTGGTCGTCGTCGACGCCTCGCAGGCCGCCCCGCACATGGTGCTGGACGTGCAGGCGCTGGAGGCAGACTTCGTCGCCTTCACCGGCCACAAGATGCTGGCCCCGACCGGCATCGGCGTGCTCTGGGGCCGCCACGAGCTGCTGGAGGACCTCCCGCCGTTCCTCGGCGGCGGCGAGATGATCGAGACCGTCACCATGGGCTCGTCCACCTACGCCCCGGCGCCGCACAAGTTCGAGGCCGGCACCCCGCCGATCGCCCAGGCGGTCGGGCTCGGCGCGGCCGTCGACTACCTCCAGGGCATCGGCATGGAGAAGATCGCGGCGCACGAGCACGCGATCACCGAGTACGCCGTCGAGCGGCTGCTGGAGGTCCCGGACCTGCGGATCATCGGCCCGCGCACGGCCGTGGACCGCGGTGCCGCGATCTCCTTCACCCTCGGCGACATCCACCCGCACGACGTGGGCCAGGTGCTGGACGAGCAGGGCATCGCCGTGCGCGTCGGCCACCACTGCGCGCGGCCGGTCTGCCTGCGGTACGGAATTCCGGCGACCACGCGGGCGTCGTTCTATCTGTACTCGACGCCGGGCGAGGTCGACGCGCTGATCGACGGCCTGCACCACGTCCGGAACTTCTTCGGCTGACGGGACGGGGCAGGACGACCATGAAGCTCGACTCGATGTACCAGGACATCATCCTGGACCACTACCGCAACCCGCACGGCAAGGGGCTGCGGGACGGCGACGCCGAGGTGCACCACGTCAACCCGACGTGCGGCGACGAGATCACCCTGCGGGTGAAGCTCGACGGCGCCACCGTCACCGACGTCTCGTACGAGTCGCAGGGCTGTTCGATCAGCCAGGCGAGCGCCTCGGTGCTCAACGACCTGGTGGTCGGCAAGACCGTGGGCGAGGCGCAGGCGGTCCAGGAGGCGTTCCTGGAGCTGATGCAGAGCAAGGGCCAGGGCGAGGGCGACGAGGAGGTGCTGGAGGACGCGGTCGCGTTCGCCGGCGTCTCCAAGTACCCGGCCCGGGTCAAGTGCGCCCTGCTCAGCTGGATGGCCTGGAAGGACGCCACCGCCCAGGCGCTCGCCCAGAACCCCGCCGTGAACGACTGACCACGCAGAGGAGGACAAGACCATGAGTGACGAGAGCACCACCACCGGCGCCGCCACCACCGGTGCCACCGGCGCCGAGGCCTCCGCTGCGGAGGAGCAGCAGCCCGGCATGATCGTCGGCACCACCGCCGGCACGGTCTCGGTCGAGGACCTGACCGAGGCCCTGATGGACGTCGTCGACCCCGAACTGGGCATCGACGTCGTCAACCTGGGCCTGATCTACGGCATCCACATCGACGAGTCCGACGTGGCCACCATCGACATGACGCTCACCTCGGCGGCCTGCCCGCTGACCGACGTCATCGAGGACCAGGCCAAGACCGCCACTGACGGCCTGGTGCAGGACCTGCGCATCAACTGGGTCTGGATGCCGCCGTGGGGCCCGGACAAGATCACCGACGACGGCCGCGACCAGTTGCGGGCGCTGGGCTTCAACGTCTGAGGTCTTCGACCGTCAACGCCGCTGCCGCGCGAACCCACGGGGTCGCGCGGCAGCGGCGTTTCCGGGGTGCCTGTCTCCGCTTCGCCTGCCGGCGGGTGCCCAGCCCGCCATGCGTGGCGGGTGGTGGACGGCCGGTGCCAAGATGGCCGGATGCCGACATTTGCCGCTCCGGACGGAACCCGCCTCGCCTACCGCATCGTGGGGGAGGGTGATCCGCTGATATGTCTCCCCGGAGGACCGATGCAGGCATCCGCCTACCTCGGTGACCTGGGCGGCCTGCCGGTCGCCGCAGGGCGATCGCTGGTGCTGCTCGACCTGCGTGGCACGGGGGAGTCCGGGACTCCGGCCGACCCGTCGAGCTACCGCGTCGACCGGCAGGTGGACGACGTCGAGGCGCTCCGGGCTCACCTCGGGCTGGAGAGGATCGACGTGCTGGCCCACTCCGCCTCCGGTGACCTCGCGCTGCTCTACGCCGGCCGCTATCCGCAGCGGATCCGGTCGCTGGTGCTGGTGACCGCCCGGGCCCGGGCGGCCGAGATCGAGTTCCCGCTCGAGGGACGGCGCGAGGCACTCGCGCTGCGCAGCGGCGAGCCCTGGTACGAGGAGGCGGTGCCCGCCTTCGAGCGGGCGATGGCCGGGGAGGCGACCGAGGGCGACTGGCGGTTCCTGGACCGCCTCATCTACGGCCGCTGGGATGCGGCGGCGGAGGCCCACGCCGCATCCGGCAAGGACGGTTACAACGAGGAGGCTGCTCACGCCTACCCCGGTTCCGGCGCGTTCGATGACGCGGCTGCGGTGCGCGAGGTGCTGACCGGACTCGACGCGCCGGTGCTGGTGCTCGCGGGCGAGTTGGACCCGTCCCCTCGCCCGGACAAGGCTGCGGAGGTCGCGGCGCTCTTCCCGCGCGGGGAGTTCGTCGTCCAGCCCGGCGCCGTGCACTTCCCGTGGCTGGACGACCCGGAACTCTTCGGCCGGACCGTCGGCGAATTCCTGGGCCGAAGCGACGCGTAGTGGTCGGCTCCGGAGCCACCCCCCCCGAAGGACGTCCGGAGGCGGCCACCTAGGCAGCGATGACCGGTGGTCGGCCTGCACGCAGTGCGGAGCGCAGGGCGGTTCGGACTCGGGCGGCACCTGCGGCTGCCACGTCCGCCCCCTGGCCGACCGCGAGGGTCCGGGCTACCAGGCCGGCGCACGGGCGGCAGACGCCCGGCCGGGGCACGGGGTCGTGGCACTCGGCGCACTCGGCGTACCGGGCCGGTGGCCGTGTTGTGGGCCGGGCGGGCGGCATCTTGTGCTCCAGGCGGTAGCGGAGCACCGCTGCCGCCGAGTGCATCGGGACGGGCAGGCCCGGCAGCAGGGCGTGGGCGAGGTCGGCGGAGGTGCTGCCGCGTGCCAGCCACTCGGCGACCAGGGGCGCCAACTCCCGGGCCTCGGCCTCGCCGAGGCGCAGACGCGGCTCGGGCCGGATCACCCGGAACAGGGTGGCCACCGCTGTGCGGACCTCTTCGGTGTCGGGACCCGGAGGTGGCGGGAGGGTGGGTTCTTGCTGCCGGTTCTTTACTACAGAGCCGACAGCGCGACCGGTGGTCGCTTCACCGGACGCCGGAGGGGTGGCACTCGGTCGCGCGAGCTGCGGGGTGTCGTGGACGTGGGTCTCGGTGATGATCGTGCCGTCGGCCATCCGGATCTTCTCGATCCGGTAGTACCCGGCCTCGGTCAACTCCTTGAGAGCCTTGCGGATCGCGCCTCGGCCCTGGGGACTGGTGTCGGCCATGTGCCGGCCGTCCTCGCGCCAGCCGTCCGGGCGGGAGAGGAGGTCCGCGAGCAGGCCGCGGGCGGTGTAGCTCAGCCGCCGGTACTGGAGAACGGCGTTGGGCAGCACGGTGAAGTCGCGCACGTGGGCGCTACGATGGACGCGCATCGGGAGTTCTGGCTCCTGTTGCCGGACCCCGGGGTGTTCCAGCACCGCCGGGGTCGCCTTGTTTTCACTTGGATTACGGAACGTATCACGGCACTTGACGCTGCGTGAGACTTTTGCAAAGGCGTGACCGCCTGTTTGCGGCTACCTGGGGGCGAGGAATTCCCCACGCTCGACCGCCTCGCGGAGGACCACGGCGATCTCTTGGGGCAGCAGGTTGACCGCGTCGAGGGCGTCGGCGGTCAGCGGGATCTCTTCGAGGATGTACTCGCCCCGGCCTTCCTGGCTGAACTCGGGGCCGGTGCGTTCCTCGAAGCTCCACTTCTCGATGGTGGCGAGATAGAAGTCCTGACGCTCGTCGTCCGTCTCGATGGTGTGGAGGAGGCTGACGATCGCAGCCTCGCCCGCGATCTCCTCGCGGACCTCCCGCAGCAGGGCCTCCTCGGGGCCGGCGTCGGTCGGCTCGACCTTGCCGCCGACGATCACCCAGTACGGGGCGATGCCGGGACGGATGCGCTTGATCAGCAGCGTGGTGTCGTTCGGGGTGAGGAGGACGGCGCGGACGCGGTGCTGCATGGGTCTCTTCCTGTTTCGACGGTATCGGTGGTGTGGGGCGAGAGCGTGTCAGGACCTGGGATGGCTGGCCTGCTCGGCGACGACGAAGACATCCACGTCGGATCACCCGTGCTGGTACTTGCCGCGCGCTCCGCTGCCGGTCACGGCGTGAAGGTCGCCGCCCGGCCCGGGCCGAGATGTACATGGCCGACCGTCTGGGCTGGCAACAGACCAGCCGCCAGTGGCTGCGGGACCGTATCCGCGACGCCATTCCCCACGCTGGGCAGCGCGGTGGTGGGCGGGGCGGGTGCGCCGCCCCGCGCGAACTCGGCGATACCGGTGATCGCCGTGTTCGGCACGGCCGGCTCGGTCATCATGGGTTCACCTCCCCGATGCGGACCCGCCGCCGGGCGGGGCGCCCGACCGGTCGAGCGCGCTCGTCGTGTCGAGCCCGTCGATCGGTGTCCACTCGTGTTCCAGGATCGAGTAAGTGATGGAGTCGCGCCAGGCATCGTGGACGAAGACGTGGTCGCGGATCCGGCCGTCCTCGGTCATCCCGGCCCGCAGCAGGGTACGGGCGGAGGCTTCGTTGAGCGGGGAGCGGGCGGCCCAGATGCGGTGCAGGCCGAGGGTGTTAAAGCCGAGCGCGCACAGTAGGTGGACGGTCTCGATGCCTAGCCCCCTGCCCCACTCGGCGGTGTGGAGGGCGAAGCCGATGGTGGCGGCCTCCTGCGGCTCGGCGGCCAGACGGGCGTACCCGATCAGCCGGTGCTCGCCACGGCGGGTGATGGCGAGGCAGTACTCGGTGCGCGGGCTAGCGTGCGCGGCGGCGATGGAGCGGTCCGTGATCGCCTGGACCTGCTCGCGTGTGCGGGGTTCGAAGCTCAGGTGCCGGGTGGCCTCGGGGTCGCCGTAAATGGCCAGGAGGTCGTCGGTGTCTGCGGGTTCGACTTCGCGCATCGACAGGCGAGGGCCGGCCAGGTGAACTGGGGTCATGGCCGCGGAGCCTACCTGCGCGGTCACCGGATGAGGACGGACGTCGGGCTGGCGGTGAACGCCTCGATCTCCTCGCGCAGGTCTGCCGCCACGCCGGTGGCCCGTCGACTGCCGGAGGGCATCGCGGCGTGGACGCGCTGGGCACTACTGGTGATGCCGAAGTTCCACTTGGAACGCGCTGTCCCACCGATCAGAAGGGGCTTTGGCAGGACGGGTCTCTCATCTCCGGCTGGTACGAGACCATTCCCCTGCCGGCACCGTGCCGCCTGGCCGGGCGGCTACGGTCGTCGCCGTGAGCGACTCCCAGTTCCACGAGGTCGTGGCCCAGCCCCGCACCGCCGCCGGCGTGCTCTTCTTCGACGTGGACGACCGCGTCCTCCTCGTGAAGCCGACGTACAAGCCCGGCTGGAAGATCCCCGGCGGTTACCTGCACGCCGGGGAGACCCCGAGCGAGGGCGCGGCCCGGGAGGTCGAGGAGGAGCTCGGCATCACCCCGCCGATCGGCCGACTGCTCGTCGCCGACTGGGCGCCCCACCCCACCGAGGGCGACAAGCTCCTCTTCGTCTTCGACGGCGGCGTCCTCCCCGCCGACGAGCTCGACAACATCACCGTCGACCAGGTGGAGATCGGCAGATACGCCTTTCACACCACCGACCAGCTCGACGCGCTCCTCATCCCACGCCTCGCCCGCCGCGTCCACGCGGCCTGCGCGGCCAGGACCGGGTCCGCGACCGTCTACCTGGAGCATGGAGCGACCCGCCGATACGGGCATGCCGCACCGTAGTTGCACGGCGCTTCTTCCTCGGCCGCCAGTGGATGTGGCTACCTCGTCTCAGCAGAGACCGAGGCGGGGGCGGGCACCCGCCGGGAGGCGGGTGGGGGGTGGATGGTGGGGAACGGCGGTGGAACTGCTCACCGAAGCAGACGACGCGCGGGTGTCCAGCCGGCGGTGGGCGGAAACGCCGCTGCCCGGGCTTCGGAGGAAGTCCCGGGCAGCGGCGTTCAGCGGGTGGGTCAGGCTGCCTTGGGCTTGCGGGCGACGGTGAGTGCGAGGGCGGCGCAGGCGAGGGCGGCGAGGGCGGCGAAGCCGCTGACGGAGGGGAGGAGGCCGTAGCGCTGGACGAGGGCGCCGACGGCGATGATGGGGGCGGAGCTGCCGAGGTAGACGATGACCCACAGGGAGCTGAGCTCGGAGCCGCGGCGTTCCGGGTCCATCGCGCCGACGGCGCTGGTGAACAGGGAGCGGAAGGCCACGCCCTGGGAGATGCCGCCGAGGACGCTGCCGATGAAGAGCAGCGCGGGGGTGCCGGTGTAGCCGGCCGCGACGACCAGGCCGAGGCCGGTGGCCAGGCCGGTCATGCCGAGGGCGGTCACCACGCGGTCGGAGGTCGGCGGCACGATCAGCTGGGTGGCGGCCGAGGAGCCGAGCAGGAGGGCGGCCACGATCGCGCCGACCAGCTTGGAGTCGGTGTGCAGCAGCTTGGCGGCGAAGGCCGGGGCCAGGCTGAGGTAGACGCCGAACACCGCGTAGGAGACGAAGCCCGCCGAGGCGGCGAGCTTGAACTCGCGGCGGCCGGTGCGCGGCAGCCGCAGGCGCTGGGGGCGCAGGTGGGCCGGGGTGGTGATGCGCGGCGGCGATGCGGGCGGGCGGTTGCGGCCGGGCATCCGCGGGTGGACCAGGGCCAGCGGCACGCAGAGCGCCACCAAGGCGACGGCGTGCAGCAGGAACGGGGTCAGCAGCGGGTCGGAGCCGCCGGCCAGCAGGGCGCCGACCACCGGGCCGAGGGCGACGCCGCCGGCCGAGCAGGCCAGGGTGATCTTGGCGGCGAGGGTCGGCTGGTCGGGCAGCAGGTCGCCGAGGGCGGCCCCGGCGGCGCCGGTGGACAGGCCGACGGCGATGCCCTGGACGGCGCGGCCGAGCGCGAGCTGCCAGAAGCTGCCGGAGGTGGCGAAGACGAGGTCGCCGGCGGCCGCCAGTGCGACGGCGGGCAGGATCAGGGCGCGCCGGCCGAGGTGGTCGGACCAGTGGCCGACCACGGCCAGTACCGGGACGAGCGCGAAGACGTAGACCGCGAACAGCACGGTGGTGTCCAGCGCGGTGAGGTGGAGCTGCTGCTGGAGGAGCGAGTAGATCGGCGTCGCCAGATTGGCACCGATCAGCATCAGCAGCAGGGCGGCGGCCACCAGGCCGACGCGGATGCCGCGCAGCGCGTTCCAGCGGCTGATCGCGGCGAGCTGGAGCTGGGCGCGCGGCGCGAGCTCCAGGGGAAGCAGGGCCTCCGACAGTCGGCGTCCGTCGAGCTGCGCGGTGCGCAGGCCGGAGCCGGCGGGGGAGAGGTCCGCCATGGCAGGGGTCTCCTGTGGCCGGGCACCACCGGGGTCGGCGGGGTGTGCCGGCGCGCCCGTCCGGAGGCGCTGTGGTGGTGGCCGCGGGTACGGGCTCCCTGGTGGGGCGAGGTGAGCTGAAGAGGGCCCCTCCGGCCCGGGGTCGGGCGGAGGGCGGTGGGCTTCGTTGCCCTGGTGGTGCGCGCGGGGTGTGCGCGGTACCAGACCGAAGGATAAAGGGTGGGCGCACGCCCGCGGCGCGCGCCCCTGGGTGCGCCCCGTACGGCCGGGCGTCGGGGGTGCCCGGCCTATACGCTGAGGTGGTGGATCGGTACGCGGCGCTGTTGGGCTGACCGCTGGCTGAGGGAGAGCGCACGACGATGGCCGGACGACGTCGCAAGAACACGGGGGCCCCTGCGGGGGAGGGCGCGGCCGAGGCGGTGCTGCCCGCCGACCTGGAGCTCCAGGACCTCTACGGGGCGTTCGCCGCGCACGGGCTGGACGACGAGGACCTGGACGACGCGGCCGTCCTGGTCCCGCCGGTGAAGCTGCCCGGCGACCGCGAGCTGGCCGAGCAGGCGAAGGCCGTGCCGATGTTCGGGTACGCGCTGGCGCTGGCCCGCTGGGCCGCCCCGCACCGGACGGTGGACGAGTTCGGCGACCTGGTCGAGGAGGACCGGGCCCCCGCGGCCCGGCTGCTGGGCCTGGCCCCGGCCGGGGGCGAGGTGCCCGAGGAGGCCGAGGTCGAGGCGCTGCGGGCCTGGTCGCTGGCCTGCGACCTGGACCTGGTGGAACTGGGCACGACCACGGAGGGCGAGCACGTCGCCGTCCCGGGCCCGGACCTGGAGCCCGCCGAGCAGGGCGACCCGGAGACCGTCCTGGAGCTGTGGCTGACCGCCGCCGGGATCGTCCGCGAGCTGGCGGTGGAGGCCGACTCGCTGCCGGAGGAGGACGGCGAGGCCGCGGAGGCGCCGGCCGGGGAGGCCGAGGAGGACGAGGACGGCCTGAACGAGGTCGAGGAGGCCCGCGACGAGGCCGCCGAGCTGTTGGACGAGGCCCTGCAGGTGCTCTACGAGACCACCGCCTTCGCCGAGCCGGGCAACGAGACCGTGCCGCTGGGCGTGCTGGCCGCGCTGCTGGTGGTCCCGGAGGGCGAGGAGCCGAGCGAGGAGCTGCTCGGCGACATCACGGACGTGATGGTCGCGCTGGACCCGATGCTGGGCGACCTCGCCGAGCTCGGCCTGCTGGACTACCGCCCGATCGACCCCGAGCTGTTCGACGAGGAGGACGGCGAGGAGCCCGCGGTGGTCGGCGAGGAGCCGCTGGACGAGGAGGAGTCGGCCCGCTTCGGGCTGGTCCGGCTCACCCCGCTCGGCCAGTACGGCATCCGGCAGTGGCTGTTGGAGGACGGCTACGACGCGCCGCTGGTCGGCGACCTGGCCCGGGGGGACGCGGCCGAGCTGCTGCGCGGGGTCTGCGAGTCGGCCAACGTGCTGCCGGAGGAGGAGCTGCGGGTGTGGACCGCGGGCCGGGAGCCGGTGGCGGCGGCGCGCGAGCTGCTCGCGGCGGCGCGCGGTGCGGACGGCTACGGCCCGCTGCGCCGGATGCTCTGCGTCTCGGCGCTCAACCTGCTCGGGCCGGACGCGGCGCCGGCCGTCCGGGAGGTCACGGACGACCCGGAGCTGGGTGGCGCGGCGCGGGCCTGGCTGACCGCGCAGGGGGCGACGGACGTGCCGGTGCCGGACCGGGCGATGGCGCTGTGGACGGTGGTCGACACCTTCGCCGCCCAGCTGCTGGACAACGGCGGGGACGCCGAGCTGCTGCGCGAACTGATCACCGACCTGCCGGTGAACGGCGATCCGGCCGGGTGGTTCGGCGAGCTGTGGCGGGTCGACCACCCGTACACGGCGGACGTCCTGGAGGCGATCGGGGAGCTGCACCCGGACCGGACGCTGGCCAAGGAGGCGCGCAAGGCGGCCTTCAAGGCGCGCTCCAGGAACTGAGCGGGCGGGGCCCCGGGCGGGTGCGGGTGGTCAGGGCAGGTCCAGCGAGCCGTCCTCGGTGAAGGGGAAGAACGGGTTGTGGGCCAGCTCCCAGAGGTGGCCGTCCGGGTCCTCGAAGTAGCCGGAGTAGCCGCCCCAGTCGGTCGGCACCGGCGGCTTGACCACCACGGCGCCGGCCTCGACCGCCGTCCGCAGCGCGGCGTCCACCAGTGCGGGGGACTCCAGGTTCACCGCGAGGGTGACGCCGCGGAAGGAGGGCTCGCCGGTGGCGGGCACGCCCGCGTCGGCGGCCAGCTCCTCGGTGGGGAAGAGGCCGAGCGCCGAGTCGGCGGTGCGGAACCAGACGATCTCCGGGCTGGAGGCGGCGGAGCGCTTCCAGCCGAGCGCCTCGTAGAAGCGGGCACTGCGGTCGAGGTCGGTCACCCCGAGGGTGACGATGCTGATCCGGGCGGGGAAGGCGCCCTCGGCGGCCCGGTCCTGTGCTGCGTCGTTCTGTGCTGTCATGCCGCCCAGGGTAGGGAGGGCGGCTGACAACCGGGCCTCCTGACACGGCCGGCGCCCCCGTCCGGGGGGCGGAGCTGATGACCCGGCAGCTGCGGGCACGTAAGGTGGCGTCAGCGGTGCGGGTGCGAGGAACCGGGGGTGCGGCACAGGATGATGCGGGAGAGCGGCGGCAGGCACCAGAAGCGGGACACCGGGTTTCCGGGGTCCGCCCCGGCTCCGGGCGGGCCGGTCCGGGAGGACCGTTTCGCCGGTCCGCCCGCCGACCAGCCCGTCGATCAGCCCGCCGACCGGCCGCTGGACCGGGCGGCCGACCAGCCCGTCGGATCCGCCGGCCGGTCCGCGGAGCGGCCCGCCGACCGGTTCGCCGACCAGGAGGAGTTCTCCCGCCGGACCCTGGCGGCGGCCGACTTCCCGGTGTACGGCGTGACCGCCGGGACGGCCCCCGCCTCCGCCTCCGCCCCCGCCCCCGCCGAGGGTGCGCCCGCCGACGCGACGCCCGCCGCCGAGGCCCGGGCCGGTGAGGCGTTGGCCGCCTTCGAGACCTCCGGCGGCGAGCTGCGCTGGGTCGAGGTGCAGTGCGGCGACTGGCGCTCGGCGGCCGGCCCGTACGTGACCGTGCGCACCTACCGGCCGGGCGCCGACCGGGTCGAGCAGCTGCCCGAGCTGGAGGACCTGGTCGAGGACGAACGGGACCGCGTCTACGAGCAGTTGGGCGTCGACGAGGGCGACGGGCCGGGCCGGGTACGGGCGTTGCGCGCCTGGATCACGGTGGACGGCGAGCCCTGCGCGGTGGAGGTGCACGAGGACCGGCCGGTGCCGGAGCCCGGCGCCCCGGCGGCGGCGGACGGGCCGGCGCCGGTGTGGGCCGGGCGGCTGCGGGTCGGCGGGCTGACCGTGACGGTGTGCGGGCGCGGGGTGGACCCCGGCACGGTGGAGCTCGGCTCGATCGGCGACTTCGAGCGCTGCCTGCGCGGGCGCACCGAGTTGCTGCGCGACCTGGCCGCCCGGCGGGCCCGCCACGTGCCGGTCGAGGAGCGCGAACTGCCGCCCGTCGTCGGGATGGAGGCGCACCGGGCGCTGATCGAGCAGACCGTCGCCGAGTCCGCCGCGATCGAGGCGCAGGTGCGGGTCGGGCGTACCCCGCGGCTGCCGCGCGGGCTGCGCGGGGAGGCCGGCGCGGTGCGCTGGGAGGCGGCGGTGCGCCAGCAGATGCGGCTGGCCACCGAGAGCCGGCAGGAGGCCGTGGCGGCGGTCACCTCGATGGTGAACCACGTCAACCGGCTCTCCCAGCAGACGCATTGGCTGGTCGGCACACCGGAGGGCGAGGCGGCCGTCGAGGAGGTCGTCCGGTACACGGTGTTCGCCAGCGAGGTGGCGAGCCTGCCGGCCCAGCGGGCCTGGGAGCAGCTGTGGCGCGAGCGGCCGGGCGGCGGCGGGGCGGGGGTCTGGGAGGAGCAGCGGCTGGCCGAGCAGCTGTGGCTGTCGGCCTGGGAGCAGTGGCGGGCGGCGCGGCGCTGACGGCGCCCGGACCGTCGCAGGGGCTCCGACCTCGGCGGTCCTGACAGGGGCACGCGCAAAGCGGCGGTCATGCGACGGTCATCGGTCGGCGAATGGCCGCCTGGGTGTGAGGTGGACGTCATGTCGGGTTCACCCGTCCGGCGGAGCCTGCTGGGCGTCGGCATCCCGCACCGACGCCCCCGCTCATCCTCAGGAGTTGCTGCCATGTCGCTGTCCCGCCGGGACTTCGTCAACCGTTCCACCCTCGTCGGTGCCGGCGTGCTGATCGCCGGCAGCGCCGAGGCGCTGGCCAGCGCCCCGGGCGCGATCGCCGCCCCGGTCGGTGGCGAGGTCCCGGCCGCCGCGGCCGCCGGGACCAACTCGGCCGCCGGCACCGCCGTCGGCTACGGCCAGCTGGTCCAGGACCCGGCCGGTCTGCTGTCGCTGCCGAAGGGCTTCTCGTACAAGGTCCTCAACCGGGCCGGCGTCACCAAGCTGCGCACCGGCGAGTTCACCCCGAGCAACCACGACGGCACCTCCGCCTTCGAGGACGAGCGCGGCGGCAACCTGATGGTCGTCAACCACGAGCTGTCCGGCTCCCGCGACAAGTGGCCGCACCCGGTGCCGCTGACCGAGGGCCACGTCTACGACCCGGGCGCGGCCGGCGGCTGCACCATCGTGCACGCCAAGCGGGACGGCTCGGTCGAGCAGTGGGTCGGCATCGCCGGCACCTCCACCAACTGCGCCGGCGGCGTGACCCCGTGGGGCACCTGGCTGTCCGGCGAGGAGACCGAGGACAAGGCCGGCAAGAACGGCTTCACCAAGGACCACGGCTACATCTTCGAGGTCGACCCCTTCGACGACGACTACAACCGCGACCCGCAGCCGGTGAAGGCCTTCGGCCGCTACGCGCACGAGGCCGTCGTGGTGGACCCGAAGCGCGGCCACGTCTACCTGACCGAGGACGCCTCGAACCCGAACGGCCTGCTGTTCCGCTGGACCCCGCCGGCCGGCTTCAAGCACGGCCGCTACAAGCTGCGCCAGCTGGCCGCCGACGCCGGCGTGCTGGAGGCCTTCAAGGTCTTCGACGCGCAGGGCAAGTTCGTCGACGACCTCTCCCGCGCCACCAAGGTCGGCACCACCTACGGCGTGGACTGGGTCAAGGTCCAGGACCGCGACGCCACGACCGTCTCGGTGCGCAAGCAGTTCAAGGACGGCGAGGTCACCCGCGCCCGCAAGCTGGAGGGCATGTGGTGGGGTGACGGCGGCTTCTACTTCGTCTCCAGCTACGCCCGTTCGGAGAGCCCGCTCCAGCACGACGGCCAGGTCTGGTTCTACAACCCGAGCCGCCGCACCATCACCCTCAAGGTGCTGCTGGGCGTCAACAACGACGTCTGGGGCGACCACGACAACTTCGACGGCCCGGACAACATCACCGTCTCGCCGTACGGCGGCATCGTGATCGCCGAGGACGGCGAGGGCGTCTCGCACCTGTTCGGCGCCACCGAGGACGGCCTGGTCTTCCCGATCGCCCGCAACGAGCTGAACATCGGCACCGCCGAGAAGCCCGAGTTCAGCGAGTTCACCGGGGTGACCTTCTCGGACGACGGCAAGACCCTGTTCGCCAACATCCAGACCCCGGGCATCCAGCTGGCCATCAGCGGCCCGTGGCGCCGGCTGAACGAGCACAAGCGCGGCCAGGGCTACGGCGAGTGACCCTCGGAGTGTGACCGGCTGCCCGCGGACCACTCGTCCGCGGGCAGCCGCAGTTGCAGCATCGCCAGCAGGCGCTGCTGCGGCTGGGCGAGGTCGATGCCGGTCAACTGCTCGGCGCGGCGCACCCGGTAGCGCAGGGTGTTGGGGTGGATGTGCAGGGCGTCCGCGGCCACCCGGACCTCGCCCAGCGCGTCCAGCCAGGCCAGCACCGACTCGGCGAGCCGGGTGCCGTGCCGGCGGTCGTACTCGGTGAGCGCGGTCAGCCGCGGGTCGCGCAGGCCGGTGCGCTCCTGGAGCAGCGCGACCATCTCGCTGACCAGAACCTCCGCCTGGACGTCGATCAGCGCCGCGACGTCGAGGTCCACCCCGCCGCGGCCCATCGCGTCCAGGATGCGGTCCGCCTGCGCGCGGGACTCGGGGACCCGGGCCAGGCCGTCGACGGTCGAGCCGATCGCGGCGCGCAGCGGGACGCCCAGGTGCTCGCGGGCGGCCGTCACCACCTCGGAGGCCCAGTCGCGCACGGTGGTCATCGGCAGGCCGGGCGGCAGCTCCGGCAGCAGCACGTACACCCGGGAGTCGATCGGGGCGAGCAGCGCGGCGCGGTGCCGGGCGGCGGTGTGCACCGAGATCAGGCCGGTGACGTCGGAGCGGTGCAGCGCGTCGGTGGTGCGCGCGCTGTAGGCCAGCACGGTGGCCGGGCGGCGCAGGTCCAGGCCGAGGTGGGTGGCGAGCGACTGGGGGCCGGTGGAGCCCTCCAGCAGGCCGGTGAGCAGGGTCTGGGTGAGCCGGACGTCGGCGGACAGCTCCCGGCGGCGGCGCACCAGCTGGGCGGCCGCGACCCGGGCGGCGCCGACCAGGGCCTGTTCGGCCAGCGGGGCCAGCGGCTGGGCGCCCTCCTGCACCCAGATGGTGCCGAGCGGCTGGGCCCCGGCCCGGATGCCGACCGCCAGGCGGCGGCGCAGACCCAGCTCGGGGTGCGGCTCGACCGCGATCGGGGCGTCCGAGCTGCGCAGGTGCTGGAAGATGCCCCACTCCCGGAGCTTGGACAGGTACGGCTCCGGGCCCTGCCAGCCGAGGATGGACAGCCGGCGCAGGTCGTCGACCTCGTCGGAGTCGGAGGAGCGGGAGTAGGCCAGCACCCGGCTGGAGGTGTCCTCGATCGAGACGATGCCGTTGGTGAGCACGGCGACGGTCTGGGCGAGGGAGAAGAGGTCGCCCGCGTTGGGCTCGGGGGCGCCGGGGGCGGCCGGGGCGTCCGGGCCGGCGATGATCGCCCGGGCCAGCGAGTCGAGGTGCTCCCAGCGGGTCTCGCGGCGCACCGAGAGCAGGGCGACGCCGGCGTCGGTGGCGGCCTCGCGCAGCGCGTCGGCCTGGCCGGGGCCGTCCAGCTTGACCGCGACGGCGGCGGCGCCGGCCCGGCCGGCCGCGCGCAGGGCGGGCAGCGCGGCGCGGCCGCGGGCGCCGATCGCGAGCACGAGTTCGCCGGGGGCGGCGGTCGGCGGGTCCTCCGGGTCGAGGATGGCGACGTCGCGCACCGGGACGTCCAGGCCCTGCGGGGCGGCCTGCAGCTCGACCAGCGGTTCGCCCAGTGACATCAGCAGTTGACGGAGCGGCAGGCCGGGCGTGGTCAATCCGGGCCTCCTTCATCCGCTCGGACAACGGCGTGTGGTTGATTTTAGCCGGGCGGACAGAGTCCGGACCCGTCATTTCAAAATAGTTGACTCTGACTATTCGAGACTGGATAGTCGGTACTGACCAAGAGATGAGGCGCGTCTCATGGCGAAGCGACGCAAGGTGTCGAACCCGTTGGCCCTCGCGGTCCTGGCCGAACTCCTGGCCGAGCCGTTGCACCCGTACGAGATGGGGCGCCGGCTCCAGGAGCACGCGAAGGACCGCAACATCAAGTACAACCGCAGCTCGCTGTACATGGTCGTGGAGCAGCTGCGGAAGGCCGGGTTCGTGGCCGAGCAGGAGACCGTCCGCGACACCCAGCGGCCGGAGCGCACCGTCTACGCCATCACGCTCGACGGCAGGACGGAGCTCCGCGACTGGATGCGCGAACTCGTCGCCGAACCGCAGCACGAGTACCCCGCGTTCGGGGTCTCGCTGTCGCTGCTCATGGTGCTCCCGCCGGCCGAGGCCGTGGAGCTGCTGGAGCGGCGGCGGGCCGCGCTGACCGCCGAGGTGGCGGGCATCACGGCGGAGCTGCGCAAGGCGGCGGCCGAGGGCGTCGGCTGGCTCTTCCTGATCGAGGAGGAGTACCGGGTCGGCGGACTGCGGGCCGAGATCGCCTTCGTCGAGCGCCTGGTCGCACAGCTCCGGGAGCCGGAATTCGTCCGGACCTGGCACGAGACCTTCGGGAGGCTGCAGTGAACGAGATGCGAACCGTGGACAGGGCCCTGGTCATCGGTGGCGGGATAGCCGGACCGGTGACGGCGCTGGCGCTGCGCCGGGCCGGCGTCGAGGCGGAGGTCTTCGAGGCCTACCGGACCTCCGCCGAGGGCATCGGCGGGACCTTCATGATCGCGCCCAACGGACTGGCCGCGCTGGCCGCCGTCGGGCTGGAGGCGGAGGTCGGCGCGGTCGGCCAGTCCGTCGGACGGACGGTCATCGAGGACGCCCGGGGCGGCGTCCTCGCCGAGCTGCCCGACGTCCGCGGCCGGGTGATGCGGCGCGCCGAGCTCTACGCGGTGCTGCAGCGGCGGCTGCGCGAGGAGGGCGTCCCCGTCCGGTACGACAAGCGGCTGGTCGGTGTCGAGGAGCACGCGACCGGCGTCACCGCCCGGTTCGCCGACGGCACCACCGCCGCCGGCGACCTGCTGATCGGCACCGACGGCACCCGCTCCGTCGTCCGCGGGCTGATCGACCCGGCCGCGCCCGGCCCGCGGTACACCGGCCTGGTCGGGGTCGGCGGGTACAGCGCGCACCGGCTCACCGGCCCCCGCGCGGCCGGGGAGTCCATCCACTTCGCGCAGGGCGCGCGGGCGTTCTTCGGCTACTGGGCGCTGCGGGACGGTGCCGGGACCGCCTGGTTCAGCAACATCCCGAGGCCCGAGCAGCTGACGCCGGAGCAGGCCCGCGAGGTGTCGCGGGAGGACTGGCTGGCGCTGGCCCGCGACCTGCACGCCGACGACCTGCCCGCCCGGGAGGTCCTGGCGGCGGCGGACACCGCGAGCGTCGAGGCCTTCCCGCGGCTGGAGATCATGCCGTCCGTACCGCACTGGTACCGCGACCGGATGGTACTGGTCGGCGACTCGGTGCACGCCCCGTCCAACAGCTCCGGCCAAGGGGTCTCCCTGGCCGTCGAGAGCGCCGTCGAACTGGCCCGCTGCCTGAGCGGACGGCCCGACCTGCCGAGTGCCCTCGCGGCGTACGAGGCGGCCCGGCGGCCGGTGGTGGAGGAGGTCGCCGCCAGGGCGGCGGTGGTGAACGGCCGGAAGGCGAGCGCCGGCGTGTGAGCCGGTGGCGCGCGCCGGGATCCGAGCCGGGGTTCGAGGGGGTGTGAGCCGGAGCCCGGACCCCCGGTTTCGAGCCGGGGCGTGTGAGCCGGTGGTGTGACCGGTGCGGCTGGTGAGGGCGGTTCGTGACCGCCGCGTGACCCGATTCGTCGGGCCGGACAACGCCGTACGGGGGAATTTAGCCGCTCGGCCAATCATGTGGCCCGGTGGCCAGGAATAGCGTTCGTGCTGTGGCCGGCGTGCGACCCGCGCCGGCAGTCCCCCCGCACTGAACGAAGGAGAGCGTGCGCTCTATGGACGCTGTGACCCAGGTCCCCGCGCCGGTGAACGAGCCGGTCCACAGCTACGCCCCCGGGAGCCCGGAACGGGCTCGTCTGGAGGCCAAGCTGAAGGAGCTGGGCGGCCAGGAGCCGGTCCAGCTGACCATGACGATCAACGGTGAGCGCCGGATGGGCGGCGGCACCGAGATCCACGTCGTCCAGCCGCACAACCACGCGGCTCGGCTCGGCACCCTGCGCAACGCCACCCAGGCCGACGCGCAGGACGCCATCGACGCTGCCCTGGCCGCTGCCCCGGCCTGGCAGGCGCTCTCCTTCGACTCCCGCGCCGCGATCTTCCTCAAGGCCGCCGACCTGCTGGCCGGCCCCTGGCGCGAGACCCTGGCCGCCGCCACCATGCTCGGCCAGTCGAAGACGGCCCAGCAGGCCGAGATCGACACCCCCTGCGAGCTGGTCGACTTCCTGCGCTTCAACGTGCACTTCGCCCGCCAGATCATGGCCGAGCAGCCGATCTCCTCGGACGGCGTCTGGAACCGCAGCGACCACCGCCCGCTCGAGGGCTTCGTCTACGCGATCACCCCGTTCAACTTCACCGCGATCGCCGGCAACCTGCCGACCGCGCCCGCGCTGATGGGCAACGTGGTGCTGTGGAAGCCCTCCCCGACCCAGCAGTTCTCCGCGCACCTGCTGATGCAGCTGCTGGAGGAGGCCGGCCTGCCCAAGGGCGTCATCAACATGGTGACCGGCGACGGCCTGGCCGTCTCCGAGGTCGCGCTGAAGCACCCGGCGCTGGCCGGCATCCACTTCACCGGCTCCACCGCCACCTTCCAGCACCTGTGGCGTGAGGTCGGCAACAACATCGCCGGCTACCGCACCTACCCGCGGATCGTCGGCGAGACCGGCGGCAAGGACTTCCTGGTCGCCCACCCGTCCGCCGACCCGAAGGTCCTGAAGACCGCGATGACCCGCGGCGCCTTCGAGTTCCAGGGCCAGAAGTGCTCGGCGCTGTCGCGGGCCTACGTCCCGGCGTCGATCTGGGCCGGCCTCAAGGACGAGTTCGCCGCCGAGGTCGACGGCCTCACCATGGGCGACGTCAGCGACCTGTCCAACTTCATGTCGGCCGTCATCGACGAGCGCTCCTTCGCCAAGAACAAGGCCGCCATCGACCGCGCCCAGGCCGACCCGCAGGTCGAGGTCCTGGCCGGCGGCACCTACGACGACTCGGTGGGCTACTTCGTCCGCCCGACCGTCCTGGTCTGCCAGGACCCGGCGAGCGAGTACTTCAAGGACGAGTACTTCGGCCCGATCCTGGCCGTGTACGTCTACGAGGACGAGAAGTACGAGGAGATGCTGGCCCAGATGGAGTCGGTGTCCGCGTACGGCCTGACCGGCTCGATCATCTCCCAGGACCGCGCCGCGGCCCAGGACGCGATGCACAAGCTGCGCTTCGCCGCCGGCAACTTCTACATCAACGACAAGCCGACCGGCGCCGTCGTCGGCCAGCAGCCCTTCGGCGGCGGCCGGGCCTCGGGCACCAACGACAAGGCCGGTGCCAAGCAGAACCTGGCGCGCTGGACCTCGACCCGCTCGGTCAAGGAGACGTTCGTCCCGCCGACGGACTACCGCTACCCGCACATGGGCTGACCAGCCCCTCCGACCGCACGGCTCGTCCAGTAGCCACCGGTCACCCGCGACGCCCGGTCCCGCAGCCGGGCGTCGCCCCTCCGGGGCGGCGGGCACACCCCCGCCGCCCGCCGCCCCGGCCTTTCTGCCACCCTTGGAAACACCAGCTCCAGGAGTCACGATGCTCCGTTCCGCCCTTCTCGCGGCCTCCCGGTCCCCGCAGGTCCGCACCGTGGTCGAGAAGTTCCCCCCGACCCACGCGATAGTCGAGCGCTTCGTCGCCGGCGACGTCCTCGACGACGCCGTCACCGCCACCGACGACCTGATCGCCACCGGCCGCAAGGTCACCCTGGACCACCTCGGCGAGGACACCCAGGACGCCGCCCAGGCCGCCGGCACCGCCGAGGCGTACGAGCACCTGCTCAAGGCCCTCAAGGAGACCGGCCTCGCGGCCGGCGCCGAGGTGTCGGTCAAGCTGTCGGCCGTCGGCCAGTTCCTCCCGGTGGACGGCGAGAAGATCGCGCTGGAGAACGCCCGCCGCATCTGCGCGGCCGCCGCCGACGCGGGCACCACCGTGACCCTCGACATGGAGGACCACACCACCACCGACTCCACCCTGGCCATCGCGCGCGAGCTGCGGGCGGACTTCCCCTGGCTGGGCGTCGTGCTGCAGGCCTACCTGCGCCGCACCGAGGCCGACTGCCGGGAGTTCTCCGGCGCCGGCTCCCGCGTGCGCCTGTGCAAGGGCGCCTACAAGGAGCCCGAGTCGGTCGCCTTCCAGGGCAAGCACGAGGTCGACCTCGCGTACGTCCGCGCCCTGAAGATCCTGATGGCGGGCGAGGGCTACCCGATGATCGCCTCGCACGACCCCAACATGATCAAGATCGCCGGCCAGCTGGCCCAGTGGAACGGCCGCAAGCGGGACTCCTTCGAGTACCAGATGCTGTTCGGCATCCGCCCCGAGGAGCAGCTGCGCCTCGCCGGCGAGGGCAACACGATGCGCGTGTACCTCCCGTACGGCCAGGAGTGGTACGGCTACTTCATGCGCCGCCTCGCCGAGCGCCCGGCCAACCTGACCTTCTTCCTGCGCGCCATGGCCACCCGCGGCTGACCCGGCGCCCCAGGCCACGGCCCGCACCCCTGACGGGGGGTGCGGGCCGTTCGCGTTCCTGGAGGAAGTCCTTGGTGTCCAGCTCGAACTCGAACGGGGCGGGAAGGGCGAGCGGGTCGCCGAAGGCCGCCAGCTGGACCTCCGTGTACTCCTCGCGATGCGGCTTGCCGAAGAGGCGGAGTTCCCTCCTTCAGGTGGTCGTCACGCTATTCGCTGCTCGGCGGGGTTGTGCCGTATGCGGCGGAGTTTCACTCGATGGTGTGAGTTTGAAGCCGGGCATAGGATCCGGGCTGGTGAACTTGGCTGTCAGCGAGAGGAGTTGGGGATGCTGAAGGAATTCTCGGAGCTGTCGACGCCGTTGGTGGCGGATGCCTGCGTGCGGCTCGGGGTGGGGTTGCGGGTGGCGCCGGCGGGGGTGGGGGCGGTGGTGTCCGGGGCCCGGGTGGCGGGGCGGGTGCTGCCGGTGCGGCACTACGGGAGCGTGGACGTGTTCCTGGAGGCCTACGGGGCGGCCCGGGACGGGGACGTGCTGGTGGTCGACAACGGCGGGCGGACCGACGAGGCCTGCATCGGGGACCTCGCGGTGCTGGAGGCGCGGGCCGCCGGGGTGGCCGGGATCGTGGTGTGGGGGCTGCACCGGGACACCCCCGAGCTGCGGGAGATCGGGCTGCCGGTGTTCAGCTACGGGGCACTGCCGCTCGGACCGCTGCGACTGGACGACCGGGAGCCGGAGGCGCTGCTGACGGCGGGGTTCGGGCCGCACCTGGTGAGCGCCGGGGACGTGGTGTTCGCCGATGCGGACGGGGTGCTGTTCGTGCCCGCCGACCGGGCCGCCGAGGTGCTGGAGACGGCCGGTGCGATCGCCCGGACCGAGCGCGAGCAGGCCGCGCGGATCGCGGCCGGGGACACCCTGCGCCGGCAGACCGCCTTCGACGAGTACCTGGAGCGGCGCGCCGCCGACCCGGCGTACAGCTTCCGGCAGCACCTGCGGCGGGTCGGCGGGGCGATCGAGGAGTAGGGGGGTTACAGCGGCCGGTACATGACGTGCAGGCCGACGTAGCCCTCGACCGGGTGGTGGAAGGCCTCGGGGACGGTGCCGACGATCTCGAAGCCGAGCGACTCGTAGAGCTTCACGGCGTGGCGGTTGGCGGCGACCACCGCGTTGTACTGCATGGCGCGGAAGCCGGACCGGCGGGCCCAGTCGAGGGTGTGCTCGACCAGGGCCCGTCCGATCCCCCGGCCGTGGTGGGCCGGGTCGACCATGTAGCTGGCGCTGGCCACGTGCGAGCCGTTGCCGGGGCGGTTGCGGTTCATGTTGGCGGTGCCGAGGACCCGTCCGTCCTCGTCCACCGCGACCACCGTGCGGTTCGGGGCGGCGAGCATCCACCACTCCCGGCCCAGCTCGGACGGCATGTCCAGGGGGTAGGGGAAGGTCTCGCCGGCGGCGACGATGGTGCGGAAGAAGGGCCAGATGGCGGGCCAGTCCTCGGGGACGGCCTCGCGGATGTCGATGGGCATCGGACCAGGATGGGGCCCGGCGGGCGGGCCGGCCAGCGGTTTTCCGCGGGCCCTCCCGCCCGCCGGGCGCGGGCCGGCGGTCAGCCGCCGAGGACGGCGTCCTCGATCAGGGCGGCGGTGTGCGCCTGGCCGGTCGCGTTGGGGTGCACCACGGCGTACCTGAGGGGCAGGACACTGGTCAGCACGCCGTCCAGCCAGTGGTCGGCGTCGCAGACGCTGTGGCCGGCGCTGGCGGGGTAGAGGTCCACGAAGGTGTCGCCGTGGGCAGCGGTGCTCCGGGCGACGACCGCGTTGAGCGGCTCCAGCAGCGCGGTGCGGGCCCAGGCGAGGTCGCCGGTGGTGAAGGTGCCGAACTGCAGGGGGTTGCCGTACTGGCAGCGGGCGGCGTCCTCGGGGACGAGGTGCGGGTAGCCGACGGTGAGCACCCTGGCGGACGGGGCCTTGGCGTGCAGCGCGGTGAGCATCCGGTCGTAGTCGTCGCGCAGCCGGTCGAGGCGGTCAGGCAGGCTCGCGTCGAACTTGTCCTTGCAGGGCGTGCCCCGGCCGAGCTGGACGGCGCCGAGTTCGATGCAGCTCTTGAGGATCTCGGCGAAGCCGAGGTCGTTGCCGCCGATCCCGACGGTGACCAGGTCGGTGGCCGGGTCGACGGCGTCGATCTGCGGCGGGACGGCCGGGTAGGGGCCGTTGGGGTCGGTGCCGAGCGGCGGGAGCGGACGGCCGAGCGGGGACTGCGCGCTCGCGCGGACGCTGTCGGTGGTGGCGCCGCTGCAGCTGACGTTGCGCAGCTCGACCAGGGAGCCGAGGTCGCGGCGGAGGATCTCGGGATAGGACTTGACGGTGCGTGCGCAGCCGTCGCGCGGCTCGGTCTCCGCGCCGGTGGCCTCGATGACCCCGGCGGTGTAGGAGTCGCCGAGGGCCGTCCACCGCAGTGCGGTGGCGCGGTCGCCGGGCCGGGCGGCGGCCTGGGCGGTGGTGGGTGTGACCAGCCCGGCGGCGAGCACGGTGGCGGCGCCGGCGACGGCGAGGCGGGACAGGAAACGTGGCACGGCTCTCCTCCTCGGGGTGCGGGGGAGAGTGCGATTCACCCCCCGGAGAGTCAATCGAGTCGTCGCGGGGACGACTTGATGCCCCTGGGGGGTGAATCCGAGGGTGCTGAGGTGACGCCGGTGAGCTACAGCGCGGCGGCGGCGGGCTCGATCATCGCCCGGGCGGTCTTGCCGTCGACGTACTCGCCGAGCGCCGTCATCTCCCACTCGCCACCCGGGCGCCGGACCAGCTTGCACATCATCACACCGGTGTGGGGCTCGGAGTTGGTGAGGTCGAAGCGGACCAGCTCCTCCTCCGTCCGGGCGTCCAGCAGGCGGCAGTAGGCGTCGCGCACGTCGGTGAACTTCTGACCGGAGAAGGAGTTCACGACGAAGACCAGCCCGTGCACCTCGGCCGGCAGGCCTTCCAGGTGGACGGTGATCACCTCGTCGTCGCCGCCCCGGCCGCCGACCAGGTTGTCGCCGGAGTGGGAGATCGCGCCGTCGAAGATGCTCAGCTTCATGAACCAGGCCGTCTCCAGCCGCTTGTGCCGGGCGTCGAAGGCGAGGCAGGAGGCGTCCAGGTCGACGTCGCGGCCGCGGGCGGCGGACTTCCAGCCGAGGGCCATCCGGACGGAGGAGAGGAACGGGCGGCCGTTCTTGACCAGGGAGACCGAGCTGCCCTTGGCGAGGTTGACCCGGCCCTTGTCCAGGGTGATCTTGGCGGGGGCGGCCGGGGCGGAGGGCTCGGCGTACGCCGGGGGTGCCGCGGGCGGGGCGGCCGGGACGGCGGTCTGGCCGGTGGCGAGGGCGATCCGCGGGTCGACCGGGGCGGTCGTCGGCGCGGGAGGCGCGGGAGGCGCCGGGGACACGGGCGGTGCGGGCGGGGCGGCCGGCGGGGTCGGGAGCTGGACGGTCCGGTCCAGCGGGCCGGGCGGGGCGACCGCGGTCTCGGGAGCCGGCGGCGCGGCCGGCGCGGCGGGGGCCGGGGTGGAGGCCGGGGCCGGGGAGTCCTCGACGGAGACGCCGAAGTCGGTGGCGATGCCCGCCAGGCCGTCGGCGTAGCCCTGGCCGACCGCGCGCACCTTCCAGGCACCGCCCCGCAGGTAGACCTCGACCACGATGAGCGCGGTCTCCACGCCCAGCCGCGGCGGGGTGAAGGTGACCAGCACCTCGCCGGTGTCGGCGTCGCGGACGGTGGCGGTGGGCTCCATCCCGGCGAAGGTGGAGACCTGGTCGGCGGGGCTCGCGGTGACCACGATCTTGGTGATGCCGGCCGGGACGGCCCGGGTGTCGACGGTGATCGCGTCCGGGGTGCCGGCGGTGGCCGGGCGGTGGCTGACGCCGGGGCCGTCCGGGGCGTTGAAGAAGACGAAGTCGTCGTCCGAGCGGACCTTTCCGGCATCGGTCAGCAGCAGGCCGGAGACGTCCAGCGCCTTGGGCGCGGCGACCTCGACGGTCACTCGCGCGGCGGTCAGCGGTGCGTTGCCGCCTTGGGTCAGGACGGTGGACACGGACTCCTCCTCGGGTGCGGAACGGCGGCCCCGGCCGGGGCCGTCGGGGGCGCCGGGCCGGGTGCTGCTCACAGTAACGAACGAGGGTGCGGGGATGCGCCCGTCGGGAACGGCCTACCGACGGATCGTCGGAGGACTGTTACACCCGGCCGTCGGCAGGTCAGCGCGCCGCGGTGGCCGGGGCGGTGGGCCGGGCGGCGGTCGGGGCGGTGCCGGGGACGGCGTCCGGCTCGGGGACTGGCTCGGGGGCCGGAGCGGCGGGCGGGACACCGGGCGCGGACGGTTCGGCGGCCGACGGCGGCACCGGGCCGAAGCCGCCGAGCGCGGCGACCGCGCGGGGGTGGTCGAGGGCGAAGGCGGAGACGCTCCAGCTCTCCGCCGGGGCCGCCTTGCGCGCCGTGACGGACGGTTCGGCGGCCGGACGGGCGCCGCGGACCACGAAGGTGTAGCGGCCGGGCCGGACGTCGGTGCCGGGCGGGGTGGTGAAGCGGTAGACCAGGGTGCCGCGCTCCTGCTGGGCGGTCACCACGGCGCCCGGCAGGTCGGTCCAGGCGGCGCCGGGGCCGGGGGCCGACTCGCCCGGGGCGAGCCGGAACTCGGCCTGGAAAGCGGTGACCGGCTCGGCCACCGCGAGGGCCAGCTGGTGGCGCAGCCCGTCACGGCCGAGCGGGGAGAGCAGGGCGGCGCCGGACAGCGCGTGGTCGGCGTCCGGGGCGGTGCCGGGGCCGGCCGGGTCGCCCACGTCCGGGGCGCCGGCGGCGCCGACGGAGTCCGGGAGGGGTGCGGCGGGCGGCGCCGGGTACGCGGGCGCGGCCGGCCGCGGTCCGGGGACGTTCGGCGCCGGGCCGGAGCCGGCCGGGGCGTAGCCGGGCTGCCCGGAGCCCGGGGGCGGCACCGAAGGCGAAGGCGAGGGGGAGGGCGAGGGGGAGGGCGAGGCGCCGGTCGGGGCCGGGACGCCGGCCTCGGTACCGGTGAGCTGGGTGCCGGGGGCCGGCGCGTCCTGCCCGGCCGAGGCCTGACCGCCGGTCTGGGGCGTGCCCGGGCCCGCGGTGCGGGGCGCGGGCGGGGTGACGGCGACCGGCGCGGCGGCCCCCGAGGGGCGGGCCGGGACGTGGGCGGAGGCGTGCGTCGAGGGCCGGCCCGTGGTGGGGCGGCCGGAGGCGGCGGACGACGGGCCGTCGGTCGGGGTCTGCGCCGAGACCGTCTCGGCCTGGTCGTCGGCGCCCGGCGTGGGCGGCGGGGTGCTGCCGACCCGGGCGACGCCGGCCCGGCGGCCGATCCCCTGCTGTTCGTTGAGCAGCAGCGTGGTGGCGATGCTGATGCCGACCACGGTGGACATCGCCATCGCGGCGCCGGAGAAGCGCACGGTGGGCAGCCGGAACAGGCCGCCGAACGGGCGCGGCCGACCGTGCCGGCCCTGCCGTACGGGCTCGTGCCGTACGTCCCGCGCGGTGTCCTCACGCACAGCCAACGGACCCCTCCCTCCCCGAAGCCGCCGTCGCGTCGCCGTATTCTCCCACGCGCCGCCGCCGGGCCCGGCTCCGGCCGCACGGGGCCGGTTGTTCCGCGCGGGCCCGCGCGGGGAGGGGGAGAGCGTACCAGCGGGGCGACCGCATGCCGATCACCCGCGTCACTTCGTGGACGGCCCTTCCCCGCACGGAAGTTGACGCTCCGTCCGACAAGGACGTGGAGTGGCGCCCGCCCCGGCCGGGGGGTCGTTGCAACCCCCTTGCAACCCTTGCCCGCCCTACCGGGCGTGACGCAGGCTGAGGACATCCCACGCCGTCCCGGAGAGACCGTCATGCCGCCCGACCCGCTGTCCGCAGCCTCCAGTGCACCCCTCGCCGCCACCCCCACGGGCGGCGATGGGGTCGGCTCCACCGCCGCTCCGGCGGCGGTGGAGGAGGAGGTCCTGTTCCTGCGGATCTCGCTGGGCGAGGAGGTGGTCGGCGAGGTGCGCACCCGGTTCCGGTTCGACGCCGCGCGCCCGTACGAGGTGCTGCTGACCTTCCATCTGGGACGGCCGGACGAGGCCGACTGGGTGTTCTCGCGCGAGCTGCTGCGCGACGGCCTGCGCACGCTGAGCGGCCAGGGAGACGTCAAGCTGTGGCCGGCGTACTGCCCGTGCCACGGCGCGACGCTGCACCTGGCGCTGGAGTCCCCGCACGGCAGCGCGCTGCTGGAGGCCTCCAAGCCCCGGGTGCAGGCCTGGCTGGACCGCACCTACGCGCTGGTCTCCGAGCACCAGGAGCGCCGGTGCGGCCCCACGGACGCCGATCTGGCCGCGCTGCTCGCCGACGGCTGACGCGCCCCGCGACGCGCCGAGGACGGCGTCGGGCGACCGGACGGCAGGGGGGCGCGTCAGCGGCGCTCCGGCGACTCGGCGACGCGCGGCGGCGGGAGGGGCGGCGGAGCGCCGGGCAGCCGGGCCGTCCCGGCGGCCAGCGCGGCCCGCAGCCGCCGGACGGCCGGGGCCGAGGAGGCGGGCAGCAGGTCGTACGGGTCGTCCGGCCCGTCCACGGTGACCAGCACCGACTCGGCGATCCGGTACGGCCGGTGGGCCAGCAGTCCGCCCAGGTAGCGGCGCAGCCGGGACAGCTCGGCGCGGACCGTCACCGTCCGGCCCGCGTCGCCGAACAGCGCCTCGGCGAGCTGGGCGGCGGTGCTGCCCTCCCGCCCGGTGGCGAGCAGGAGCAGCAGCTCGGCGTGGCGCGGGCTGAGCGGGTGCGACCAGCTGTCGGACGAGCCCCGGACGGACAGTTCGGGGCGGTCCGGGCGGCGCAGGTCGAGCCGGAGGTGGGCGCCCTCGGCCTGTTCGGCGGTCACCGTCCCGGCGCCGTCCTCCTCGGCCGGCCGGACCGGGCGCACCAGCCAGCCGTCGGCGAGCGGCTCCAGCATGCACTCGCCGAGGCCGGGCACCCAGTGCACGGTGGCCGGGGTCCAGCCCTCGCTGGGCACCCGCAGCCGGCTGGGCGGCGGCAGCCCGGCCGCGGCGGCCGTCCACCCGGCCGCGTCCACCACCAGGGCCGGGCCGCCGACCCGGGCGAGCAGCGGGGCGGCCAGGGCGCGCAGCTGGTGCAGCGCCTCCAGCCGGTGGGCGCGCAGCTCGGTCTCGGCGAGCCGGGCGGCGGTGGCGGTGAGCTGGAGCAGGTACGGGCGGACGGTGTGCGCCGGGCCGCTCAGGTTGACGGCGCCGACCAGCTGGCCGGTGCCGGGGTCGCGCACCGGCGCGGCCACGCAGGTCCAGGAGTGGTGGCTGCGCAGGTAGTGCTCGGCGGAGTGGACGTGCATCGGGCGCTGGGTGCGCAGCGCGACCGCGATGCCGTTGGTGCCGACGCTCTCCTCGACCCAGCGGGCGCCGGTGATGAAGCCGATCCGGTCGGCGCTGCGGCGCAGGCCGCGCTCGCCCTCCTGCCAGAGCACGTGGCCTTCGGCGTCGGCGACGGCCAGCAGCAGCGGGGCCGCGCCGCCCACCTCCAGCAGGGTCTCGCGCAGCACCGGCAGGACGGCGTCGAGCCCGCTGGTGCGGCGGCGCTGTTCTATTTCGCCGGGGCCCAGCAGGACGGCGGCGGCGCCGGTGTCGGGGTCGAGGCCGAGGCGGCGCAGCCGGGCCCAGGAGTCGCCGATCTCGGGACGGGGGTCGAGCCGGCCGGGGCCGTCGGCCTCCTCGGTGCGGGCGGGAGCGGCCAGTTCCCGGGCGGCGGCGTCGGCGAGGGTGCGGTCGTGGACCTTGGCCAGCTCCGCCGCGGTCGGCGGGGTGCGGCGCTCTGGTCGTCGGGACTGCCGTCCGGTCTGCCGCACTCGTTCCGCTCCTCGCCGCCGTTCGAGGACGCGTCGGGGCCGACGCGCTGACGAAAGCGTACGGGTGCGGTGGGCCGCTGGGGACGGGGTCCGGCAAGTCCGCATACCGGGCGGTACGAAACGGGGGCCGGCGCCGTGGGTCCGGCGCTGGGCGGTCGGCCGTGCCCGGGGCGTGGCCGGCGCACGGAGGCGCGTGGGGGGCGCGTGTCCGGATGCTGGGCAGGCGAGGGGGCGCGGTCCGGCCGGTGGGCGCCGGTCCGGTCCGAACGGTGGCCGCCGGCGGGGCCGGAGTGGTCGGCGTGGGGCGGTCGGAGGGGGCCGCGCGCTGCCCGTCCCCGCCGTGCGGGAGGTCCGCGTCGCCGTGGCGCGCGCGGGGTGCCCGCCGTGGTGCGCACCGGTGACGCGCCGGGGTCGTCCGTACCCGGAAACGACGGATATCTGCTGCGGATCATCGGTCTGGTAGTAGTTGTCTCCTGTTCCCCATTGTTCTCGAACTGTTTCGCGCCCGTCGGGTGCGACGTCACGGAGGTGACGCGTGATGCCCTCCCGGGTGCTCGCCGTGTACGACGGCAGCGGTATCGACGGCGACCTGTACACCCGGGTCAACCGCTGGGCGCAGTCGGCCCCGCACTGGCTGGACGAGCTGATCAAGGTCTGGTCGGCGTTCGGCCTCGGGCTGTTCGCGGTCTTCATGGTCCTCGCCTGGTGGCGGGCGCGCGGCGCGGACTCGGCCGTGATGGCCAGGGTGCTGGCCTCGCCGGTGGTCGTGGTCGTCGCCTACGGCGTCAACTCGGTCTTCAAGGGCGCGGTCGAGGAGATCCGGCCGTGCGCGCAGATCCACGGCAGCGTCGCGCTGGAGACCTGCCCGGGCACCGGGGACTGGTCCTTCCCGAGCAACCACTCGGTGATCGCCTTCGCCGCTGCGGCCTCGCTCTGGTTCGTCGACCGGCGGCTCGGCCGGGTGGCCGGCCTGTTCGCGGTGCTGATGGCCGCCTCCCGGGTCTGGGTCGGCGTGCACTACCCGCACGACGTGGCGGCGGGCGCGCTGGTCGGGTTGCTGGTCGCGGTGGTGCTGACGCCGCTCGCCGGACGCTGCGGACCGCTGGTGGACCGGATGCGGGCGGGCGCGCTGCGGCCGCTGCTCGGGGCGGGGGAGCTGCCGCTGGTCGGCCACGGCCACTCCGCCTACCGGGCGCAGCGGTACTGACCTCGGGCGCCGCCAGGGGATGACCGGCAGGTTGTCTGTACAACTTTTCGGGTGGTTCATCTGCGGGACGGCGCGCCGACGCCCGGTGGACACCTGGGCGCACCAGCCTGGCCGCATGAGAGTCATCGTCGTAGGAGCGGGCGTGCTGGGCACCATGCACGCCTGGCAGGCAGTCGAGCGCGGCCACGAGGTCGTCCACCTGGAGCGCGAGACCGAGGCGCGCGGCGCCTCGGTGCGCAACTTCGGCCTGGTCTGGGTCAGCGGCCGGGCGCAGGGCGAGGAACTGGACACCGCGCTGCGGGCCCGCGAACTGTGGGAGTCCATCGGCGCCCGCGTCCCGGACCTCGGCTTCCGGGCCAACGGCTCGCTCACCGCGATCCGCACCGGGGCCGAGCTCGCCGTCGCCGAACAGGCCCTGGCCCTGCCGGACGCCGCCGCCCGCGGTTACCGGCTGCTCGACCCCGACGAGACCCGCGCCGCCAACCCGGCCCTGCGCGGCGAGCTGCTGGGCGCCCTGTGGTGCGAGCGCGACGCCGCCGTCGAACCCCGCACCGCCCAGCCCGCGCTGCGCCGGTACCTGGAGTCCACCGGCCGGTACACCTTCCTGCCCGGGCGCGAGGTGCGCGACGTGGTCGGCGAGAACGCCGTCCGCGACGACCACGGCGACGTCCACACCGGCGACCTGGTGGTCCTCTGCACCGGCGCCTGGCTCGGCGGCCTGGTCCGTGAGCTCGCCCCCGCCCTGCCGGTCCGCCGGGTCCGGCTCCAGATGATGCAGACCGACCCGCTCGGCGAGACCCTGACGACCTCCGTCGCCGACGGCGACAGCTTCCGCTACTACCCCGCCTTCGCCGGCACCGCCCTGGACCGGCTGCGCGCGACCCAGCCGCAGCCGCCGGTCGCCGCCGAGCACCGGATGCAGCTGCTGATGGTCCAGCGCCGCGACGGCGGACTGACCATCGGCGACACCCACGAGTACGACCAGCCGTTCGGCTTCGACGTCGTCGAGGACCCGTACGACCACCTGGTCGGCGTCGTCGAGGACCTGCTCGGCCGCCCGATGCCGCGGATCCGCCGCCGCTGGGCCGGGGTGTACGCGCAGTGCGTCGACTCCACCCGGGTCGTCCACCGCGAGCGGGTGCGCGACGGCGTCTGGCTGGTCACCGGCCCGGGCGGCCGCGGCATGACCTGCTCGCCCGCCATCGCCGAGACCACCGCCGAACTCGCCAACCTGTGAGGAGCACTGTTGTGACTACCGACATCCGCCTGGTCGTGCTCGACATGGCCGGCACCACCGTGGCCGACGACGGCCTGGTCGAGCAGGCCTTCACCGCGGCCGCCGCGAAGCTCGGCGTCGAGGCCGGCAGCCCGGAGTTCGGCCCGATGCTGGCCCACGTCCGCGCCACCATGGGCGAGTCCAAGATCTCCGTCTTCCGCCACCTGTTCGGCGAGGAGGAGAAGGCCCAGCTGGCCAACGCCGCCTTCGAGGCCGCCTACGACGGGCTGGTCGACGCCGGCCACTGCGCCCCGCTGCCCGGCGCCGCCGAGGCCATCGCCGAACTGCGCGGGCGCGGCCGCAAGGTGGTGCTCACCACCGGTTTCTCCCGGACCACCCAGGACCGCATCCTGGACGCCCTCGGCTGGCAGTCCGTCGCCGACCTCACCCTCTGCCCGGCCGAGGCCGGCCGCGGCCGCCCGTACCCCGACCTGGTGCTCACCGCCCTGCTGCGCACCGGCACCGACTCGGTGCGCCAGGTGGCGGTCGCCGGCGACACCGGCTACGACATGCTGACCGGGACCCGGGCCGGCGCCACGGTCGTCGCCGGCGTCCTCACCGGCGCCCACGACGAGGCCCGCCTGCGGGCCGACGGCGCGACCCACGTCCTCGCCTCGATCGCCGACCTGCCCGCCGTGCTGGGCTGACCCGGCACACCGGCGACGGGCGGGCACCACGCGGTGCCCGCCCGTCGCGGGGAGGCCGCCAGGGCGGTCGCGTCGTCAGAGGAACAGGGCGAGTGCGGTGAAGACGAGGCCGACCGCGAGGAGGACGAGGCCCTGGGGCCGCTTCCGGTCCTCGTCGCGGACGAGGGCGCCGAAGGCGGCCAATCCGGCGAGGGGGTAAGGGATCGCGACCATCAAGGCCAGGCCGAGGCGGGTCTGGACGAGCAGGAAGCAGAGGAGCCAGGGCACCGAGACCGCCGTCGCCGCCGCGGTGAGCGGCAGCCCGTCGAGCCGGCGCATCCGCTCGCGCCACGGACCTGGCGGACGCGGCGTCCGGGGCGGTTCGCCGCGGTCGTGGCCGAACCACAGCACGAACACGGCGATACCCGCGTTGATGCCGATCGCGCTCCACAGGGAGGCCGGGGAACCGGCCTCCCCGGGCAGTTTGGGGGCGACCCGGCCGGCCGGGTCGATCCGGACGGTGACGTGGTCGCCGGGGCCGAAGCGCCGGCTGTCCGGCGCCAGGCGCCCGCCCGGGACCGCCTCGCCGTTCACGGAGAGGTCGTACGACCGTTTCGTACCGCGGGCCGAGGTGTCGAGGTGCTCGGCGACGACCGTCCCCTCCACGTCCCGCCCCGAACCCAGCACGTGGTTGTGCCAGACGTCGGCGCCCGCGCCGGTGGCGAGGAGCAGGGCGAAGAAGATGATGACGAGCCCGCCGCCGACATCCTTGTGGTCGGGGCTGTTCCCCGGAGCCCCGGGCTTCGCGAGTCCGACGCCCGCCGCGACCATGTACAGCGCACCCAGGCCGAAGGCCAGGAGCACGCCGACGTACACGAACGCGAGGACGACACCGACGGACAGACAGGTCAGGGCGAGCACCAGAACGGCGCCGCGGCGCAGCGAAGGCGGCTTGTCGCCCGTCACGGGGGCGGCCTGGTCGAGTATCACCGGGTGAGCAGGTCGGCGGCCGAGTCCAGGTGGCTCTTCGCCTTGTTGTAGCGCTGTTCGGCGGCGGCGAGGCCGGCGTCGTCGGGGAAGTGCTGGCCGGCCAGTCGGAGGTCGGGGGCGGCGGCCGCGGCGCTGTGGGCGTGCTCCGCCTCCTCCTGGCGCTTCTTGGCGGCGACCGCGGAGGCGGCCAACGCGGCGGCCTTGGGCTGGTGTTCGGTCAGCGCCTGGTACCAGACGTCGAGTGCCGTGTAGGCGGCGGTGATCGAGTCGGAGGCGTCCTGGAGGTAGCCGGGCAGCTTGCCGAACTGCGTGGCGAACTGCTTGGCCGCCTCGCCCGTCCACTCGCCCTGGTTGCTGGAGAGTTGGGCGAGCGTGGTGTGCACGCCGCTCAGGTGCTGGCCCACCCGGCGCAGGCCGTTGCTGAGCGCGGTGACGGCGGCGGGGTCGCCGGGGGTGGGGTTGAAGCCCAGGCCGGACCAGTCGGGCGCCGGCGGCGTGGGGGCGCTCACGGCTTCCCCGCCGGGGCCAGGACCTTGACGATGCTCTGCTCCGTGCCGTCGTAGTTCTTCTGCACCTGTTCGAGGCCCTGGTCCAGGACCTTGACGCACTCGCGGACCTTCTTCAGGCCGAACTGCCACTTGTCCTTGAAGTGCCCGCAGGCCTCGTCCAGGAAGTCGAAGCCGGTGCCGGTGTGGCCGGCCGCCTCGAAGGCCTTGAGCCCCTGTTCGAGCTCGTCGCCGCAGCCTCTGAGGTCCTGGGCCAGCTTGGTGAGGAATTCGGTACTGACCCTGAAGTTGGACACTTTCGCCCCCCGATGCGTCTTTTGTCGGACCAGGCGAGCATAGCCCCGACCAGTGCGTCGATGATCGCCGCTGCGGGGGTCGGGGACGGGATGTTTGCGCGACCTTTACGGGCCGTCGACGCACTCTTGACGCCGACGGCCCTGGTGTGAGGCGTACACGTACGATGGGGTACCGGCGGCGCCGGTGGCCGGCACCGGAGATGACGGCACGTCAGGAATGGCCGCCCTTGAGGTTGAGCACGACCACCCCGACGATCACCAGCGCGATGCCCAGCCACTGGAGCCTGCCGAGCGACTCGCCGAAGGCGACCACGCCGATCCCGGCGACCGCCGCGGTGCCGGCCCCGGACCAGACCGCGTACGCGATCGAGACGGGTATGTGCTTGAGCGCGCGGCCGAGCAGCACGAAGGAGAGCGCGTAGCCGACGCCGACGCCGAGGCTCGGCCAGAGCCGGGTGAACCCCTCGGTGAGCTTGAGGCAACTGGTGGCGCAGACCTCGCTGACGATGGCGAGGGCGAGCAGGAGATAGGGCATGTCAGGGTCGAACCGCGCCGACCGCGGCGAGCTTCCCGAGCAGGGCGAGGTCGGCCAGCTCCAGGCTCGCGAGCAGGGTGATCCGCTCGCCCCGCGGCATCGGCACCGCGGTGGACGGCACGGCGAGCACGGCGCAGCCGGCCGCGGTGGCGGAGGCGACCCCGGTCGGGGTGTCCTCGACGGCGAGGCAGACGGCCGGGTCCAGGCCCAGCCGCTCGGCGGCGGCGAGGTACGGGTCGGGCGCGGGCTTGGTGCGCTCGGTGTCCTCGGCGGCCAGGGTGACGGCGAACCAGTCCCGGCCGATGGCGGACAGCACCAGGTCCACCACCCGGCGCGGGGAGGCGGAGACCAGCGCGGTGGGCACCCGGGCGTCGCGCAGCGCGGCGAGCAGGGCGAGCGCGCCGGGGCGCGGCACGGTCTCGGCGGCGACCTTGGCGGCGAAGGACTCGCCCAGCCGGGCGGCGAGTTCGGCCTCGCCGAGGGCGGTGCCGCTGACCCTGTGCAGGTGGGCGGCGGTGTGCTCGACGGCCTGGCCGAGCACCTCGGGGGCGTCCCGGTCGGTGAGCGGGTGGTGCAGCTCCTCGGCGAGTTCGGCGGCGGTCCGCCACCACAGCTGCTCGGTGTCGACCAGGGTGCCGTCCATGTCGAACAGGACGGCGGCGGGCAGCGCGGCGGCGGGCCGGGCGGGGTGCGCGGGCCCGGTGGAGCCGGATCCGGCGGAATCGGGCCCGGTGGAGTCGGGCACGGTGGTGTCAGGCATGGCGGTACCTTCGGTGGTTCTTCCGGTGGTTCTTCGGACGGAGCGGGGAGGTACGAGGCTCTCAGGCGGCGCGGCGGTCCACCAGGACCGGGCGGTCCGGCAGGGTGAGCGCGGCCCGCGCGCCGGCCGGCAGCGCGGCGGCGGCCTCGGTGGGCAGGTCGGCCTTGACCTCGGTGCCGTCGTCCAGCCGGACGGTGAGCCGGGTGACGGCGCCCAGGAAGGAGGCGGTGACCACCAGCGCCGGGCCGTCCTCGGCCGGGGCCAGGAGGACGTTCTCCGGGCGCACCAGCACCTGGAGCTCGCCGTCGGCCGGGATCGCGCCGTCCACCGGGTGCCGGCGGCCGAGCACCTCGACGCCGTCCGACGTCCGGGTGCACGGGATGCGGCTCATGGTGCCGACGAACTCGGCGACGAAGGCGGTGGCGGGCCGGCCGTACAGCTCGGACGGGGCGGCGCACTGCTCCAGCCTCCCGGCGCGCAGCACCGCGACCCGGTCGGCCATCGACAGCGCCTCCTCCTGGTCGTGGGTGACGAACAGGGTGGTGATGCCCAGCTCCTGCTGGAGGCGGCGGATCTCCTCGCGCAGCTGGAGGCGGACCTTGGCGTCCAGCGCGGACAGCGGCTCGTCCAGCAGCAGGACGCGCGGCTGGAGGGCGAGCGCGCGGGCGAGCGCGATGCGCTGCTGCTGGCCGCCGGACATCTGGTGCGGGTAGTGCTCGGCGCGGTGCGGCAGGCCGACCAGCTCCAGCAGCTCCTGGGCCCGCCTGCGGCGCTCGGCCTTGCCGGTGCCGCGCATCCGCAGCCCGAAGGCGACGTTGTCCAGCGCGGTCAGGTGCGGGAAGAGGCTGTAGGACTGGAACACCATGCCGGCGTCGCGCTTGTGCGCGGGGATCGCGGTGATGTCCCGGCCGTCGACCAGGACCTCACCCGAGTCGTGCTGCTCGAAGCCGGCCAGGATGCGCAGCGCGGTGGTCTTGCCGCAGCCGGACGGGCCGAGCAGGGCGAGCAGTTCGCCCGGGCGGACGGTCAGGTCCAGGCCGTCGAGGGCGGTGGTGGCGCCGAACGCGCGGCGCAGGGAGCGGAATTCGACGGTGGCGCTGCCGGGGGAGAGCGTGACGCCGTCGGCGATGGCGGTGGCCGTGGTCATGACTGGTGACTCCGGGGGGTTTCAGGAGGTGGCGGTCTTGGCGTGGCGCTCGCGCCCGGCGGTGGCCAGCAGGAGCAGCAGCAGCCAGGTGAGCAGCAGGCTCAGGATGGAGACCGCGACCGACATGTGGGCCTGGCTGTTGCCGACCGAGTAGATCCAGACCGGGAAGGGCTGGAAGCCGAGGATCGAGGCGGCGGTGAACTCGCCGAGCACCAGGGCCAGGGTGAGGAAGGAGGCGTTCAGCAGGGCCCCGCGCAGGTTCGGCAGGACGACGGTGAACACCGCGCGCGGCCAGCTCGCGCCGCAGTTGCGGGCGGCCTCGACCAGGGTGCGCACGTCCATCGAGCGCAGGCCGGCGTCCAGGGCGCGGTAGGCCAGCGGCAGGGCCATCAGCACGTAGGCGATGACCAGCACCAGCGGGAAGTCCGGGTCCTGGACGAACACGAAGGTCTGGAAGAACGGGGTGTCCATCAGGTAGTCCGGGCCCCAGCGGAGCACGCCGATGAGGCCGGCGGTCAGCGCGACCGGCGGGACGACCAGCGGCAAGGTGCAGAGCACGTCGATGACCGGGCGCAGCTTCGGCGAGCCGAGCCGGACGGCGATCAGCGCCGGGACCAGCAGGAGCAGCAGCACCACCACGGTGACCAGGGCGAGGCCGAGGGTCAGCCAGAGGCTGTCCAGGAAGCCGGGGGCGGAGAGCAGCCCGGTGTAGGCGTCGAGGCTGAGGCCCTTGGGGTCGTCGACCGAGAACCAGAAGGAGGCCGCGAGCGGGACGAGGAAGTAGACGCCGGCGAGCAGCAGCACGGCGCCGCGCCACCAGCGCACGGTGCGTCGGCCGGTGCGGGCGGGGGTGGTCAGCTGAGCCATCGGGCGCTCCGGCGCTGGAGGGGGAGGTACACGGCCATCACCAGGACGGCCACGACGATCATGTTGAGGCTGAGGGCGAGGGCGAGGTTGCCCTGGCCGACCAGCACGTTGCCGGAGAGCGCGTCCGCGATCGAGCGGCTGACCAGCGGGACGGTCGCGCCGACCATGGCGGCGGCGGTCGCGTACGCGGCGAAGGCGCTGCCGAAGAGCAGCACGAAGCCGCCGAGCAGGGAGGGCAGCAGGATCGGCAGCGCGACGTGCAGCCAGTACTGGAGGGTGGTGGCGCGGTTGTTCTGGGCCGCCTCGCGCCACTGGGTGCGCAGGCCGTCCAGGGCCGGGGTGATGGTGAGCACCATCAGCGGGACGAGGAAGTACAGGTACACGATCGTCAGGCCGGTGAAGGAGTACAACGACCAGCCGTGGTCGGTGAGGTGCAGCAGCTTGGTGATCTCGCCGGCGTTGCCGAGGGTGGCGACGAACGCGAAGGCGAGCGGCAGGCCGCCGAAGTTGGCGAGCACGCCGGAGGCGGTGAGCACCGCCTGGCGCAGCCAGCCGTGCCGGGAGGTGACGACGGCCTGGGCGAGCGGCAGCCCGAGCGCGGTGGCGAGCAGCGCGGTCAGCGCGGAGAGCTTGAGGCTGCTCAGCATGGCCGTCCGGTAACCGCCCTGCACGGAGGCCGTCAGGTTGTCGAAGGTGAACTGCCCGGCGCCGGTCTCCGCGTCGCTGGAGGTGGTGAACGCGCCGATCACGATGGCGACGGTGGGCAGTCCGAAGCCGATCAGGAAGAACAGCAGCAGCGGTACGGCGGCCAGCCAGGACGCGCCGCCGAGGCGGGCGAGCGGGCGGCGCCGCGGGGTGGGCGCGGTGGTGGTGGGGGAGGTCGTGGCGGTGGCGGACGCCCCCGCGCCGCCACCGGGGGAGGTGGCGGCGGGGGTGGTCGGCACCGGGGTGGGAGCCGTGGTCATGAGTGCCTTTTCTCAGCCCGAAGTGCGGTGCGCGGCGCGGGTGTCAGCCCGCGATGGCCTTGGTCCAGTTCTCGGTGACGACCTTCTTGGCCGCGTTGATCTGGTCGACGGTCGGGAAGGTGGTGAACGGCTTCTCGACGGTGGGCAGCTTGGCGGCCGCGGGGGCGTCCAGGCTGCCGTCCTTCTTCAGCGCCTCGAAGGTGGAGGGGGTGGCGTAGCCGCCGAGGAAGAGGTTCTGGCCCTCGGTGCTGAACAGGTACTCCTGCCACAGGCGGGCGGCCGCCGGGTGCGGGGCCCACTTGTTGACGCCCTGGTTGTAGAACTGGGCGTAGGAGCCGTCGGCCGGGATGGAGACCTTCCAGTCGACGCCCTTGTCCTTGAACTCGTCGGTGTAGCCGGCGTTCAGGTAGGACCAGTCGATCGAGATCGGGGTCTCGCCCTTCTCGATGGTGGCCGGGGTCGACTCGACCGGGTTGAAGTTGCCGGACTGCTTCAGCTTGCCGAAGAAGTCGATGCCGGGCTGGATGTCGTCCAGCGAGCCGCCGTTGGCGAGCGCGGCCGCGTAGACGCCGCCGAAGGCCGAGCCGGACTTGGTCGGGTTGCCGTTGAGGGCGACCTGGCCCTTGTACTCCGGCTTGAGCAGGTCGGCGAAGGTCTTCGGGCAGTTGGCGATCTTCTTGGCGTCGCAGCCGATGGAGACGTAGCCGCCGTAGTCGTTGACGGCGGCGCCGTTCGCGTCCTTCATGGTGTCCGGCACCTTGTCGAAGGTGGCCACCTTGTAGGGGGCGAGGATGCCGTCCTTGACCGCCTGGAGGGCGAAGGCGCTGCCCAGGTCGACCACGTCGGGGGCGCGGTCCTGGCCCTTGCGGGAGTTGATCGCGTTGATCTCGTCCTGGCTGGAGCCGTCCGGGTTCTCCTCCTCGACCTCGATGCCGTACTTCGCCTTGAAGCTGTCGATGATCTTGCCGTAGTTCGCCCAGTCCCGGGGCAGCGTGATGACGTGCAGCTTGCCCTCCTTCTTGGCGGCGGCGATCAGGCCCTCCATGCCGCCGAAGTCGGCGGCGGAGGTGGCCGTCCTGGCGTCCTTGGCGCCGCCCTTGGCGGTGTCGCCGGACTTGGCGCTCGAACCGGCGGAGCCGCAGGCGGTGAGGGAGAGCGCGGCGGCGGTCAGGACGGCCGCGAAGGCGGCGGCGCGGGCGCGGTGCACGGTCACGGGGAGGTCTCCTGTTGAGGGGGCGTACTGCGAGGGGCGTTCGCGGGGGGTCCGCGGGCCTGCGTCTCGCGAAGGGCGGCGGACCGGCCGGGGTGAGCGATCGATCGACGTCGTCCGAGTTGACTAGCCAACTTCGCTGACGGCAGTAAGTACGCCGGAGCCCGGTGACGGGAAGGTGAACGGACGGCCCAGAACCGGGGTCGGCTGCGGGAACGGTGGAATCCGGCCATCGGAGCGCGATCCGTTCGGTGCGATGCTTCGAAGGCGCAGCGGGATAAGGTCGGGCTGTCCGCGCCGGCACGGCTGCGCAGGACACCGCCCCAGGAGGGACATTGACTGACGTGGCAACTGAGCCCCAGCGCCCCGAGGCCGAGGGGCGCCCGGCAGCCGGGGGCCCCTCGGCCGCCGGGGCGAGCCCGGCCGAGCGCCCCGGCGCGCTGTACCGGAAGGTGGCCGCCGACCTGCGCGAGGCGATCACCACCGGAGCGTTCGGCGAGGCCGGCCGGCTGCCCGCCGAGGGCGCGCTGGCCGAGCAGTACGGCGTCTCCCGGGGCACCGTCCGCCAGGCGCTCGCCGTGCTGCGCTCCGACGGACTGGTCACCTCCCGCCGCGGCACCCGCCGGGTGGTGCTCGGCGGCGCCCGGGTGCAGAGCTTCTCCGAACTGCTCAGCTTCACGCACTGGGCGTACTCGATGGGCGAGGAGCCCGGCGGCATCCTGGACTCGCTGGTGCGCCGCCCGGCCGACGCCGCCGAGCGCGAGCAACTGCGCCTGGAACCGGGCGCCGAGGTGTACGTCATCGTCCGGCTGCGCACGCTGTCCGGCACGCCGGTGATGGTCGAACGCACCGTCTACCCGCCGCGGGTTGGCGAGATCGTCGCCGAGCTGCCGCCGGACGTGGTCTCGCACACCGAGGTGCTGCGCGAGCACGGCATCCTGTTCACCGACGCCGACCACACCATCGACATCGTCCCGGCCAACGCCGAGGACGCCCGGCTGCTCGGGTGCCGCCGGGGCGGTCCGCTGCTGCGCGAGCGGCGCCGTACGACCGACCCGACGGGCACGCCGGTGGAGTGGTCCCAGGACCGCTACCTGCCCGGGACGGTGGCGTTCAGCGTGCACAACTCCCTCGCCACCTCTGCTCTTTCGCGGCACGCGCGGGAGCTGGACTGAGCCGGCCCGCGCGCCGCGCCGGCGTCCTCACCGCATGAGGGCGGCGAGCAGCGGGCGGTAGTGCTCGAAGCCCGGCACCGGGGCGCCGGCCACCTTCGCCCGCTCGTCCCAGCGCCGTACCGCCACCGCGTCCCGGGCGCCCGGGAGTTCGGCGAAGGCGGCGGCCCGCCGCTCGTCCATCGGGCCGCCCTGGACCTCCAGCGTGTAGGCGGAGGCCGCGGAGAGCCGCTCCCGGTACCCGGGTTCGACGGCGCACAGGTAGCGCTTGGCGGCCACGTGCAGCCGGACCGGCTCGGTGACCTCCGGGCCGAACCACTGGGCGAGCCAGTCGGCCCCCGAGTCGCTGTGGCGGTTGTCCCGGCCGTCCATCAGGTCCCGGCCGTGCAGGGCGCCGTGGAAGTGCCCGACGTCGTGCAGCAGTGCGGCGGCGACCAGGTGCGCCGGCGCCCCGGCGGCCTCGGCGGCAGCGGCGGCCTGGAGCATGTGCTCGGCCATGGTGACCTCCTCGCCCAGGTACTCCCCGGCGCCCTCGCCGGCGAACAGCTCGGCGATGGTGTCCAGGGCGGCGGCGCGGCGGTGCAGCACGGCGAGGGTGCTGTTCAGCGCGTCGAGGTCGGCGTAGCAGCCCTGGAGGTGCCGGTGGCCGTCCGGCCGGAACGCCGTGCGGGCGTGCAGCAGACGGGTGTTGTCGAAGACCAGGCAGTCGCCGGGGCCGAGGCGGAAGGTGAGCCGGAGGCCGGGGCGCAGGGCGATCGCGGCGAAGCGGCGGTAGGCGGCGTAGAAGGCGTCCAGGTCGTCCGGGCCGATCCCCCGGACGGTGCCGATCGAGCGGTTGTTGAACCTGACCTCGCGGATCCGGCCCCGCGGGTCCACCTCGATCAGCGGCCGGTCGGCGCGCAGCTCGGTGCGGCGGTCGCGGAAGACGAACGGGACGGGCGTGCGGGTGAGGACCTCGAACGCGTCCGGCGCCTCCTCCCGGAGGATCGCCGCGGCCCGGAACCCGTCCACCAGCCCGGAGTCGCCGCCGGTCGCCGAGTTCTCCAGGCAGTGCAGCAGCTGGAGGGTCGGCACCGGGTCCCGGTACGGGTTGTCGGTGTGCGGGGCGATGGCGGCGCTGGTGAAGGCGAGGTTGTTCGGGTCCGGCTCGACCCGGACGTCGAACAGCTCCCCGTAGTTGGTGACCCGGACGTACCCGAAGCTCTCCGCGACCCGCAGCACCTGCCGCTCCACGGCAGGCACCCCGCGCAGCACGGCGAAGCCGTCGCGCCGTACGGCGGCCAGCACCGCGGCCCGCTCGGCGGGGTCCTCCAGGTAGGCCTCCCACCGCGCCCCGGGGAGGCCGGCCGCGAAGTCCGCGGCCGTCCAGAGCCGCTTGCCGTGCTCGGTGCGTCCGTCGCCGCCGTCCGCCCGGTCGAGCCACTCCAGCGGGTAGCGGGAGCGGTGCCCGTCCGACCAGCGCACCTCCAGGTGCCCGTCGGCCTCCGTGCTCCCGGCGACCGCCAGGCCGTCCGGAAGGTCGTCGATCTGGAACAGCTTCTGTCCGTTGCGCGGGTCCCGGCACTCGGGGCACGGGCAGTTGTCGCGCAGCCAGTACGGCGGCAGCTCGGTCACGGTCTCCTCCTCGGCGGCACTACGGCTGTCGTAGGGCATGAAGTTGTATAGCCAACTTCAGGTGCTGCTCGGGAGCCTGCCTGCCTCCGGTGAGTTCCACGTGCCGGGCGGGTGAACGCTTCGGGAACTGTGCCGGCGGGCGCTTGCGACCGGCTGTTCGAGTGAGGGGCGCGGGGCGCGGGGCGTTTCGGGGCGGGGCGGCGGTGGCGCTGCGGCACTGTCGGAGGACTTCCTCCTGCTTCGAGAGGCGATCGGCCATGGCCCATTCCTCATCCAATCCGCCCGGCTCGGGGCACACCGCGCTGCGGCGCGAGGTCGGTGTCATCGGACTGCTCTGGGCCTCGGTCGGCGCGATCATCGGCTCCGGCTGGCTGTTCGGGGCGCAGAAGGCGGCGGTGGCGGCCGGGCCGGCCGCGCTGCTGTCCTGGGGCATCGGCGCGGTGGCGATCATCCTGCTGGCGCTGGTGCACGCCGAGCTGGGCGGGCTGTTCCCGGTGGCCGGCGGCACGGCCCGCTACCCGCACTACGCCTTCGGCGGGTTCGCCGGGATGTCCTTCGGCTGGTTCACCTGGCTGCAGGCCGCGACCATCGCGCCGATCGAGGTGCAGGCGATGATCAACTACGCCCGGCACTGGACCTGGGCGCGCGGCCTGCTGCACGACGACCTGACCCTCACCGGGACCGGCTTCGTGGTCGCCGCCGTGCTGCTCGGGCTGTTCGTCGCCATCAACTTCCTCGGCGTGCGGCTGCTCGCGCACACCAACAGCGCGGCCACCGTGTGGAAGGTCGCCGTCCCGGTGCTGGCCATCTTCGCGCTCGGCCTCACCGAGTTCCACGGCTCCAACTTCGACGTGCACGGGTTCGCGCCGGACGGCGCCAAGGGCGTGCTCACCGCGATCAGCAGCAGCGGGGTGATCTTCGCACTGCTCGGGTTCGAGCAGGCCATCCAGTGGGCGGGGGAGAGCCGCAACCCGCGCCGGGACATCCCGCGCGCGGTGCTCGGCTCGGTGGTGATCGGCACGATCGTCTACGTGATGCTCCAGGTGGTGTTCATCGGCGCGCTGCCGCCGGAGACCTTCGCCCACGGCTGGAGCGCGCTCGACTACCCCGGGATCAGCGGGCCGTTCGCCGGCCTGGCGACCCTGGTCGGTCTGGGCTGGCTGGCCACCGTGCTGTTCATCGACGCGGTCGTCTCCCCGGCCGGCACCGGGCTGGTCTACATCACCTCCAGCTCCCGGGTCACCTACGGCCTGAGCCGCAACGGCTACGCGCCGCAGGCGCTGCAGTCCACCGACAGGCGCGCGGTGCCCTGGCTCGGCCTGCTCATCGCCTGGGCGGCCGGGGTGATCTGCTTCCTGCCCTTCCCGAGCTGGCAGCGGCTGGTCGGCTTCATCACCTCGGCGGTGGTGCTGATGTACGCGGGCGCCCCGCTGGCCTTCGGGGTGCTGCGCAAGCGGCTGCCGAAGATGGAGCGCTCGTACCACCTGCCCGGCGGCGCGGTGATCTCGCCGCTGGCCTTCGCGGTGGCCAGCCTGGTCATCTACTGGTCCGGCTGGGACACCCTGTGGCGGCTGGGCCTGGCGATCGTGATCGGCTACCTGCTGCTCGGCGGGTACTCCTGGTACGCGCGCTCCAAGGGGGTGCCGAACGCGCCCCGGATGGACTTCCGGGCCGGGCAGTGGCTGCCGGTCTACCTGATCGGCATGGGCCTGATCTCCTGGCAGGGCACCTTCGGCGCGGGCGCGCGGGGGAACCTGCCGCTGTGGTGGGACATCGTCGTCGTGGTGGTGTTCTCGCTGGTCGTCTACTACTGGGCGCTGGCGATCGCGCTGCCGGCGGAGGAGATCGAGCGGAACATCCGCGGCGTCGAGGTGGTGGGCGTCAACGGGCACTGACACCCGGACACGGCAGCGGCCCTCGGAGGACGTCCTCCGAGGGCCGCCGCCGCGCGTGGTGCCGGCTGCCCCGGGCTCTCCGGCCCGGACCGTCGCGCCTCCAGCTTTCAGGCCCGGTCGGTCGCGCGCCGGCCCGGGCCCGGACCGTCGTGCCCCGGCTCAGGCCCGGACGGTCGCGCTCCAGGCGGCCTCGGCGGCGGCCAGGGCGGGCGCCGGGTCGGCCGAGGTGGCGGCGGCGAGGCCGGTGAGGCAGGCGCGGACGGTGTCCAGCGCGGCCGCCTGCCCGTAGTGGTTGACCCGCAGCATCGAGCCGGCCAGCGCGCCGCCGCCCGGCTGGACCGGCAGGGCCGGATCGAGGCGGGCGGCGAGGGCGGTCGCGTCCACGCCGTCCGGGGTGCGCAGGGTGGTGGCGACCGGCGCCGCGTGGGCGTCCTCGACCACGTACGGGGCCAGGGTGCCGAGCGCGCGGACGCCGGCGCGGGTGGCGGCGGAGGCGGCGCGGTGGCGGGCGATCACGGCCGGCAGGCCGTCGACGGCGATCCGGTCCAGGCAGGCGCCGAGCGCGAGCATCTCCAACTGGGCCGGGGCGTGCGGCAGGACGGCGCGGCCGGCGTCGGTCCAGCGCTCCTTCCAGTCCAGCAGCGAGAGGTAGGAGCGGCGCGGGGCGGCCGGGTTGGCGGCGATCCGCTCCCAGGCGCGCTCGGAGACGGACACGGCGGAGACCCCGGCCGGGCCGCCCATCGCCTTCTGGCCGCCGATGACGCACAGGTCGACGCCCCACTCGTCGGTGAGCAGCGGCTCGGCGGCGACGGAGGCCACCGCGTCGAGCATGAGCAGCGCACCGTGCTCGCGGACCGCGGCTCCGATCCCGGCGACCGGGTTGGTGTTGCCGGTGGCGGCCTCGGCGTGCACCAGGGAGACGAAGTCGATCTCCGGGTGGGCGTCCAGGGCCTCGGCCACCTGCTCGGCGCTCACCGCGCCGTCGAAGGGCACGGCCAGGTCGACGACCTTCGCCCCGCAGGAGCGCAGCCAGTTGCCGAAGGTCTGGCCGTACGGGCCGGTGACGATGTTGAGGGCGGTCGAACCGGGGTGCGCGGCGCCGCGGATGGCGGCCTCCAGGGGGAGGAGCGCCTCGCCCTGGGTGACGATCACGTCGGCCGCGGTGTGCAGCAGCGCGGCCACCCGGTCCTCGATCGCCGCGAACTCGGCGGCGCTGAGCGGGGGCAGGTCGAGGAAGGGACTCACGTCTTGATCGCCTTTCGCGGGGTGGGGTGCCGGAAACGAGTCTGCCGCATCGTGACTGCTTACACGGCACCCGCCCGTCGGTAGAGTGCGGCCATGAACGATGGCGCGGTGCTGCACGTGCGGGGTCGGGTGCTGGTCGGTCCGCAGGACGTCCGGGACGAACTCTGGGTGGTGGACGGCCGGGTGAGCTTCACCCGCCCGCCGACCGCCGGGGACGTGCGGACGGTGACCGGCTGGGTGCTGCCCGGCCTGGTGGACGCGCACTGCCACGTCGGCCTGGACGCCCACGGCGCGGTGGACGCCGAGACCAGCGAGAAGCAGGCGCTCACCGACCGGGACGCCGGCACCCTGCTGATCCGCGACGCCGGCTCGGCCGCCGACACCCGGTGGATCGACGAGCGCGAGGACCTGCCCCGGATCATCCGGGCCGGGCGGCACATCGCCCGCACCCGCCGCTACATCCGCAACTACGCGCACGAGATCGAGCCCGGCGACCTGGCCGCCTACGTCCGGGCCGAGGCACGGCGCGGCGACGGCTGGGTGAAGCTGGTCGGCGACTGGATCGACCGCGAGCGCGGCGACCTCGCCGCCTGCTGGCCCGGGGACGCGCTGGCCGAGGCGATCGCGGCCGCGCACGAGGAGGGCGCCCGGGTCACCGCGCACTGCTTCTCCGCCGAGTCGCTGCCGGACCTGCTGGCGGCCGGTATCGACTGCGTCGAGCACGCCACCGGGCTGACCGAGGAGCTGATCCCGGCCTTCGCCGAGCGCGGGGTGGCGATCGTGCCGACCCTGGTCAACATCGCCACCTTCCCGGACCTCGCGGCCGGCGGCGAGGCCAAGTTCCCGGCCTGGTCGGCGCACATGCGGCGGCTGCACGAGCGCCGGTACGACACCGTGGGCGCCGCGCACGACGCCGGCATCCCGGTGTTCGTCGGCACCGACGCGGGCGGCTCGCTGGCGCACGGGCTGGTCGCGGACGAGGTGGCGGAGCTGGTCAGGGCAGGGCTGAGCCCGGCCGAGGCGCTGTCGGCGGCGAGCTGGGGGGCGCGCGAGTGGCTGGGGCGGCCGGGGCTGGAGGAGGGCGCGCCGGCGGACTTCGTGGTGTACGCCCAGGACCCCCGGGCGGACGTCCGGGTGCTCGCGGACCCGCGGCTGGTGGTGCTGCGGGGGCGGCCGGTCGGGTAGCCGTGCCGGGGGCCGCGGGGGCGGCCGGCCGGGTCGCCGCGGGGGCCGGTCGGACGGCCGCGGACCCCTCCCGACCGGCGTCGATCGCATGATCATCCGCTGAAAGCCCTGTCGGTGTAGGCCGATAGGGTGGCGACCATGGCACCGCGTCCACTGAACGAGATCGTCGAGCCCGGCTGGGCCGCCGCCCTGGAACCCGTCGCCGGACGGGTCGCCGCGATGGGCGACTTCCTGCGCAGCGAACTGGCCGCAGGCCGTACCTACCTGCCCTCCGGCCCGAACGTGCTGCGCGCCTTCCAGCAGCCCTTCGCCGACGTGCGGGTGCTGATCGTCGGGCAGGACCCGTACCCCACCCCCGGCCACGCCGTCGGGCTCAGCTTCTCGGTGGCGCCGGAGGTGCGGCCGATCCCGGCGAGCCTGATCAACATCTACCGGGAGTACGGCACCGACCTCGGCCTGCCGCAGCCCTCCAACGGGGACCTCACCCCGTGGACGAACCAGGGCGTGCTGCTGCTCAACCGAGTGCTCACCGTCCAGCCGCGCAAGAGCGGCGGGCACCGGGGCAAGGGCTGGGAGGCGGTCACCGAGCAGGCGATCCGGGCGCTGGTGGCGCGCGGCGGCCCGCTGGTGGCGATCCTGTGGGGCAGCGACGCCCGCAACCTGCGCCCGCTGCTGGGCAGCGTCCCCTCGGTGGAGTCGGTCCACCCCAGCCCGATGTCGGCCGACCGCGGATTCTTCGGCTCGCGGCCGTTCAGCCGGGCCAACGAGCTGCTGGTGCGGCAGGGGGCGCAGCCGGTGGACTGGCGGCTGCCGTAGCAGAGGTGCGTAAGCACAGAACGCCAATCTCACTCCAACGGGTGAAATGACTTTCTGTGTTACTCATGTGACGGATTGTTCGAGAAGACTGGCGGCTCATCGTTTCATCTGTGTGGGGGTATCGCCATGTCTTCTCGCCGAATCGTTTCCGCCGCCGCGGCCACCGCCGTGGCGGCGAGCACGCTGCTCACCGCCGCTCCGGTCCACGCCGCCGAGCCCGCCCCGTCGCCCGGTAAGGCGCGCGCCGTCACCGCCGAACTCGACCTGGACGTCAGCCTGTTGAACAAGGCGGTGGACGTTCCGGTGAACATCGCGCTGAACAAGGTGGAGTCGCCGGCCCAGCGATGGGGGTCCGCCCAGCCGGAGGCTGGGGGTGGCTCCGTCCTGACGGCCACGGTGGCCGGGGTCGACCAGACCGGTCCGGTCGAGCTCGTCAAGGCCGACGTCGGGAAGTCGGTGACCCGCGTCGACGCCAAGGGCGCCACCGCCTCCGTCAAGCTGGTCAACGCCGACGTGCACGCCCCCGGCCTGCCCGCCACCGCGCTGCTCGGCCTGGAGGCGATGAGCGCCGAGGCGACCTGCCCGGTGGACGGGCGGCCGACCGCCGACGTCATCGCGCCGGTCAGGGTCAGCGTGCTCGGCAAGCCGGTCACCGTCGGGCTGTACGGACCGACCAAGGTGGACGTGCCGCTGATCGGCAGCGTCTCGGTGGAGTTCTCCAAGAAGACCGTCACCACGACCACCGCCGCCGCCTCGGCCCTGGAGGTGCAGGTGGAGGTGAACCCGCTCAACCTGAACGTCGCCAAGGTCACCGGGAAGATCACCGTCGCCTCGGTGAGCTGCGAGAAGCCCTCCGCGCCGGCGGCCACCCCGTCCGGCCCGGCCGCCCCGAGTGCCGCGCCCACCGGCGCGCCCGCCGCCGCCCAGCCGGTCGCCGACACCACCGCCTCGCGCACCGCCGTCCCGCAGGCCGCGGTGGAGAAGGCGGAGAAGCTGGCCGCCACCGGCGGCAGCGCCACCGGGCCGCTCGCCGCGGGGGCCGCCGCCCTGGTCGCGGGCGGAGCGGCCGCGCTGTGGGCCACCCGGCGCCGTCGCGCCGCGCACGCCCGTCGTCACTGACCACGCCGGTGCCGTCACCGGCGGCACCCGGAACGGCGGGAGTGCCGCCCCCGGCACTCCCGCACCGTGACCGTGCCAATGCGGACGGTTGGTTCACCTGCGTGTTACATGAGAGGAACAACCGGGAAACGGCGGCTTGCGACGCTACGCGGGCACCCACCACCCAGCAATGCGAGGGACACGCCGTGGCAATCAAGGCCGAGTACATCTGGATCGACGGCACGAAGCCGACCGCGAAGCTCCGTTCCAAGACTCGCGTCCTGCCCAACGCCGACAAGATCCCCACCTGGGGCTTCGACGGTTCCTCGACCAGCCAGGCCGAGGGCCACGCCTCGGACCGCGTGCTGGACCCGGTGAAGGTGGTGCCGGACCCGATCCGCGGCGGCGACCACATCCTGGTGCTCTGCGAGGTCCTGGAGACGGACGGCACCCCGCACGTCTCCAACACCCGCGCCCTGCTGCGCGAGGTCGCCGAGAGGTACGCCTCCCAGGAGGCGATCTTCGGCATCGAGCAGGAGTACACCTTCTTCAAGGGCTCCCGGCCGCTCGGCTTCCCGGAGGGCGGCTTCCCGGCCCCGCAGGGCGGCTACTACTGCGGCGTCGGCGCCGAGGAGGTCTTCGGCCGCGAGATCGTCGAGCTGCACCTGGACCGCTGCATCGACGCCGGCCTGGCCATCTGCGGCATCAACGCCGAGGTCATGCCCGGCCAGTGGGAGTTCCAGATCGGCCCGGTCGACGCGCTGAGCGTCTCGGACGACATGTGGATCGCCCGCTACCTGCTCTACCGCACCGCCGAGGAGTTCGGCATCGACGCCACCCTCGACGCCAAGCCGGCCCGGGGCGACTGGAACGGCGCGGGCGCCCACACCAACTTCTCCACCAAGGCGATGCGCGAGGGCTACGACGCCATCATCACCGCCTGCGAGTCGCTCGGCGCCTCCCAGGAGAAGGTGCTGGAGCACGTCAGCCAGTACGGCGACGACATCCAGTCCCGCCTGACCGGCAAGCACGAGACCGCCCCGTGGAACGTCTACAGCTACGGCGTCTCGGACCGCGGTGCCTCCGTGCGCATCCCGTGGCAGGTCGAGGTGGAGAAGAAGGGCTACATCGAGGACCGCCGCCCGAACGCCAACGTCGACCCCTACGTCGTCACCCGCCTCCTGATCAACACCTGCTGCGAGGCCCTGGAGAAGGCCGGCCAGGTCTGATCCACCGCCGCACCCGGCACCCGCACCGCACCGCGGTGCACCCGCACCACGCCGCGGGCCCCCTCCCGACCCGGGAGGGGGCCCGCGGGCGTTCCCCGGCGCCCGGTACGGGGCCCGATCGTGACCCGCGAACCGCTGGTCAAGCGTCTCCGCCGGGCCGAGAATTCAAGGCATGACCCAGCAGCCCCTGCTCCTCCTCGACGTGGACGGACCGCTCAACCCCTACGCCGCGCCGAAGCGGAGGCCCGAGGGCTACGCCACCCACCGGCTGCGCCCGTCCTGGTGGGTGGCGAAGCAGGAGCACCTGGCGGCGGTCCAGGCGCGGCAGGCGACGCGCGCCAGGCACGCCAAGCCGCCCGCCGTCCGGGTCAAGCCGCTGCGGGTGTGGCTGAACCCGTCGCACGGCGAGGAACTGCTGGCGCTGCCGTACGAACTGGTGTGGGCCACCGGGTGGATGGGCGAGGCGAACACCCTGATAGGGCCGCACATCGGCCTGCCCGAACTCCCGTACATCCGCTGGACCGACCTGTTCGGCGTGAACCCCGACGGGCTGCACTGGAAGACCAGGGACGTGGTCGCCTGGGCCGCCGGACGCCCGTTCGTCTGGGTGGACGACGAACTCGGCCCGCAGGACCAGGAGTGGATCACCGCCCACCACCCCGGGCCGGCGCTCGCCCTGCACGTCAACCCCCGGATCGGGCTGCTGGCCGAGGACTTCGCCAGGCTGCGGGAGTGGGCCGAAGGCTAGGGCGTGAACCGGGGGCGTGGGAGCGCGCAAGGCGTGAAGGGCCGGATGAAGTGCGCCGAGCGCCCCATTGTGGACCCGGCACCACCCTTTCTAACGTCCACTCATGACCATCTTCACGGAGCCCATCGGCAGCATCCCGCGGCCGCGCACCCTGCTGAACGCCCTCGCCGAGCACGCCGAAGGGCGGCTCTCCGACACCGATCTGAAGAAGCTGCAGGACGAGGCCACCGCCGAGACGCTGGCCAAGCTGGAGGAACTGGGGTGCCCCGTCCTGGTGGACGGCGAGCAGGCCAAGCCGAGCTTCGTCACCTACCCCCTCGCCGGGCTGGCGTCCCTCGCCGGGGACGGCGCCGTCATCCCCTTCGCCGACGGGCACACCCGGCAGCTGCCGCGGCTGACCGCCGGGCCCTTCCGGTACCAGGCCCGGGCCGAGAGCTACCTGCGCGACGCCCGACGCCACACCGCGCAGCCCGTCAAGCAGGCCGTCATCGCGCCCTCGGCGCTCAGCCTGCTCTACCCGGCCGACGGTATCGACGGGTACTCGCGCGAGGAGTTCCTGCGGGACCTCGCCGACGAGGCCGAGGCCGACATCCGCGGCTGCCTGGACGCGGGCGCCCACGTCGTCCAACTGGACTTCACCGAGGGGCGGTTGTCGCTCAAGCTGGACCCGTCCGGCGGCCTGTTGGGCGACTTCGTGGCCCTCAACAACCAGGTGTTGGAGCGGTTCACCGAGGAGGAGCGGGCCCGCCTCGGCGTGCACACCTGCCCGGGCGGGGACCAGGACTCCACCCACAGCCTGGACGTCGACTACGCGGAGCTGCTGCCCAGGCTCTTCCAGCTCAAGGTCGGCAACTTCTACGTGCAGCTGGCGAGCGAGGCCGACCCCGAGCGCGTCCTCGCCGTCATCGCGGAGCAACTGCGCCCCGGGATCCGGGTGTTCGTCGGGGTGACCGACCCGATCGACCCCCGGGTGGAGAGCCCGGAGGAGGTGCGCGACCGGGTGCTGGCCGCGGCCCGGTACATCCCGGTCGACCAGCTCGGCACCACCGACGACTGCGGGTTCTCGCCGTTCGCCGACGACGCCTCGACCTCGCGCGACACCGCCTTCGCCAAGATCGCGGCCCGGGTGCGGGGCACGGCCCTGGCGGCGGAGGCGCTCGGGGTCCGGTAGGCCCGCGCCGCGCGCCGCGTCCGGCCCTCCTCGGCCGTCCGTCCGTCCGGTCGTCCGTCCGGTCAGCCGGGCGGGCGAGGAGGGCCGATCCCGCGCCGTTCAGGCCGAACCGAGCACGGCCTCCAGGGCGTCGAGGAAGCGGTCGGTGGTGGCCTCGTCCCGGACGGCGATCCGCAGCCACTCCTCGCCCAGTCCCGGGAAGGTGTCCCCGCGCCGGACGGCGAAGCCGTGCTCGCGCAGCCGCTGCCGGACGGCCGCCGCCTCCGGCAGCCGCACCAGGACGAAGGAGGCGGCCGGTTCGCCGTACAGCCGTACGGACGGGAAGGCGGCCAGGCCCTTCACCAGGTGCTCGCGCCGGAGCGCCAGTTCGGCCGCCGCCCGCTCCGCCTCGGCGAGCGCCGCCGGGGTGCTGCATACCTCGGCGGCGGCCAGCGCCGGGGTGGAGACCGGCCAGAGCGGCTGGGCGGCGCCCAACTCGGCGATCAGCGGCGCCGGCCCGAGCACGTAGCCGATCCGCAGCCCGGCCAGGCCCCAGGTCTTGGTGAGGCTGCGCAGCACGACGACCCGGCCGGGCAGGCCCCGGACGGCGGCGAGGGACTCCCGCTCGCCCGGGACGGTGTCCATGAACGCCTCGTCCACCACCAGGGTGCGCCCCGGCCGGGCCAGGGCGGCGACGGCCTCGGCGGGGTGCAGCACGGAGGTCGGGTTGGTCGGGTTGCCGAGGACGACCAGGTCCGCCTCCTCGGGGACGGCGCCCAGCCGGAACCCGTCCCCGGGGGAGAGCAGCACCCGGTGCACCCGGTGTCCGGCGTCCCGCAGGGCCGCCTCGGGCTCGGTGAACTGCGGGTGCACCACGGCGACATGACGTGGCGTCAGCACCCGCGCCAGTAGGACGAAGGCCTCCGCGGCGCCCGAGGTGAGCAGCACCTCCTCGACCGGGCGGGCGTGCCGGGCGGCCACCGCGGCGCGCGCGGCGCTCTGGTCGGGGTAGGCGGCGAGGTCGCCGAGGGTGGCCGCGAGGTGCTCGCGCAGCCAGGCCGGGGGAGTGCCGGTGCGGACGTTGACGGCGAGGTCGACCAGGCCGAGCCCGTCGGCGCGGACCTCGGCGTCGCCGTGGTGGCGCAGGTCGGGTTCGGGGGCGGTCACGAGGGATCTCCTAGCGGGGCGGTGCGGGTGGTGCCGGCGGTGCCGGGTGTGGGCGGACGGTTCGGGTGGTCGTAGGGGCCCCCGGCGGCGGCCGCGGCGGAGCGGGCGATCGCGACCGTGGCCCGTGCCGACTTCCGCTTGGTCACCACGAGCCGGCCGCCCGGCGCGCTGGCCAGCGCCGCCGCCTCGGCGACGCTCGCGGTGCCGACGGCGGTACCGACCGCGGGGGAGGGGTTGGGCACCGTCACGCCCGCCAGTGCCTCGGGCGGGTGCTCGTCCACCGGCACCCCGGGGAGGTGGTCGGCCGTCCAGCGCACCGCCGGGTGGTCCGCCTTGCCCGCCACGGTGGCCAGCCGGGCCACGGCGGCGAGCGGCAGGCCGGCCTCCCGGAGGGTGTCCGTCAACAGCCGCAGCACCTCGGTCCGTTCGGCGCCGCTGCTCGCGCCGATGCCGACCACCAGGGTGCGCTGGGCGACGGAGACCAGTCCGCTCACGTGCCGCACCCTTTCGTCCCGAGCTCCGGTGATCCCACCACGCCCGGCCGGAACGGGTCAATCACGGCGGGTGTGACGTCCGACGCCGTTCCCGGCGGGGCAGGGCGAGGCGGAGCAGGGCGGGTGGGGCGTCCGGCGCCGTTCCCGTCGCCCCCGGTCCGTCGCGGGCCCACCCGGGCACTGCAGCTGTTCGCCTGTTCTTCACCCGCGTTGTGCGGTACACGACACCATGACGCTCCTACTGTTCTCGGCGCTCCCGCCCGGGAAGCCCCGACTTCCGGAGGACCCCATGGCCTTCGCACGACCGCGCACCCCCATGACCCCCGCCCCCGGCACCCCCACCGCCGCGCCGCCCTCGCGCCCCGGCCGCGCCGCCGGAACCCGGAACTGACGCCCGTGTACGTCGCGGACTCCCGCAGCTCGAAGGCCCCGGCCGCGTCGGGCCCCACCGCGTCGACCCCCGCCGGGCCGGCCGCCGGGCGGGGGCGACGGGCCGCCGTGCCCGGCGCGGTCGTCGCCCTCGGCGCGGTCAGCCTGGTCACCGACGTCTCCTCCGAGATGGTCACCGCCGTCCTCCCCCTCTACCTGCTCACCGGCCTCGGCCTCTCCCCACTCGGCTTCGGCCTGCTCGACGGCATCCAGAACGGCTTCAGCGCCCTGGTCCGGCTGGTCGGCGGCCACCTCGCCGACCGCCGCGGCCGCGACGGGGCCGCCCGCCACAAGGCCGTCGCGGCCGTCGGGTACGGGCTGTCCGCGCTGTGCCGGCCGCTGCTGCTGTTCGTCCACACCGTGCCGCTGATCGGCGCCGTGATCGCCGTCGACCGCACCGGCAAGGGCCTGCGCACCGCGCCCCGGGACGCGATGATCTCGCTCGCCACCGAACCCGCCCACCGCGGCCGGGCGTTCGGCGTGCACCGGGCGATGGACACGGCCGGCGCCCTGCTCGGCCCGCTCACCGCCTTCCTGGTGCTGCGGCTGGCCGGCGGTCCGCTGCTCGCCGACGGCGGCGAGCGGCACGGCTACGACGCGGTGTTCACGGTCAGCTCGTGCGTCGCGGCGCTCGGCGTGCTGATCCTGCTGCTGTTCGTGCCGAACCGGCAGCAGGGTGACGACTTGTCGACTTCCGCGCCCTCGCTGCGCGACAGCCTCACCCTGCTGCGGCTGCCGGGGCTGCGCCGGTTGACGCTCTGCGCCGTCCTGCTCGGCCTCACCACCGTCAGCGACTCCTTCCTCTACCTGCTCGTCCAGCGCCGGCTGGACCTGCCCGTCGGCCTGTTCCCGCTGCTGCCGCTGGGCACCGCCGCCGCCTTCCTGCTGCTCGCCGTCCCGCTCGGCGCGCTCGCCGACCGGATCGGCCGCCACCGGCTCTTCCTCGCCGGGCACGGGGTGCTGCTGCTCGCGTACGGGCTGCTGCTCTCCCCGCTGCGCGGGCTGCCGGTGGCGGTCTGCGTACTGGTGCTGCACGGCACCTTCTACGCGGCGACCGACGGCGTGCTCGCCGCCGCGGCCGCCGACGCCGTGCCCGCCGAGCAGCGCGGCGCCGGGCTGGCCCTGGTCGGCACCGGGCAGGCGCTGGCCCGGTTCGCCTGCTCGCTGCTGTTCGGCGCGCTGTGGGGCGTGGTCGGCGGCCCGGCGGCGCTGGGCTGGTCGGCGGGGGCGCTGGCGCTGTGCGTGCTCGGCGCGGCGGCGGTGCTGCGCCCGTCCGGACCCGCCGCGGACGGGCCCCGGTCCGACTCCGGTTGGGCCGAGCCGGCCGCCGGGCGGCCCGAGCCCGACGCCGGTCGGCCCAGCGCCGCCGGGCAGCCCGATCCCGATGTCGCCAGGACCGAGGAGGAGACCCGATGAACCTGCGGAACCGGACCAGGGTGATCATCCTGCTGGTGGCCGTCGTGCTGCTCGGCGCGGTCGGCACCGGGGCCGTCCTGTACGCCGCCGACCGCACCGCCCGCCGGGACCGGGCCCAGCCCGGCGGGCCGTCCGTCGAGTCCGGTCAGGTGTCCCTCCAGGCGCACGACGGCGGACGACGGCTGCTGTTCCGCAACATGGCCTGGGGCCCGCACCGGGACGAGGTCACCTCTGTCGCCGCCGACCACCCGGACGGCCCGCGCACCGCCTCCGGCGTCCAGTGCCTGCGCTTCCACGCCGCCGCCGGCACCGGCGTCTGCCTCCAGGCCCAGCATGGCGCGCTGGAGGACACCTACCGCGCCGTGGTGCTGGACGACCGCCTGCGTGAGCTCCGCTCGTTCCCGGCGGCCGGCATCCCCACCCGCTCCCGGGTCTCCCCGTCCGGGCACCTCGCCGCCTGGACGGTCTTCGTCAGCGGCGACTCCTACGCGGGCAGCGACTTCTCCACCCGCACCTCGATCGTGGACGTCCGGGACTGGAACCTGCAGGAGAACCTGGAGGACTTCGCCGTCGTCCTGGACGGTCACCCGTACCAGGCGCACGACGTCAACATCTGGGGCGTCACCTTCGCCGACGACACCACCTTCTACGCCACCCTGGCCAGCGCCGGGCGGACCCACCTCGTCCGCGGCGACCTCGCCGCCCGCACCCTGACCACCCTGCACGACAACGTCGAGTGCCCCTCGCTCTCCCCGGACGGCACCCGCGTGGCGTACAAGAAGCGTGTCCCCGGCCTGCCCGCCGACTCCCCGTGGCGGCTGTACGTGCTCGACCTCGCCACCATGACCGAGACCGCCACCGCCGAGCAGCGCAACATCGACGACCAGGCGCTCTGGTCCGACGACGGCACCCTGGTCTACGCGCTGCCCGGCGACTACGGTGCCGATCTGTGGACCGTCCCGGCGGACGGTTCGGGCAGCGCGCGGCAGGTCACCGGGGCCGCGGTCGCCCCCGCCTACCTGGGCTGAGGAACTCTCGGCTACGGTCCCACGTCGAGCAGAGTGTGACGTCCTGATCAGGCGTCCGGAACGAATGTCCTGATCAGACGTCCTGATCGAGCGTTCTGATCGAACGGGGGAGCGAGACAACCGTGGACGGCATCCCACCCGAGCGCATGGTGACCGACTCCTGGCCGGCCCTGCACGGCCGCCCGGTCCTGCGGCGCACCGTCGCCGTCGGACTGGTGCTCTGCGTGTCCGTCGCCGCCGCCCTGGTGGTGCGCGGCGTCAACACGCTGACCGTCGGCCGCGTCGGCCGCGAGACCGACCGCGACCGCGCCGAACGCCTGGCCGGCCTCCACCCCTCCCAGCACCCCGGCCTCGGCCGCTTCTACGTCCCCGTCGGCGCCGTCTACACCCACACCTCCGACGGCGCCCCGGTCGCCTACCTGCACTACCGCCTCGGCGGCGGCAGGGCCCCGGGCCTCGGCGACTTCCTCAGCGCCTACGACCTGCCCTCGCCCGGCCCGGCCGCCCGGCTGCCGGCCGACCTGCTCGCGGCCCTCGGCGGCGACGAGCCGGCCGAGGCCCCGGAGCTCCCCGAGTCCCCGCTGCCGCCGGCCGTCGGCCCCTCCCCCGCTCCGTCCGGGACCGCCGCCGAGAGCCCGGCGCCGACGGCCGCTCCCGCCGACCCCGGCGGCCCGTCCGGCCCCGCCGCGGAGTCCGGTGAGCCCCCCGCCGACTCCGGGGGGCTCGCCGCCGACTCCGAGGCATCCGTCGCCGATCCGACCGTCGCCGACCCGGCTGCCGCCGACCCCGAGGCCCCGGCCGCCGAGCCGGCCCCCGCCGTCGCCCCGGCTCCGGCACCGGAGGAGCCGACCTCCGAGGACCCGGCTCCCGCCGTGGCCCCCACCCCGACCTGGACCCCCTCGCCGAGCCCCACCGGCCTCCCCGGCCACGCCCCCACCGCCCGCCGGATCTACGTGGCCACCATCCCCGGCGGCCTCCCCGGCGCCGCCGACATCTACGTCCGCGCCACCGGCTGACCCGCCGCCCGCGGCCCGTCCGCGCGCCCCTGTCGGCCGTCGGCAACACGCCCGCGCCCCCGCCGTGGACTTCGGCGGGGGCGCGGGCGTTCGGGACGGTGCCGGTCAGCGGGTGACGGCCGGTTCGCGCTGGGGGGCGGGGAGGACCGGCGCCGCGGCGGGCACCGGCGCCGGAGCGGGGGCCGGGCTCGGGGCCGCGGCGCGGCGGGCGGGGGCCTGGCCGGCGAGCATGGCGGCGAGGGCGAGGAGGAGGCCGAGCACCTGCCAGGGGGTCAGGGTCTGGCCGAGGACGACGAGGCCGCCGAGGGTGGCGACGACCGGGTTGATCAGGCCCAGGAACGAGGCCGGGCCGGCGCCGAGGTGCTCGATGCCGCGGAACCAGAGGAAGTAGCCGAGCGCGGTGCCGACCAGGCCGAGGTAGCCGAAGCCGGCCAGGTTGGCGGCGCTCAGGGCGGGCGGCGCGCCCTCGACGACGGCGGCGAGCGGGACGAGGAAGACCGAGCCGGCCAGGAGCTGCCAGGCGGTGAGGTCGAGCAGGGTGGCGCCCTCGGGGCGGCCCCAGCGGCGGGTGAGGACGGTGCCCATGGCCATCAGCGCGACTCCGGCGACCATCGCGGCGATCCCGACGCCGTTCAGCCGGGCACCGCTCTTGAGCACCAGCAGGGCCACTCCGCCGACCCCGACCAGTCCGGCGACCACCGCCCGCCGGCCGGGCCGCACCCGCAGCACGCCGATCGAGAAGCCGGTGACCAGCAGCGGCTGGATCGCCCCGATGGTGGCGGCGACGCCGCCGGGCAGGCGGTAGGCGCCGACGAACATCAGCGGGAAGAACAGCCCGATGTTGAGCATCCCGAGCACGGCCGCGCGCCCCCACCAGCGCCCCTTGGGAAGTCGGCGGCCGATCAGCAGCAGGAGCAGTCCGGCGGGGAGCGCGCGGAGCGCGGCGAGCAGCAGCGGGCGGCCCTCGGGCAGCAACTGGGTGGTGACCAGGTAGGTGGTGCCCCACGCGGCCGGGGCGAGAGCGGCGGTGGCGGCGATCGCTGCGCGCTTGCGGTCCATGACGTCCCCCTGAACGTTGATTATCTGAACGTTGAGATATTTCTACGCCCAGGATCGGCGAACGTCAAGTATGTGAATGTTAAGATATCTGCGTAGGGCAGGCGGACGACTTCGGACAGACGGCTCCGGGAGGGCGACGGACATGCAGCAGCAGCGCGACACCGTGGACGACATCGTCGAGCAGTGGGCCCGGGCCCGCCCCGACCTGGACGCCGGGCCGATGGCCCTGATCGGGCGGCTGCGACGGCTCAACGCCCGGGTCGACAACGCCCTGCGCGAGTACTTCACCGAATGCGGCCTGGACTCCTCCGAGTTCGACGTGCTGGCCACCCTGCGCCGCTCCGGCGAGCCGTACGAGCTCAACGCCCGCGCGCTGCTCAAGTCCGCGATGGTCACCTCCGGCGCCATCACCAACCGGGTCGACCGGCTGTCCGCCAAGGGCCTGGTCGAGCGCAACCCCTGCCCGACCGACCGCCGCGCCGTCCTGGTCCGCCTCACCCCGGCCGGCAAGGACCTGATCGACGGCGCCCTGGCCGGTCACGTCCGGAACGAGGAGCGCATCCTCTCGGCCCTCGACACGGAGGAGCGCACCCGGCTGGACGCCCTGCTGCGCAAGCTCCTCATCGCGCACGGGGACACCGAGCCGCTCCTCTGAACCCGGTCGAACCCGGTGCCGGGCGCGTCCGGGGCGGGGAGCGGCACCCCGCCCCGGGCGGCTGTCGGTGGCCCCTGCCATGCTGTCCCGCACCACGGAGCACGAGGGGGCGGGCAGTGATCGAGGGCACCGGGCAGGTCGGGGAGCCGATGGCCGGCGTGGCGCGGCGGATCGCCGAGGGCATCGCCGCCGCGGCGCCCGAGGGCTGGACGGAGGCCGTGCTCGCCGTCTCGGCGGGTCCGGGCGGGCTCTCGTACTCCGGCGCCCACGTCGTGCCCGGCGCGGTCGGCCGCGGCGCACCGGTGGAGGCGCCCTTCGGGGAGCTGTACCAGCTGTCCGAAGGTGTCCGGCGGGCCCGCGGCTGGCAGCGGATGACGCTGGAGCTGCGCTGCCGCCCGTCCGGGGAGCACGAACTGACCGCGTTCGACGACTCCGTCGACAGCCTGCGCTCGTCGGGCGACGGCTTCATCGCCGTCCTGGACGACGACTACCGGCTGCCGGCGCCCGGCGCCGACCAGAAGCCCGGCACCGCCGCCCCGGCCGGCGACCCGGACCTCGCCGTCGCGCACTTCCGCACGTACCTGGAGCGCCGCGCCGCGGTCCTCGGCCGTCCGGACCGGCTGCCGCCGGCCGCCTCCGACGCCGGGATCGAGGCCGTCGAACGCCGCCTCGGCCACGCCCTGCCCGCCGACCTGCGGGCCCTCTACCGGATCGCCGACGGCGACCAGGTCGACGGCCGGCACGGCCACCTCGTCGGCGGCTACGGATGGTTGTCGCTGGCCGGAATGGCCGCCGTCCACGAGCGCGTGAGCGCTCCCGCCTGGTTCGGCTGGAGCCTGGGCTGGAACGCGGTGGCCCTCGACGCCGACCCGCCGGAGACGGTGCGCCGCTGCGGCGCCCACCCGGCCTGGCTGCCGTTCGCCACCGGCGGGGACGGCAACTACCTCGCCGTCGACCTCGCCCCGGCCCGCGACGGCCGGCCCGGCCAGGTGATCCGGATCGGCCGCGACCACGACGAGGGGCCGCAGTACGTCGCCGAGTCCGTCACGGCCCTCTTCCGCCGGTACGCGGACCAGCTGGCGGCGGGCGCGTACGAGGTCGACGAGGACTGGATCGGGCTGACCGGCGGGGTCTTCTGGGAGGAGGAGGCGTCCGGCACCGACCGGGCGTCCGTCCGGCGGGAGGTCATCGGCGCGGTGCCGGACCCCGTCCCGCCGCACCTCCAGGCGCTGCACGTCAACGACGCGGCCGGGCCGGTCGACCTCTCGCCCCTCGCCGCCGCGCCCCTGCTGCGGCGGCTGCACCTCAACCGCTCCGTCACGGCGGACCTGACGCCGCTGCGCGAACTGCCCGTGGAGTCCCTGCGGGTCACCTTGGCGGGCGGCGACCTGACCCCGCTGACGGGCCACCGCGAGCTGCGGGCACTGGAGGTGGCGACACCCGCGGAGGGCGGCGCGGTGCCGCTCGACCTCGCGGCGCTGCGGACGGTGCCGAACCTGCGCGCCCTGGACCTCTCCGGCGCCGCCGTCCGGGACCTGACCGTCCTGGCGGACCTCCCCGAGCTGCGCTACCTCGCGCTCGACGGCCGCCAGTGGGCGCGGCTCTCGGCGGCCGGCCGGATCCCGGCCGGCCTCGCCGCCGTGCGCCTCGCGGACCGCTCGGCCCCGATGGCCGACGCCCTGGCCTGGGCCGCCGGACTCGGCCTCGACACCGGGGACGCCCTCCGCCTGCGGCTGCGCTGACGGGCGGCGCGGCCCGTCGCGGGTCGCGGGGAGAGCGGAACACCCGGGGCCCGGGGCGCCGACGGCCGACGATCGGCCTGACATCGGAACACGTTCCGAACTATCGTCGAGCCACGTCGACTCTCACCGTGTCGTTCTCCGAGCTGTCGAAGAACTCCAAGCGTGTCGCGGACACCGTGGAGCGGGCCAGGCGCGTGCACGTCACGCGGCGGGACGGTGAGGACCTGTACCTCACCACCGAGCGCCACGACCGTCAGCGCGAGGAGACGGCGGACGTCACCGCGCGTCTGTTCGCCGCGCTGATCAGCAGCGACGAGGGCGCGCGGGCCGTGCTGCTGGCCCTTCCCGCCGTCTTCCCCTGGACCAGGCACCTGTCGGCCGAGGAGGTCCGCGAGTTCGTCGTCGACCTCGTCGACGCGACGCGTGACGTCGTCGAGCTGGACGTGCACGCCGGTCTGCACCGGGTGATAGCCGAGTGGCGGGCCACCGCCAGAGTCCTCGCGGACCCGGACCTGACGGCCGAGCTCACCGCACCCCTCCCCGGTGACGATCACGGCGAGGTGGTCGAGCCGTGAGCCCCGAGCGCGGCGACGACGACCCTCCGCCACCCGTCGGCGGCGAGTGGCGCCTTCGGTTCGGTACGAGCGAGGCTGCCAAGGGCTGGAGCGACCTGTGCGCCGAAGCGCCCGGCAACGCCCGCCGTCCATCCCGTCTACGCCTCGCCCCGGCACCGGAAGGACACCGACGGGTGACCCGTGCCCGGCCTCGGCCCTGATCCGCCGTGCCACCGCCGCTCGGCGGGCGGTGGGGTGCTCCGCTCACCGTGCTCCGCGCAGGGCCGGTGGCTGCCAGTCGTACGTCGGGGCGGAGCGGCTCAGCAGGGCGCGGGCGGGGAGAAGGCCGGCGAGGGTGAGGGCGGTGGTGCGCAGGGCCGTGGCGGCGGGGGAGCGGAGGGCGACGAGGTCGCCGATGCGGCGGGAGCCGGCGACGACGGCCGTGGTGCGCGGGAGCCGGGCGGCGGTGTAGTCGGGCAGGGCGGCGGCCGGGTCGGCACCGGGGGTGAGCACGGAGGCGAGGACGAGGGCGTCCTCGATGGCCTGGCAGGCGCCCTGGCCCAGGAAGGGGCACATCGCGTGGGCGGCGTCGCCGAGCAGGGCGACCCGGCCGCGGTGGTGGGCGGGCAGCGGGTCGGCGAGGTCCCAGACGTCGTGGCGCAGGACGCGCTCGGGCTCGGCCAGGGCGAGCAGTTGCGGTACGGGGGCGCACCAGTCGCCGTACCGGCGCAGCAGTTCGGCCCGTTCGTTGCCGTCGGCGGCGCGCTCGCCGGCCGGGGCGAGAGCGGCGCCGTAGAGGTAGACCCGGCCGTCGGCGAGCGGGACGATCCCGGCGAGCCGCCCGCGGCCCCACACCTCGCCGACGGCCGCCGGGTGGCGGTCGGGGGTGACGATGGTGCGCCAGGTGGTGAAGCCGCTGTAGCGGGGGCCGGGATGCCCGGGGAAGAGCAGGCCGCGGGCCGCGGATCGGATGCCGTCGGCGGCGACCACCAGGTCGGCGCTCTCCTCCCCGTCGGCGGTGCGGACGACGGCGGGCCCGGTGGCGTCGCCCGGGGCGACGAGGGTGGCGGGTGATCCGGTGCGGACGGTGCCCGCCGGGAGCGCGTCGACCAGGGCGGTGACGACGTCGGCGCGGGCCACGGCGGCGATGGTGTCGCCGAAGCAGGCCTCGAACGCCGAGGTGCTGGTACGGGCGAGCCAGCGGCCGGAGGGGTGGCGCAGGCCGATGGCGGGGTGCGGGGTGGCCAGGGCGCGCAGGCGCCCGCCGACGCCGAGCCGGTCGAGGGAGCGCAGGGCGTTGGGGGCCAGGGCGAGCCCGGCGCCGACGGGTTCGAGGGAGTCGGCGCGCTCGTGGACGCGCACCGGGAAGCCCTGCCGGTGGAGGGCGAGGGCGGCGGCGAGCCCGCCGATGCCCCCGCCGATGACGATCGTCTGCTGCCTGTCCCGCGGGCTGCCCATGGGTGGGCTCCTCTCCTCGCACTACATCCGTAGTGTCCGTATGCCAGCACCGTACTACAGATGTAGTGTGCGGACACTGCTGCTGTAGTGAATTGGCTCGCCCGAGGAGAAGAGCCATGATCGGACCCATGACACCCCCGCGCCCGATCCTGATCGCCGACGCCGCCATCGCCCTGATCGCCGAGCGCGGCCTGCGCGGGCTGACCCACCGCGCGGTGGACGAGGAGGCGGGCCTGCCCGCCGGCTCGACCTCCAACCTCGCCCGGACCAGGGCCGCGCTGCTCGAACTCGCGCTGACCCGGATCGCCGAGCGGGAGACCGAGGACCACCCGGGCCTCGCCGCGGAGCCCCCGGCGGCGGCCCCCACCCCCGCCGCCGCGCGGGACCTCCTGGTCCGGGTCGGCGCCGATCTGCTGCACCGGGCGCTCACCAGCAGCCGCCGGCTCACGGTGGCGCGGCTGGAACTCGCCCTGGAGGCCACCCGGCGGCCCGAACTGCGGGCGGTCTACGACCGCTTGGGCGGGCGCTTCGCCGACATCGCCGCGGCGCTGCTCGCGCGGTGCGGTTCGGCCGAACCGACGGCGGACGCCCGCCGTCTGATCCGCTGGTGCGACGGGGTGCTGTTCAACGCGACGGCGGGCAGCGGGCACTGGAACGTCCCGGCGCCGGAGGAACTGCGCGACGAGGTGGCGCGCTACCTGGCTGCGCTGCTCGACCGGGGGTAGCCCGCAGCCCCCGTCCCGGCCGTCACCCGCGCGGCCGTCACCCGCGCGGCCGTCACCCGCGCGGCTGTCACCCGCGCGGCCACCGCCCGGGCGCGGTCCGCCGCGGACGCCCGCGAGCTCACCAGGTGGAACGTGACGCCCCGGTGCACCGACTCCGCCTGTGCGGCGGCCATCCCGGCCACCCGGTCGCCGCGCGCGGCCTCCCGCTCCGCGGCCACCGCCGGCGCGCAGCGCACCCGACCCCGGAGCCCCGGCCGCCGAACTACGCGGCCCCGCCCGGCCCCGCCGCGAGGATCCCAGCCGCGAAGTCCGCCGCCGCGAAGTCCGCCGCCGCGGCCGCGAAGGAGGACGCCAGCGCCGGTGCGCCCGCCCAGTGCAGGTGCAGGTACGAGGCGTGCACGTTACCGGCCGCGAAGCCCTCCGTGCGGGGGCCGGTCGGCAGGCGCCAGCCCCAGGCGGGGAGTTCGCCCGCGCCGGGCTCGCAGACCGTGCGGTGGAACTCGTGGCCGCGCAGCCTGGTGCCGGCCGGGGCCAGCGGGGAGTCGTGCAGGGCGACCGCCTCCCGGTAGCCGAGGGTGAGCCGTTCGGTCATCCGGGCGTCGGCGGGCAGCACGCCGCACATTGGCAGGCCGTCCAACTCCCGCCCCAGGTAGAGCAGTCCGGCGCACTCGGCGGCGATCGGCCCGCCCGCGGCGGCGAACCCGGCGATGGCGGCGCGCAGCGCGGCGTTGCCGCTCAGCTCGCGCACGTACAGCTCGGGGAAGCCGCCGCCGATGACCAGGCCGGCCGTCCCCTGGGGCAGTGCCGAGGCGTGCAGCGGGTCGAACGGGACCACCTCCGCGCGCGCCGCGCCGAGCAGTTCGGCGTTCTCGGCGTACGAGAAGGAGAAGGCCGGGCCGCCCGCCACCGCGATCCGCGGCCGGCCGGCCACCGGGGTGGCCTCGGCCGACGGGTCCCACGGCTCGGCGTCCAACTCCGGTGCGCTCCGGGCGAGTTCCAGCACGGCGTCCAGGTCGACCGAGGAGGCCACCAGTTCGCCCATGTCGGCGACCGCCTTGAGGGCCTCCGCCGAGCGCTCCACCGCCGGGATCAGCCCGAGGTGGCGCGACGGTGTGGCGACCGCCGCGGAGCGGCGCAGCGCGCCCAGCACCGGGACGCCGGAGCCCTCCTCCAGGGCCTCGCGCAGCAGTTGCTCGTGCCGGTCGGAGGCGACCCGGTTGAGGATCACCCCGGCGAGCCGCACCTGCGGGTCCCAGGAGGCGAAGCCGTGCACCAGCGCGGCCACCGAGCGGGACTGCGAGGAGCCGTCCACCACCAGCACCACCGGCGCCCGCAGCAGCTTGGCGACGTGTGCCGTGGACGCCAGCTCCCCGCGCCCGGAGGCGCCGTCGAACAGGCCCATGACCCCCTCGACCACCGCGACGTCCGCCCCGGCCGCGCCGTGCAGGAACAGCGGCGCGATCCGCTCGGGCCCGCACAGGAAGGCGTCCAGGTTGCGGCCCGGGCGCCCGGCGGCGAGCGCGTGGTAGCCCGGGTCGATGTAGTCGGGGCCGACCTTGTGCGGCGACACCGCCAGCCCGCGCGCGGCGAGCGCCGCGATCAGGCCGGTGGCGACGGTGGTCTTGCCGGCGCCCGAGGAGGGTGCGGCGACGACGAGGCGGGGGATGCTGCTCAACGGTCTACCACTCGATGCCGCGCTGGCCCTTGCGGCCGGCGTCCATGGGGTGCTTGACCTTGGTCATCTCGGTGACCAGGTCGGCGAAGCCGGTCAGCGCCTCGGGGGCGTACCGGCCGGTGATGACGACGTGCTGGCTGCCCGGGCGGTCCGCGAGCACGGCCACCACCTCCTCCGGGTCGATCCACCCCCAGTGCATCGGGTAGGTGAACTCGTCCAGCACGTAGAAGCGGTAGGTCTCGGCCGCGAGGTCCCGCTTGACCTGCTCCCAGCCCTCCTTGGCCGCCTCCTCGCTGGACATCTCCTGCTCGGCGGAGCGCTGGATCCAGGACCAGCCGGAGCCCATCTTGTGCCAGTCGACGGTGCCGCCCTCGCCGGAGGCGCCGAGCACGCGCAGCGCGTTCTCCTCGCCGACCTTCCACTTGGCGGACTTCACGAACTGGAACACCCCGACCGACCAGCCCTGGTTCCAGGCCCGCAGCGCCATGCCGAAGGCGGCCGTGGACTTGCCCTTGCCGGGGCCGGTGTGCACGGCGGTGATCGGCAGCGTACGGCGCTGGCGGGTCGTCAGGCCGTCTTCGGGGACGCTCTCGGGGACACCCTTGGGCATGTCGGCTCAGGCCGCCTTTCGCATCGAAGCAGTCGAAGTGGCACCACGGTTCCCGGTGCGGTTCTCGCGGACGAGCGAGGCCACGCCCTCGGCGCGCAGCTCGTCCAGGCTGACGGCGGTGCCGCCGAGCAGTCCGGCCAGCGTACGGGCCAGGCCCAGGCGGACCGGGCCGGATTCGCAGTCCAGCACCACGCTCGCGGTGCCCTGCGCCGCGAACAACGCGGCCGCGCGGCGCGACCGGGCGAGCGCGTCCTGCCCGCCGGTGGCCCGGCCGTCGGTCACCACGACCAGCAGCGGGCGCCGGCTCGGGTCGCGCAGCCGCTCCACCCGCAGCACCTCGTGCGCGCGCAGCAGGCCGGCGGCCAGCGGGGTCCGCCCGCCGGTGGGCAGCGACTCCAGCCGGGCCGCGCCGACCTCCACCGAGGAGGTGGGCGGCAGCGCCAGCTCGGCGCCGGTGCCCCGGAAGGTGATCATGCCGATCTTGTCGCGGCGCTGGTAGGCGTCCATCAGCAGCGACAGCACCGCGCCCTTGACGGCGGTCATCCGCTGCCGGGCGGCCATCGAGCCGGAGGCGTCCACCACGAACAGCACCAGGTTGGACTCCCGTCCCTGGCGCACCTGTTCGCGGAAGTCGTCCTTCTTCAGGACCAGGGCCCGGCCGGTGCGCCCGCGCGCCGCCTGGTGGGGCGCGGCGGCCTGGAGGGTGGCGGTCAGGTGCAGCCGGCCGAGCGCGCCCTGCGGGCGGCGGGCGCGGATGGTGTGCCCGCCGGTGGTCTCGGCGGGGGAGCGGCGGCCCTGGGCGCCGTGCCCGGTGCCCTTGACGGTGAACAGCTGGGTCCGGTACGGGTCCCCGGCCGCGACCGGCGCCGACTCCCGCGCGGGGGAGGGCGGTTGGGCCGGCACGGGCGGCTGCGCGGGCTCCTCGGCGGCCTCCGGGCCGTCCGGGCCCTCGCGTCCGTCGAGACCGCCCTCGGGGCCGGACGGCTCGGGGGCGCCCCCGCCGTCGGGGCCGTCCCCGTCCGGACCGCCGTCCTCCGGCCCGCCGTCGGGGCCGTCCCCGTCCGGCCCGGGCCCGTCGCCCTCGGGCTCCGGGTCGTCCTGCTGCTGCGCGTGCTCCTCCAGCGTCCGGTCCAGCTGCTCCTCGTCCAGGCCGGGCGCGTCGAAGGGGTTGCGGCGGCGCCGGTGCGGCAGCGCCAGCCGGGCGGCCGTGCGGACGTCCTCCTCCAGCACCTCGGTGCGCCCGTCCCAGGCGGCCAGCGCGACGGCGGTGCGGGCCATCACGATGTCCGCGCGCAGCCCGTCCACCTCGAACGCGGCGCAGACGGCGGTGATCTGGCGCAGCGCCACATCGGTCAGTTCGACCTCGGGCAGCAACTCCCGCGCCGCGGTGATGCGTTCGGCGAGCGCCCGCTCGTCCTCGGCGAACCGCGCGGCGAAGCCGGCCGGGTCGGTGTCGTACGCGAGCCGTCGGCGGACCACCTCGGCGCGCTCGGCCGGGTCCCGGGTGGCGGCGATCTCGACGGTCAGGCCGAACCGGTCGAGCAGCTGCGGCCGCAGCTCGCCCTCCTCCGGGTTCATGGTGCCGACCAGCAGGAAGCGCGCCGCGTGCCGCACCGACACGCCCTCGCGCTCGACGTAGGAGCGGCCCATCGCGGCGGCGTCCAGCAGCAGGTCCACCACGTGGTCCTGGAGCAGGTTCACCTCGTCGATGTAGAGCACGCCGCGGTGGGCCCTGGCGAGCAGTCCGGGCTCGTAGGCCTTGACGCCCTCGGCCAGCGCCCGCTCCAGGTCGAGCGAGCCGACGATCCGGTCCTCGGCCACGCCGACCGGCAACTCGACCAGCTGGGACGGTCGTTCGGTGGAGGACGGGGGGGCGTGCGGCCCGTCCGGGCACTGCGGGTCGGGCGCGCCCGGGTCGCAGGCGAAGCGGCAGCCGTCCACGGTGGCGATGGACGGCAGCAGGCCGGCCAGCGCGCGCACCATGGTCGACTTCGCGGTGCCCTTCTCGCCGCGCACCAGCACGCCGCCCACGGCCGGGGAGACCGCGTTCAGCAGTAGCCCGAGCCGCAGGTCGGCCATGCCGACGATCGCGGTGAACGGATAGCGGACGTCGGTCATGCGTCACTCCCAGGGGCCCCGGGCGGCAGGAACGGCAGCGATCCGGCCGCCGGCACCCCGCCCTCGATCAGCTTCCACAGCGCGTCGGTGTCCGCGTGTTCCTCGATCAGGTCGCCCAGCCGGTCCAGCCGGGCCTCGCGCGCCGCGGCGAAGGAGGTGTCCGGCGCCGGGACGAACGCCCGGCCGGACGACTCGGCGACCTCGCGCAGGAGTTCACGGCGGAACCCGTCGTTCTCCAGCGCGCCGTGCCAGGTCGTGCCCCAGACCGCGCCCACCCGGCAGCCGTCCAGGAACGGGGTGCCGCCCTCGACCGCCACCACCCCGTGGTGGATCTCGTAGCCCTCGACCCGCTGCCCGTACGCCTCGCCGACCGGCCGCGCCAGCACCTTCTCGGCGCCGAACCGCACCCGGGTCGGCAGCAGGCCGAGCCCGTCGACGGCGCCCGCCTTCGACTCGACCTCGTCCACGATGGAGTGCGCCAGCATCTGGTAGCCGCCGCAGACCCCGAGGACCGGCAGTCCGGCCGCCGCCCGTGCCTTCAGGGCCGGTTCCAGGCCGCGCTCGCGCAGCCAGGCGAGGTCCGCGACGGTGGCCCGGGTGCCGGGCAGCACCACCAGGTCGGCGTCGGCCAGCTCCTCCGGCCTGGTCGCCCAGCGGACCAGTACGCCCGGCTCCTGCGCGAGCGCGTCCAGGTCGGTGAAGTTGGACAGCCGGGGGAAGCGCACCACGGCCACCCGCAGCACGTCCGCGCCGAGCGGTCCGGGCCCGTCCGTCCGGTCGACCACCGTGGACAGGTCCAGCGAGTCCTCGGCGTCCAGCCAGAGCCCGGGCAGCATCGGCAGGGTGCCCAGCACCGGACGTCCGGTCAGCTCGTGCAGCATCTCCAGCCCGGGCGCCAGCAGCCGGGAGTCGCCGCGGAACTTGTTGACGAACCAGCCCGCCACGTGCCGCTGGTCCTCCGCCGACAGCAGCGCCAGCGTCCCGTACATCGCGGCGAAGACCCCGCCGCGGTCGATGTCCCCGACCACCACCACCGGCAGGGCGGCGGCCGTGGCCAGGCCCATGTTGGCGATGTCGCGGTCGCGCAGGTTGATCTCGGCCGGCGAGCCCGCGCCCTCGCAGACCACCACGTCGTAGCGGCGGCGCAGGTCGGCCAGGCACTCCAGGGCGCGCTCCAGCAGGACGGGCTTGCGCTCGCGGTAGTCCAGCGCGCCCACCTCGGCCACCGGCCGGCCGAGCAGCACCACCTGGCTGCGGCCGTCCGCGCCGGGCTTGAGCAGCACCGGGTTCATCGCCGCCTCCGGCTCCACCCGGGCGGCCTGCGCCTGCATCGCCTGGGCGCGGCCGATCTCGGCGCCGTCGGCGGTGACGAAGGAGTTGAGCGACATGTTCTGCGCCTTGAACGGCGCGACCCGCACGCCCTGGCGGGCGAGCCAACGGCAGATCCCGGCCGTCACCACGCTCTTGCCCGCGTCCGAGGTCGTCCCCGCGACCAGCAGCGCGTTCGTCATGCCCGCCCCCTCCTGCTCAGCAGCGTCCGCAGCAGGACGTGCCCCGCGACCGTCGTACCCAGCGCCAGTGCGCCCACCCGCCGGGAGAGCGCGCAGGCCCGTTCGATGTCGTCCACCGTGACCGGGCGCAGCTCCGCGCCCAGCACCGGCCGGTCCTCCACCCTCCCCCAGGCTTCGCCCGGGGGGCCTCCCATGCCGTACCGCAGCGTCCCGCCCAGCCGCACGCCCACCGCGCCGGCGAACGCCGCCTCGGCCTGGCCCGCGTTCGGGCTCGGGTGAGCGGAGCCGTCGCGCCGCCAGACCCGCCAGGCGGTCCGGGGTTCGGGCGCGGCGGCCACCGTCAGCAGCGCCGTGAGCCGGGCGCCGGGCCAGCCCGCCAGGTCGTCCAGCCGGGCCGAGGCCCAGCCGAACCGGGCGTAGCGCGGCGAGCGGTGGCCCACCATGGCGTCCAGGGTGTTCACGGCGCGGAAGGCCAGCAGTCCGGGGGTGCCGGCCAGGGTGCCCCAGGCCAGCGCGTTCACCACGGCGTCGGCGGTGTTCTCGGCCACCGACTCGACCACGGCCCGGGCGATCTGCTGCCCGTCCAGCGCGCTCGGGTCCCGCCCGCACAGGTGCGGCAGCCGCTCCCGGGCGGCCGCGAGGTCGCCCGCGGCGAGCGAGCGGCCGATGGTGCGCGCCTCCCGGGTCAGCGAGGTGCCGCCGAGCACGGTCCAGGTCGCGGCCGCCGCCAGCGCGGCCCGGCCCAGCGGGCGCCGGCCCACCGTACGGTCCAGGGCGAGCGCGCCCGCCGCGACCGCGCCCACGCACAGCGCCGTGTAGCCGGCGCCGGCGGCGCGGCCGTCGCGCCACAGCCGGCGCTCCAGCCGGGTCGCGGCGCTGCCGAAGACGGCCACCGGGTGGCCCCGGCGGGGGTCGGCGAAGCGGGTGTCGGCGGCGTAGCCCGCGGCGGCGCCGAGCGCGAACGCGGCGGCGCGGGTCAGCGGGCGCGGAGCGGCGGAGGCGGTGGGCGGGGTCATCGGCCGCACGGCGGAAGGCAGCTCGGAGTCCGGCCGGGCGGGGCAGCCTGCATCGCGTGCGTGTCCTCACTCAGGGTCCGCGCCCTGGATCGACGTGACGGGGGCGAGAGTCTCCTGGCTTCCGGGTCGAACGCACTCCCGGAGCCTTCCAGCGGCCGTCGACGGCCCGCCGTGGCGATGTTCCGAGCGTGCTCCCCGGTGACAGTGGCGGGACCGCGCCGGACTTCCACCGGCTTCCTCTCCATGCCTCCGTTTGGCCCCAGGATCCCATCACGGGGCCGAACCGGGAGTCAACCGAGGTCACGGAGGGGTTGGTCACACGCCGGCCCGCTGACACCCCGTGGGATCGCCCGGCACCGGCAGGCGCCGACAGCGGCACCGGCCCGGGCGGTCGCCCTCCCGACCGTCCCCTCCTCGGGTCCGCCCGACCGCCGCCCGGGCGACCCGGACGGCCCATCCGGGTGGCCGCCCGGGCGGGGTGCCGGTGAACTGGTGCTCGAACACCGTCCGGTCCGAGAGCAACAGAGCGGGGAGCGATATGCGTTGGGGAACCGCCGCCGTCGTGGCGGCCGCCGCGGTCGGAGCCACCGCGGCCGGGGCCGCCGTGCTGGTGATCGGCCGTCGGGCCTCCGAGCGGATGGTCCGTCCGGCGCCCGCCGTCCAGGAGTCGGCGCCGGTGGTGGTCCGCGGCCTCGCCCCCGGCCGGGTCACCTTCACCCGCGGCCCCGCGAGCCTGCGCCCCGGCCGCTGGGCGGTCGAGTGGGCGGACGGCGGGCACGCGGTGGTCGAGGAGGTCCTGCACGGCGACGAACGGGGCGTCACCCGTCGGCTGGTCCGCGCCGACCGGGGCACCCTCGCCCCCGGCACCGAAGTCCGCTTCACCCCCCGGGTCCACCTCGGCGACCCCTCCGAGGCGCTCGGCCTGGCCTTCGCCGACACCGCCGCCGACGGCGAGCTCGGCGCGCTGCCCGCCTGGCGGCTCCACGGCAAGCGCGGCACCTGGGTGATCCTGGTGCACGGCCCCGAGGCCGACCGCCAGCAGACCCTCCCGGTGCTCCCCGTGCTCGACCGGCTCGGCCTGCCCGCCCTCGCCGTCACCTACCGCGGTGACCGGGGCGCCCCCGACTCCCCGGACGGGCTCAGCCACTTCGGCGAGACCGAGTGGCGCGACGTCGAGTCGGCGGTCCGGCTGGCGCTCGACAGCGGCGCGGGCAAGGTGATCCTGTACGGCTGGTCCCTCGGCGCGACCATGGTCCTGCAGACCGCGGCCCGCTCCGTCTGGTCGCACGCCGTCCGGGGCCTGATCCTCGACTCGCCGGTGCTCGACCTCCCGGCCTCCGCCCGCCGGGACGCCGCCCGGGCCGGTTTCCGGGGCGTCGCCGCCGAGCTGGGCGCCCTCGCCGCCGAGGGTCGCACCGGCGTCGACCTCGCGGACTTCGCCCGCCTCGCCGAAGGCGCCGACCTACGGGTGCCCACCCTCGTCCTGCACAGCCCGGAGGACCGGGTCGCCTCCTTCGGCACCGTCGAGAAGCTGGCCGCGGCCCGCCGCGACGTGGTCAGCCTCCAGCCGTTCCCCGGCGCCGATCACGCCACCCTCTGGAACACCGCCCCGGACCGCTACACGGAACTCCTCCGCCGCTGGCTCACGCCGTTGCTGTAGCCCGGGAGCCCCCCCTCGCGCGCGCGGCGTTTTCGGCCGGGTCACGACGGTTTTCCCGCCGCGCTTCCCCCCGGTCCACGAATGGCGCTTTCTCCCGTTCCGCCCGCCGTGCACGAGAAGTCGGTCCGGCCGACTTCTCGTGCCGTGCGCTCCCCCGCCGCGCCCGCCGTCCGTCCGGAACCGGGCTGGACACCCCCGCCGGGCCCGGGCGGCGCGGATCCCCCGTGCGAAAACCACCCCGCCGTCGGGGGTGACAATGGGCTCCGACTCGTTACCCCCCACCCGTACGCACGGTGACCGGTCGAGCATTCCCGGCAACCGGGGGGTGATGAGTGGCATGGCCAGGTCACACGTTTCCGGCCAGGCGGTATGCCGTTGTTGCCCGATCTTGCGGAGGTGCCGCCACCGGTCGCCCGGTCGTACGGACAACCGGATGTGACAGAAGGCCGGTGCAAGGGGAAGACTGCTCGACGTGACGTCTCGGAACCCGCGCGACCGTGATGCCCCGCTCCCGCCGACGATCGGTACCGGTGCGACGGTGACCCGTCTCCCCGGAACGGCCCAACGGCCCGCCGGTGGCAGGCCGGGCGGGGCGGGTGTCCCCCGTAACGGAGTACCCCGGCGACGAGGGCCCGCTCCGGCTCCCGGGCGCGGCAGGGTTCCCGTGCCGGAGGGCTTCCCGGCACCCGCCGAGCTGGCGCCGCTGGCCCGCCGGATGCTGGTGGACGCCGTCCGGGTCGCCCGCTGGGCCGGCGAGCTGGCCGAGGTCGACAAGCGCGGGGAGCTGCTCCCGGAGGACGCCCGCGCGGCGGGCCGGGCGCTGGCCATGACGGTCGGCGCGGCCACCAAGGCCTGGGGACGGGCGCTGCTGGTGGGCCTGGTGGAGCCCCGCGACGGCGGAGCCGGCCCCGGCTGGCGCCTGCACGCCTGGGAGCACGACGACGAGGCCGTGGTGCGCGGCTGGTCGGCGCTGTTCGACGCCTGGACCCTGCTCGCCCCGGTGCCGCCCGCCGCGCTGCGCGGCGTGTTCGCCGTCCTGGCCGGCCAGGCCGTGGACCAGGCCCCGCAGCTGCTCTCCTTCCTCCACCTGGTGGACGGCCCGGTCGCCGAGAGCGAGCTGCTGGAGCTGCTGCGCCGCGGCCTGGACGAGCGCCGGGTCGGTACGGGCCTCGGTGGCCCTGGCCTGTCGCCGGTGCCGCACGCGGCCTCGGCGGTCTCCGCCGTCCGCGGCACCTGCCGCGCGCCGCAGATCGACACCCCGGCCGCGCCCTCCGACGTGGCCGCCGTCCTGGACTGGATGCTGGACGGCCTGGCGGCCGTCGGCGCCCTGGAGCGCAGGAACGACGCCGCGGAGCTGTCGCCGCTCGGCCACTGGGCGGTGCGGGCGAAGCTGGAGGAGATCTGCACGGTCGCGCAGACCGCGGCCGGGCACATCGAGCAGAGCGCCTTCGAGCTGCTGAACGCCTGTGCGGACTACTCGCCGGGCCCGGCCCGCGCCGAGTTCCGGGCCTGGGTCGCGGCCCGGCCCGCGGATCGGGCGGTGGGCGAGCTGCTGGACGCCGCCCAGGGCGACGACGCGCTGGTGCGCGGGCTGGCCTTCGAGGCGCTGAGGGTGGCCGGCGGTCCGGCCGAGCAGGCGGTGCGCGCCGCCGTGGACGAGCCGGTGCTGCGCCCCTACGCGCTGCTCTGGCTGGCGGAGCGCGCGGACGAGGGGGTCTCCCCGGCGGACGTGCTGGGCGCGGAGGACGCGGCCTGGCTCTGGGTGGACACCGCGGCCGCGGTGCTCGACCACGGCGAGACCGAGCTGCTGGTGGGCCACGTCGAGGGCGCCTCGGCGGGTGACCCGGTCCGGCTGTTCGCCCGGGCCCGGCAGTCCGGCCACCCGCGGGCGGCCTCGGTGCTGACGGCGGTCTCCGGCGTGCACCCGGACCCGGCCGTGGCCCGGGCGGCCCGCCGCTCGGCGTTCAGCGTGCACACCGGCGGCGCCTGAGCCCGCGGCGCCCGACCGCGACGACGCACGGGAAAGGGCCCGGAACCACCAGGTTCCGGGCCCTTCGCCGTGCGACGGCTTCGGGGTCAGCCGATCCGCGACTCCGCCCGCCGGGCGCGGACGTCGCCGACCTTCTGGCCCACCTTGCGGCGGATGACCAGCAGCGGCGCCATCGCGGCGAGCGTGATCTGGGCGAACGCGCCGACGTGCATCAGGTTGTCGCCACCGGGCAGACCGGTGGCCCAGGCGGCCAGGCAGCCGATGGAGACCACGATCCAGCAGAGCGTGGCGGTGGCCAGCAGCCCCTGCGGCTTGGGGTACTCGATCCGGCTGACCATCAGGTACGCGGCGCCGAAGATGGCGAGCAGACCGGGCAGGAACGGCGGGTCGAGCAGCACGATGGCGATCACCGTCATCGCGCCCATCGGGCAGGGCATGCCCTGGAACACCCCCGGCCGCATCTTGACGGCCGAGAAGCGGGCCAGCCGCAGGACCACCGCGAGCAGCACCGTGATGGCGATGAGCGCCGACAGCTTGCTGTTGGAGCCCTGGGAGACCATGCCCCAGACCGCGACGAAGTAGGCCGGCGCGATGCCGAAGCTGATCAGGTCCGCCAGGTTGTCCAGTTCCGCTCCGAGGGCGGAGGAGCGCAGCTTGCGCGCCACCAGGCCGTCGAAGAGGTCGCACATCGAGCCGATCAGCAGCAGCGTGACCGCCGTGGCCGCGCTGTGCCGGTCCGGCGCCGCGTCCGGGTTGGTGATGTGCGGGACCAGGACCCCGGTGGTGATCGAGTAGATCGCCAGGAAGCCGCAGACGGCGTTCCCCAGGGTCAGGAAGTCGGCGGTGGACAGGTGTTGGGGAGAGCGCGGGGCGCGCAGCTCGCGGTCGCGCGCCCAGCGGCGGCGACGCAGGGCCGTCTCCTCGTCGTCCAGGCCGACGATTGTCTCAGGATCAGTCACGGTCAAGGCGCGTCACCCCGGCTGTGGTCTTCTGGCCGACCTCGACGCCGACCTCGACGCCGGCCGGCAGGTAGGTGTCGACCCGGGAGCCGAACCGGATCAGACCGATCCGGTCGCCCTGCTCGACCTTGGTTCCGGCGTCGACGTACGGCACGATGCGGCGGGCCACGGCCCCCGCGATCTGGACCATCTCGATGTCGCCGAGCTCGGTGTCGAAGTGCCAGACGACCCGCTCGTTCTGGTCGCTGTCCTTGTTGAACGCGGGGACGAAGCCGCCCGCGACGTGCTCGACCGACGTCACCGTGCCCGGCAGGGGCGCGCGGTTGACGTGGACGTTCAGCGGGCTCATGAAGATCGCGACCCGGGTGCGGCCGTCCGGCCAGGCGTCGATGCTCTGCACCACGCCGTCGGCGGGGGAGATCACTCTGCCCGTGCCGATCTCACGCTCGGGGTCGCGGAAGAACCACAGCATGCCGGCGCCGAGCGCGCAGGCGGGTACCGCAGCCAGGGCCCACTTGCCGCTGCGCCGGGTGAGGGCGGTGGTCACGGCGGCCGTGGCGAGGGTGGGGACGAACCAGGGGGTGGCTCCGCGCGCGATGGTCACGCGGGGTCGCCGACCGGCCGTCGGGGCTGCGAGGGCATCGCGGTCCGTGACGGAGGTGTGAGGGGACGGGCTGATGGGCATCGAAGACCTTTGTCGCGGGGGATCATGGCCGCTGGACGGGGGCCACCGCGGGATCGGTAATAGAGGGACGGCTTGCTGTCCCGGTGGATGCTATCGGGAGCACACGGTGGGTGGGCAACCCGCCTGCTCGTTCATGTGTCCGGTGGCGGCGCGTGTGCGCGTCCACTCCTACGACCGTAGCTCGACCCGGTCCGGTTCCCAAGGGACCGGACAGGGCTGGTGACTCTTGTCTCAACGGGTGCGCCGACGGAACCCGGCGGGGGAAACGGCCGTAGCGGCCGGAAGCGGGTGTGCGGAAGCGGCCGCAGGGCGCGTCCTTGCAGCTGTACGCCCTGCGGCCGCTTCCGGAGGGCCGTGCCGGACCGGGGCGGACCAGGCCCGGGCCCGTGACGGGGCACGGCGCTCCGCCGGGACGGGCCCGCACGCCCGTCGACCGGCGGTTCGAGGGGGCCGCCCGGCGAGGTGTTCCGTCGGCGGGCGGCCCGGGGATCAGTCGGCGATCCGGTACTCCTCCAGGAGCCGGCGCCCGACGATCATCTTCTGGATCTCCGCAGTACCTTCACCGATGAGCAGCATCGGGGCCTCGCGGTAGAGGCGCTCGATCTCGTACTCCTTGGAGAAGCCGTAGCCGCCGTGGATGCGGAAGGCGTCCTCGACGACCTCCTTGCAGTACTCGGAGGCGAGGTACTTGGCCATGCCGGCCTCGAGGTCGTTGCGCTCGCCGCCGTCCTTCTTGCGGGCGGCCATCACCATCATCTGGTGGGCGGCCTCGACCTTGGTGGCCATCTCGGCGAGCTTGAACTGGATCGCCTGGTGCTCGGCGATCTTCTTGCCGAAGGTGGAGCGCTGCTGCGCGTAGGAGATGCCGAGCTCGAAGGCGCGGCGGGCGACGCCGCAGCCGCGGGCGGCGACGTTGACGCGGCCGACCTCGACGCCGTCCATCATCTGGTAGAAGCCGCGGCCGGGCACACCGCCGAGGACGCGGTCGGCCGGGACGCGGACGTCCTGGAGCACCAGCTCGGTGGTGTCGACGCCCTTGTAGCCCATCTTCTCGATCTTGCCGGGCACGGTCAGGCCGGGAACCCGGGGGTTGGGGCCGAAGCCGGCCTCCTTCTCGATCAGGAAGGTGGTCATGTTCTTGTACGGGGTGTCGCCGCCCTCGTCGGTCTTGCAGAGGACCGCGACCAGGGTGGAGGTGCCGCCGTTGGTGAGCCACATCTTCTGGCCGTTGAGGACGTAGGACTCGCCGTCCTTGACGCCCTTGGTGGAGATGGCCGAGACGTCGGAGCCCAGGCCCGGCTCGGACATCGAGAAGGCGCCGCGGATCTCGCCGGCCGCCATCCTGGGCAGGAAGTGGTCCTTCTGCTCCTGGGTGCCGTGGGCGTTGATCATGTGCGCCACGATGAAGTGGGTGTTCACGATGCCGGAGACCGACATCCAGCCGCGGGCGATCTCCTCGACCACCAGGGCGTAGGTGAGCAGCGACTCGCCGAGGCCGCCGTACTCCTCGGGGATGGTGAGGCCGAACAGGCCGAGCTGCTTCATGCCCTCGACGATGGCGGTCGGGTACTCGTCCTTGTGCTCCAGCTCGGTCGCGACCGGAATGATCTCCTTGTCGACGAAATCCCGCACGGTGGCGAGGATGTCCCGCTGGATCTCGGTGAGGCCGTCGGTCTGTGCGAGGCGTCCCATCGTGCGGCTCCGGAAGTCTGAAAGTGGCGGGGGGGGGGATTCTTCGGGGGCCCTGCCGGCGTGGCTGCGGCAGCAGGGCCCCCGACCGGGTGGGGGTCGGCCGATGACGGCGGCCTTCCCGTCCGGGGTCTGGAGAGGGGCCCCTATAAGAGGGGCCCGGTGGAGGGGAGGGTCAGGAGAGGGGGGTGGGGCGGCCGGGCTGCTCGCCGCCGCGCTCCTCGGTGTACGTCGCGGTCGGCACCATCACCTTGCGGCGGAAGACGCAGACGACCGTGCCGTCCTGCTTGTACCCCTTGGTCTCGACGTACACGATGCCGCGGTCGTCCTTGGACTTGGACGGCCACTTGTCGAGCACGGTGGTCTCGCCGTAGACGGTGTCGCCGTGGAAGGTCGGCGCGACGTGGCGCAGCGACTCGATCTCCAGGTTGGCGATCGCCTTGCCGGAGACGTCCGGGACGGACATGCCGAGCAGCAGCGAGTAGACGTAGTTGCCCACCACGACGTTGCGGCCGAAGTCGGTCGTCTTCTCCGCGTAGTTGGTGTCCATGTGGAGCGGGTGGTGGTTCATGGTGAGCAGGCAGAAGAGGTGGTCGTCGTACTCGGTGACCGTCTTGCCGGGCCAGTGCTTGTAGACCGCGCCGACCTCGAACTCCTCGTAGGTGCGTCCGAACTGCATGGTCACGCCTCCGGGATCTCGAACTTGGTGGTGCGCTGCATGCCCGCGGCCCGGCCCTTGCCGGCGACGACCAGCGCCATCTTGCGGCTGGCCTCGTCGATCATCTCGTCGCCGAGCATCGCGGAGCCCTTGGCGCCGCCCGCCTCGGAGGTGCAGTAGTCGTACGCGTCGAGGATCAGCTCGGCGTGGTCGTAGTCCTCCTGCGAGGGCGAGTAGATCTCGTTCGCGGCGGCGACCTGGTCCGGGTGGAGCACCCACTTGCCGTCGAAGCCGAGCGCGGCCGAGCGGCGGGCGACCTCGCGGTAGCCCTCCTGGTTGCGGATCTGGAGGTACGGGCCGTCGATCGCCTGGAGGTCGTTGGCGCGGGCGGCCATCAGGATGCGCATCAGGATGTAGTGGTAGGCGTCGGCGTCGTAGCCGGGCGGCTGCTCGCCGACCACCAGCGACTTCATGTTGATGGAGGCCATGAAGTCGGCGGGGCCGAAGATGATGGTCTCCAGCCGGGGCGAGGCCTCGGCGATGGCGTCGACGTTGATCAGGCCCTTGGCGTTCTCGATCTGCGCCTCGATGCCGATCCTGCCGACCTCGAAGCCCATGGTCTTCTCGATCTGGGTGAGCAGCAGGTCGAGCGCCCTGACCTGCTCGGCGTCCTGGACCTTGGGCAGCATGATGCAGTCGAGGTTGGGGCCGGCGCCCTCGACCACGGTGATCACGTCGCGGTAGGTCCAGTGGGTGGTCCAGTCGTTGACGCGCACGACGCGGGTCTTGGCGCCCCAGTCGCCGTTGTTGAGTGCGTCGACGATGTTGTGGCGCGCGCTCTCCTTGACCAGCGGGGCGCAGGCGTCCTCCAGGTCCAGGAAGACCTGGTCGGCCGGGAGGCCCTGGGCCTTCTCCAGGAAGCGCGGGTTGCTGCCCGGTACGGCGAGGCAGGAGCGGCGCGGGCGCAGGCGGTTGACAGCAGTCATGAGGGTCTTTCGGTTCCTTCCCAGTGGTCAGCTGGTCAGCTGGTCAGTTCGTGGCCGCGGTCGGTGCGGGCGTCCACGGCTGGAGCTTGTTGGCCAGCCGGATCTCGTCCACGATCCGGCCGATGATGGTCGTGATCCCGAAGTCCTTCGGGGTGAACACGGCGGCGACGCCGGCGGCCCTGAGGGCCTCGCCGTCCGCTGCCGGGATGATGCCACCCACGATCACCGGGACATCCTCCACCCCGGCGCGGCGCAGCCGCTTCAGGACGTCGGGTACCAGCTCGCCGTGCGCGCCGGAGAGGATGGACAGGCCCACGCAGTGCACGTCCTCCGCGACGGCGGCGGAGACGATCTGCTCCGGGGTCAGCCGGATGCCCTGGTAGACCACCTCGAACCCGGCGTCGCGGGCCCGGACGGCGATCTGCTCGGCGCCGTTGGAGTGCCCGTCCAGGCCGGGCTTGCCGACCAGCAGGCGCAGCTTGCCGGCACCCAGCTCCTCGGCGGTGGCGGCGACCGCGGCGCGGACCTGCTCCAGCTCGCCGCCGGGCTCGGCGGCCACCGCGACGGGGGCGCCGCCGACGCCGGTGGGCGCGCGGTACTCGCCGAAGACCTCGCGCAGGGCGAAGGCCCACTCGCCGGTGGTGACCCCGGCCCGGGCGCAGGCCAGGGTGGCCGGCATCAGGTTGGCCTCGGTGGCGGCGACGGCCTTGAGCCCGGCCAGCGCCTCCTGGGCGGCGGCCTCGTCGCGCTCGGCGCGCCAGGCCTCCAGGGCGGCGAGCACGGACTGCTCGGAGGCCGGGTCGACCACCATGATCGCGGTGTCGAGGTCGGCCGTGAGCGGGCTCTCCTCGGTGGTGTCGAAGCAGTTGACCCCGACGATCCGGTCCTCGCCGGACTCGATCCGGGCCCGGCGGGCGGCGTGCGAGGCGACCAGGTTGGACTTCAGGTAGCCGGACTCGACGGCCGGGATCACCCCGCCCATCTCCAGCACCTTGTCGATCTCGGCCTCGGCGCCGGCCAGCAGTTCGGCGGTCTTGGCCTCGATCACCCGGGAGCCGTTGAAGATGTCGCCGTACTCCAGCAGGTCCGACTCGTAGGCCAGCACCTGCTGGATGCGCAGCGACCACTGCTGGTCCCAGGGCCTGGGCAGGCCGAGCGCCTCGTTCCAGGCGGGCAGCTGGACGGCCCGCGCGCGGGCGTCCTTGGAGAGGGTGACGGCCAGCATCTCCAGGACGATCCGCTGGACGTTGTTCTCCGGCTGGGCCTCGGTCAGGCCGAGCGAGTTGACCTGGACGCCGTACCGGAAGCGGCGCTGCTTGGGGTCGGTGACGCCGTAGCGCTCCAGGGTGACCTTCTCCCACAGCCGGGCGAAGGCGCGCATCTTGCACATCTCCTCGACGAAGCGCACGCCGGCGTTGACGAAGAAGGAGATCCGGGCGACCACCTCGCCCATCCGCTCGGCCGGCACCTGGCCGGAGTCGCGCACGGCGTCGAGCACCGAGATGGCGGTGCACATCGCGTAGGCGATCTCCTGGACGGGCGTCGCCCCGGCCTCCTGCAGGTGGTAGCTGCAGATGTTGATCGGGTTCCACTTGGGGATGCTGCCGACCGTGTAGGCGATCATGTCGGTGATCAGCCGCACCGACGGGCCGGGCGGGAAGACGTGCGTCCCGCGCGACAGGTACTCCTTGACGATGTCGTTCTGGGTGGTGCCGGTGAGCTTGGCGACGTCCGCGCCCTGCTCCTCGGCGACCACCTGGTAGAGCGCCAGCAGCCACATCGCGGTGGCGTTGATCGTCATGGACGTGTTGGTCCGTTCGAGCGGGATGCCGTCGAACAGGGTGCGCATGTCGCCGACGTGGCCCACCGGGACGCCGACCCGGCCGACCTCGCCGCGGGCGAGGACGTGGTCGGAGTCGTAGCCGGTCTGGGTCGGCAGGTCGAAGGCGACGGACAGGCCGGTCTGGCCCTTCGCCAGGTTCCGCCGGTAGAGCGCGTTGGAGTCGCTCGCGGTGGAGTGGCCGGCGTAGGTGCGCATCAGCCAGGGCCGGTCGCGCTTCTGAGGCTCAGTCATCGGACCCGTCTCACACGTTGCGGAAGCGGTTGATCGCGGGCAGGTGCTTCGCCCGCAGCTCGTGGTCGGTGACGCCCAGGCCCTCCTCGGGGGCCAGGCAGAGCACGCCGACCTTGCCCTGGTGCTTGTTGTGGTGCACGTCCAGGGCGGCCTGGCCGGTCTCCTCCAGGGAGTAGACCTTGGACAGGGTCGGGTGGATCCTGCCCTTGGCGACCAGGCGGTTGGCCTCGAAGGCCTCGCGGTAGTTGGCGAAGTGCGAGCCGACGATCCGCTTGAGCGACATCCACAGGTACCGGTTGTCGTACTGGTGCATGTAGCCGGAGGTGGAGGCGCAGGTGACGATGGTGCCGCCCTTGCGGGTGACGTACACCGAGGCGCCGAAGGTCTCCCGGCCCGGGTGCTCGAAGACGATGTCCACGTCCTCGCCGCCGGTGAACTCGCGGATCTTCGCGCCCAGGCGCTTCCACTCGCGCGGGTCCTGGTTGTTCTCGTCCTTCCAGAACCGGTAGCCCTCGGCCGAGCGGTCGATGATCGCCTCGGCGCCCATGGCGCGGCAGATCTCGGCCTTCTGGTCGTTGGAGACCACGCAGATCGGGGTGGCGCCGCCGGCCAGCGCGTACTGGGTGGCGTACGAGCCGAGGCCGCCGCTGGCGCCCCAGATCAGCACGTTGTCGCCCTGCTTCATGCCGGCGCCGTTGCGCGAGACCAGCTGGCGGTAGGCGGTGGAGTTGACTAGGCCGGGGGAGGCGGCCTCCTCCCAGCTGAGGTGCTTCGGCTTGGGCAGCAGCTGGTTGGTCTTCACCAGGGCCAGCTGGGCCAGGCCGCCGAAGTTGGTCTCGAAGCCCCAGATGCGCTGCTCCGGGTCCATCATCGTGTCGTTGTGGCCGTCGGGGGACTCCAGCTCGACCGAGAGGCAGTGGGCGACGACCTCGTCGCCGGGCTTCCAGGCGTTGACGCCGGCGCCGGTGCGCAGCACCACGCCCGCGAGGTCGGAGCCGAGGACGTGGTACGGCAGGTCGTGGCGCTTGGTGAGCGGCGACAGCCGGCCGTACCGCTCCAGGAAGCCGAAGGTGGAGACCGGCTCGAAGATCGAGCTCCAGACGGTGTTGTAGTTCACCGAGCTGGCCATCACGGCGACCAGGGCCTCGCCGGGGCCCAGTTCGGGCAGGGCCACCTCGTCGAGGTGGAGGGACTTCCTGGGGTCCTTGTCGCGGCTGTCGAGGCCCGCGAACATCTGCTCCTCGTCCTTGTGGAGCGTGACGGCCCGGTAGGACTCGGGGAGCTTGAGCGCCGCGTAGTCCTCCGACGTGGCGTCGTTGCTGAGGATCGCGTCGAGGATTTCCTGCATGGCTGCCTCCGAAGGCGTACCTGTGTGAGGGTCACAGGGCGTCTGGGGGAGCCGGGAGCGGACACCGGCTTCGCTGAGGTGGGTGGTGGGTGGGTCAGGCTGGGTGCCCGGGGTGGACCGGGCCTGCTGGCTCTGCTCCCGGGGTGTGGGAGCGCCGGACGACGGCGCGCCGAGGTGGGGAGCCGCGGCGCCGCGACCGGTGAGTAACAAGGTAATGGCACCCTGTGCCACTCGTAAAGACACCGGGTGTCACGAATTCCGGCGGCCTCCCGGGCCGTTCGACGCGCGTCGCGCGGGCATGCGAAGGGCCCGCGCCGACTGCTCGGCACGGGCCCTCGACACCGCTCTGACCTGCGTAAACGTTCCCGCTAGGACTCCCGGGCGCCACTCAGCGCGGCCCGGATGCTGTCCACCACGACCTCCAGCGGAGCGTCCGTCCGGGCGACTGTGATGAGTACCTCACCTCCGGGACTGGCACTCAGTGCGCTCTCCGCCCCGGTGTCCCCGGGGGTCCCGTTGGCACCCGGTGCCACCAGTGATCCCCGGCGTCTGGCACCCGGCGCGGTGGAGGCCCAGAAGGTCCGCCGGATCACTTCGAAGGAGTGGTCCAGCTGCGCCTCCACGTCGCCCCGGCCGCCGGCCCGCAGCCAGCGCCGCAGCACGTGGTTGTGCGCCGCGACCACCGCCGCCGCCGAGACCTCGGCCAGCATCGAGTCGTCCTCGCCGCCGCGCTGCCAGCCGGACGGGATGGACTCGCCGGTGTCGAAGCGTCCCAGCAGGTAGCGCGTGAACAGCCGCTCGTAACGGGCCACCACGGCGATCTCCCGCTCGCGCAGCGCCGGGACCTGACGGATCAGCTGGTACCGCGCGACCGACACCGCCGGGGTGGAGGCGTACATCCGCAGCACCTCCTTGATGCCGCGGCAGACCACGTCCAGCGGGTGCTCCTCCGGCTCGGCACTGGCCAGCAGGTCGGCCACCCGCACCAGGGTGTCGTCGTGGTCCGGGAAGATCGCCTCCTCCTTGGACCGGAAGTACCGGAAGAAGGTGCGCCGGGCCACCCCGGCGGCGGCCGCGATCTGGTCGACCGTGGTCTCCTCGTAGCCCTGCGAGGCGAACAGCTCCATCGCGGCCGTGGCCAGGTCCTGGCGCATCTGCTGGCGCTGCGCCGCCGCCCGGCGGCTGCCCGGCCCGCCCTCCGGTCCGGTGCCCCCGGTCGAGGGGGCGGTCCGGTCGGTGCCGCCGTGCGGCCCGGCGGGGTGCTGCGGGGAGGTTGACTGAACCCGATCCATGTCCGGAACGCTACACGGCCCGGACGGCACGGCCGCGGCCCTTCCCCGCCGCACCGGCGCGACCGGGCCGGTCACGGCCGGGCGGGGCCAGCGGGAGGACACCGTCCCGGGGCTCCAGCCGGGGCGCGTGGAGGCCGCGGAGGGAGCGGAGCCGTACGGCGGGGCGCCGTTCCCGGCGGCCGTGCCACCGGCCTGCGGCGTGGTCACCGGCGAGCGTGGTCGCGGAAGCCGCGGCCGGTCTTGCGGCCCAGGCAGCCCGCCGCGACCAGGTGCTCCAGCAGCGGCGCGGCGGCCAGCCCGGGCTCGCGGAACTCCTGGTGCAGCACCTGCTCGATGGTCAGCGAGACGTCCAGGCCGACCACGTCCAGCAGCTCGAACGGGCCCATCGGGTAGCCGCAGCCGAGCTTCATCGCGGTGTCGATGTCGTCCACCGTCGCGTAGTGCTCCTGGAGCATCCGCACCGCGTCGTTCAGGTACGGGAAGAGCAGCGCGTTGACGATGAAGCCGGCCCGGTCGCCGCACTCCACGGGGTGCTTGCGGACCTCGGCGGTCAGCTCCAGCACGGTCGCGGTGACGTCCGGCGCGGTCAGCACCGTGGAGACCACCTCGACCAGCTTCATCGCCGGGGCCGGGTTGAAGAAGTGCATGCCGATCACGTCCTGCGGCCGCGAGGTGGCGGTCGCGCAGCTGATCACCGGCAGCGAGGAGGTGGTGGTGGCGAGCACCGCGCCCGGCCTGACGACCTTGTCCAGGGTGGCGAACAGCTCCCGCTTGACCGCCAGGTCCTCGGCGACCGCCTCGACCACCAGGTCCACCTCGGCCAGCTCGGCGTACTGGCCGACCGGGGTCACCAGTGCCAGCGCGGCGTCCCGCGCCTCGGCGGACAGCCGGCCCTTGGCCACCGAGCGCTCCAGGGACTTCGCCAGCTGCGCCTTGGCCCGCTCGGCCTTCTCCTGGCTGCGGGCGGCCAGCAGCACCGGGCGCCCGGCCTTGGCGAACACCTCGGCGATGCCGGTGGCCATCGTCCCCGAGCCGCAGACGCCGACGGTGCGCACCTCCCGGCCCGGCACCTTCGGCAGGGCGGGCCCGGTGGCCGCGTCCACGGCCCGGGAGGAGCCCGGCGCCTCGTAGGTGTAGAAACCGCGGCCGGTCTTGCGGCCCAGCAGCCCGGCCGCGACCAGCTGGCCGAGGATCGGGGCGGGGGCGTGCAGCCGGTCCCGGGACTGCTCGTACATCGCCTCCAGCACGGTGCGGGCGGTGTCGACGCCGATCAGGTCGAGCAGCGCCAGCGGGCCCATCGGCAGGCCGCAGCCGAGCCGCATCGCGGCGTCGATGTCCTCCCGCGAGGCGTACTTGGACTCGTACATCGCGGCGGCCTGGTTCAGGTAGGCGAACAGCAGGCCGTTGACCACGAAGCCGGCCCGGTCGCCGGCCGCCACCGGCTCCTTGCCGAGGTCCCGGGCGAAGGCGGCGGCGTCCTCGGCGGTCCGCGGCGAGGTCAGCACGGTGCGGACCACCTCGACCAGCTTCATGCTGTGCACCGGGTTGAAGAAGTGCAGGCCGAGCACCCGCTCCGGGCGGGCGGTCGCGGCGGCGATCCGGGTCACCGAGAGCGCGGTGGTGCCGGTGGCCAGCACGGTGGTCTCCGGGCAGATCCGGTCCAGCTCGGCGAAGACCTCCCGCTTCAGCTCCAGCTGCTCGGGCACCTCCTCGATCACCAGGTCCGCGTCGGCGGCGGCGGCCAGCTCGTGGCCGACCGAGAGCCGGGCCAGCAGCCCGGCGCGCTCCTCGGCGGTCAGCCGCTCCCGGTCCACGGCGTGCGCGGTGGCCTCCTCGATCCGGGCCAGCGCCCGGGCGGCCGAGTCCTCGGTGGCCTCGATGCCGATCACCCGGCGGCCGCTCTTGGCGACCGCCACGGCGACGCCGGCACCCATCGTGCCGAGGCCGACGACGGCGACAGTGGGGAAGGGACGCTCCATCTGTCCTGACTCCTAGTCATGAAGGGCCCGCGCGTGCTCCGGCGGGCACGCCGCCGCGCCCGTACGCCGGGGGCGGCCGCCGCCGGAGGAGGGTCCACGCGCGGGGGCTGGGGAGATGACGGGTGCGGTGCATCGGGCAGCGGCCGGTCCGCTCCGGCCGAACTGCGGATGCGCCGTGGTGCTCAGGCGCTCGAAGGTGAAGGAAGCGACTCTGATACGAGGAGGAGACCCGGCCCGCCGCGGTCCGCGGCACCTGCCGGTGAAGAGCGCACCGCGCGGGCGCCGGAGAAACGGCGACCGCGGCCTGCCGCCGGTGCGGCTCCCGAAGCCCGGCGGTGGTGCGTGTCCGGCCACTGTAGCGAAGCTACTCGTGAGTAGGAAGGGGGCGGAGGCGAAAACCCGCCACCGCGCGCCCTCGCACGCGGACGCCGACCACCCGGAGCGGACCGCGCGGCGGAGCCGGCCGCCGGGTTCGCCCCGAACGGGTGAACGGGTGAACAGGGCTGCCAATAGGACCACCCGATAGGGGAGTTACCCGACCGTGACCGGCGGGGCAGCATGGGGGCATGACCCCCGGAACCGTCCCCGCCGGCCCCGCCGCGCCCGATCCCACCGCTCCCGGCCCCGCCGAGCCGCCCGTCACCGCCGACCGGCTCGCCGCCGCCGCGGCGGAGGCCGTCGCGCTGCCCTCGCGCGCCGAGCGGGCCGAGCGGGCCGGGGAGGCCGCCGACCGGCTGCGCACCGAGGCCGTCGAGGCGGTGGCCGTCACCTGGGTGGACAACGCCGGCGTCACCCGGGTCAAGGCCGTCCCGCTCGGCGGCCTGGCGCACGCCGCGCAGTGGGGCGTCGGCACCGCGCCCTGCTTCGACGTGTTCCTCGCCGACGACACGATCACCACCAGCCCGATCATCGGCGGCCCCACCGGGGACCTCAGGCTCTACCCGGACCTCGACCGGGTCGTCCCGCTGGCCGCCCAGCCCGGCTGGGCCTGGGCCCCGGGGGACAGGTACACCCAGGCCGGCGGCCCGCACCCGGGCTGCCAACGGCTGTTCGCCCGCCGGGCCCAGGCCGTGGCGGCCGCGCGCGGGCTGAGCCTCAAGGCCGGCATCGAGGTCGAGTGGACGGTCGCCCTGGCCGGCACCCCGCAGGAGGAGCCGCGGTACCCGACGCACGGCCCGGCGTACGGGATGCACCGGGTCACCGACCTCTCCGACTACCTGCGCGACGTCCTCACCGCCCTCGGCAGGCAGGGGCTGGGCGTCCTCCAGATCCACCCCGAGTACGCCCCGGGCCAGTTCGAGGTCTCGGTCGCCCCCGAGGGCCCGGTCTCCGCCGCCGACACCTCCGTCCTGGTCCGGCACACCGTCCGGGCCGTCTCCGCCCGGCACGGCCTGCGGGCCTCCTTCGCCCCGGCGGTCGAGACCGGCGTCGTCGGCAACGGCGGGCACCTGCACGTCAGCCTCTGGCGGGACGGCCGCAACCTCGGCCACGGCGGCCCCGGCCCGCACGGCCTGACCGCCGAGGCCGAGGGCTTCCTCGCCGGGGTGCTCGACGCGCTGCCCGAACTGCTGGTGCTGGGCTGCTCCAGCCCGGCCGGGTACCTGCGGCTGGTGCCCTCGCACTGGGCCGGCGCCTACCAGTGCTGGGGCCTGGAGAACCGCGAGGCCGCGCTGCGCCTGGTGACCGGCTCCACCGGGGAGCGGGCCGCCACCGCCAACGCCGAGGTCAAGTGCTTCGACGCGAGCGCCAACCCGTACCTGGCGGTCGGCGGGGTGATCGCGGCCGGCCTCGCCGGGCTGGACCAGCGCCGAGCGCTCCCGCCGGAGTTCACCGGGGATCCGGCGGCCGCCGAGCCCGGTACGGTGCCCCGGCTGCCGACCGGTCCGGCCGAGGCGATCGCCGCGTACGAGCGCTCCGCGGTGCTGCGCGAGGCGCTCGGCGAGCCGCTCTACCAGGCGGTGCTGGCGGTGCGCCGGGCGGAGCGGGAGCAGTACGCGGCCGTCACGCCCGAGGAGCTGGTCGCGGCCACCCGCTGGCGGTACTGAGCGGTGGCCCGGCCGGAGGGCCCCGCGCTGGTCGACCACCACTGCCACAGCGTGGTGGCGGCCGAGCTCACCGACGACGCCCTGGCCGGGCTGCTCACCGAGTCCGACCGCCCGCCCGCGCCCGGCTGCTCGCCCTTCGACAGCGCGCTGGGCCTGGCGGTGCGGCGCTGGTGCCCGCCCGTGCTCGGCCTGCCGGCGCACGCCCCGGCCGCCGACTACCTGGCCCGGCGGCGGGAGTTGGGCGCGGCCGAGGCCACCGGGCGGCTGCTGGCGGCGGCCGGGCTCGACACCTGCCTGGTGGACACCGGGCTGACCACCGCCGCGGGCCACCCGCTGCTGCCGCCGGCCGAACTGGCCGAGGCCACCGGCGCCTCGGTGCGCGAGGTGGTCCGGTCCGAGTCGGTCGCCGAGACGGTGGCGTGCGGCGCCGCGGACTGGCCGCGGGCCGTCGCGCAGGCGCTCCGGTCGGCCGCCGCCGGGGCCGTCGCGGTCAAGTCGGTGCTCGCCTACCGGCACGGCCTGGCCGCGCCCGCCGAACGCCCCGCCACCGCGGCCGTGGTGGCCGCGGCCGGTGCCCACCTGCGCGCCGGGCGGGTCCGGCTGACCGACCCGGTCCTGCTGCACCACCTGCTCTGGACGGCCGTGGACGTCTGCGCCGAGCTCGGCCTGCCGCTCCAACTCCACACCGGCTTCGGCGATCCGGACCTCACCCTGCACCGGGCCGATCCGTCGCTGCTGACGGACTTCGTGCGGGCCGCCGAACCCAGCGGCGTCCCGCTGGTGCTGCTGCACGGCTACCCGTACCACCGGCAGGCCGCCTGGCTGGCCCAGGCCTTCCCGACGGTGTACACCGACCTCGGGCTGACCGCCTCCTACACCGGGCCGCGGGTGGCCGCGGTGCTGGGCGAGATGCTGGAGTTGGCCCCGTTCGGGAAAATGCTGTTCTCCACCGACGCCTACGGCCTGCCCGAACTGTATTTGGTGGGCACCTGTCAGTTCCGGTACGGACTGGGTGTGCTGCTCGCGGCCTGGCAGGCCGACGGGGCCTGTTCCGCGGCCGACGCCGAGCGGCTGACGCGGGCGGTCGCGGCCGGCAACGCCCGTCGGCTGTACGCGTTGTAGGGATGCGATCAGTGCTGGTGGCCGATGTCGTGACGGGTGTGGCCGCACGTCGGCGAACCATCACTTTTTAACACTCTTGACCTCTGTTTCCTGTGTTGGGGCCGGGTAGTCCGTAGGCCCTGTTCCTGGTCACGATGTGACGATTAGATGACTACCCCTTGCGCTTATAACCAAATATTCATTAGCGTCCCGGTCATTCCCAAGCGCACCTGCCCATCGCAGCTGCCGCCTGACGAGCCGGGAGGCCAACCCTCATGCGTGTTCCTCGGATCAGTCGTACCCGGTACGCGGCGGTGGGCGTCGTACTCGCCACCGCCGGCGCCCTCGCGCTGCCGGCCGGTACCGCTGTCGCGGCCCCCACGGCCGACTCGACGACCGGTCCGCTGATGAGCTACGTCGTCAACACCAAGGCCAACCACGGCCAGGTGCAGAAGGTCGAGAAGGCCATCGCCGGCCTCGGCGGCACGGTGGTCCAGTCGTACGAGCAGGTCGGCGTCGTGGTCGCCCGCTCCAACGACACCAAGTTCGCCGAGAAGCTGCGCCTGGCCAAGGGCGTCGACTCGGTCGGCGCCAGCCGCACCAAGGGCATCCAGGCCTCCGACCAGGGCAAGGCCGAGGTCGCCACCGACTCGGCCGCCGTGGCCGCCGCCCCGGGTGAGGACCCGGACGAGGCCTACCAGTGGGACATGCGGCAGATCGGCGCCGACAAGGCGCACAAGATCTCGCTCGGCAGCCGCAACGTCACCGTCGGCGTGCTGGACTCCGGCATCGACGCCACCCACGAGGACCTGGCCGCCAACGTGGACGCCTCGCAGTCGGTCTCCTGCCTCGACGGCAAGACGAACACCGACTGGAAGGCCTGGCAGCCGACCACCAGCGACCACGGCACCCACGTGGCCGGCACCATCGCCGCCGCCAAGAACGGCAAGGGCATCGTCGGCGTCGCGCCGAACGTGAAGCTGGCCGCCGTCAAGGTCGTCGACGACGGCGGGTTCATCTACCCGGAGAACGCGGTCTGCGGCTTCGTCTGGGCCGGCGAGCACGGCTTCAAGGTGACGAACAACAGCTACTTCGTCGACCCGTGGATGTTCAACTGCAAGACGGACAAGGACCAGGCCGCGATCTCGGAGGCCGTCCGCAAGGCCGTCGCCTTCTCGCAGCGCAAGGGCGTCCTCAACGTCGCCGCCGCGGGCAACGAGAACATCGACCTGGCGCACAAGACCGTCGACGTGGCCAGCCCGGACGACACCACGCCCACCACCCGCCCGGTCACCAACGACTGCCTGTCGCTGCCGACCGAGCTGCCCGGCGTGGTCGCCGTCTCCGCGGTCGGCTCCGACGGCGTCAAGGCGTACTACTCCAGCTACGGCAAGGGCGTCGTGTCCGTCACCGCCCCGGGTGGCGACCGCCGCTTCCAGTTCCCGAACACCCCGGACAAGGACGGCCGCATCCGGTCCACCATCCCCGGCGGCAAGTACGGCTACATGCAGGGCACCTCGATGGCCACCCCGCACGTCGCCGGCGTGGCCGCGCTGCTCGCCAGCACCTTCCCGTGGGCCAGCCCGGACGAGCTGACCGAGCTGCTGACCACCCACGCCGAGTCCGTCCCGTGCCCGACCGGCGAGTTCAACCCGGGCGGTGCCGGCACCTGGAAGGCCACCTGCGAGGGCGGCGCCGACGACAACGGCTTCTACGGCGCGGGCCTGGTCAACGCCGAGAAGGCGGTCCAGTGGTGGCGCTGACGCGCTGACCGCGGACAGCTCTGAACAGTAGAACCGGGGAGCGGGCCCACTGGGTCCGCTCCCCGGTCGCGTTCCCGCACCGAAGGGCCGCGGCGGCCTCCGCCACCGCACACCGGCCGGCCCGGTCAGTCCTCGTCGAAGTGGTGCTCCCAGACCGTCTCCACCGACGGCTTGCCGTGCAGGTCCGGCACCTCCTGCAGCCAGGCCGGCCGCCCGGCCCGGGTCCGGGCCGCCCGCCGCCGCTCCGCCTCGCGCAGCTGCTCGGGCGTGGCGAAGCCCTCCGGCAGCCACTCCTCGGAGAGCACCACCCGGGCGGCCAGGTGGGTGACGTAGGCGTGCCGGACGGCGTCCACCGAGTCGAAGCCGGGCTCGTCGGCCAGCCACTCGTCCGGGACCAGCGCCACCACCTCCTCCAGCAGCGGCACGGTGACCAGGGGCCCGAGCTCCTCGTCGGCCAGCCGGACGTCCGGGGCCGAGCCGCCGAGCGCGTGCGCGCTGAGGTCGTACCGCCTGCCGACCGACGCCTCGGCGCCCGCCCAGCGGTGGTGGAAGATCAGCGCGGCGCCGTTGTCGATCAGCCAGAGCCGCCCGTGCCAGACCACCAGGTTGGGGTTGTGCACGGTGCGGTCGACGTTGCCGGTCAGGGCGTCCAGCCAGACCACCCGGCCGGCCTCGGCGGAGTCCACCGCGATCATCCCCGGCCGGAAGTCCCGCGCGCCGGGCAGCAGGTCCATCCCGAGGTTGAGCCCCGCGCTGGCCTTGAGCATGTCCTGGATCTCGGTGTCCGGCTCGTCCGCCGCGACGGCCGGGTCGAAGTCCACCAGCCGCAGCTCCGGCACCCGCAGGCCCAGCCGCCGGGCCAGCTCGCCGACGATCACCTCGGCGATCAGCGCCTTGCGGCCCTGCGCGGCCCCGGTGAACTTGACCACGTACGTTCCCAGGTCGTCGGTCTCCACCACGCCGGGGACGGAGCCGCCGGCGCGCAGCGGGTCGACGTAGCGCACAGCAGTCACCAGATCGAGCACACCGGCCACCCTATCCCGGCGCGTCGCGGGCGTGAGCCTGTGATTGGCTTGCCGGACAGAGCGGTTCCCACCGGACGAGGAGAGCAAGGTCATGGGACAGGTGCAGGCCACCACCGAGCGGGTCTACGACGCCGCCCCCGAGCGGGTGTACGAGGCGCTGGCCGACTACCAGGTGACCCGCCCGAAGCTGCTGCCCGCGCAGTACAGCGAGTACGAGGTGCGGGTCGGCGGCACCGGCGCCGGCACCCAGGTGCACTGGCGGCTCCAGGCCACCGAGAAGCGGGTGCGCGACTGCCTGTTCACCGTCTCCGCGCCGGAGCCCGACCAGCTGGTGGAGAAGGACGCCAACTCCAGCATGGTGATCACCTGGACCGTCTCGGCCGTCGGCGAGGGCCGCTCCAAGGTCACCGTGACCGCCACCTGGCAGGGCGCGACCGGCATCGGCGGCTTCTTCGAGCGCACCTTCGCCCCGAAGGGCCTGAACCGGATCCACGACCAGGTGCTGGCCAACCTCGCCGCCGAGGTCCGCTGAGGCCACCGGCGTCCGCCGGACCCCCGAGGCCCCGCCCGGGCCCGGTCCCGCCCGGGGTCCGCGTGCCTCGATCCGGGTGCCCGGACCCGCGCGCCCGGATCCGGCCATGCGAGCGAATCGCTTGGAGATCCGATCGGTTCGGCCACCCGTACGACCCGAAAGCCGTACGGGTGGCCGAACCGCCACCTGCGGGTGACGAGGGCCGCCCGGCACGGGGGAGCCACCCTAGGCTCGCCGCCGTGCATATGACGATCCTTCACATTTCGCAACCGGTGGACGGCGGGGTCGCCCGCGTCGTCACCGATCTGGTCCGGGGTCAGCGGGAGGCCGGCCACCGGGTCCTGGTCGCCTGTCCGCGCGGCGGCCGGCTGGCCGAGGAGGCCGCCGCCGTGGGCGCGCTGGTCCAGGACTGGCCCGCCCGGCGCCCGCCCGGCCCGGGCACCCCCGCAGAGGCCTGGCGGCTGCGCCGGATCGTCCGGGCGGCCGCGCCCGACGTGGTCCACCTGCACAGCGCCAAGGCCGGGCTGGCCGGACGGCTCGCGGTGCGCGGCACCGTGCCGACCGTCTTCCAGCCGCACGCCTGGTCCTTCGCCGCCGTGGACGGTGCGACGGCCGCCGCCACCCTGCGCTGGGAGCGCTTCGCGACCCGCTGGGCGCACCGGCTGCTCTGCGTCAGCGTCCAGGAGCGGGCCGACGGCGTGGCGGCCGGGGTGCACGCCGACTGGGCGGTGGTGCCCAACGGCGTGGACGTGCGCCACTACGCGCCCGCCGACCGCCGCGCCGCCCGGATCGCGCTCGGCCTGGACCTGGACGCCCCGCTCGCGGTGTGCGTCGGGCGGCTGTGCCGGCAGAAGGGCCAGGACGTGCTGCTGGCCGCCTGGCCGGAGGTGCTGCGCCGGGTGCCGCGGGCCCGCCTGGCGCTGGTCGGCGGCGGGCCGGAGGAGCAGCGGGTGGCCGAGCTGGTCCGGGCGACCGCCGAGCCGTCCCGGGTCCGGTTGGTCGGGGACGTGCCGGACCCGCGGCCGTGGCTGGCGGCGGCCGACCTGGTGGTGCTGCCCTCGCGCTGGGAGGGGATGGCGCTGGCCCCGCTGGAGGCGATGGCGGGCGCCCGCCCGGTGCTGCTGACCGACGTGCCCGGCGCCCGGGAGTGCCTGCCGCCGTCCGAGCTGGCGCACGCGGTGGTCCCGCCCGAGGACGCGCGGGCCCTCGCCGCCCGAATGGGCGACGCGCTGTCGGATCCGATCGAATGCGAGCGGCGCGGCGCCAGGCTGCGCGACCACGTGGTCGGCCGGCACGACGTGCGCACCGTGGTCGAACAGGTGGACGTCCTCTACCGCCACCTGCTGGGCGCGGGACCGGCCTCGGGGCGGCGCCGGGCCCGTGTCCCAGAGCGGATCTGATCGTTTCACATGCCGTGAATGCCCGCCGTTTCCGGCGTTGTCGTATTCGCACCCTCGACCGGATACGGAGGCGAGGCGTCAAATCCGAAATAACTATTAATGGGCGGCGGGAAATGAATCGGCAAGTCAACTTCCGCCCTGTACCGCCCGGTTCTGTATTGTCGGATTTTGCCTGCTTCGTTCGGATTTCCTTCCGGGAATTAACGGCTGAGCCCCTCGCGACCGACTTCTCGCTGACCGGTTCCTTCGCGATCGGCCCCGCCGGGCCCACGAAAGCCCCAAGCGGCAGCAGGCGCTGTCAGGACCGCGCCCGCCGGGCCGGGACGGCCGCCCCGCGCCAACCGGTGCCGGGGCACCGTCACCCCGGGCACACAGCAGGGGAGATCGTGCGCTGATGACCATTGACCACGACCGTGTGCACCGACCGGCCGGGCCCCTGTCCGGCCCCCGCCGACCCGGCACCGGGCTGCTCGACCGGCCGGCCGGAGCGGCGCACCCCCGGGCCGTCCCGCCGCCGCACCGGCCCCGCGGGACGGCCCGCTCCCGGCTGGCCCTGTCGCTCGCCCTGGTCCAGGCCGACGTCATCGCGCTGTGCTCCGCCGGCGGCATCGCCAACCGCGCCGTCGACCCCGCCGCCCCGCTCGACCCGCTGCTCGGCGTCCCCGCCGTCCTGCCCCTGCTGCTCCTGCTCAACCTGACCGGCGGCCTCTACCGCTCCCGGCTCACCCTCTCCGTCCTGGACGAACTGCCCGCACTGGCCGCCCGGGCCGTGGTCGCCACCGCCTTCGCCGTCACCCTGTCCGGCTGCCTCGCCGACCACTGGCCCGGCTTCGGCCCGGTCGGCCCGGCCCGGCTCACCGTCCTGCTCGGCGCCCAGCTGCTGATCGCCGCCGCCGGCCGCGCCGTCCTCTACCACCTGGTCCGGCGCAGCCGCCGCAGCCGCCCCAGCCCCGTCCTGGTGCTCGGCGCCGGCCGGCTCGGCCGCCGGGTCGCCGCCGCCCTCCGCGAGCACGGCGAGTACGGGATGCGCCCGGTCGGCTTCCTGGACACCGACCCGCCGCTGCTGCCCGGCGACAACGACCTGCCCGTGCTCGGCGGCAGCGAAGTACTGGAGCGCGAGGTGCGCCGGCACGGCGTCCAGCACGTGATCGCCACGGCCGGCGCCGCCGACGAGGCCGAGACCGCCGCCACCCTGCGCGAGGCCGCCCGGCTCGGCTGCCAGGTCTGGCTGGTGCCAGCGCTGCGCGAGTACGGCTCGCTGGCCACCGCGCCGGTCACCGGCGGCGACCACCTGTGGGGGTACCCCTGCCTGCGGGTCGGCCGCCCCGCGATGCGCCGCCCCGGCTGGGCCGCCAAGCGCGCCCTGGACATCACCGCCGCCGCCCTGGGCCTGCTGCTGCTCGCCCCCGTCCTGGGGCTCTGCGCCCTCGCCGTCCGCTTCGACACCGGCCCCGGCGTGCTCTTCCGCCAGCAGCGCACCGGCCTGAACGGCCGGGTCTTCACCGTCCTCAAGTTCCGCACCCTGCGCCCGAACGACGAGCACGAGTCCGCCACCCGCTGGAACATCTCCCAGGACCACCGGATGGGCGCCGTCGGCCGGCTGCTGCGCAGGAGCTCGCTGGACGAGCTGCCCCAGCTGTGGAACGTCCTGCGCGGCGACATGAGCCTGGTCGGCCCGCGCCCCGAACGGCCGTACTTCGTCATGCGGTTCGGCCAGGCCTACCCCGAGTACGCCGACCGCCACCGGGTCCCCGTCGGCCTGACCGGCCTGGCCCAGGTCAACGGCCTGCGCGGGGACACCTCCATCGAGGACCGGGCCCGCTTCGACAACCGCTACATCGAGAGCTGGAGCCTCTGGCAGGACGTCAAGATCCTGTGCCGCACCGCGGTCCTGATGCTCCACCCGGACGGGAGCTGACCCCGCGTGGCCCTGACCCTCCCCGCCTTCCCCCGCCCGGCGTTACGCAGGGCCCTGCCCGCGCTCGCGGAGCGCACCAGCCCGCTGGCCGCCGCCACCGTCCTGCTGGTCTGCGTGCCCACCGGGGAGAAGGACGTCGCCGCCGCCGTCCACGTCACCGCCGCCGACCTCGCCTCGCTGGCCCTGGTCGCCCTCACCGCGCTCAACCTGCTGCGCGGGCGGCTGCCCGCGGTCGACCGCACCACCTGCGCGCTGTTCGGCGGGATCGTCGTCGCCGCCGCCGTCGCCACCATCGGCTCGATCGACCCGGCGGCCGCCGTCACCGGCTTCGTCCGGCTCACCCAGGTGTTCGTCCTGGTCCCCGCCGCCGTCCTCTGCTCGCTGCGCGACCGCACCGACCAGCGCCTGGTCCTCGGCTCCTTCGTGCTCGCCGCGCTGATCCAGGGCGTGGTCGGCGCGAAGCAGTACCTCACCCACACCGGCGCCTCCTACACCGGCGAGCCGATCCGGGCCGTCGGCACCTTCGGCGCGCTCGACATCATGGCGATGTCCAGCGTGGTCAGCTTCGGGCTGCTCGCCGCCCTGGCGCTGGCCCTCGGCGAGCGCGGACCGGGCGGCGACGCCCGGCTGCGCCGCGCGATGTTCGCCGCCGCCGCCTTCCTCGCCTTCCCGCTGGCCGTCTCCTTCAGCCGCGGCAGCTGGATCGCCACCGGCCTCGCCGCCACCGTGCTGCTGCTGCGCGCCGACGCCCGGCTGCTGGTGCGCGGCGCCGTCCTCGGCCTGGCCGCCGCGGTCGTCCTGGTCGGCGGCCTCGGCCTCGGCGGCTCCGGCGTCACCAAGCGGCTCGGCTCGATCGGTTCCGTCTCGGCCGCTCCCGACCAGTCCGTCTCCGACCGGTACGACCTGTGGTCCACCGCCGGCCGGATCTGGCAGGACCACCCCGTGCGGGGCGCCGGACCCAAGGCCTTCCAGCAACTGCGCGACAGCCACGCCCCGTTGCGGCTGTCCTCCGGCAGCGACGCCGCCGACGCCACCATCGGCTTCCAGCGCGAACCGCTGCTCTCCCCGCACAACATGTACTTCCTGGTGCTCAGCGAGCAGGGCCTGATCGGCATCACCGCCTACGCCGCGCTCTTCCTCACCCTGCTGATCGGCTGCCTGCGCCACCGCCACGGCCCCGGGCTCGCCGCGCTCGCCCTGCTCACCTGGGTGCTGGTGGACTTCCTGTACGCCGACATCGGCGGCACCACCACCGTGCTGACCTCCGTCGTCCTCGGCCTCGCCGCCCGCGCGGCCGCCCACCGCCCCGAGCCCCCCGCCACCGGCCCGGCGACCATCACGGCGACCACCGGCCCAACGACCACCGGGGCCGCCCGGTGACCACCGACCAGCCGACCGCCGTCGCCTCCTCCCTCCCGGCCCCCCGCGGCGCCCCCGGCGGGGCCCCCGCCGCCGAGCCCCTCCCGGCCCCCCGGCGCGGCTTCCTCGCCAAGGCCTTCGGCGTCACCGCCGTGCTCAGCGCGGCCGGCTCCGGCCTCGGCCTGCTGCGCGACCTCCTGCTGGCCCGCTACTTCGGCGCCAACCAGGGCACCGACGCCTTCCTGGTCGCCTGGACCGTCCCCGAGACCGCCGCACCGCTGCTGATCGAGGACGCCATGTCCTTCCTCATGGTGCCCGCCTTCGCCCTCGCCCTGGTGCTGCGCGAGGAGGACCCGGATGCCCCCGACCCGGTCCGCCAACTGGTCCGCGCCACCCTGCCGTGGCTGCTGACCGCGCTCAGCGCCCTCGCCCTGGCCGCCGCCCTGCTCGCCCCGCAGCTGGTCGCCCTGCTCGCCCCCGGCCTGCCCGACCCCGGCCTGGCCGTCACCTGCACCCGGATCACCGCGGTCACCGTGCTGCCCTTCGGGGTGGCCGGCTACCTCGCCGCCGCGCTGCGCGCCCACCACCGCTTCACCGCCCCGGCCGGCATCTACGTCGCCTACAACCTCGGCATCCTCGCCGTCCTGCTCTGCCTCCACTCCTACCTCGGCGTGCGCTCCGCCGCCCTCGGCGTCGCGGCCGGCAGCCTGCTGATGGCCGGCCTGCTGGTCGGCCCGTTCCTGCGCCGGCTGCGCCAGGGCCCGCCCGGCACCGGCCGCGGCCGCCGCGCACGCCGGACCCTGGTGCTGATGCCGCTCGCCCTGCTGCCGGTGGCCGCCTTCACGCTCACCCGCCAGTCCCAGGTCTTCGTCGAGCGCTTCCTCGGCTCGGCCCTGCCGCCCGGCACCATCTCGCACCTCAACTACGCCGCCAAGGTCTCCCAACTCGCCATGACGGCGGGCATCCTGATCTGCACCGTCACCTTTCCGCTGGTCGCCCGGGCACTCGCCGCCGGGGACCTCACCGCCGCCCGCGACCGGGTGGAGAAGGACCTCGGCCAGGCGGCGGCCGTCGTCCTGCTCGGCACCGCCTTCCTGATGGCCTGCGCCCCCTCGGTGGTCTCGCTGCTTTTCGAACGCGGCGCCTTCGGCCCGCACGACACCGCGGCCACCGCCGACGTCATCCGGGTGTACAGCTTCGGACTGCCCGCCCAGGCCCTGATCGGCGTGATGATCCGCCCGTACTTCTCGCTGCGCCCGGTGGTCCGCCGGGCCGACGACCCGGGCACCGAGGACGGCCGCCGCCGGCTGCTCGACTGGTACCCGGCCGCCGCGATGGTGCTCGGCCTCGGCGTCACCGTCACCACCGGCCTGCTCGCCACGCCCCGCTTCGGCGCCCTGGGGCTGGCCGCCGGCAACGCGGCCGGCATCACCGCCACCGCCGCCCTGCTGCTGCACGGCCTGGTGCTGCGCGGCATCCCGCTGCGGCTGCGCCGGGTGCTCGGCGGCCACGGCCGGCTGGTGGCCGCCGCCGCCGGGGCCACCGTGCTCGGCGCCGCCGTCGCCGGACCGCTCGCCGATCCCCTGCTCTCGACCCTCCTCGGAGGCCTCACCGTGGCGCTGGCCTTCGCGGCCCTCGGCACCGGGCTCGGCGCCCGTGAGGTGCGCGGCCCGGTCCGCGCCGCCGCGCGGGCCCTGGGGCCCGTCCGGAACCCGCCAACCGTCGCCGAAGAAGGGAAGCGTCCCGATGGACGATGAACCGGGAACCGTCCGGTCGGTTCGGGCGGGCGCCGGCAGCGCACCGCCGCGCCGGGCACGACCGTCCCGGAGCCACCACCCGGCCGGTGGACCGCCGGTCCCCGGCTCCGCCTCGCCGTGGATCCTGATGTACCACTCGGTGGCGGTCGAGAAGGAGGACCCCTACCGGCTCACCGTCAGCCCCGAGCGGTTCGCCGAACAGATCGCCTGGCTGCACCGGCGCGGCCGGCGCGGCGTCTCGGTCCGCGAGCTGATGCGGGCCCGGGCCCTCGGCCGGGACGACGGACTGGTCGGCCTCACCTTCGACGACGGCTACGCCGACTTCGCCCGGTACGCGGTGCCGATCCTCCAGGCGTACGGCTTCACCGCCACCGCGTACGTGGTCGCCGACCTGCTCGGCCGGGACAACGACTGGGACGCCGAGGGCCCGCGCAAGAAGCTGCTCACCGTCCAGGAGGTCACCGAACTCGCCGCCGCCGGCTGGGAGATCGGATCGCACGGCCTCGGCCACCAGGCGCTGCCCGGCCTGCCGGCCGAGGCCCTCGCCGTCCAGGCCCGGGAGAGCCGGAGGCTGCTGGAGGAGGCCGTCGGCGGCCCGGTCACCGGCTTCTGCTACCCGTACGGCGCCGTCGACCTGCCCGCCGCCCTGGCCGTGCGCGACGCCGGGTACGACCACGCCTGCGCCATCGCGCACTCCCCGCTCACCGGCCGGTTCGCCCTGCCCCGCTGCTACGTCGGCGACCGCGACGGCGCCTGGCGGCTGCGCGCCAAGAGGGGCCGGCACCGGTGGCGCGACGTGGTCACCGGGCTGCGCCACGGCCGGCGGGGGAGCCGGCCATGAGGGTGCTGCACATCGTCACCGGCCTGGCCTCCGGCGGCGCCGAGCGCCAACTCCACCTGCTGCTGCGGCACCTGCCGGCGCACCAGCGGTGCGAGGTGCTCGCCCTGACCAACCCCGGCGCGGTCGCCGCCGCGCTGCGGGCCGACGGCGTCACCGTCCACCACCTCGGCATGCGCGGCAACCGGGACTTCGGCGCGCTGCCCCGGCTGGTCCGGCTGGTCCGGGCCGGCCACTACGACCTGGTGCACACCCACCTCTACCGGGCGCAGCTGTACGGCCGACTGGCCGCCCGGCTGGCCGGGGTGCGCGCGGTGGTCTCCACCGAGCACTCGCTGCACGCCGGGGTGATCGAGGGCCGCCCGGTCACCCGGGGCGTCAAGGGCCTCTACCTGGCGGCCGAACGGCTCGGCGGCACCACCGTCGCGGTCTCCCGCCAGGTCGCCCAGACGCTGCGCTCCTGGGGCGTCCCGGCGGCCCGGATCGCGCTGATCCCGAACGGCATCGACACCGCCCGCTACAGCCTGCCGCCCGCCGAACGGGCCGCCGTCCGCCGCCGGATCCGGGCCGAACTCGGCCTGCCGTACGGCAGTTGGGTGGTCGGCGGGGTGGGCCGGCTGGTTCCCGGCAAGCGTTTCGAGGTGCTGGTCGAGGCGCTCGCCGACCTCGACCCGGCCACCCGGCTGGTGCTGGTCGGAGAGGGTCCGGAGCGCGCCGCGCTGGAGCGCCGGGCCGAGGAACTCGGCGTCCGGGACCGGCTGGTGCTCACCGGGGAGCGCGACGACGTGCCCGAACTGCTGGCCGCCCTGGACGTGCTGGCCGCCCCCTCCGACGCGGAGACCTTCGGCCTCGGCGTCCTGGAGGGCCTCGCGGCCGGGCTTCCGGTGCGGCACAGCGCCTGCCCGGCGCTCGACGAACTGCCGCCCGGCGCCGCCCCGCAGGCCCGCCGCATCCCCTCCGAGCCCGCCGCCTACGCCGCCGCCCTGCGCGACCTGCGGCCGCTCAGCGGGCACACCGCCGACCCGCTGCCGCACCCCCCGGCCGTCGGCCACTACGACATCGCCCGGGTCGCCTCCGACCTGGGCGCCCTCTACGACCGGCTGGCCCGCGTCTGACCGCCCGCCACCGCCGTACCAGACCCAAGGAGCAACCCCCATGACCACACCGCGCCGAAGCGCCCGCCGCCTGGTCCGCCGCTGGTGGCCGGTGGTGCTCGCGGTTCCGCTGGGTGCCGCGGCCGGCGCCGGGTACGCCGTCGTCGCCCACCCGTCGTACGCCGCCAACGCCTACGTCCTCGTGGTCGCGCAGAACCCCGGGGAGGCGGCGATCGCGACCAACTTCGCCCAGGCGTACGGCCGACTGGCCGGCCAGCCGCAGGTCCTCGCCGTGGCGGCCGCCGAAACCGGCCGCACCCGGTCCGAGCTGGCGTCCCTGGTGCGCGGGACGACCTCTCCGGACGCCCCGATGATCGAGATCACCGGCACCGGGCCGCGCCCCCAGGAGGCCGCCCGGAACGCCGACGCGGTGGCCCGCTCGCTGGTCTCCTTCGCCAACACCAGCAGCCGGGACACCAACGTCCGGCTGGTGACGCTGTCCCCGGCCGCCGCGCCGGACAGGCCGACCACGCCCTCCGGGAAGCTGGACGTGGCGGTCGGCGGTGCGGCGGGGCTGCTGCTGGGCTCGCTGGCGATGATGACCCGCCGCCGGGGCGGCTCGGGGACGCCGGAGGCCGCCGACGGGAGCCCCGAGGCGCCGCGGACGCTGCGGGCGCTGCGCGCCGCGAAGGCGTCGGAGGCCCCCGTCGCCGCCGCGCCGGTGGCGGTCCCGACGACGCCGCGCCCGCGCCGCGAGGAGCCGGCCACCGCCGTGGCCGGGGCCGGGCCCGACTCCGCGCCCCCCGCGCCCGAGGCCGGGAGCACGCCCGGGCCCGCGGCCGAGGCGGCCGCGACCGAGGGCGTGAAGGCCGCGGACGTGAAGACGGAGCGCGCGAAGACGGCGGACGCGACGGCCGAGGACGCGAAGACGGAGGACGCGAAGGCGGGGGACGCGAAGGCGGGGGACGCGAAGGCGGAAGGCGCGAAGGGCGAGGGCCAGAAGAGCGAGGCCGGGAAGGCCGACAAGAAGGCCGGGAAGAAGACCGCCGGGAAGGCCGGCCGGCGCACCGGCGCCGAGCCCGCGGCGGCCGAGCGGCCCCCGGTCGAGGAGCCTGCCCCCGCCGCGGACGAGCCTGCCCCCGCCGCCGAGGAGCCGCCCGCCGTCCAGGAGAAGGCCGCGGCCGGGAGCGGCCGATGAGCACCGAGACCCGCGGAAGCAGCCTGCCCGCCCAGCTGACGGCGCCGGTCTGGACCACCGAGCTGCGGACCGAGGACGACGCCCTGGACGTCCTCGCCGAGGAGTGGGACGACCTGGCCGCCCGCTGCCGGTCCGCCACGTTCTTCCAGGCCGCCGACTGGCAGCGCTCCTGGTGGCGCCACTACGGCCGCCCCGGCCGCCTCCTGGTGGTGCTGGTCCGCCGGGCCGGCCGGCTGGTCGGCGCGGGCGCCTTCGTGCGCCGCGGCGGACCGCTCGGCGGCCTGACCGGCCTCGGCGGCGGGCTGGTCGACTACACCGACGTCCTGCTCGACGACGAGTTCGCCGACCGGGCCGCCGCCGAGTTCGCCGCCGCGCTCCCGCTCACCCGGCCCTGGCACTGGCTGGAGCTGCGCGAGGTGCACCCGGAGGCGGCGGTGCACCGGGTCTACCGGCACTGGCGCGGCAGCCGCCGCCGCTACCAGGACTCGCTCTGCCAGTACCTGCCGGCCGTCCCGATGGACCGGCTGCTCAAGCGGATGCCCGGCAAGACCGCCCAGCGCAGCCGGGTGAAGCTCCGCAAGATCGCCGAGGCGGGGGTGAAGGTCCGCACGACCCCGGTGGCCGAGGTGCCGCAGGCGGTGGACGGGCTGCTTCGGCTGCACTTCCTGCAGTGGCGGGCGCGCGGCGTCACGCCCGAGCACCGCACCGAGCGGTTCGCCCGGCACCTGACCGAGTCCACCACCGGGCTGGTCGCCGCCGGCCGGGCCACCGTCCACCAGTTCCACCTGGACGGCCAACTGGTCGCGGTGAACCTGCTGCTGCTCTGCCCGTCCTTCGGCGGGCTCTACATGTACGGCGCGCACCCGGTGCTGCGCGAGCGGCTGGACATCGCCGGACTGCTGTTCGGCGCGGCGCTGGACGAGACGGTCGGCGCGGGCGTCCCGGTGCTCGGCCTGCTGCGCGGCCAGGAGCCGTACAAGCAGCGCTGGCGCCCGGACCAGCTGTCCAACCAGCGGCTGCTGCTCGGCCCGGCGGGCGCGGCGCCGGCGGCCGCCGTCCGGGCCGCGGCGGTACGGGCCCGGCAGTCGGCGGCGCACCGGCTGCGCACCCGCTTCCCCCGGCTCAAGGAGGCGCTGCTGGCCCGCCGCCGCCGCTGACCGCTCAGGGCCGGCCGTGCGCCGCACCCGTCGGCCGGCCCGTCGACTTGCCCCTCGCCGGGCGGGCCGCCGGGCCGGCCTTCGCGCTCGGCGGGGCACCCGGTGCGGCCGGTGCGGCCGGTACCGCGTGCGACTCCGGCGGGCTGGGCGGCCCCGCCACCGCGGGAACGTCCGACGCGGCCGCCGACGGCCCCGCGGCCGGCGCCGGCGCCCCCTTCGACCCGGACATCAGCTGCTTGAACGCCGCCGTCGAGCGCGGATTGCGTTCGCACTGGAAGAACCCGTGCGGGCAGTAGTCGGTGACGGTCTGGTAGGCGGTGTCGTGGGTGCGGATCCAGTCGACCATCCGCTGCACGAACTCGGGGTTGTCGCCGTTGCGGAACAGCCCCCACTCCGGGTACGAGACCGGCTTGCCGCGCTTGGCGGCGAACTCCACCTGGTCCTGGAGGCCGTACGGCTCGTGCACGTAGTCGTCGAAGGTGGCGCCGGCGGGCTGGTCGTAGTTGTCCATGCCGATGATGTCGACCACGTCGTCGCCGGGGTAGCACTTGGTCCACGGGATGGCGTCCAAGCCCCGGCTGGGGGCGAAGTCGAAGCGGAAGCGCTGCCCCGGCACCGAGCGCATCACCCCGACGATCCGCCGCCAGTACGTCTTCCAGGCGGACGGGTCGGGCTTGCAGCGGTGGGTGTAGGTGGTGCCGTTCATCTCCCAGCCGAGGGTGAGCACGGTGTCCGCGCCGCCCATCGTGACCAGTCGGCGCGCGAGCTTGAGGAAGTGCCCGTCGAAGTCCCCGCGCGCCCCCTGGCCGAGCAGCGTCTCGACCTCGTCGTCCGACACGCCCGCCTCGTTGGGCACCAGCATCGGCACCCCGAGCACCAGCAGCCGGGACGGATCGGCCTGCCGCCACTGCGACCACAGGCCGAGCACCGCCGGCTCGCCCTCGATGTCGCTCCAGCCGTTGCCCGCCAGGTAGGTGTGGCCGACCTGGATGTTGGCGTCGCCCAGCCACTGGGCGTACCGGCCGATCTGCGGGATGTAGTCGTCCCAGGAGCCGACGAAGGCGCCGAACGGCGGTTCGTGGCTCGGCCGCTGGACCACCGGGCGGGGTGCCGTGCCGCGCGGCTCGATGGCGTCCGAGGAGAGGGCGTGCCGTTCGGTCTGGCTGAACGGCGTCCCGGCCGGGACGCTGGCCGTGGCCATCAGCAGCAGGGTGGCGGCGGCCAGCGTCAGGCGGCCGATTCGCATGGGTGCTCTCCTCCGGGACGTCGTGTGAGCGGGGCGTCACGGTCTCGGCGTGGACGGACCGTGACGCCCCGCTCGCCGACAGTAGGCCCAAAGGGGGACCGAAAACCCGGATGTCACCCCAAAGTGGGCGCCAATCGAACGCCGTCTGACGCAACGGCCGACCGCCGGCGGCCATGTATCAGCTCTGTAACGGTCCCGTCGGGCCCCTCCGGCCCGCTCCGGCGCACCCTCCGGGGCGCGCCGCGGCCCCGACGGCGCAGGTGGGCGGGTGGACGTGCGGGGAGGGCGCGCGGGCCCGGGCGGACGCCGGGCAGCGCGTCCCGGCGACGGAACCGGGCTGACTCGCGAGCCCGGTGACAGGTACGCTCCGGCCGTGTCCTGGAAGCCGCTGCGTGTACTGACCCCCCGCTCGATCCTGCCTGCCTCGGCGGTGATGCTGGTCCTTGCGGCCGGCGCGGCGGCGCACGCGAACAAGCCGGTGCCGTTCGGCGACCGGGTCGCGGGGCCGGGCGACGCGGGCGCGACCCCGGTGAAGTCCGAGTCGCTCAGCTCGGCCGACCTCGACCTGCGGGTGGGCCCCGGCCTGGAGGCCTTCCACAAGGGGACCGGCGAGCAGGCCTGGTCCTACCGCCGCGAGGGCGCCGAGGCGCTCCACCTGGCGATGGCCGGCGACAACGCGATCGTGGTCTGGGACGACGGCATGGTCACCTCGGTTCGTCCCGGCGACCACGAGGTGCGCTGGCACCGCGCGGTGCCCGGCCTGTCGGACTGGCTGCGCGGCGACGGCGAGCCCGGCGCCGACAAGCGGACCGACGCCCAGCGCAAGCAGCTCGCCAGGCAGCGGGCCGCGGGCGCGCTGCACACCGTCCAGCGGGACGGCTCGCCGTGGCTGGCGCTGGTGACGCCGAACCTCACCATGGGCCTGCGCGACGCCGACGGCGACCTGCGCTACAACGACAAGCCGGCCAACGGCTGCGTCTACGACCCGCTGCGCGCCGTCCACACCGACTACGCCGTGCTCATCCCGCGCACCTGCACCAACAGCGCCGGGCAGGCCGTCTCCGGCGGCATCACCGGCTACCGGCTGGACAGCACCGGTTGGGCGACGAGCACCGGTCCGACCGCCACGGTCAAGGTGCTGGACCGCAGCCGGGTGGAGATCACCGACGGCCCGATCGTCCCGCCCAGGGTCTTCGACACCAAGGCGGCCGCGCCCGAGACGGCCTGCGGCAGCGTGGACGCGCCGTTCGCGGCGGTCCGGCCGCAGGGCGGCTGCGCGGCGGAGCCGACCCCGGTCGACCCGGCGGCCGCGGGCACCGCCCCGGGCACCGCCGCACCGGACGCCGCGGCGGCCACCGGAGCCCCCGCGGGGGACCAGCCGCCCGCGCCGCAGTAGCGGGCCGGGCCCGCCGGCGCCGGCCCGCGGCGGGGACCGGCGGGCGAGAGGCCGGTGGATACCCCGGGACGGTACTTCCCCGGGGTCGGCACGGCGCCCGGTAGACTTGCCGCCATGGCTATCTTCTCCGGGCAATAGCGGGCGGCGGCGCCGCGAGGGCCGCGCCGACCGCCGATGAAGCCCCCCTCACGCCAACCCGGCCCCGGGTACGTCCCACCCGGCCGCCCGCCCACGTCCCAGGAGTAGTCCCCAGCCATGATTTCCGCCAACGCCCTCGAACTGCGCGCCGGCGCCCGGATCCTGATCGAGTCCGCGAGCTTCAAGGTCGCCGCCGGCGACCGGATCGGTCTGGTCGGCCGCAACGGCGCCGGCAAGACCACGCTCACCAAGGTGCTGGCCGGCGAGGGCCTGCCGGCCGCCGGTACCGTCACCCGTTCGGGCGAGGTCGGCTACCTCCCGCAGGACCCGCGCACCGGTGACCTGGACGTCCTCGCCAAGGACCGCATCCTGTCCGCCCGCGGCCTCGACACCGTGCTGAAGAAGATGCGCGAGAACGAGGACCGGATGGCCAACGGCAAGGGCGCCACCCGCGACAACGCGATGAAGAAGTACGCCCGGCTGGAGACCGAGTTCCTCACCAAGGGCGGGTACGCCGCCGAGGCGGAGGCCGCCACCATCGCCGCCGCGCTGGGCCTGCCGGACCGCATCCTCAACCAGCCGCTGCACACCCTCTCCGGTGGTCAGCGCCGCCGCGTCGAGCTGGCCCGGATCCTCTTCTCGGACTCCGACGTGCTGCTGCTCGACGAGCCCACCAACCACCTGGACGCGGACTCGATCGTCTGGCTGCGGGACTTCCTGAAGACGTACAAGGGCGGGTTCATCGTGATCTCGCACGACGTCGACCTGGTCGAGACGGTCGTCAACAAGGTCTTCTACCTGGACGCCAACCGCTCCTGCATCGACGTCTACAACATGGGCTGGAAGCAGTACCAGCAGCAGCGCGAGGACGACGAGAAGCGCCGCAAGCGCGAGCGGGCCAACGCCGAGAAGAAGGCCGCGACCCTGAACGCGCAGGCCGACAAGATGCGCGCCAAGGCCACCAAGACGGTGGCCGCGCAGAACATGGCCCGCCGAGCCGACAAGCTGCTCTCCGGCCTGGAGCAGGTGCGCCAGAGCGACAAGGTCGCCAAGCTGCGCTTCCCGGAGCCGGCCCCCTGCGGCAAGACCCCGCTGACCGCCAGCGGCCTGTCCAAGTCCTACGGCTCGCTGGAGATCTTCACCGACGTCGACTTGGCGATCGACCGCGGCTCCCGCGTCGTCGTGCTGGGCTTCAACGGCGCCGGCAAGACCACCCTGCTGCGGATGCTGGCCGGGGTGGAGCAACCGGACACCGGCGAGGTGATCCCGGGCCACGGCCTGAAGATCGGCTACTACGCCCAGGAGCACGAGACCCTGGACCCGGACCGCAGCGTGCTGGAGAACATGCGCTCGGCCGCGCCGGACACCGACCTGGTGCAGATCCGCAAGATCCTCGGCTCCTTCCTGTTCTCCGGCGACGACGTCGACAAGCCGGCCGGGGTGCTCTCCGGCGGTGAGAAGACCCGTCTGGCGCTGGCCACCCTGGTGGTCTCCTCCGCCAACGTGCTGCTGCTCGACGAGCCCACCAACAACCTCGACCCGGCCAGCCGCGAGGAGATCCTGGGCGCGCTGCGCGAGTTCTCCGGCGCGGTCGTGCTGGTCACCCACGACGAGGGCGCGGTCGAGGCGCTCGACCCGGAGCGGATCATCCTGCTGCCGGACGGCGTGGAGGACCTCTGGAACCCGTCGTACGCCGATCTGGTCTCGCTGGCCTGACCGGAAGTAGACGCGAGATCCGCTTTTCGGATGAGAATATCTAGTCCTTTCGGCGTGTCCGGGAATGAAGTAGACCCGGATTCCGTTTAAGGACTTTCCGTCGGCCCGCCACTCGATCGTGGTCGGGCCGACGCTGCTGATCAGCCCTTTCTCGGCGAACGCCGCCATGCGCCCGGGGGCGTGCACGCTGGGTGAGCGCCCCGATGCGCTCGGATCACCACCGACGGACCACGCATTTCCGACATCGACCTTGTCGAATGGGTGGCCAGGACGCGGTGGATGGGTGATCATGGGAATCTGACCGAGCAACGCTACGAGGAGGCACGGGTGGCCGAGACTCTGAAAAAGGGCAGCCGGGTGACCGGTGCCGCGCGTGAGAAGCTCGCGGCCGATCTCAAGAAGAAGTACGACTCCGGGGCGAGCATTCGCGCTCTCGCGGAGGAGACCGGTCGTTCGTACGGCTTCGTGCACCGGATGCTGAGCGAGTCCGGAGTGATCCTCCGGGGCCGCGGCGGTGCCACGCGGGGCAAGAACAAGGCGACCGCCGGGGCCGGTTCCTGACGGCTCGTCGGCTATAGGCTCGATGACGCGGCGGCAGGGCGCCGACCGAGGAGACGACGGCTGGCCTTCGGCCCGGCGTCCGCCCTCGGGTCGTGTGGACCGGCCGCCGATCGTCATGTCCGGGGTGTCGCCCGTCCCCCGTTGATTCGGCTCCGTTCGTTTTCCTTTCGTTCTCCATTTCTCCTCGGCCGCGCCCGCCGTCGAGCGCCGCGAGCCCCGTCGATCTTTCCGGTCCGGGGCCCCTGCCCTCGCGCGTCGAGTTTTGTTACTCTCCGGTAGCCAAGTCCCTCGCCACCGGAGGTCCCGCCATGACCGCTCCCGCCACCGACCCGCAGGCCCCGAGCTGGGAGCGGGACGGCGTCCGCCTGGAGATCGACGGCGAACTCGCCGTCGTGACCCTGTGCCAGCCGAAGCGGCGCAACGCCCAGTCGCCCGCGCTCTGGCGCGCCCTCGCCGCCGCGGGCCGCGAGCTGCCCGGCAACGTCCGGGTGGTGCTGCTGCGCGCGGAGGGGGTCTCCTTCTCCGCCGGGCTGGACCGGGCCATGTTCACCCCCGAGGGCATCCCCGGCGAGCCCACCTTCCTCCAGCTCGCCGCCTCCTCCGACCAGGAGCTGGACGACGCCATCGCCTCGTACCAGGAGGCCTTCACCTGGTGGCGCCGTCCGGACCTGGTCTCCATCGCGGTGGTCCAGGGCCACGCCGTCGGCGCGGGCTTCCAGCTGGCCCTCGGCTGCGACCTGCGGGTGGTCGCCGAGGACGTCCGGTTCGCGATGAAGGAGACCTCGCTGGGCCTCGTCCCGGACCTGGCCGGCACCAAGCCGCTCACCGAACTCGTCGGCTACGCGCGGGCGCTGGAGATCTGCGCGACCGGCCGCTGGGTGGGCGCGGAGGAGGCCGCCGCGATCGGGCTGGCCAACCTGGCGGTGCCGGGCGAGGAGCTGGACTCCGCCGCCCGCGACCTCGCGGCGGCCCTGCTGGCCGCTCCGCGCGGAGCGGTGATCGAGACCAAGGCCCTGCTGCAGGGGGCCGCCGGGCGCTCCTTCGACGAGCAGCGTTCGGCCGAACGGGCGGCCCAGGCCCGCCGGCTCCGGGAGCTCGCCGGGATCGGCGACTGACCGCACGGCCACGACGCGGGGTCCGGCCCCGGGGAGACCTCCCCGGGGCCGGGCCCTTTCCCGTGTGCGGGGCCGGGTTCTCCCGTACGGGTGCCTGCGTCGGCGCCCGGCGGGCGGGAGACGTGGCGAAATGCCAGAGTTGGGGAGGTTTGCGATATAGCTGGAGCCGTACGACGGGAGAAGCGCCCATGCCTGACACTCCGACGCCCGCGACCATGCACAAGCACCCCGGCGGCGCCCCGATCCCCGGTTCGCCGGGTGTCGGCGGCGGCGCCAAGCCGGTGGGGGAGCGCGGCCGCACCGCGCTGGCCGTCGGCGTGGTGGAGAAGATCGCCGGGATGGCCGCCCGCGAGGTCGCCGGGATCCACGCGCTCGGCTCCGGGCTGGCCCGGACCTTCGGCGCGATGCGGGACCGGGTGCCCGGCGGCAAGCCCAGCGTCGGGCGCGGCATCAAGGCCGAGGTCGGCGAGAAGCAGACCGCGATCGACATCGCCCTGGTGGTCGAGTACGGCGTGGTCATCCCCGAACTCGCCCGCCAGGTGCGGGAGAACATCATCAACGCGGTGGAACGGATGACCGGGCTGGAAGTCGTCGAGGTCAACATCGCGGTCAACGACGTCCACCTCCCGGACGAACCGGAGTTCGAGGAGGAAGAGGAGCCGGTGGCCGCGTCCGGGCAGCGGCCGAAGCTCAAGTAGCGCGTCCCGAGCGCGGGTTCGGGTCCGACGGGGTAGCGGGAGACGAGGGAGTAGCGGATGAACCTGGCCATCGTCGGCCTGGTGGTGGGCATGGCCCTCGGCTTCGCCGGGTACTTCGGCGGGTTCGCGGCCTTCCTGCTGGTGGCCGCGCTCGGGCTGGTCGGCTTCGTGATCGGACGCCTGCTGGAGGGCGACATCGAGCTGGGCGAGCTCGGGGACCTGCTCCGCGGCCGTGACCGGCGCCGCTGATGGCGGGCTCCGCGTCGGCTCCGGCCCCGGTGTCCGGTTCGGTCCCCGCACCGGGGCGTCGCGGGCGGCTCCGGGTCGCCGACCGGGTGTACGCCCGGATCGCGGCCCGGGCCGCCCGGGAGGTGCTGGCCGAGGCCTGGCCCGCCGGACGGGCGAAGGGGGCGCCGCCGCACGTCTCGGTGGCCGTGCCGGGGAGCACGGTGACGGTCCGGGTGGCGCTCGAACTGCCGTTCCCCTCCGACATCGCGGCGCTGGCCGCCGCGGTGCGGGCGCGGACGGCCGAACGGGTGGCGGGGCTGACCGGGGCGAGGGTGTCGGAGGTGGTCGTCGTGGTCGAGAAGCTGGTGACGGGGAGCGCCCGGTGAGTGAGGTGGTGCCCGGGCCGGAGGGCCGGCGGGGGAGGGCGCGACGGCTGCGGGCCCCGCGGACGGCCGCGGCGGCGCTGGTGGCGACCGGGGTGCTGGTGGTGGCGGGGGCGCTGCTGTACGACGTGGTCGCGGTGCGGGCCGGGCACTCGGCGCGGCGATGGCGGGCGCAGCTCGCGGACGAGCTGGCGACGCGCCACCTCGACGACCTGGCGGTGCTGGTGGGGGCCGGTGTGGCCGCCCTGCTCGGCGGCTGGCTGCTGTGGCTGGCCGTCACGCCCGGGCTGCGGCGGTGGCTGGTGCTGCGGCCGTACGGGGGAACGACCGCGGCCGTCGACCGGGCCGGGGTCGGACACCTCCTGGCGGACCGGGCGGCGGGCCTGGACGGGATCGACCACCTGCGGATCAGGGTCGGGCGGCGGCGGGTCCGGATCTCGCTGGTGGGAGTGGCGGACCCGGCGCTGGTGCAGCGGCAGTTGCGGGACGAGCTGGAGCGGGTGGGGTTGGGGCGGCCCCTGCGGCTGGACGTACGGATGGCGCGGGGGGCCGCGGTCGTGGTGGCGGAGGAGCCGGACCAGGGGGCCGGTCCGGGCGCCGCGACGGGTGCCGGGACGGCCGGCGGCGAGGGAGTGGCGGGGTGACGCGCACGGTCGTCAACCGGGTGCTGCTCGGGGTGGTGGGGGCGGTGCTGCTGGCGGCCGGGGTGCTGGTGCTGGCGGGCGGGCTCGACCTGTACCGGCGGCTCGGCGTGCACCCGCCGCACTGGTGGCCGCTCACCTCGCCCGACCAGCCGGTGGTGAGCGGGCGCTCGCGGGGGCGCTGGGTGGCGTCGGCCTGGTGGTGGCCGACGGTGATCGGCGGGCTGGCCGTACTGGTGGCCGGGACGGCGTGGTGGCTGGTGGCGCAGCTGAGGCGCACCGGGCTGTCGAGCATCGCGGTGCCGACGCCGGGGGCGAGCGGGCTCCGACTGCGGGTCGGTGCGCGGGCGTTGGAGGAGGCGATGGAGGACGGGACGGTGGAGCTGCCGGAGGTCGAGCGGGCCGGGGTGCGGCTGGTGCGGGCGCCGGGCCACCCGCGGTTGCGCGGGGCGGTGCGGTTGCGGCCGGGCGGGGACCCGGCCGCGCTGGTGGAGCACTTCGAGGACGGGCCCCGGGCGGACGCGTGCGGGAGCCTGCGGCTGGCGGAGCTGCCGGCCGAGCTGCGGATCCGGGTCCTGCAGGCGGCCTCCGCCGAGGCGCGGCACGGGCGGGGCCGGCGGGGGCGGAGGCGGCCCAGGGTGGAGTAGCGGGGCGGGCCGGGCGTCAGAGGGTGCGCAGGGCGCCGCCGTCGACCGGGACCATGAGGCCGGTCAGGTAGGAGGCGGCCGGCGAGAGCAGGAAGGCGGCGACCTTGCCGAACTCCTCGGGGGTGCCGTAGCGGCCGAGCGGGATGCCGGCGCTGGCCTGGGCGCGGGCGGCGTCCGGATCGGGCGCGAGGCCGTCGAGCTCGCGGACCCGGTCGGTGTCGATCCGGGCCGGGAGCAGGCCGACCACCCGGATGCCGCGCGGGCCGAGCTCGTCGGCGAGGGCCTTGGCGGCCATCGCGAGACCCGGGCGCAGGCCGTTGGAGATGCCCAGGCCGGGGATCGGCTGGCGGACCGAGCTGGAGAGCACGAAGCCGATCACCCCGCCGTCGCCGAGGGCCGCGGCGGCGGCGCGGGCGATGCGCAGGGCGCCGAGGAACACCGACTCGAAGGCGTCGCGCCAGGCGTCCTCGGGGGTGGTTCCGACCGGGCCGGCCTGGGGGCCGCCGACGCTGATCAGGACGCCGTCGAGCCGGCCGAACCGCTCGGTCGCCGCCGTGACCAGCCGATCGGCGGTGCCGGGGTCGGAGTTGTCCGCCGCCAGGCCGTGCGCGGTGCCCGGGCCGGCCAGGGCGTCCAGTTCGGCGACGGCCGCGTCCACGGCCTCCTTGCTCCGGCCGCTCACCAGCACCCGGGCGCCGTCGGCGGCCAGCTCCCGGGCGGCGGCGAAGCCGAGGCCGCGGGTGGCGCCGGTGACGACGTATGCCTTGTCCTTCAGTCCGAGATCCATGGGGACATCCTGCAGGGTGGCGGCGGGCGGGGGTAGCGGAGGGGGTCGTCGGACGGAGGCCGACGGGCGTGCGGACCCGGGGACGCCTGCCGGTGTTCCCCCGGCCGCTGGCATTGACGTGGGTGTCAAGGTCTACCGTCGTTCCGGCGGCGCGCGGAGGCGCGCCGGGAGGAGCGGGTTCAGCATGCGGATCGGGGAGCTGGCGGAGCGGGCGGGGACGACCACGCGGGCGTTGCGGTACTACGAGCAGTTGGGACTGCTGCCGGCCCGGCGGGCGGGCAACGGGTACCGGGCGTACGACGAGGGGGACCTGCGGCTGCTGCGGGAGATCCGGACGCTGCAGGACGTCGGGTTCGGCCTGGAGGAGACCAGGCCGTTCGTGGAGTGCCTGCGGGCGGGCCACCCGGAAGGGGACTCGTGTCCGGCGTCACTGGAGGTGTACGAGCGCAAGCTCGCCGAACTGGACGACTGCATCGAGCGGCTGCGGGAGGCGCGGGCGCGGGTGGCCGGGCAGTTCGAGCGGGCGGTCCGCGCGCGGGACGACCTCGCTGCCTCCGAGCGATCACCACGGTGTGAACTGACGAAGGAGTAGACGATGGTGCGGATCGCAGGGGTGCCGGCGGTGACGGACGACACGTTCGCCGCGGAGGTGCTGGCGGCCGAGGGGCCGGTGCTGGTGGACTTCACGGCGGACTGGTGCCCGCCGTGCCGGATGATGGCGCCGGTGCTGGCGGACATCGCCCGGGAGGAGGTGCACCGGCTGCGGGTGGTGAGCCTGGACGTGGACCACAACCCGCGGACGCAGGCGGCGTACGGGGTGCTGTCGATGCCGACGCTGATGGTGTTCCGGGACGGGCAGCCGGTGCGGTCGGTGGTGGGCGCGCGGGCGAAGGCCCGCTTGCTGCGGGAGCTGGACGACGTGCTGTAGGGCCTGTCGGCGCTACGCCGGCACGGCGTCGAGCGGCACCTCGGCCTCGGCGGCCTGCTTGGCGCGGTCCCTGGCCTCTCGGCGGGCGAGCACCCAGACGCCGACCGGGATCATCGCGGTGAACAGCCACCACTGGACGGCGTAGGCCATGTGCGGGCCGATGTCGGAGTGGTTGGGCTCGGGGATCAGCTGGGGCTGGTCGGCCGGGGCCGGGGTGGTGCCGGTGAGTTCGAGGTAGCCGCCGAGGAGGGCGGCGCCGGTCAGCCTGGCCTGCTCGTCGGTGTTGATCAGGTTGAACTGGCGGTCCGGCAGGCCGGTGCGGTCCTTGATGCCGCTGCCGCCGTACGTCTCCTCGGCGCGCATCCGGCCGGTGAGGGAGACCTCGCCGGCCGGGGCGGCCGGGACGGGCGGGTACTCGGTGGCCCCGCTGCCGGAGGCGACCCAGCCGCGGTTGACCAGGACGGTGCCCTTGCCGTCGGCGAGCCGGAAGGGGGTCACGACGAAGTAGCCGATCGTCCCGTTGGAGTCGGTCCGCTTGCGGACCACGAACTCGTGTGCCGGGTCGTACTGTCCGGTGGCGGTCGCCGCGCGCCAGGTGAGGTCCTTGGGGACCGCGAAGCCGGGGGTCGGGGACAGGGTGTCGAAGGGGACGGGCGCGGCCGTGAGGGCCTGGCCGATCAGCTGGTTCCGGGCCACCCGGGCCTCGTGGCGGTGCAGCTGCCAGAACCCCAGCTTGATCGTCGCGGGGATCAGCAGCAGCGCGACCAGCATGGTGATCAGCCACTGGCGGGTCAGCAGAAAACGGTACACATGGGAACGGTACGCCGACCTCACAACCGGCTCACGCACCGGGGTGCGGGGCGACCTCGCGCAGCAGCTGGAGGAAGGCGTCCTCGCGGACGATGGGCGTGCCGACGTCACGGGCCTTGCGGGCCTTGCCGCTCCAGCTGTCCGGCTCGTTGGTGACCAGCAGGCTGGTGAGGCGGCTCACCGAGGTCGCGATGTGCAGGCCGGCCTCGACCGCGCGGTCCTCCAGGACCTCGCGGTCGGTGGCGGTGTCGCCGGTGATGGCCACCCGCATGCCCTGGACCAGCGGCTTGCCGTCCTCCCAGCGCCCCGGGTTGGGGTACGGGCAGGGCGGGCGCTTCCTGGCCTGGCGGTACGAGTTGCCGGTCCAGGTGCTGCGGCCGGGCGCGGGGGGCTCCTCCTCGCCGAGGTCGGTGACCGCGACGCACTTCTGCAGCGGCAGCGGCACGCCGCCGTCGCGGGCGAGGTGGAGGCTGGGGCGGAAGGCCTCGGCGAGCACCCGGGCGTCGTCCAGGGCGTTGTGGGCGTGGCGCTGCTGGACGCCGAAGTGGGCGGCGAGCGAGGACAGCTTGCCGTTGGGCAGCGGCAGGCGCAGGTCGCGGGAGAGGACCATGGTGCACAGCCGCTGCTCGACCGGGGCGCGCAGGCCGGCCCGGGAGAACTCGCGGGAGATCATGTTCCAGTCGAAGAGCGCGTTGTGGGCGACCAGGACGCGGTTCTCCAGGCGGGTGGCGAACTCGTCGGCGATCTGCGGGAAGGTCGGGGCGGTGGCGAGCAGTTCGGCGGTGAGGCCGTGGATCCAGACCGGCCCCGGGTCCCGCTCGGGGTTGACCAGGGTGTACCAGTGGTCGACGACGTCGCCGTCCGGGTCCAGCTGGTAGACGCCCGCCGAGATGACGCGGTCCGAGCGGCCGAGACCGGTGGTCTCGACGTCGACGACCGCGAAGCCCCCGGTGGGTGCGGCGGAGCGCTGCGCGGGGACCGGTGCGGTCCGCGGCGCTCCGTACGTCTCGGGCTGGATCGGTTGCATGGTCCAACAGGATAAGGGGCCGGACGGGTGGCTCCGGCCGGAATGTTCCGACCGACCGCCCGGAATAGAGTGGTCGGCGGGGGTGTCGTACACCTGGTCGATATCGTTCAGCTAAGGAACAGCGCATGCGTGCCACCGTGATTCACGGCCCCAACGACATCCGGATCGAAGAAGTCCCGGACCCGGTGATCCAGCAGCCGACGGACGTGGTGCTCCGGGTGGTGAACGCCTGCATCTGCGGCAGCGACCTGTGGGCCTACCGCGGGGTGGCGCCGCGGGTGGCCGGGCAGCGGATCGGGCACGAGTTCCTGGGCGTGGTCGAGGAGGTCGGCGCCGAGGTGCGCGGCTTCGCCAGGGGCGACCTGGTGGTCGCGCCGTTCGTCTGGTCCGACGGCACGTGTGACTTCTGTCTCGAGGACCTCCAGACCTCCTGCCCGCACGGCGGGTTCTGGGGGCAGGTCGGTTCGGACGGCGGCCAGGGCGAGGCGGTCCGGGTGCCGTTCGCGGACGGGACGCTGGTGAAGCTGCCGAAGGAGGCGGCGGGCGACGAGAAGCTGCTGCCCGGGCTGCTGGCGCTGTCCGACGTGATGTCGACCGGGCACCACGCGGCGGTCTCGGCGCGGGTGCGGCCCGGCTCGACGGTCGCGGTGGTCGGCGACGGCGCGGTGGGCCTGTGCGGTGTGCTGGCGGCGCACCGGCTGGGCGCGGGCCGGATCATCGCGCTGGGCCGGCACACCGCCCGCACCGAGCTGGCCGTGCGCTTCGGTGCCACGGACGTGGTGGCGGAGCGCGGCGAGGCCGCGGTCGAGGCGGTGAAGGAGCTGACCGGCGGTCAGGGCGCGCACGCGGTGCTGGAGGCGGTCGGCACCGAGGAGTCGATGCGGACGGCCATCTCGATCGCCCGGGACGGCGGCGCGGTGGGCTACGTCGGGGTGCCGCACGGTGGCAGCGCGGGCGTCGACATCGGCCAGATGTTCGGCCGAAACGTTTCGCTGAACGGCGGCGTCGCCCCGGCCCGCGCGTACATCCCCGAACTGCTGCCGGACGTGCTCTCGGGCGCCATCGAGCCCGGCCTGGTCTTCGACCGCACCGTCGACCTGGACGGCGTCCCGGACGGCTACCGCGCGATGGACGACCGCTCGGCCCTGAAGGTGCGGATCGCCTTCTGACGCCTCGGCCTCCCGGCCGCCGGCCCGTGCCGCCCCCCCCCGCCCGGGGGCGCGGCACGGGCCGGTCGCGTTTCCCGGTGCCGTTTCCCGGTGTCGTTTCCTGGGGGCGTCTCCCGGTGGCGGTGGGACCCGGGATCGTGCGCGGCGCGGTGCCGAGATGGGCTGCTTTTCGGCCAATCGGATGGTGCGAGGGGGCGAACGGTCGACTGATCGCGATCAACCCCTTCCGGGGCGGGCAGGACGCTCCTAGCATTGCGCGGCGCGCACCAGACGTGTGACGCCCCTCACGTTCGATCGTTCCCCCCGTGTGACTAATACGCCGAAGGAGTGAGGAGACAGCGTGGATTCGCCGCCGCTCACCACCGCCGCCACGGAAGCCCAACTCATCGACGACAGCGATGAGTTCAGGAAGCTGCGGCGCTCGTTCCGGAGCTTCGCCTTCCCGGTGACCATCGGTTTCGTGCTCTGGTACCTGCTCTACGTGCTGCTCTCCTGCTACGCCCCGGGACTGATGCGCACCAAGGTCCTCGGGCACGTCAACCTGGCCCTGGTGCTCGGGCTGCTGCAGTTCGCGACCACCTTCGCCATCGCCGCCTGGTACGCCCGCTACGCGGACCGGCGGATCGACCCGTCCGCCGCGGCGATCCGCGAGGCGCACGGCGCCGTCGTCCACGCTCCCCGGGAGTCCGCCGAATGAGCCTGCTCGCCAGCTCCGCCACCGAGCACCGCGGCCTGACGATGTCCCTGTTCGGGGTCTTCGTCCTGGCCACCCTGGTCATCACCGTCCGGGCCGGGCGGCAGAACCGGAGCGCCTCCGACTTCTACGCCGGCGGCCGCGGCTTCACCGGCTTCCAGAACGGCCTGGCCATCTCCGGCGACTACATGTCCGCCGCCTCCTTCCTCGGCATCGCCGGGTTGATCGCGCTCAACGGCTACGACGGCTTCCTGTACTCGATCGGCTTCCTGGTCGCCTGGCTGGTCGCGCTGCTGCTGATCGCCGAACCGCTGCGCAACTCCGGCCGGTTCACCATGGCGGACGTGCTCGCCTTCCGGATGCGCCAGCGCCCGGTGCGCACCGCGGCCGGGGTGTCCACCATCGTGGTGTCGATCTTCTACCTGCTCGCCCAGATGGTCGGCGCCGGGGCGCTGGTGGCCCTGCTGCTGGGGGTCACCGGGGACGGCGCGAAGCGCTGGACCATCCTCGCGGTGGGCGCCCTGATGATCATCTATGTGGTGATAGGGGGCATGAAGGGCACCACCTGGGTGCAGATCGTCAAGGCGGTGCTGCTGATCGTCGGCGCCGCGCTGATGACCGTCCTGGTGCTCGCCAAGTACCACTTCAACCCCTCGGAGCTGCTCGGCGCGGCCGCCTCCGCCAGCGGCAAGGGCGCGGCGTTCCTCGAACCCGGGCTGAAGTACGGCGCCAGCGACACCTCCAAGCTCGACTTCATCAGCCTGGGGATCGCCCTGGTGCTCGGCACCGCCGGACTGCCGCACATCCTGGTCCGCTTCTACACCGTGCCCACCGCCAAGGCGGCCCGGAAGTCGGTGCTCTGGGCGATCGGCATCATCGGCGTCTTCTACCTGATGACCCTGGCCCTCGGCTTCGGCGCCGCGGCACTGGTCGGCCGCAGCGGCATGGTGGCCGTCGAGGGCAAGACGCCGTCCGGGAACACCGCGGCGCCGCTGCTCGCCGAGCAGCTCGGCGGCGGGGCCGGCACCACCGGCGGGGCGGTCATGCTCGCGGTGATCTCGGCGGTCGCCTTCGCCACCATCCTCGCCGTGGTCGCCGGTCTCACCCTGGCCTCCTCGGCCTCGTTCGCCCACGACCTGTACGCCAACGTGATCCGGCGCGGCAGGGCGAGCGAGCGGGAGGAGGTGCTCTCGGCGAAGTGGGCCGCCGTCGCGATCGGCGCGGTCTCCATCGTGCTCAGCCTCTACGCGGGCAAGCTCAGCACCGCCGCCCTGGTCGCGCTGGCCTTCGCGGTGGCCGCCTCGGCGAACCTGCCGACCCTGCTCTACTCGCTGTTCTGGAAGCGCTTCACCACCACCGGCGCGGTCAGCTCGGTCTACGCCGGCCTGGTCTCCTCGGTGGTGCTGGTGGTGTTCTCCCCGGTGCTGTCCGGAAGCGACAAGTCGCTCTTCCCGCACTCCGACTTCCACTGGTTCCCGCTGGAGAACCCCGGGCTGGTCTCCATCCCGATCGGCTTCCTGGCGGGCTGGATCGGCACCCTGCTGTCCAGGGAACGACCCGACCCGGCGAAGTACGCTGAACTGGAGGTCCGCTCGCTGACCGGACTGGGCGCCCACTGATCGTCCCGCGATGACTATGCTGGCCCGGCCCGCCGTCACGGTGGCCGGGCCGGTCGCATCTCGGGGAAGGACGCACGTGCTGCTCGACACCTTCGGACGACAGGCCGTTGACCTGCGGGTCTCCCTCACGGACCGGTGCAACCTGCGGTGCACCTACTGCATGCCGGAGGAGGGCCTGCAGTGGCTGGCCAAGCCTGACCTGCTGACCGACGAGGAGATCGTCCGGCTGGTCACCGTCGCGGTGCGCGACCTGGGCGTGCGCGAGGTCCGCTTCACCGGCGGCGAGCCGCTGCTGCGCCCCGGACTGGTCGCTGTCGTCGCCGCCTGCTCGGAGCTGGAGCCGCGCCCCGAGCTCTCGCTGACCACCAACGGCATCGGGCTGGCCCGCACCGCGACCGCGCTGCGCGAGGCCGGGCTCGACCGGGTCAACGTCTCGCTGGACACCCTCGACCCCGAGGTGTTCCACACCCTCACCCGCCGCCACCGCCACCAGGACGTGCTGGACGGGCTGGCCGCCGCCGAGGCCGCCGGGCTGGCGCCGGTGAAGCTGAACGCGGTGCTGATGCGCGGGGTCAACGACCACGAGGCGGCCGACCTGCTGTCCTGGTGCCTGGAGCGGGGCTACGAGCTGCGCTTCATCGAGCAGATGCCGCTGGACGCCCAGCACGGCTGGGACCGCTCGTCGATGGTCACCGCGACGGAGATCCTGGAGCTGCTGCGGGCCCGCTTCGAGCTCACCCCCGAGCCGTCCGCGCGCCGGGGCGCGGCGCCCGCCGAACGCTGGCTGGTGGACGGCGGGCCGGGCCGGGTGGGCGTGATCGCCTCGGTCACCCGCCCGTTCTGCCGGGCCTGCGACCGCACCCGGCTGACCGCCGACGGGCAGGTGCGCAACTGCCTGTTCGCCACCGGGGAGACCGACCTGCGCACCGCGCTGCGCTCGGGCGCGGACGACGCCGAGCTGGCCACGCTGTGGCGGGCGGCGATGTGGGGCAAGAAGGCCGGGGCCGGGATCGACGACCCGGAGTTCCTCCAGCCCGACCGGCCGATGTCCGCGATCGGCGGCTAGGCCGGCGCCCCGGCGGTCAGGGACGTCCGGCGGTCAGGCCGGTGCCCCCGGCGGCTCCGCCGCCCGTCCCGGCGGTCAGGCCGACTTCTCGGAGTCCCCGGTGCCCTCGGCGGCCTCCGGGGCCCAGTCGGCGAAGGCGACGACCTCCTTGAGGAAGCCGCGCACCCCGAGGAACTGGGACAGGTGCTCGCGGTGCCCGTCGCAGGCGAGCCAGGTCTTGCGGCGGTCCGGGGTGTGCAGCTTGGGGTTGTTCCACACCAGCACCCAGCCGGCGTCCGCCCGGCAGCCCTTGGCGGAGCAGATCGGCGTCTGCGGGGTGTCCATCGGGCCGTCCTCAACGATTGGCGGGTACGTCTGCACCGCCAGTCTGTCACGCCCGCGCGGGCCGACCGGATCCGGACATGGCGACGCCGGGCAGCCACGGGGGGAGCCGCCCGGCGTCGGTCCGTCGCTCCGACGGGGGATGCGGAGCGCGTACGCAGTATGTCACGCCAAGACCCTCGGATGGGGAGGTCTTGCATGATTAATCTGAGCTTCTTCTGAGCTTTCGCCGAGCCGAACGGGGGTGAAACGACACGAAACGGACGGTCAGTCCACGTCCTGTGAAGGATCGGTGGGAACCGCCTTCGCCTCTTGCGCACCGGCCTTCGCGCCCGCCCCACCCGTCCCACCGGGGCCGAGCATCAGCGGGGTGTCGAGCGGGATGTCGAAGGTGCTCGGCAGTCCCGGGGCCCGCTCCCGGCCCGCGTTGGCTATCAGCACCGCGAAGTACGGCAGCAGCACGGCGCCCGCCAGCGCGGCGAACGCCAGCACCCGCTGGACGTCCCACAGCACCACGGCGAGCAGCACGCACGCCGTGCGGGCCAGCATCGAGATGACGTAGCGGCGCTGGCGCCCCCGGACGTCCTCGGTGAGGCTGCTGCGCGCACCGGTGATCCGGAAGACCTGCCCGCCGTCGGCACTCTTGCCCATGTGTCCTACCGCCCTCGTCACGCACCCCCGCGCCTGGCCGCGCGGCCTCCTCACGGTACGCCCGGACACGGGCGGCGACGAGACCGGGTGGGCCGGACCCACCCGGTCGGGTACGCGAAGGGCCTGTCCGGCGGAGCGGACAGGCCCTGGGCGGCGGGTGCCGGCACGGTCCGCGCGCCGGCGCGGCCCGGCGGGTTACGAGCGCCGGGAGAGGTACTGCGGGGGTACGGCGTCGGTGAGCCAGACGCCGTTCTCGCTGAGCCGGAACTCGTGGCCGGCCGCCGTCATCGCCGCCGCGTTCACGGTCAGCACCACCGGACGGCCGTGCCGGGCGCCGACCCTGGTCGCGGTCTCGGTGTCCGCCGAGAGGTGGACGTCCTGGCGGGCCATCGGGCGCAGGCCCTCGTGGAAGATCGCCGCCAGGTGCCGGTCGGCGGTGCCGTGGTAGAGCACGGGCGGCGGCACGGCGGCGGCCAGGCCGAGGTCGACCGCCACCGTGTGGCCCTGGTTGGCGCGGATCGAGAGACCGTCCGGCGAGTAGCCGAAGCGGCGCTTGTCGTTGGTCGCCACGACGTGGTCCAGCTCCGCCCGGGTGAGCGGCCGGCCCCGGGCGGCGAGCGCGGCGAGCAGCTCGTCGACCCGGACCCAGCCGGCCGCGTCCAGGGAGACCCCCACCAGCCCGGGCTCGTGCCGCAGGATGCGCGACAGCATCTTGCTCGACCTGACCAGGCGCTTCTCGTCCATCATGTCCCTCGTCCCCCGTCGGTCAGTGGCTAGGAGGCCTGGCTGACCGAACTCATGTTGAAGTCCGTGACTCGCACGGGCGGCATCGCGGTGCGGGTGACGTCGTCACTCCATTCGCGGGGCAGGCAGCGCTCGGTGCGGCCCACCTCGGTGATCCGGTTCAGCAGGTCCACCGGGGACTCGTTGAACCGGAAGTTGTTGACCTCGCCGACGACCTCGCCGTTCTCCACCAGGTAGACGCCGTCCCGGGTGAGGCCGGTGAGCAGCAGCGTCGCCGGGTCCACCTCGCGGATGTACCAGAGGCAGGTGAGCAGCAGGCCGCGCTCGGTGCGGGCGATCATCTCGTCCAGGGTCGGCGCGGACTCCTGGTCGGCCGTCTCCAGCACGAGGTTGTCGATCGCCGGGCGCAGCGGCAGGCCGGTGAGGGCGGCCGCGTGGCGGCTGGTGATCAGGTCGTTCAGCACGCCGTCGCGGATCCACTCGGTGGCGGCGATCGGCTGGCCGTTGTCGAAGACCGAGAAGTCCCCGCCGGTGGAGTGGGTGAGCACGAACGGCGCGGCCTCCAGGCCGGGCTCGTGCGGGTCGGAGCGCAGCGTCAGCGGCAGGGGGCTGAGCTTCTCGCCGATCCGGGTGCCGCCGCCGGGCTTGGCGAAGACCGTCCGGCCCTCCTGGGCGTCCCGGCCGCCGGAGGACCAGTTGAGGACGATCAGCAGGTCGGCGACGGCCGAGGGCGGCAGCAGCGCCTCGTAGCGCCCGGCCGGCAGTTCCACCTTGCGGGCGCCCCAGCCGAGCCGCCTGGTCAGCTCGGTGTGCAGGGCGGTGACGTCGACGTCGGCGAAGTCCCGGGTGGCGGCGCCCACCCAGGCCGAGCCGGACAGGTCGGCGGTCTTGGCATTGATCTCGACCATGCCGGTGGGCTGGTCGTGGCGCAGCCGCAGGCCGGTGGAGCTGCCGAGGTAGCTGGAGGTCATCTCGTGCCGGGCGAAGCCGTACAGCAGTTCGCCCTGGGCGGCGGCCCGGGCGAAGGCCTCGCCGAGGGCCGGGCCGAAGGCGTCGAAGACCTCGATGGAGGTCACCGCGGGCGGTTCGGTGAAGTCCGGCGAGGCGGGCCGGCCCGCGATCAGCGGCTGGGCGTCCTCGGCCGGTCCGGCCGCGCGGGCGGCCTCCTCGGCGGCCCGCACCAGGTCTTCCACCTCCTCCGCGGTGACGGCCTCGCGGGAGACCACACCGGAGGCGGTGCCCTCGGCGCCGGCCACGGTGGCGATCACGGTGAGGCGGCGGCCGCGGGTGACGCCGTTGGTGGTCAGCGCGTTGCCGGCCCAGCGCAGGTTGGCGGTGGACTCCTCGTCGGCGATCACCACGCAGCCGTCGGCGCGGGAGAGGCCGAGAGCCAGCTCGACGAGTTCGTGGGGCTGCTTCGCGGTCATCAGTGACCCGCCTCCTGCTGGGTGTTGAGCACGTTGACGTTGCGGAACAGCGCCGACGGGCAGCCGTGGCTGACCGCCGCGATCTGGCCGGGCTGGGCCTTGCCGCAGTTGAAGGCGCCGCCCAGGAGGTAGGTCTGCGGGCCGCCGACCGCCGCCATCGAGCCCCAGAAGTCGGTGGTGGTCGCCTGGTAGGCGAAGTCCCGGACCTGGCCGGCGAGTTCGCCGTCCTTGATGGCGTAGGCGCGCTGCCCGGTGAACTGGAAGTTGTACCTCTGCTGGTCGATCGACCACGAACGGTCGCCGACGATGTAGAGGCCGTTCTCGACCTGGGCGACCAGGCCCGCGGTGTCCGGGCCGTCGGCGGCCGGCTGGAGCGAGACGTTGGCCATCCGCTGCACCGGGACGTGCGCGGGGGAGTCGGCGAAGGCGCAGCCGTTGGAGCGCTCGAAGCCCTTCAACCCGGCGATCCTGCGGTCGAGCTGGTAGCCGACCAGGACGCCGTCGCGGACCAGGTCCCAGGACTGGGTGGCCACGCCCTCGTCGTCGTAGCCGATGGTGGACAGGCCGTGCTCGGCGGTGCGGTCACCGGTGACGTGCATCAGCTCGGAGCCGTACCTGAGCGAGCCGAGCTGGTCGAAGGTGGCGAAGGAGGTGCCGGCGTAGGCGGCCTCGTAGCCGAGCGCGCGGTCCAGCTCGGTGGCGTGGCCGACCGACTCGTGGATGGTCAGCCAGAGGTTGGTCGGGTCGAGGACCAGGTCGTAGCGGCCCGCCTCGACGCTCGGCGCCCGCATCTTCTCGGCCAGCAGGACGGGCAGTTCGGCGAGTTCGGCGTCCCAGTCCCAGCCGGTGCCGGTGACGTACTCGTAGCCGCGGCCGACCGGCGGGGCCAGGGTCTGCATCGAGTCGAAGGCGCCGGTGCGCTCGTCGACCGAGGTGGCCTCCAGGTCGGAGTGCACCCGGATCCGCTGCTGGGTGGTCACCGTGCCGGCGGTGTCCGCGTAGAACTTGTTCTCCTGGACGGTCCGCAGCGCCGCCTGGACGTGCGAGACGCCCTCGGCGGCCAGCAGCCGGGCGCTGCGCTCGGCGAGCAGCGCGGTCTTCTCGGCGTCCGGCACGTCGAAGGGGTTGACCTCGTACGAGGAGACCCAGGTGACGTCCCGGTACACCGGCTCGTCGGCCAGCTCGACCCGCTCGGTGGAGCCGGCCGCCCGGCCGATCCCGCCGGAGAGGCGGGCCACCGCGACGGCCTGCTCGGCGACCCGGGCGGCCGCCTCGGGGGTGAGGTCGACGCCGGCGGCGAAGCCCCAGGCGCCGTCCAGCACCACCCGGACGGCGAAACCGAGCCGCACGCTGTCGGAGGTGCCGGCCGGACGCGCGTCGCGCAGCCGCCAGGAGGCGCTGCGGATCCGCTCCAGGCGGAAGTCGGCGTGGCTCACGCCCAGTTCGCGGGCCCGGGTGAGGGCCGCGTCGGCGAGGGGGCGCAGCGGCAGGGCGAGGAACAGCGGGTCGACGGCGCGCCCGTTCGGCGCGCCGGAGCGATCGGCCGGAGGGATCGGAGGCAAGCGGGCTCCCAGGTCACGGAGGGTGGCGGTGCGGCGCCACAGGGGCGCCCGCACCGCATCATTTCCCGTCCACCGGGTTTCCGGCCAGCGCATTTCGACCGGTGCGCCGCGGTTCCGGCCAGGACGGCCGACCGCCGGGCCCGCCCCGCCGGGGGCCGGCGCGGGCCGTCAGCCGACGGCCTCCCACCAGCCGTCCAGCTCCGGCGGGTTGTCGACGTCGACCCGCTCGCCGGGGCGCGGCACCGCCAGCGGGACGGCCTGGTCCTTGGCGGCCTTGACCAGCCGCTCGATCGGCTCGGCCCAGGGGTGCAGGCCCAGGTTGAAGGTGCACCAGTGGACGGGCACCAGCAGGCCGGCGGTCAGGTCCCGGTGGGCGAGGACGGCGTCCTCGGGGGTCATGTGGATGTCCGCCCAGGCCGCGTCGTAGGCGCCGATCTGGACCAGCGCGGCGTCGAACGGGCCGTGCTGCTCGCCGATCCGGGCGTAGCCCTCGAAGTAGCCGGAGTCGCCGGTGTAGAAGACCCTGCGGTTCGGGCCGGCGACCACCCAGGAGCCCCACAGGGTGGTGTTGCGGGTCAGCCCCCGGCCGGAGAAGTGGTGCGCCGCGGTGAGGGTGAGCACCAGGCCGCCCAGGGTGCAGGTCTCGTCCCAGTCCAGTTCGATGATCCGGTGCTCGGGGACGCCCCAGCGGCGCAGGTGGGCGCCGATGCCGAGCGGCACCGCGAACGGCGCGGACTGGCTGCGCACCAGGCGCTTGACCGTCGCCATGTCCAGGTGGTCGTAGTGGTCGTGCGAGATCAGCACCGCGTCGACCTGCGGCAGCTCCTCCAGCTCCACCGGCACCGGGTGCAGCCGCTTGGGGCCGACGTGCGCGGCGGGGGAGCAGCGGTCGCTCCAGATCGGATCGAGCAGCACCCGGAAGCCCTCGACCTCCACCAGCACCGAGGCGTGCCCGTACCAGGTGACCTCCACGCCCTCGGCGGCCGGCCCGGGCGGGGTGGCGGGGCGGACGGTCGGCACCGGGTGGGCGGGGACGCGCCCGGCCCGCTCGAACAGCATCCGGCGGGCGGTGGCGCCGTCGAAGCCGGGCGCCCCCGCGGCGCGGGCGAGCGTGGAGGGCGCGTTGTGGAAGACGCCGTCGCGGTACTGCGGGGAGTTGCGCACCCGCTCCTCTCGCTCGCCGTCCGGCCGCCGCCCGAACGCCGCGGGCAGGTCGCGCAACGACCACGCGGCCGCGCCCAGGCCGGCCGCCAGGGCGGTGAGGGCCAGCAGTCGTCCGCGCCGGGGTGTGCTCCCGGACCGTGCCTTGGTCATCCGTTCTGCCTTCGTCGCTCGCCGGGACGGTAGGGGATCGGTACGGCAGGTCCCGGGCCGGCCCGCACCACGGGGGCAACGGGTGCGCCCGTCCGTGTGGTTCCCGTACAGTCGCCCCGATCCGGGCAGCGCCCGGGCCTGGGCGGCGTCCGCGGCCGGGGCGGCTCGGGCGGCCGCGGATTGTCGGATTGCGACAGATCCGCCGGTAAGGCGCTGTGGGAGCCCGATGCGCCGCCGCCGCCGACCGCCCGATAGCGTCACACTGCGTACGCGTTCCGGCGTACGCGCTCACACACGGAGAGAGGTGGATCGTTGAGCCGCTCGGTTCTCGTCACCGGAGGAAACCGGGGCATCGGCCTCGCGATCGCCCAGGCCTTCGCCGAAGCGGGCGACAAGGTGGCCATCACCAGCCGCTCGGGCGAGGTGCCCGAGGCGCTGGCCAAGTACGACGTCCTCGCGGTCCGCTGCGACATCACGGACGCCGCGCAGGTCGACGCCGCCTTCACCGAGATCGAGCAGAAGCACGGTGCGGTCGAGGTGCTGGTCGCCAACGCGGGCATCACCAACGACACCCTGCTGCTGCGCATGACGGAGGAGGACTTCACCTCCGTCGTGGACACCAACCTGACCGGCACCTTCCGGGTGGTCAAGCGCGCCTCGAAGCTGATGATGCGCGCCCGGAAGGGCCGCGTCGTGCTGATCTCGTCCGTGGTGGGCCTGTCCGGCTCCCCGGGCCAGGCCAACTACGCCGCCTCCAAGGCCGGCCTGGTCGGCTTCGCCCGGTCGCTGGCGCGCGAGCTCGGCCCGCGCAACATCACCGTCAACGTGGTCGCCCCCGGCTTCGTCGACACCGACATGACCGCCGTGCTCAGTGACGAGCGCCGCGCGGAGATCGTCTCGGGCGTGCCGCTGGGCCGCTACGCGGCGCCCGCCGAGGTCGCCTCCACCGTGCGGTTCCTCGGGTCGGACGAGGCCGCGTACATCACTGGAGCCGTCATTCCCGTCGACGGCGGATTGGGCATGGGTCACTGATCATGAGCGGAATCCTCGAAGGCAAGCGGATCCTGATCACCGGTGTGCTGATGGAGTCCTCCATCGCCTTCCACACCGCCAGGCTCGCGCAGGAGCAGGGTGCGGAGATCATCCTCACCGCCTTCCCGCGCCCGAGCCTGACCGAGCGGATCGCCAGGAAGCTGCCGCACCCGGTCAAGGTGCTGGAGCTGGACGTCTCCGACCCGGAGCAGCTGGCCGGCATCGCCGACCAGGTCCGTGAGCACCTGCCGACCCTGGACGGCATCGTCCACTCGATCGGCTTCGCCCCGCAGGACGCGCTGGGCGGCAGCTTCCTGGACACCCCGTGGGAGTCCGTGGCCACCGCCATGCACGTCTCGGCGTACTCCCTGAAGTCGCTGACCACGGCGCTGCTGCCGCTGATGCAGGACGGCGGTTCGGTGGTCGGCCTGACCTTCGACGCGCAGTTCGCCTGGCCGCAGTACGACTGGATGGGCCCGGCCAAGGCCGCCCTGGAGTCGACCAACCGTTACCTGGCGCGCTACCTGGGCGAGCGGGACATCCGCTGCAACCTGATTTCGGCCGGGCCGATCGGCTCGATGGCCGCCAAGTCCATCCCGGGCTTCGGCGACCTGGCCGACACCTGGAACCACCGCTCCCCGCTGAAGTGGGACCTGAGCGACCCGGAGCCGGCCGGCCGCGGCATCGTCGCGCTGCTGTCGGACTGGTTCCCGAAGACCACCGGCGAGATCATCCACGTCGACGGCGGTCTGCACGCCATCGGCGCCTGACGCTCCGCCCGTACGCCGCTGCCCGGCACCCCTCCTCGGGGGTGCCGGGCAGCGGCGTTCCGCGTTCGCGCGGGGGCGGTCAGGCCTCGGCGGTGGCGCAGGCGCCGATGGCGCGGCCGGCCTCGACCGAGGCGCGCTGGGCGTCGCCGGCCCGGATGGCCTCCAGGATGGTGTGGTGGCCGATGTAGCGTTCGGCGATCAGCTCGGGGCCGACGTCGTGCCGCAGGTGCTGGCGGGTGACCTCACCGAGGTCGGCGTAGACGGCGAGCAGGACGTCGTTGTGGGAGGCGGCCACCACGGCCTGGTGGAAGGCGGCGTCGGCCTGGACGAAGTCCTCGGCGTCGCCGGAGTGCCAGGCGGCCTCCCGGCGGGCCAGCGCGCCGTCCAGCAGCTCCAGGTCGCGGGCGGTGCGGCGGTGGGCGGCGAGGCCCGCCGCCGAGGTCTCCAGCGCCGCCCGCAGCTCGGCGACCTGTCCCTGGTCGGCGTCGGCGAAGCGGCGGTGCATCACCCCGGCGAGCTCGCTGGTGGCCAGCACGTAGGTGCCGGAGCCCTGTCTGATGTCGAGCAGGCCGTTGTGGGCGAGGGCGCGGACGGCCTCGCGGACGGTGTTGCGGGCGACGCCCAGCTGCTCGACCAGGGCGGCCTCGGTGGGGATGCGCGAACCGACCGGCCACTCCCCGGAGGTGATCTGGGCGCGCAGCTGGGCGATCACCTGGTCGGACAGCGGGGTGCGCCTCGGCGAGGACAGCGCCACGGGGGACTCCTTGCGACTACGGCTCGGGTGGGGCCTGGGTGGGAGGCGGCCGGTCCGGGTGGGAGATGGCCGGAGGATGAACGGTCGGCACATCATGCCAATTCCGAGGTGCATCAATTCATCCCATCATTCTATGATGCTCTCCATGTCCGTAGCAGAGACCACCGCTTCCGCCCGGACGGAGGGCCGGCCGCCGCGCGCGGAGCAGCCCGCCGCCTCCGGCTCCGCCAAGTACCTGGGCTGGCTGTTCGCCGTCGCGATCGCCGCCGCCGCCTTCAACCTGCGCCCCGTGGTCACCAGCCTCGGGCCGCTGCTCGACCAGGTCCGCGACGACCTCGGGATGAACCCGACGCTCGCCGGGCTGCTCACCGCCGTCCCGTCGCTGTGCTTCGCGCTGTTCGGCTTCGCCGCACCGGCCGCCGCCCGCCGGATCGGCCCGATCGCGGTCGTCACGGCCGGGATGGGCGCGATCACCGCGGGCGTGCTGGCCCGCTCCTTCGCCGGCGGCACGGCCGTGTTCCTGCTGCTCACCGCGCTCGCGCTGGCCGGCGTCGCGGTCTCTAACGTGCTGCTGCCGGTCGTGATCAAGCGCTACTTCCCGGAGAAGGTCGGTCCGATGATCGGCCTGTACTCCATGGCGCTGTCCGCCGGCACCGCGCTGGCCGCCGCCGTCACCGTGCCGCTGACCAGCGCGCTCGGCGGCGACTGGCGCTACGGCCTCGGCGTCTGGGCCGCCCTCGGCGCCCTCGCCCTGGTGCTCTGGCTGCCCGTGCTGATCGCCAGGCGCGAGCGCGGCGAGCGGTCGGGCGGCGCCGCCGTGCCGGTCAGGCTGCCGATCACCCGCAGCCGCACCGCCTGGGCACTGGCCTGCTTCTTCGGCTTCCAGGCCACCGGCGCGTACGTGGTGATGGGCTGGCTGCCGAAGATCTTCCAGGACGCCGGCATCGACAAGGGCACCTCCGGGGTGCTGCTCGCGGTCACCATGGTGATCGGCGTGCCGGTCTCCTTCGTGCTGCCCAACCTGGCCGCCCGGCGCGGCGACCAGCGGCTGTTCGTGGTCGTGCTGGCCGCCTGCGGGATCGCCGGGTACACCGGGCTGGCACTCGCCCCCGCCGGCGGGTCCTGGCTCTGGGCGTCCCTGGTGGGCCTGTCCAACTGCGCCTTCCCGCTGGTGCTGACGATGATCGGCCTGCGCGCCCGGACGGCCGGCGGCGTCGCGCAGCTGTCCGCCTTCGCCCAGGGCGTCGGCTACCTGATCTCCATCCCCGGCCCGATCCTGATCGGACGGCTCTACGACGTCACCGGCGAGTGGTACCTGCCGCTGGGCTTCCTGGCGCTGCTGCTGGTGCCGCAGATGCTGTTCGGCCTGCGGGCGGCGCGCGCCCGGCACATCGAGGACGAGGCGGTGCACCCGGCGGAGCGCGCCGCGGCGTGACGCCCCGGCGGACGGCGGGCGTGTTCGGGGTGGGAGAATTCCGGACATGCCCGTTCTCGATCCCAACCCCACCGACGGCCGCAAGCAGCTCGGCCGCATCGCCCTCGCCATCGCCGCCATCGTGGTGCTGGTGGCGATCATCGCCACCATCGCCCCCAACCTGGACTGACGGACGCCCGTACGCCGCCCGGCGCCCAGGTGAACGGGGCGGTGGCGACACTCCTCGTCCCTCGGAGTGGCGGCATCCGGGAGCGTCGCGCCACCGGGCCGCTTTTCTGCCAAGCTTGCTGGGTATGAGCGCCGACACGCCCCGCAGGATCATCGTTCTCCGCCATGCCAAGGCCGACTGGCCGGACGGCGTGGACGACCACGACCGGCCGCTGGCCGACCGGGGCCGCCACCAGGCCCCGGACGCCGGCCGCTGGCTGGTCGACTCCGGCATCAACCCCGACTACGTGGTCTGCTCCACCGCGCTGCGCACCCGCGAGACCTGGAAGCTGGCGGTCCACGAGCTGCCGCACCGGCCGCAGAAGACCGTCTACGAGGAGCGGGTCTACGAGGCCAGCCCCGGCGAGATCATCGCGGTGCTCCAGGAGACCCCCGAGGAGTACTCCGACGTGGTGCTGGTGGGCCACAATCCGGGGGTGCTGGGGCTGACCCAGGTGCTGGCCGGGGACGCGGGCGACCCGGACGCGCTGGAGCGGCTGCGGCTCGGCGGCTTCCCGACGGCGGCGATCGCGGTGCTCAGCTTCCGCGGCTCCTGGAAGGGCGTCGAGCCGGGCGCGGCCGAACTGGTCTCGTACCACACGCCGCAGGAGTGATCCCCGGAACGGACCCGAGGGGCGCGCGGAGCTGATCCGCGCGCCCCTCGGGCGCGTCCGCGGCCCGTGCGGCGCGGGGCCCACGCCACCGGCCGGGGCCGGGCCGTCTACTCGGTCGGGGTGCCGTGCAGCGCGTCGGCCGCCTCGACCTCCTCGCGGGTGATGCCCAGCAGGTACAGCACGGTGTCCAGGAAGGGCACGTTCACCGCCGTGTCGGCGGCCTCCCGCACCACCGGCTTGGCGTTGAACGCCACGCCGAGACCGGCCGCGTTCAGCATGTCCAGGTCGTTGGCGCCGTCGCCGATCGCCACCGTCTGCTCCAGCGGCACCTTCGCCTGCTCGGCGAAGCGGGCCAGCCAGCGGGCCTTGCCCGCCCGGTCCACGATCTCGCCGACCACCCGGCCGGTGAACCGGCCGTCCACCACCTCCAGGGTGTTCGCCGCCGCGAAGTCCAGGCCCAGCTGCTCCACCAGGTGGTCGGTGACCTGGGTGAAACCGCCGGACACCACCGCGACCTGGTAGCCGAGGCGCTGGAGCGTACGGATCAGGGTGCGCGCGCCCGGCGTGAAGCGGACCTCGGCGCGGACCTTCTCGGTCACCGAGGCGTCCAGCCCCGCCAGCAGCGCCACCCGGGCCCGCAGCGACTCGGCGAAGTCCAGCTCGCCGCGCATCGCCGCCGCCGTCACCTCGGCGACCTCCTCCTCGCAGCCCGCGTGGGCGGCGAACAGCTCGATCACCTCGTCCTGGATGAGCGTCGAGTCGACGTCCATGACCACCAGGCGCTTGGCCCGGCGCTCCAGCCCGGCGGCGACCACCGCGACGTCCACCCGCTGGGTGGCCGCCTCCTGGGCCAGCGCGGCCCGCAGCTCGTCCGTGGCCACACCGGAGACGGCCAGCTCGACCGCCGTCACCGGGTACTTGGCGAGCCGGAAGACCCGGTCGATGTTGCCGCCCGAGGCGGTGATCCGGGAGGTGAGCGCGGAGACGGCGGCGGCGGTCAGCGGGTTGCCGAGCACCGTGACGTGCGAACGGCCCTCGCGGCGCGGCCGGTTGTCACCGATGCCGGAGAGGATCTCGGCCTGGAGCTTCTGCTCGTCGGCCCAGCGGTGGACGGTGGCCCGCAGCCCGCCCTCGGCGCCGGGCGAGGGCGGCGGGGTGATCAGGGCGCACAGCGTGATGCGGCCACGGGTGACGACCTGCTCGATGTCGATGACGTCGACGCCGAAGCCGGCCAGCGTCGCGAAGAGGCCGGCGGTGATGCCGGGGCGGTCCTTGCCGAACACCTTGACGAGCAGGGTGCGCTCGTCCGCGGTCCGGTGCTGGGCGGCGGGGAGGGGCTCAGCGGCCAGGGGCGATGCGTTCATGGTGGCTCCCACGCTACCGGGCGCCCGACGGCCCGGGGGCACCCGTCCCACCTCGCGGGACGGCACCGGCCGGGGCTCGGTCGCAGCCTGGTCACAGTCACCCGGGCCGACTTTCATCGGCGGTCGACGGGCTGGAATGATTCCCCCCGTCAGTCACAGGAACATCGCACCCCGGCCGGGGGCCACAATTCGGGGGAACCGAGAGAGCGGGGCAGGCGCGCAGTGCCGCAACTCGTCATTGAGATCAACGGACAGCAGCGGACTCTGGAGCCCGGGCGGTCCTACACCATCGGGCGCAACCCGCAGTCGGACTTCCCGTTCGACGACGCACGGGTGTCCTGGCACCACGGGACCATGAGCTTCAACGGCAGCGGGTGGCAGCTGGACGACCACGGCAGCACCAACGGGACGTACGTGGCCGGCGCCCGCACCATGCAGGCCCAGCTGTTCCCCGGTGCCGTGGTCAACCTGGGCAACCCGGAGAACGGCCCCCGGCTCGGCTTCTCCGCACCCGCGCACGCCGCGGCTCCGCAGGCCGCCCCGATGCACGAGGCCGCCACCAGCCGCGGCCCGGTGCCCGCACCCCACCAGCCCGCCCCGCAGCAGGGCTGGCCGCAGCACGACCCGTACCAGCAGCCGCAGCAGGCCTGGCCGGGCCACCCGCAGGCGCAGCCGCCGTTCCCGCAGCAGCAGTACGCGCCGCCGCAGGCCCAGCCGGCCCCGCAGCAGCCCCAGCACGGCGGCTTCCCGGAGCAGCAGGGCTTCCCGGCCGCGCCGCAGCACGGCGGCGGTCCCCAGCCGACCGTCATCCGCAACCTGACGTCGGCGATGCGCACCGTCCGGATCGGCCGTGCGCTCGACAACGACATCGTGGTGTCCGACCTCCAGGTCTCCCGCCACCACGCCGAGCTGCGCCAGCTCCCGGACGGCCGCTACGAGATCGTCGACCTCGGCAGCCACAACGGCATCTTCCTCAACGGCCAGCGCGTCCAGCGCCAGCTGATGGGGCCGCAGGACCGCCTGACCGTCGGCCACTCCGGCTTCGTCCTGGTCGGCGACCAGCTGCAGGAGTTCGTCGACACCGGCGCGGTCTCCTTCTCCGCCCGCCACCTGACCGTCGAGGTCGAGCACAAGGGCGCCAAGAAGATCCTGCTCAACGACGTCAGCTTCGGCGTCCCGGAGAAGTCCCTGGTCGCGGTCATCGGCCCGTCCGGCTCCGGCAAGTCGACGCTGCTGCGCGCCCTCACCGGCTACCGCCCGGCCGACCGCGGCGACGTCCTGTACGACGGCCGCAACCTCTACAAGCAGTTCGCCGAACTGCGCTCGCGCATCGGCCTGGTGCCCCAGTCGGAGATCCTGCACAAGGAGCTCACCGTCCGCACCGGCCTCAAGTACGCGGCCCGGCTGCGCTTCCCCGGCGACACCGAGGCGCGCGAGCGCGAGGCCCGGATCGACGAGGTGCTGTACGAGCTGCGCCTGGACAAGCGCGCCGACAACAAGATCACCGCGCTCTCCGGCGGCCAGCAGAAGCGCGTCTCGGTCGCCCTGGAGCTGCTCACCAAGCCGTCGCTGATCTTCCTGGACGAGCCCACCTCGGGCCTCGACCCGGGCATGGACCGCGAGGTCATGCAGATGCTGCGCGGCCTCGCCGACGACGGCCGCACCATCCTGGTCGTCACCCACTCGGTGGCCGAACTCGCGCTCTGCGACCGGCTGCTGGTGATGGCTCCGGGCGGCTCGGTGGCGTACTTCGGCCCGCCGGACGAGGCGCTGCACTTCTTCGGGTACGAGACCTGGGCGGACGTCTTCCAGGCCTTCGAGAACTACCCGGACCACGACTGGGCCGGCCGCTACCGCGGCTCGGTGCACTACCAGCAGTACTCCGCCCCCGACGTGGAGTCGGGCGAGGCGAAGCACGTCCAGGTCGCCCAGGAGGCGATCCGCCCGCCCAAGCCGCAGAGCTGGGGCTCGCAGCTGTGGACGCTGATGCGCCGCTACATGTCGGTGCTCGCCTCGGACCGCGGCTTCCTGGCCCTGTCGGTGCTGCTGCCGGCGGTCATCGGCGCGGTCAGCGTGCTGATCCCCAACGAACCGGGACTCGCGCCCAACCCCAAGACGCAGCTCCACCTCAACAGCGGCGCCGCGACGATCATGCTGATCCTGGCGATCGGCGCCTGCTTCTCCGGAGCGGCCAACTCGGTCCGCGAGTTGATCAAGGAACGGGCGATCTACGAGCGAGAACGAGCCACCGGGCTCTCCCGCTCGGCGTACATGATGTCCAAGATCATCGTGCTGGGCTTCTTCAGCGTGATCCAGGGCGCCATCATCTCCGCCGTCGGCTTCCTGCCGCGCAAGCTCCCCGAGACCGGCCTGATCGTCAAGAACCTTCCGGTCATCGAGATGACCCTCGGCATGATCCTGCTGAGCTTCGCCGCGATGATGTTCGGCCTGATGATCTCCGCGCTGGTGAAGACCGCCGAGAAGACCATGCCGCTGCTGGTCATGTTCGCCATCGTCCAGGTCGTCTTCACCGGCTGCCTCTTCCAGATCTTCAGCAAGCCCGGACTGGAGCAGGTCGCCTGGCTGATGCCGGCCCGCTGGGGCACCGGCATCGTGTCCACCACGCTCGACCTCTCCGTGCTCATGGGCCCCTGGAACAAGGACTTCCAGAACCCCAACTACGACCCGCTGTGGGAGCACAGCGTCGCCCAGTGGGCGATCGACGCCGGCGTGCTGATCGTCATCTCCGTCGTCATCGGCGTCATCGTGACCCGGCTCCAGCGCCGGCACGAGCCCGAGGTCATGCAGAAGGGCTGACCCCTTCTCCGACGTCCGCCCGAGGGGCGGCCCTCCCACCGGGGGCCGCCCCTCGGGCGTTCCCGGCGTTCCCGGCGGTCGCGTCGCGACCCGGGCGGTCGAGGGCGGTCCCGGGCGCCCCGGGCGGTGCTCGGCGGCCCCGGGGCGGGCCCTGCGGCCTAGGTCCCCGGACCCGGGCCCGGGGCGGCCGGGGACGGACGCGGCGCCCGTCACGGCGGCGGTAGTTTGGCGGTATGCCCAGCACCACCGGAGACCACCGGGCCCACCACGGCCCGCTGCCCGCCTGCGAACCGTGCCTGTCCGGCATCGAGGCCGTCAGCCAGGCCCTGCTCGCCATGAGCCGGCACCTCGAGGTCCGGGAGGTGCTGCGCCGCATCACCGCCTCCGCCCGCGGCCTGCTCGGCGCCGAGTACGCGGCCCTCGGCGTGCCCGACGACCACGGGGGCTTCGCCCAGTTCGTCGTCGACGGCGTCACCGACGAGCAGTGGCGGGCCATCGGCCCGCTGCCCCGGCAGCACGGCGTGCTCGGCGCGATGCTGCACGAGACCGGCCCCACCCGGCTCGTCGACGTCCGCAAGGCACCCGCCTTCGAGGGGTGGCCCGCGGCCCACCCCGACATGGACGCCTTCCTGGGCATGCCGATCCTGGACACCGACGCGGCCGAGGACGAGCCGCAGGTGATGGGCGTCATCTTCCTCGCCAACAAGCGCGGCGGCGGCCTCTTCACCGACCACGACGAGGAACTGCTGCGGATCCTCGCAGCGCACGCCGCCCTCGCCCTGTCCAACGCCCGGCTGTACGAGCGCAGCCGCGAACTCACCCTGGCCGGCGAGCGCGCCCGGATCGCCCACGACCTCCATGACGCCGTCTCACAGAAGCTCTTCTCGCTCCGGCTCACGGCCAAGGCGGCCGCCAAGCTCGTCGACCGCGACCCGGCCCGGGCCCGCGCCGAGCTCGCCGAGGTCGCCCGGCTGGCCGCCGAGGCGGCCGACGAACTGCGCGCCGTCGTCGTGGAACTGCGGCCCGCCGCCCTGGAGGAGGACGGGCTCAGCGCCACCCTCGCCTCCCAGGTGCAGGTCCTCGACCGGGCGCACACCGCCGACGTCGCCTTCGCCGCCGACGGCGTCCGGGCGCTGCCGCCCGCCCAGGAGGCCGCGCTGCTGAGAGTCGCCCAGGAGGCGCTGCACAACGCGCTGCGCCACTCCGGCGCCCGCCGGGTCACCGTCACGCTGGCCGGGACACCGGCCCGCGGCGCGCTGCTGCGGGTGCACGACGACGGGCGCGGCTTCGACCCGGAGTCCGTCCGCCGGGCCGGCCGCCACCTCGGCCTGGCCTCGATGCGCGACCGCGCGGCCGCCGTCGGCGGCACGCTCACCCTGGAGTCGGCCCCCGGCCGGGGGACGCTCGTCGAGATGGAGGTCCCCGGTGCCTGAGAGCACACCGTCGATCCGCGTCCTGCTGGTCGACGACCACCAGGTGGTCCGGCGCGGACTGCGCACCTTCCTGGAGGTCCAGGACGACATCGAGGTGGTCGGCGAGGCCGCCGACGGGGCGGAGGGCATCGAACGGGCCCGCGAACTCGACCCCGATGTCGTCCTGATGGACCTCAAGATGCCCGGCGTCGACGGCATCGAGGCGCTGCGCACGCTCAAGGGGGAGGGCAGCCGGGCCCGGATCCTGATCGTCACCAGCTTCACCGAGCACCGCACGATGGTCCCCGCGCTGCGGGCCGGAGCGGCCGGGTACGTCTACAAGGACGTGGACCCGGAGGCGCTGGCCGGGGCGATCCGTTCGGTGCACGCCGGCCACGTCCTGCTCCAGCCCGAACTGGCCGAGGCGCTGCTCTCCGACGACGGCCCGCGCGCGCCGCAGGGCCGCGGCGGCACGCTCACCGAGCGCGAGCGCGAGGTGCTCGGCCACATCGCCGACGGCCGCTCCAACCGGGAGATCGCCCGCAGCCTGCACCTCTCGGAGAAGACGGTGAAGACCCACGTGTCCAACATCCTCATGAAGCTGGACCTGGCCGACCGCACCCAGGCGGCACTCTGGGCCGTCCGCCACGGCGCGACCCGGGAGGGGTAGCGCGCGCGACGGCGGCGCCGGGACCCGGCACGCCTCAGCGGTCGTCCCGCTCGTCGACGAGGGCGTTGTAGGCGGCCACCTGGGCGCGCCGGGCGGTGCGCCGCAGCGGGGCCAGGACGGACTGGCGGGCCGCCATCTCCGAGGCGCTGACGGCGGCGCCGTGCCCGCCGGACGCGATGGCCAGCAGCGCGGACACCTGACGGGCCGACTCCAGGACCCGGACGGCCCGGGGCGGGTAGCCGGGGGCGAGCAGCTCGCCGTGGCCGCGGCGGCGGTAGGCGTCCAGCGCGCGCAGGGCCTCGGGCCCGGCACCGGCCACGTCGAGGCGGGTGAGCAGCACGGTCGCCTCCCGCAGCACGTCCGCCAGCTCCCGCTCGGCCTCGTGCAGCGAGGGAACGTCCGCCGGAGGGGCGTCGTCGACCTCGGAACAGCGCCACAGCACGGTGGCCGAGCGGTCGCCGGCCGGGCCGTACACGTCCACCTCCGGCACCAGCCCGAGCGGCGCGCCCACGGCCAGGACGGCCTCGCCCGCGTCCATGGCCCGCTCGTTGAAGGCCTTCGGACCGGTCAGCCCGATCGGGTGCCCGGCCGAGGGCAGCGCGAGCCGCAGGCCCCGTACACCGAGCACCCGCAGCCGCCCCAGCGCCCAGGTCAGTCCGTGCCGCTCGCCGGGCCCGTCACCGGGCAGCCCGGTCACCCGGTGGACCTCGTCCGAGCCCAGGACGGCCGCGGCGGCGTCGTCCGGCGGCACCAGGCCCGCCAGCAGGGCGTTGCCCCATGCGGTGAGCCGCCCCGAACGGGGCTCTTCGTACGGATTGTCGGCAGGTGTCACGAGCATCCGGCCAGCCTACGGAATCGGCGGTCATCCGCGTGGCGTAGGTTTGCCCATGCGTGTGCGGCGCACCCACCCCGTGCCCACCGGCCGCCGGAGTAGGCTCGCCGCCCGCACCGACGGCCGAGAATCTTGTTTTTGGGGAAGGCATAGGCATGAGCGACGTGCTGGAGCTGGTGGACGTATCCGTGGTCCGGGAGGGGCGCGCGCTGGTCGACCAGGTCTCGTGGTCCATCTCCGAGGGCGAGCGCTGGGTCATTCTGGGCCCGAACGGCGCCGGCAAGACCACGCTGTTGCAGATCGCCTCCTCGTACCTGTTCCCGACCTCGGGCAAGGTCACGGTGCTGGGCGAGAAGCTCGGCGAGATCGACGTCTTCGAGCTGCGCTCCCGGATCGGCCTGGCCGGTGCCGCGATGTTCGACAAGCTGCCGGCCGAGCAGACCGTGCTCCAGACCGTCCTCACCGCCGCGTACGGCATGACGGTCAGCTGGCAGGAGACCTACGAGCAGTCGGACGAGGGCCGGGCCCTCGCCCTGCTGGACCGCCTCGGCATGGCCGGCCTCACCGACCGCAAGTTCGGCACCCTCTCCGAGGGCGAGCGCAAGCGCACCCTGATCGCCCGCGCCCTGATGACCGACCCCGAGCTGCTGCTGCTCGACGAGCCGGCCGCCGGCCTGGACCTCGGCGGCCGCGAGGACCTGGTCCGCCGGCTCGGCGCGCTCGCCCAGGACGAGTTCGCCCCGGCGATGGCGATGGTCACCCACCACGTCGAGGAGATCGCGCCCGGCTTCACCCACGTCCTGATGATCCGTCAGGGGAAGGTGCTCACGGCCGGCCCGATCGACACCGAGCTGACCGCCCGCAACCTCTCCAAGTGCTTCGGCCTGCCGCTGACCCTGGAGCGGCACGGAGACCGCTGGTCGGCCCAGGGTCTGCCGCTGGGCTGACGCCCCGTCCGTCCGCCATCCGGAAGGCCGTCGGGAACCGGTCGCACGCGCGACCGGTTTCCGCCCCTCGACCTGCGGGAACTGTCCGCCTCGAAGGCCTTCGCTCCCTAGGATGGACGTGTGGACAGCTGGATCTGGTGGCTCCTTGCCGCCGCAGGGCTCGGCATACCGCTGGTGCTGACCGCGATGCCGGAGTTCGCCATGTTCGCGGTCGGGGCGCTGGCCGCCTCCGGCGTGGCCGCACTGGGCGGGGGAGTGGTCCTGGAGACCGTGACCTTCGTCCTCGTCTCGGTCGCCCTGGTGGCCTTCGTCCGCCCGATCGCCTACCGGCAGCTCCAGCGGGGCCCGCAGGTCAAGATGGGCATCGAGGCGCTCCAGGGCGCCACCGCGGTCGTCGCGGAAACCGTCGACGGGGAGGGCGGGCGGATCAAGCTGAACGGCGAGATCTGGTCGGCCCGTGCGCTCCACCCGGGCCAGGTGTACCAGCCCGGGCAGCAGGTCGACGTCGTCGAAATCCAGGGCGCGACCGCCCTGGTCGTCTAGGGGAGAGTCCGTGGAACCCGTCCTTATCGTTTTGGTCGTCCTGGTCGTGGTGGCCTTCATCGCGCTGATCAAGACGATCCAGGTCATCCCGCAGGCCAGCGCCGCGATCGTGGAGCGCTTCGGCCGCTACACCCGGACGCTCAACGCGGGGCTGAACATCGTCGTCCCGTTCATCGACCGGGTCCGCAACCGGATCGACCTGCGCGAGCAGGTCGTGCCGTTCCCGCCCCAGCCAGTGATCACCCAGGACAACCTGGTCGTCAACATCGACACCGTCATCTACTACCAGGTGACCGACCCCCGCGCCGCGACCTACGAGGTCGCCAGCTACATCCAGGCGATCGAGCAGCTCACCGTCACCACCCTGCGCAACATCATCGGCTCGATGGACCTGGAGTCCACCCTGACCTCGCGCGAGGTCATCAACGCCGGCCTGCGCGGCGTCCTGGACGAGGCCACCGGCAAGTGGGGCATCCGGGTCAACCGGGTCGAGCTGAAGGCGATCGAGCCGCCGACCTCCATCCAGGACTCGATGGAGAAGCAGATGCGCGCCGACCGCGACAAGCGTGCCGCGATCCTCACCGCCGAAGGCCAGCGCCAGGCCCAGATCCTCAAGGCCGAGGGCGAGAAGCAGGCCGAGGTGCTCAAGGCCGAGGGTGAGGCGCAGGCCGCGGTGCTGCGCGCGGACGGTGAGGCGGCCGCGATCCGGACGGTCTTCGAGGCCATCCACGACGGCGACGCCGACCAGAAGCTGCTCGCCTACCAGTACCTCCAGACCCTGCCCGAGCTGGCCAAGGGCGACTCCAACAAGCTGTGGATCATCCCCAGCGAGGTCGGCGACGCGCTCAAGGGCCTCGGCGGCGCCTTCACCGGCCTGACCGGCAACGGCGGCGTGAACGGCGGCGCGGTCGCGGCGCCCAGCGTCCCGCAGACGGCCCCGGCGGCCACCCAGGTGCCGCTGGACCCGGCGTCCGGCCCGCGGCCGGTGGACACCGAGAAGGGCGCCGCCCGCCCCCGGGTGGACCCGGCGCGGGAGTACCCGAAGATCGACCCGGAGTGACGGGTCGGACCGTGCTCCGCGGAGGGCCCGTCGCCGGGAGGCGGCGGGCCCTCCGCCTGTCGCGGCGCCGGCCCGGGCGGACCGGGCGCTGTGGCGTGCGTCCCGAATCGTGGGAGGGTCTGGTCGGGCCGTACGGCCGTCCGGCATGATCCCCCGGACAGGACCGAGAGGAGAGCCGACCCATGACGCTCTGGGAGTCGATCGCCGTCCTGGTGGCGGGCGTCGGCGCCGGGATGATCAACGTGATCGTCGGTTCCGGCACCCTGATCACCTTCCCGGTCCTGCTCGCCGTCGGCATCCCCCCGGTCACCGCCAACGTCTCCAACGCCTTCGGCCTGGTCCCCGGCTCGCTCAGCGGCGTGATCGGGTACCGCCGTGAACTGGCCGACCAGGGCCGCCGCGTGCTGCGGATGGGCACCGCCTCGCTGCTCGGCGGGCTGCTCGGCGCGCTGCTGCTGGTCAAGCTGCCGAGCGGGGCCTTCGACGCGATCGTCCCGGCGCTGATCCTGCTCGCGCTCGTCCTGGTGGTGGTCCAGCCCCGGGTGGCCAAGGCCGTCGCGGCGCGCCGCCGCCCCGACGGCGATCCGGACGGCGGCCCGGTGCTGCTGGTCGGTGTGTTCCTGACCGGCATCTACGGCGGCTACTTCGGTGCCGCGCAGGGCGTGCTGCTGATGGCGCTGATGGGCATGCTGCTCCAGGAGGACCTCCAGCGGATCAACGCGGTGAAGAACGCCCTGGCGATGATCGTCAACGCGGTCGCCGCGCTCTTCTTCCTCTTCACCTCGACCGTGAACTGGGCGGCCGCCGGGCTGATCGCGGCGGGCTCGTTGGTCGGCGGCCTGCTCGGCGCCAAGGTCGGCCGCCGGCTCCCGCCGACCGCGCTGCGCGGTGTCATCGTGGTGGTCGGCCTGGTGGCCGTCACCAAGCTGTTGCTGAGCTGAACGAACGTCAGACCGTCTGACCGTCTGCACATCGGAGGAGTACGCCATGGCCCTGGAGATGCGTGAGAGCTGCGAGCGCTGCGAGGTGTCGCTGACCGCGGACGGCGGCGCCTCGATATGTTCCTACGAGTGCACCTTCTGCCCGGACTGCACCGAGGCCATGGCCGGCGCCTGTCCCAACTGCGGCGGCGAGCTGGCGGTCCGTCCGCGCCGGAAGGCCGCCTGACACCGGACCCCGGACCACCCGGGGGCCCGGTACCCCGGACCGACGACCCACCAGGAGCGCGGCGATGAGCAGCAGGGCACGGCTGAGCGAGGACGAGATCACGGCGGCCCTGGCGGCGCTGCCGCAGTGGGAGCGGGAGGGCGACAGCATCGTCCGGACCGCCGACGCCCCGGACTTCCCGGCCGCGATCCGGGTGGTCGGTGCCGTCGCCGAGCAGGCCGAGGCGCTCGACCACCACCCCGACATCGACATCCGCTGGCGCACCCTGCGCTTCGTGCTGTCCACCCACAGCGCCGGCGGCCTCACCGGTCTGGACCTCACCCTCGCCGCCCGGATCGACGAGGCCCTGCGCGCCGAGTCGGCCGGCTGACCGACCGTACGGCCGGAAAGCGGGGCCCCGGACGACCGAGGGCCCGGGCCGCGTCCCCGGCCGGGCGTGAGATGCTGACTGCCGCATCGGCAGGCAGGCGGCTCGGAGGGACGGAACGGATGGCGCAGGAGCCCTTCGGAGACGCCCACCCCCGACAGCCGTGGCCGCCCCAGGGCCACGCGGACTGGCCGAACGACGGGTACGGCGGGTACGCCGAGCAGCAGCAGGTGCCGGAGCAGCCGTTGCCGTGGCAGTCGCAGTCGCAGCCGCAACCGGGTCACGGCCCGGCGGAGCACGGGCAGCAGCCGCAGGCCGGCCAGAGCGACCAGGTCGGCTACGGGCACTCCGGTTACGACCACGGCGGGTACGGCCAGAGCGGGTACGACCAGGGCGGGTACGGGCAGAGCGGCTACGGGCACGCCGGTTACGACCAGGGCGGGCACGGCCGGACCGGCCAGGTCGAGGGCGGCTACGTCCAGGGCCAGTACGGCGAGCAGGAGCAGTACCAGCCGTATCCGCCGTACCAGGACCATCCGCTGCAGCACCAGCCGTACGCGCCGTACGCCGCCGCGCAGCAGCCCACCGCTGACGGGCTGTACGTCCCGGCGGGGGCGGAGTACTCGGCGGACGGCTACGTGCACATCGAGGAGGCCGAGCCGGCGCCCGCGCCCGTCCCCGAGGATCGCGCCGAGACCCCTCCGCAGGCCCCCGGCGTGACGGCCGAGCGCGTCGCGCCGTCGCGGGCCGCCGCACGCCGGGGCGCCGGCGGCGGTTCCGGCAGCGCCGCGGGCTCCGGCTCCGCACTGTCCGCCAGGGCCCGGAAGGCCGCCGGCGCTGTGCTGACCGGCGATCACGTGCCCAGTCGCAAGACCCTGCTGGTGCGGACCGGCGCAGGAGTGGCCGCGCTGGGCGTGCTGGCGGTGGCCGGGCTGATGGTCGGCACCGAGGGCGGCGGCAGCGCGGCGGCGAGCAGCGGCGGTGAGCCGGGCTTCGCGGTGGCACACACCCGGGCGTGGGCCGCGCAGCCCGCCGCGGCCGGTCCGGCCGGTCCGGCCGGGGGCGACGACACGCTGATCGGCAGCTGGCCGCTGGCCGACGCGGTGGTCCGGGCCGACGGCTCCGGGGTGCACGCGTACGACCGGGCGGGCGGCAAGCTCGCCTGGTCGGTGGAGCCGCCGGCCGCCGGGGCCGTCCCGTGCGGGCTGTCGGCGGGGGTGAACCAGGCGGGCCTGGGCGCGGCGCTGTTCCGTCCGCAGGCCGATCCGAAGAGCCCCTGCACGCTGGTGGTCGCCGTGGACACCAAGACCGGCAGGACCGCCTGGACCAAGGCCCTCTCGGACGCCAAGGGCGCCTACTCGGCCCGGGTCGGCGTCACCGAGGACAAGGTGATCGCGGTCGGCGACGACCGGGTGCTGGCCTGGGAGTCGGCCGACGGGAAGGACGTCTGGCAGTACACCGGCCAGGGCAAGTTCTGCACACTGTCCGGCGGGGTCAGCGGCAAGACCGTGCTGGTCGCCTCCTCCTGCGCCGACTCGACCCCCGCGGACCAGGCCGTCGCGCTGAACACCGCCGACGGCAAGGTCAGTTGGTGGCGGGGCCTGAACAACCAGCCGAAGACGGTGACCGTGCTGTCCGCCGAGCCGGCCGTGGTCCTCACCACCGGCGAGAAGCCGGAGAACGACCGGGTGTTCGCCTGGGGCACCGCCGGCGACCCGGCCGCCGAGATCCCGGTGGCCGTCGACGGCGGCCGACTGGACGTCGCCCACGGTACGTTTTCGGCCACTCCCGGCGTGTACTTCGAGGGCCGCACGATGGTCACCACCCTGGCTCCGCCGAACGGCGGCGGGCAGGTGGCCGCGGTCGGCTACGACCTGGACACCGGCAAGCAGCGCTGGAAGGTGCCGACCGCCGCCAAGGGCGCCGTCCGGGCCGTCGGCATCGACGGCGGGTCGCTGGTGCTCGCCGCCGACGAACGCCGCGACCAGCCCGCCCGCCTCAGCCGGTTCCCGCTGGCGGGCGGCCAGGAGGCCACCGGCGGCAACTTCCCCTCCGGCACCGGCTCGCTGCTGATCTCCGGACGGGTGCTGATCGGCGGCGGGCAGGTGGTCGTGGTGCCGGAGCACTCGACCAACTACGGCACGGCGGCGGGGTACCAGGCGAAGGACTGACGCCTTCCGCCCTGCCTGCTCCACGCCCGCCGCCGTCACCTCCGTTGCCGGCCGCCTTCAGTCGCCGTCCGTTGCCTTCGGCCGCCGTCCGTTGCCTTCGGCCGCCGTCCGTCGCCGGGTGTCGTCGGATGTGCGCTCAGGCCGCCGAGACGGGCCGGCCCGGTACGACCGGCAGCCAGTCGGCGAGGTCGCGGACCTCCGAGCTGCGCAGACCGAGCGCCAGCATCAGGCTGGCCTGCGGCGTCGGCTCGAACGGGCGGCGCAGCAGCTTCATCCCGGCCTGCTCCGGCGTGCGGTCCGCCTTGCGCTGGTTGTCCTCCGCGCACGCGGCGACGGTGTTGATCCAGCTGTCCGCACCACCGCGCGACCTGGGCTGGAGGTGGTCCACCGTGGTGGCCCGCCGTCCGCAGTAGGCGCAGAGGTGCTGGTCCCGGGCCAGGACACCCCGCCGCGACCACGGAGCCCGTTGTCGGAACGGCACCCGTACGTACCGTTGCAGTCTGATCACCCGTGGCACCGGGACGGCCACGTCCGTCCCCCGGATCGAGCGCAGCGGATGCGCCTGCTCCACCACCGCCTTGTCCTGGAGCACCAGGACGACGGCGCGCTGGAGCGACACCGTCGTCAGGGGCTCGTAGCTCGCGTTCAGAACCAGCGTGTTGCGCACTCGGCACACCCTTCCCGCGGGCGTGCCACGGCGGCACGACCGTCTCCACACACGTCACTGCCGCCGCACGGCGGTGGAACCACTCTGAATGGGCCCGCAGCCGTCGAACAACGGAATTTCCGGTATCGGGGAGGGGCCGGGGAACGGACGCCGCCCGACCGGTGGGGCGCCTCGGGGGAAACTCGCCGGCCGGGACCGCGTAGGCTCTATCAGGCTGGAGTCGTACCGACCCGGGGCCCGACCGAACCGGGCCAGCACTGGGCGGACGCCCGATCGAAGGAGAAGCGTGACCGTGACGGACATCGTCGACGAGCTGCGGTGGCGTGGGCTGATCGCCCTGTCCACCGACGAGGACGCACTGCGCAAGGCGTTCGCGGACGGCCCGGTCACGTTCTATTGCGGCTTCGACCCGACGGCCCCCAGCCTGCACCTCGGCAACCTGGTGCAGATCCTCACCATGCGCCGCATCCAGCAGGCGGGGAACCTCCCGCTCGGCCTGGTCGGCGGCGCCACGGGCCTGATCGGCGACCCGAAGCCCACCGCCGAGCGCGTGCTCAACGACCCCGAGACGGTGGCCGGCTGGGTCGAGCGGCTGCGCGGCCAGATCTCGCGCTTCCTGGACTTCGACGGCCCGTACGCGGCGCGCATGGTCAACAACCTGGACTGGACGTCCGGCATGTCGGCGATCAGCCTGCTGCGTGACGTGGGCAAGTACTTCCGGGTCAACAACATGATCGCCAAGGAGGCCGTCGCCCGACGGCTCAACTCCGACGCGGGCATCAGCTACACCGAGTTCAGCTACCAGATCCTGCAGGGCATGGACTACCTGGAGCTGAACCGCCGCTACGGCTGCACGCTGCAGACCGGCGGCAGCGACCAGTGGGGCAACCTCACCGCCGGCACGGACCTGATCCGCAAGGCCGACGGCAAGTCCGTCCACGCGCTGGCCACGCCGCTGATCGTCAAGGCCGACGGCACGAAGTTCGGCAAGACCGAGTCCGGCACGGTCTGGCTCGACCCCGAGCTGACCACCCCGTACGCCTTCTACCAGTTCTGGCTGAACGCGGACGACCGGGACGTCCCCAACTTCCTGCGGATCTTCAGCTTCCGCTCGAAGGAGGAGATCGAGGAGCTGGAGCGCGAGACCACCGAGCGCCCCGCCGCCCGCCTCGCCCAGCGGGCCCTAGCCGAGGAGCTCACCACGCTGGTGCACGGCGCGGAGCAGTACGAGCGCGCGGTCGCCGCGTCCAAGGCGCTGTTCGGTCAGGGCGACCTCGCCGACCTGGAGGCCCCGACCCTGGCCGCCGCCCTGGCCGAGGTCCCGAAGGCCGAGGTGACCGAGCTCCAGACGGTGGTCGACCTGCTGGTCGCCGTCGGCCTGTCGCCGAGCCGCTCGGCCGCCCGTCGGACGATCAAGGAAGGCGGCGCCTACCTCAACAACGCCAAGGTGACGGACGAGGAGGCAGTGCCGTCCGAGGCCGACCTGCTGCACGGCCGCTGGCTCGTGCTGCGGCGCGGCAAGCGGAACCTGGCGGCGGCGGAGCTGGTCGCCGCCGGCTGACGCTTGGCGCGCTTGGCTGAGAACGCACCCGCTCTGAGCTGTGGCTTTGAGCCCCGAGGGCCGGATCTGGACAGATCCGGCCCTCGGGGTTTGACGGTGTCGCCCCGATGGCCTAGTGTTGAAAGTCGCTGGAGCGGCCATCCACTCAGCTCGACCCACCCTCACCCCGGTCCCCATGAAAATGGGCTCCTTGGCGTTCCCGTCAACCAGGGCGAGTGTGAATTTCGAGTGACACTCGGAATGAGCTAAAGTGGTGGACGTCGCGAAAGTGGCCCCGGCCAGTTCGGGAAATCGGATGAATGAAACTCCGGAAAACGGAGCGGAAAACATCTGATAAGCTGGAAACACGGAAGAACGAAGCCCGGAGGGCCTGCTGGAAGGCGGCTCGAAGGAAGCGTCCGTTCCTTGAGAACTCAACAGCGTGCCAAA
>NZ_JBIVSD010000008.1:284615-341656 GCF_044756065.1 Kitasatospora sp. NPDC092039 | reverse complement strand
ATCGGAGCCATCGTCCTCGTCGACACCCGCCGCCTCGCCGACTGCTTCCCCGCCCTCGACTACTTCGAGAACAGCGGACTGCCCTTCGTCGTCGCCCTCAACGGCTTCGACGGACACCAGCCCCACACCCCCGACGAAGTCCGCGAAGCACTCCAACTCGGCACCGACACCCCCGTCATCACCCTCGACGCCCGCCGCCGCGACAGCGCCAAGAGCGCCCTCATCACCCTCGTCGAACACGCCCTCCTCGCCCGGCTCCGCTGAGCGCGGGCGCCGGGCGGCACCGGACGGGGGCGTCCCGGAGCCGGGCGTGCGGATAGCAGTGGCCCGCGGCACCTCACCCGAGGTCCCGCGGGCCACCGGCGTGTCGCGCGCCGGCTACTCGGTGGGCTCCAGTCCGGCCCGGATCAGTCCGTAGGTGTACGCGTCCTCCAGCGCCAGCCAGGAGGCCGCGACCACGTTGTCCGCCACGCCCACCGTCGACCAGGTGGAGACGCCGTCGGTGGACTCGATCAGCACCCGGGTCTTGGAGCCGGTGCCGTGCTGGCCCTCCAGGATGCGGACCTTGTAGTCCACCAGCTCGAAGGTGGCCAGCGGCGGGTAGATGCCCTCCAGGGCCGTGCGCAGCGCCTGGTCCAGCGCGTTGACCGGGCCGTTGCCCTCACCGGTGGCGATCCGGCGCTCGCCCTTGGCCCACAGCTTGACGGTGGCCTCGTTGCCCGTGAAGCCCTTCGGGCCCTGCTCGCTGATGGTCCGCCAGGACTCCAGGGTGTAGAAGCGGTCCCGGCGGCCGCGCACCTCGTCGCGCAGCAGCAGCTCGAAGGAGGCGTCGGCGGACTCGTAGGTGTAGCCGAGGTTCTCCTGCTCCTTCACCTTGGCCACCACCCGGCCGGCCAGGTCCCGGTCGCTGGAGAGGTCGTAGCCGAGCTCCTTGCCCTTGAGCTCGACGGAGGCCCGGCCGGCCATGTCGGAGACCAGCATCCGCATGGTGTTGCCGACCCGCTCGGGGTCGATGTGCTGGTACAGGTCCGGGTCGACCTTGATCGCCGAGGCGTGCAGGCCCGCCTTGTGGGCGAAGGCCGAGAAGCCGACGTACGGCTGGTGGGTGGACGGGGCCAGGTTGACCAGCTCGGCGATCGCGTGCGAGATCCTGGTCATCTCGGCCAGCCGGCCCGCGGGCAGCACCCTGCGGTCGTACTTGATCTCCAGCGCGCCGACCACCGGGAACAGGTTGGCGTTGCCGACCCGCTCGCCGTAGCCGTTGGCGGTGCACTGCACGTGGGTCGCCCCGGCGTCCACCGCGGCCAGGGTGTTGGCCACCGCGCAGCCGGTGTCGTCCTGGGCGTGGATGCCCAGCCGGGCGCCCGTCCGGGCGAGCACGTCGGCGACGGTCTCCCGGACGCCGGCCGGCAGCATCCCGCCGTTGGTGTCGCAGAGCACCACCACGTCCGCGCCGGCCTCGTGCGCGGTGCGGACCACCGACACGGCGTACTCGGGGTTCGCCCGGTAGCCGTCGAAGAAGTGCTCGCAGTCGATGAACACCCGCCGGCCCCGGGAGCGCAGGAACTCGACGCTGTCCCGAACCATCTCCAGGTTCTCGTCCAGGGTGGTGCGCAGCGCGAGCTCCACGTGCCGGTCGTGCGCCTTGGCCACCAGGGTGATCACCGGGGCGCCGGAGGCGACCAGCGCGGCCAGCTGCGGGTCTTCCGCCGCCTTGCCGCCGGCCCGGCGGGTGGCGCCGAAGGCGACCAGCTGGGCGTGCTCCAGCTCCAGCTCGGCGGCGGCGCGGGCGAAGAACTCGGTGTCCCGCGGGTTGGCTCCGGGCCAGCCGCCCTCGATGAAGCCGACCCCGAACTCGTCCAGGTGCCGGGCGATGGCCAGCTTGTCCGCCACCGTCAGGTTGATGCCCTCCCGCTGTGCTCCGTCGCGCAGCGTGGTGTCGAACACGTGGAAACTGTCGTCGGTACGGGTGACCTCGGTCATGACCCCTGGTTCTCCGTTTCGGGGAGGTAGGTACTGCTCTGCCGGACTTTCCGTCCCGGCTCCACTGTCCAGGATCCCGCGCGCGGTCCCGGTGTCCCCGGGCCCCTTGTGAGGGCCCTCGGCCGGTCCGGGAGAAACAAAAAGACCCCTCGCGGGTGCGAGAGGTCTGCGCGCGGGTCTGGACGCTCGTGGTCGCTCCGCATCGGGTCGTGCGGGAAGCGGTCACTGCGGACCGGCGCGCCTGCTGCTAATAATCAGCGAAAGCGAGGACACGCTCGCAGTCTGGCACAGCCGCCCGGGACCCGGCCCGCCCGTCTCGCGATGCGGAACGGGCGGGCCGGGTGCGGCCCGGGGCGCGGCGGGGGCCGGTGCGGCGATCAGACGATCTTGTGCAGCCAGTGGTGGGTGTCCGGGGTCCGGCCGCCCTGGATCGACAGCAGCGCCTCGCGCAGCTCCATGGTGACCGGGCCGGGCTCGCCGGTGCCGACGGTCCAGTCCGCGGCGGCGGACTTCACCGAGCCGACGGGGGTGATCACGGCGGCGGTGCCGCAGGCGAAGACCTCGGTGAGGGTGCCGTCGGCGTTGGCCTGCTGCCACTCGTCGGTGGAGATCCGGCGCTCCTCGACGGCGTAGCCGAGGTCGGCGGCCAGCTGGAGCAGCGAGTCGCGGGTGATGCCGGGCAGCAGGGCGCCGGACAGCTCCGGGGTGACGATCTTCGCGTCCGCGCCCTCGCCGAAGACGAAGTACAGGTTCATGCCGCCCATCTCCTCGACCCACCGGTGCTCGGCGGCGTCGAGCCAGACCACCTGGTCGCAGCCCTTTTCGGCGGCCTGGGCCTGGGCCACCAGCGAGGCGGCGTAGTTGCCGGCGCACTTGGCGGCGCCGGTGCCGCCGGGCGCGGCCCGGACGTACTCCTTGGACAGCCAGACCGAGACCGGCTTGATGCCGCCCTGGAAGTAGGCGCCGGCCGGCGAGGCGATGATCATGAAGAGGTAGGAGTTGGCCGGGCGGACGCCCAGGCCGACCTCGGTGGCGAACATGAACGGGCGCAGGTAGAGGCTCTGCTCCGGCTCGTTCGGCACCCAGTCCTGCTCCTGGCGGACCAGCAGCTCGACGGCCTCGACGAAGGCCTCCACCGGCAGCTCCGGCATCGCCAGGCGGCGGGCCGAGGCCTGGAAGCGGGCGGCGTTGGCCTCCGGGCGGAAGGTGGCGATGGAGCCGTCGGCCTGGCGGTAGGCCTTCAGGCCCTCGAAGATCGCCTGGCCGTAGTGCAGGGTCATGTTCGCCGGGTCGATCTCCAGCGGCGCGTACGGCGCCAGCTGGGCGTCGTGCCAGCCCACGCCCTCGGTCCAGCGGATGGTGACCATGTGGTCGGTGAAGACCCGGCCGAAGCCCGGGTTGGCCAGCCGGGCCTCGCGCTCCGCTGCGGGCAGCGGGTGGGCGGAGGGCTTGAGGTCGAACGTGATGGGCGCCTGGGTGGCCGTGCTCATGGCTGTTTCCTTCACCGTGGGGTTGGTCCGGGCCGCCACCGCTGCAGAAACGTTTCGGCGAAAAAATCACCGGAATGAACGCACAACGGCACGGCCCACTGTCGATACTCGCATCCAGAGGGCCGTGCCGAACAGCCGTCCGCCCTCATCGAGGGCGGCAGGCCGCGGTTGTGCGGTCCGGCCCGTCAGCCGGAACCCCGCTCTTGGATCCGGCCCGCTAGCCGGATACTCGGCCGGCGAGCGCGTCGCCGACCTGGGAGGTGCTGCGGGGGCCGGAGCGCTCGGCCAGGTCCGCCGCGACGGCGGCCTCGACCGCGGCGGCCTCGGCGGCGAAGCCGAGGTGCTCCAGCAGCATCGCGACCGACAGCACGGTGGCGGTCGGGTCGGCCTTGCCCTGGCCCGCGATGTCCGGCGCCGAGCCGTGCACCGGCTCGAACATGGACGGGAACTCGCCGCTCGGGTTGATGTTGCCGCTCGCGGCCAGGCCGATCCCGCCGGTGACGGCGGCGGCCAGGTCGGTCAGGATGTCGCCGAACAGGTTGTCGGTGACGATGACGTCGAACCGCTCGGGCTGGGTGACGAAGAAGATGGTCGCCGCGTCGACGTGCAGGTAGTCGGTGGTGACCTCGGGGAACTCCCGGCCGACCTCGGCGAAGATCCGCGTCCACAGGTGCCCGGCGTGCACCAGCACGTTGTTCTTGTGCACCAGGGTGAGCTTCCTGCGCGGCCGCGCCTGCGCCCGGCGGTAGGCGTCGCGCACCACGCGCTCGATGCCGTACGCCGTGTTCAGGCTGACCTCGGTGGCCACCTCCTGGGGCGTCCCGGTGCGCAGCGTGCCGCCGTTGCCGACGTACGGGCCCTCGGTGCCCTCGCGGACGACCACGAAGTCGATCTCCGGCTGACCGGCCAGCGGGGACGCCACCCCGGGGAAGAGCCGGCCCGGGCGCAGGTTGATGTGGTGGTCGAAGGCGAACCGCAGCTTGAGCAGCAGCCCCCGCTCCAGCACGCCCGACGGCACGCTCGGGTCGCCGATGGCGCCCAGCAGGATCGCGTCGTGGGACTTCAGCTCCGCCAGGACGTCGTCCGGCAGCGTCTCCCCGGTCCGGTGGTAGCGCCGGGCCCCGAGGTCGTACTCGGTGGTCTCCAGCTTCACGTCGGCGGGAAGCACGGCACCCAGGACCTTGAGGCCTTCGGCCACCACTTCCTGGCCGATTCCGTCACCGGGGACAACTGCGAGACGAATGGTGCGAGACATGCTCGGACCCTACTCCGCCGTCCCAGCCACTGACACCTGCCGTCCACCATGCGGACGCACCGAGGCCGCGCCGCTGCCGTGCCCGCAGCCCCGGGGACGCCCGCGCGGGACGTACCGTGCCCGTGCCCCCTCATCACTCCTCCGGGGGACCGCGGGTTGCCCGGGCGGCGGGTGGGGCGTGCTTAGGGTGGCGGGGTCGGGAGCTGGACGGTGCGGCGGGGGTGCGGATGGGCAGGCGGCGGGAGGTGCTGGTCTGCGGGGGTGCGGCGGGGCTGGCGGCGGGCGGGTACGGGGTGGCGGCGGCGGTGGGCGGGCAGTGGCCGGCCGGGGCGGAGGCGGTCGCCGTGCCGTACCACGCGCACCTGTGGGACCTGCTGCACGGACAGGCCGCCGGGGACCTTCTGGTCAACTGGAACAGCGGCTACGGCGCCCCCTTCCTGGCGGACTTCTTCGCCTACCTGATGAACCCCTTCTCCTGGCCCACCGCGCTCCTCCCCCGCGACCAGGGCCGGCTCGCCGTCCTGCTGGTCACCCTGGCGACCATCGGCCTCGGCACCGCCCTGATGACCCACCTGCTGGGCCGCCTCCACCCCGGCCCGCGCCCGCTGCGGGCGCTCGCCGCCGTCGGGTACGGGCTGTGCGCCTGGGTGCTGGACGTCGGCGGGGCCGCCCCGATGTGGCTCTGGGGCCTGGTCTCGCTGCCGCTGCTCGGCCTGGCCGCCGACTGGTGCCTGCGCGAGCGGCACTGGGTGGCCGGCGCGCTGTGCGTCGCGCTGGCCTGGGCGGGCAACCTGTACACCGCCGCACTGGCCACCCTGGCCGCCGGGCTGCTGTTCGCCGTCCGGCTGTTCGCCGACCCGCGCCCGTTCCGGCGGCGGGTCCGGGCCACCGGCCGGGCCGTCACCATGGCCGCCGCCGGGGTGCTGCTCGCCTCGCCGGCGCTGTTCGTCGCCGTCCTGGCCGCCCGCCGGGCCCAGCCGGAGTCCCCGGTGGATCCGCTCGGCCCGTCCGGCGTCGGCGCCCACCTCGCCCGGCTGCTGCCCGCCACCCACGGCGGGCCGCGGCTGCCGGACGTGGCGATCGGCGTCTTCGGACTGCTGGTGGTCTGCGGGCTGCCGTTCAACCGGCGGGTGCGGCCGCGGGAGCGCGCCCTGTGGTGCGCGGCGCTGGCGCTGGTGGCGGCCGGCTTCGTCTGGACCCCGACCCTGCTGGTCTGGCACGGCCCGGTGATCCCGGTCGGCGGGCCGTACCGGGTGGCCTTCGTGCTCAGCGGGCTGCTGGTGCTGGCGGGGTGGGTGTCGCTGGCGCACCGCCCGGACCCGCTCACCGTGCTGGGCGGCGCCGCCGTGGTGGCGGTGCTCGCCGGCCTGGCGGCGGGCCGGCAGCCGGTGCGCCCGGCCACCTGGGTGCTGCTGGCCGTCGGCGGCGCCGTGCTGTCGGCCGCGCTGTGGCTGCTGGACCGCCGGCCCGCGGACCGGCGGGCGCACGCGCTCGCCACCTGGGCGATCGGCGGCGCGGTGCTGGGCAACGCCGTCTGGTCCGGGTCCGCGGTGCTCGGCGCGGCCCCCGGGGACGGGGTCTCCCCGGCGGCCGTCCGGGCCGGGCACGCGGCGCTGCGCGCGGCCGCCGACTGGCCGCGCGGCCGCGACGACCCCGGGCCGCACGCCTTCACCCCCAACGACCCGCTGCTGCTGAACGGCCAGGGCGGCGGCTACTTCAGCAGCTACCTGCCGACCGTCACCGCCCTGCTGCTGCACGACCTCGGCGCGGGCTGGACGGCCGGCGGACGGCAGACCGCGAGCGTCACCGAGCCGGTCGGGCAGGCGCTGTTCGGCGTCCGCACCCACCTCGACGGCGCCGGGCCGGACGCCTCGGCGCGCGCCTTCACCCCGGTCCGGGCGGCCGCCGCACCGCCGCTGGTCACCGTGCTGCCCCCGGGTGCCCGGACGGAGACCTCCTCGGTCTGGGCCCGGCAGGAGTCGCTGCTCGGCAGCCAGGTGTACGACGCGCCCCTGCCCGTCCCGGCGGGCGGCCCGGCGCCCTTCCTGCACGGCACCAGCGGCTGGTCGGTGCCGAGCGGCGAGGAGGGCACGGTGTTCACCGCCACCTGCACGCCGGGCGGGACGGCCTTCTTCCACGGGCTCTGGTACCGGGGCACGGTCAGCGCTCTCGGCACCGGCTTCCGCAGCGACGGCGAGCAGCCCACCACGGCCGTGCCGATCCACCGGCTGGGGACCGTCCCGGCGGACGGCGTCGTCCGGGTGACCCTGCGGTCGGACGTGGTGAGCCAGGTCCCGGCCCGCCCGATCGGCTGCCTGCGGGCCGGCGCGCTGGAGGCCGCCGTCGCCCGGCTCACCGCGACCGGCGCCACCCGGGTGGAGGCCGGCGGGCACACCGTCACCGCGGCTCTCCCGGCGGGGTCCACCGGCACCGCGCTGCTCTCCGTCCCGGCCACCGAGGGCTGGACCTGCGCGGTGGACGGCGGGCGCCGCGCCGCCCCCACCCCGGTGCTCGGCATGATCGGCGTCCCGCTGGGCGGCGGGGCCTCCCGGATCGACTGCGCCTTCCGCCCGCCCGGCCTCACCGGGGGCCTCACCGTCGCCTCGGCCACCGCGGCGGTGCTCGCCCTGGTGGCCGTCTTCGCCCGGCTCTCCCACCGCCCGCTCCGCCGCGCGGCCCGTCTCCCGCGCCGCGACCGCCGCCGGGCGGGCGGAGACCGGCCCCTGACCGCCGGAACCTGACCGACGGGCCTTGTGGCAGAGGGCGGCCCACCGGGAGTCCGGTGGGCCGCCCTCGGGCCGGAGGCCCCGCGGTCAGGGCAGGTCGAACACCTGGGCCCGCCGCTCGACCGGGTTGAGGTGGTACAGCAGCAGGAGCCGCGAGGTGTCGCCCGGCGCCCGGCGCACGGCGAGGACGCTGCCCGGCCCGGCCGGGACCACCACCGCCGCCGGGCCGTCGAGGCCGACGCTCGCGGTGAGCGCGGGGTGCAGCACGTCCAGCGGGACGGACGGGGTGGTGCCGTCCAGCCCGATGGCGGAGAGCGCCTCGGCCGCGTCCGGGGTCCCGCCCCCGGCGTAGCCGGTCCAGACGCCGTAGCGGACGGTGCTGTGCCCGGGCCCGACGCCGGGCAGGGCGCCCAGCCGGACGGGCAGCACCAGGACGTCGCTGTCCAGCAGGGCGGTGTCGGTGTCGCCCCAGTGGGCGTTGAGCGGCTGGACGTCCAGTTCGGCGCCGGTGCGGGCGTCCAGGGCGCGGGAGACCAGGACGTCGCTGCCGCGCTGCCGGTCGGCCTTGAGGACGACGTCGGTGCTGCCGTCCCCGTCGGTGTCCAGCGCCACCCGCACTGCGTACAGCCCCACCGGGGTGACTGCGGGAGCCCACAACTGGGCTGCCACGTACAGTAGTTCGGAGTCGACGGCGGCACCGGCCGCGCGCAGGTCGGCGGACCGCTCGCCGGGGTGCTCGACGCAGAGCTCGTCCGCCGGGTCCGGCTCCTGCGCCGCGGCCCCGGGCCGGACGCCCGCGCCCGGCGCGACCTCCGAGCCGCTGCCGCCGGGCGGGCAGTCGGGCCAGCGGACCCCTTCGCCGCCGAGGGCGAAGGCACCGACCAGCCCGGGCCGCCCGCCGGGCGCGGCCCTGCCGCCGAGGGCGACCAGGGTGCCGTCCCGGGCGGTGCGGACGGCGGCCGCCACCGCGAGCTCGCCGGTCGGGTGCGGGGCGGCCAGCACCGGGACCCGCAGCTGCGGCAGCCCGCCGTCGCCGACCGGGGTGAGCAGCACCCGGCCGGAGAGCTCGCCCCGGTAGGTGCGGGCCCGGCCGCCCTGCACGGTGTCGATGGTCGGGTCGGGCGCGCGCCCCAGCTCCCCCGGGACGGACAGCGTCACCAGCACCCGCGCGGTGCCGCCCGCCGGGACGTCGACCCGGGCCGGCGCCACCCGGTAGGAGGCGCCGGGCAGTTCGGTGGCCGCCGCGTACGAGGTGCGGTAGGCCAGCGGCGCGTCCGAGGTGTTGCGCACCTCGATCTCCCGGGTGGCCTCCGTCGGCCCGTCGACCTCGACCGGGCCGAAGGAGACCCCGACGCCGCCCTCCACCGCGCCCTCCCCCGCCGCGTAGGCGACGGCGGGCGTGCGGACCGCCTGGTCGACGCGGACCCGCCCGGCTCCGGTGCGCTCGGGCCCGTAGACCGGCCCGCCGCGGTCGTCGCCGAGGAAGGTGTCCACGGTGGTGTTCATCAGCGCGGCCTTGACCTGCTCGACCGGCCAGTCCGGGTGCGCGGCGCGGACCAGCGCGGCGAGCCCGGCCACGTGCGGGGCGGCCATCGAGGTGCCGCTCTCGCGCTGGCCGCCGGCGCCGCTGCCGACCAGGGTGGACCAGATGCTCTCGCCGGGGGCGGCCAGGTCGGGCTTGACCACGCCCGGCACCCCGATGCCGCGCGAGGTGAAGTCGGTCAGGGTGTCGACCCGGGCCGGCTGGTCCTGGGCGACGGAGCCGTGCAGGGGGTTGCCGGGCGCGGCGAGCCGGACCACGACGGGCCCGGCGGCCGCGGCCCGCCGCAGCCGTTCGCCGTCGGCGTGCGCCAGCAGCGCGGCCGGGATCCGGTCGTCGCCGGAGATCTCGGCGAGGTGGTCGGAGTCGGCGGCGTACAGCGCGCCGATCGCGCCCGCGTCGGCGGCGTGGTCGGCGCGCGGGCCGGAGTTGCAGGCCCGGTCGGCCTCCCGGGTGCGCCAGGTGAGCAGGGCGATCCGCCCGGCCAGCCGCTGCCGGTCGGCCCCGCTGAACGCGGTGCAGCCGTCCGCCTGGTCGGCGGGCAGGGCCAGTTCGCCGCTGACGTCGGCGGTGGACCAGCCCTGGTAGCGCTCGCTCCAGTGCGCCGGGACGACCCCGGCCTGGTCGGCGGGGGCGAGCACGGTGATGCCGTCCACGTCGGCGTGCCCGTGCACCGAGGCGGCGACGGTGATCGCCCGGGCGGCGGTGCCGGGGCTGCCGCCGATGCCGTACACGTCGCCGTCGTTGCCCGCCGCCGCGACCACGGCGGTGCCCAGCTCCACGAGCCGGTCGACGGCCAGGGCGTCGGTGTCGTCGGTGCTGCCGAAGTGGCTGCCGAGCGAGAGGTTGACGACGTCCAGCCGGTCGCTCAGGTCGCCGTCCCCGTTCGGGTCGGCGGCCAGGTCGAGCGCCTCGGTGACCCGGTCGGTGGAGCCGTCGCAGCCGAACACCCGGATCGCGTAGAGCTGCGCGCCCGGGGCGGTGCCGGGGCCGATCCGGAAGCCGGCCGGGTCCAGCCCGGGCCCGTACGGGCCGGTGTACGGGCGGCCGTCGGCGGTGACGCCGTACCCGGCCGCGGTGCCGGCCACGTGGGTGCCGTGCCCGTTGCGCACGCAGTCGATCGGGTTGTCGCTGGGGTGCGGCACCGGCTGGTGGTGCGGGGAGGCCGGGTCGGGGTCGTAGTCGTCGCCGACCAGGTCCCTGCCGCCGACCACCTTGGCGTTGGGGAACAGCGCGGGCGGTGCGGGCCGGCCGCGCTCGACCGAGCGGAAGGCCTCCTCGGTGCCGGGGCCGCCGAAGTCGGCGTGGGTGTAGTCGATGCCGCTGTCGATGATCCCGATCCGGGTGCCCCGGCCGGTGCCGGCCGCCTGGTCGCTGGCCCAGACCTGCGGGGCGCCGGTCAGCGGGACGGAGTGGGCGTTGGCGCGCCGCTTGGCGACGATCGGGTGGACGGCCCGGACGCCCGGCAGCGCCCGCAGCGCGGGCAGCCGGTCGGCGGGCGCGCTGACCGCGAGGCCGGCGAGCACGGTCCGGGTCCGGTAGAGCTCGCGGGCGGTGGGTGCGGCCCGGTGGACGGCGCCGGCGAGCCGGTCGAGCGCGTCCCCGGCCCGGGCCCGCTGGGCCGCCCCGGCCCGCGCGGCCTCCTGCCGGACGGCTTCCGGGGAACGCCGGGCCCGCCGGGCCCCGTCGGCGGCCCGCTGCCAGGCGGAGCCGGCCGTCTCGGTGCCGAGTTCGAGCAGGACGGAAGCCGTTCGGCCCGGCCCCGGTGGTCCGGCGGACGGCGGCCCGGCGGACGGTGGTCCCGCGGTCGGTGGGCCGCCGGCCGCCGGGGTGGCGGCGAGGACGGCGCCTCCGGCCAGCAGGACCAGGGTGAGGCCGATCCGGGCGACGGGTCGGCGGACGGATGGCAGACGCACTGGGCCCTCTCCCCCGGCAGGGGGACTGATCCGCACTCCGTGTCGCTGACGCTCGCCCACGCGAACGTCGATCACCCCTCCGAGGGCCCCGAATTTAGGATGATCGCGCCGACGGGGACGAGCAACTTCCCTCGGACGGAACGAGGTTGCACTCTACTGGGTGACGTCCTGACGCCCCGTACGGCCCATTCGGCGGATGAACGCCACCAGCCGGACTTCACCGACCGGACGTCACCGGCCGACCGGACCACCGGCCGGACGCCATCATCGGCCCGTCCCGGCCCGACAACGGAGCCGCTCAGAGGTGGCCGGTCATGCCGCCGTTGTCCCGGCGGTCCAGCGAGCGCTGCAGCGCGGCGGCCGCGAAGGGGTTCCGCTCGGCGGCCCGGCGGCGGCGCGGGGCACGGACGGGGGTGGCGGCGGGGGCGGAAGTGGCGTGACGGTCGGCGGTCGGCGACATACCGGGCTCCTTGGGAACGGCGCCGCGACGGGCGGCGCGAAGAGGGGGAGGGAGCGCGGGAGCAGGGGTCACCCGCTCGTGAGGGCGCACGCGCACACGGGCCGCAGACCCTGGCTACAGGGGCGGCACACCGTATGGCCCTTCCACGGTACGGCCGCGCCCGGGCCGTGTCTGCACGAATACTTGGATTTCCTAGTATCTGAGACGGGTGTCACCCGGGAGAACGCAGCAGGGCCCGGTCCGCCGTTCGAACGGCGGACCGGGCCCCGGAGCCCTGTGCGAACCGGAGGATCAGCCCAGGTCGACCGAGCGCGCGAAGCGGGCGCCGATCTCGGCCGCGATGGCCGACAGCACCTCCTGCGGGATCTCGGTGTCCACGGTGATGGAGGCCAGCGCGCTGCCGCCGTCGCGGGCGACCTGCATGCCGGCGATGTTGATGCCCGCGTCGCCGAGGTGGCGGCCGAGCACGCCGACCACGCCGGGGCGGTCCTCGTACTTGAAGAAGGCCATGTGGTCGGTGAGCGCCACGTCCACGTCGAAGGCGTCCACGCCGACGATCTTCTGGGTCTGCTTGGGGCCCGCCAGCGTGCCGGAGATGGCGATCTCCTCGCCGTTCCCGAGCGTGCCGCGGACGGTGATCACGTTGCGGTGCTCGGGGCTCTCGCTGGAGGTGGTCAGGCGGACCTCGACACCGCGCTCCTGGGCGAACAGCGGGGCGTTGACGTAGGACACCGTCTCCGCCACGACGTCCTCGAAGACGCCCTTCAGCGCGGACAGTTCGAGCACCTTCACGTCGTGCTGGGTGATCTCGCCGCGGACCTCGACGTCGAGGCGGACGGCCACCTCGCCGGCCAGCGCGGTGAAGATCCGGCCGAGCTTCTCGGCCAGCGGCAGGCCCGGGCGGACGTCCTCGGCGATCACGCCGCCCTGGACGTTCACCGCGTCCGGCACCAGCTCGCCGGCCAGCGCGAGGCGCACCGACCGGGCGACCGCGATGCCGGCCTTCTCCTGCGCCTCGTCGGTGGAGGCGCCCAGGTGCGGGGTGGCGACCACGTTGTCGAAGGCGAACAGCGGGGAGTCGGTGCACGGCTCCTTGGCGTACACGTCCAGGCCCGCGCCGGCCACCCGGCCCTCGCGCAGCGCGCCGGCCAGCGCCTCCTCGTCCACGATGCCGCCGCGGGCGGCGTTCACGATGCGGACGGTCGGCTTGACCTTGTGCAGCGCCTCGTCGCCGATCAGGCCGATCGTCTCCGGGGTCTTGGGGAGGTGGACGGTGATGAAGTCCGAGACCTCCAGCAGCTCCTCCAGCGAGACCAGCTTGACGCCCATCTGCGCGGCGCGGGCGGCCTGGATGTAGGGGTCGTACGCGACGATCTTCATCCCGAACGCGGACATCCGCTGGGCGACCAGGACACCGATCCGGCCGAGGCCGACGACGCCGAGGGTCTTCTCGCTCAGCTCGACGCCGGTGTACTTGTTGCGCTTCCACTCGCCCTGCTTGAGCGCGGCGTTGGCCGGCGCGATGTTGCGGGCGACGGAGATCAGCAGGCCGCAGGCGAGCTCGGCGGCGGTGACGATGTTGGAGGTCGGCGCGTTGACGACCATCACGCCGGCCTTGGTGGCGGCGGCGACGTCGACGTTGTCCAGGCCGACGCCGGCCCGGGCGACCACCTTGAGCTTGCGGGCGGCGGCCAGCGCCTCCGCGTCGACCTTGGTGGCGGAGCGGATCAGGATCGCGTCGACGTCGGCGATCGCGGTGAGCAGCTCGGTGCGGTCGGCGCCGTTGCAGTGCCGGATCTCGAAGTCGGGGCCGAGGGCGTCGACGGTGGCGGGCGAGAGCTCCTCGGCGATCAGAACTACGCCGGTCTTCACAGTGTTCACAGTGCTCACGACAGTGGGTCCTTAACTGTCCGGTTCCCCCGGGCACGTAGGTGGCCGTGGAGGGCGGGGGAAGGTGGCATGCCGCGTGAGTAGACGCACGACGCTGTGGGCCTGACGCGCACTCGGAGTGTATCGACGGGCTGGACAGCGGGCTGCTCCCGTCCGGCGAAATCACTCGGACGAGAGCAGCCTACTTGTACAAGGAAGTTACAAAATCGGGGCCGGAACGGCCCTGACCGGGTCAGGCCTTCTCGTTGACCCAGCTCATCAGCGAGCGCAGCTTCTTGCCGGTGGTCTCCAGCAGGTGGTCCTCGTCGGCCTTCTTGTACTCGTTGTACTTGGGCAGACCCGCCTTGTACTCGGCGATCCAGGTGTTGGCGAAGGTGCCGTCCTGGATCTCGGCGAGGACCTTCTTCATCTCGGCCTTGGTGGCGTCGGTGATGATCCGCGGGCCGGTGACGTAGTCGCCCCACTCGGCGGTCTCGGAGACCGACCAGCGCATCTTCTCCAGGCCGCCCTCGTACATCAGGTCGACGATGAGCTTCAGCTCGTGCAGGCACTCGAAGTAGGCGATCTCCGGCTGGTAGCCGGCCTCGACCAGGGTCTCGAAACCGGCCTTCACCAGGGCGGCGGTGCCACCGCAGAGGACGGCCTGCTCGCCGAACAGGTCGGTCTCGGTCTCCTCGGTGAAGGTGGTCTTGATGACGCCGGCCTTGGTGGCGCCCAGGCCCTTGGCGTACGACAGCGCCAGCGCGAAGGCCTGGCCCGAGGCGTCCTGCTCGACGGCGACGATCGCGGGGACGCCGCGGCCCTCCTCGTACTGGCGGCGGACCAGGTGGCCCGGGCCCTTCGGGGCGACCATGCAGACGTCGACGTCCGCCGGGGGCTTGATGAAGCCGAAGCGGATGTTCAGACCGTGGCCGAAGAACAGGGCGTCGCCGGCCTTCAGGTGCGGGGCGATGTCGGCCTCGTAGACGTCGGCCTGGATCGGGTCCGGCACCAGGATCATGATGACGTCGGCCTCGGCCGCCGCCTCGGCCGGGGTGACGACGCGCAGGCCGGCCTCCTCCGCCTTGGCGCGGGACTTGGACTCCGGCTTCAGGCCGACCCGGACGTCGGCGCCGGAGTCGCGCAGCGACAGCGCGTGGGCGTGGCCCTGGCTGCCGTAGCCGATGACCGCGACCTTGCGGCCCTGGATGATGGACAGGTCGGCGTCGTCTTCGTAGAACAGCTCGGCCACGGGGGCACATCTCCTTGCGTGATGGTTGCCGGGTACGCGGTACTCACCGTATGCGCACCGGCGGGGGGTTTGGGTCTTCGCTTCGGGACTTGAGACGGTCTCGCGCTGTTTACGCGCTGCGGTCCAGGGCGCGCAGCGAGCGGTCCGTGATGGAGCGCGCGCCGCGGCCGATGGCGACCAGGCCGGACTGGACCAACTCCTTGATGCCGTAAGGCTCCAGCATCCGGAGCATGGCCTCCAGCTTGTCCGAACTGCCGGTGGCCTCGATGGTCACCGCTTCGGGCGACACGTCGACGGTCTTGGCACGGAACAGCTGGACGATCTCGACGATCTGCGACCGGGTCTCGTTGTCGGCGCGGACCTTCACCAGGACCAGTTCCCGCTGGATCGCAGCGGACTGGTCGAGTTCGACGATCTTTATCACGTTCACGAGCTTGTTGAGCTGCTTGGTGACCTGTTCCAGCGGGAGGTCCTCGACGTTGACCACGATCGTCATCCGGGACACGTCCGGATGCTCGGTCGAGCCGACGGCGAGGGAGTCGATGTTGAAGCCCCGCCGGGAGAACAGCGCGGCGATGCGGGCGAGCACGCCGGGCTTGTTCTCGACCAGGACGGAGAGGGTGTGCTTGGACATGGGATTCCTCAGGCGTTCCGGGTGGGCTGGCAGGGACATCAGTCGAGGTCGTCGCCGAAGTCGGGGCGCACGCCCTTGGCGAACTGGATCTCGTCGTTGCTGGTGCCGGCCGCGACCATCGGCCAGACCATGGCGTCCTGGTGGACGATGAAGTCGATGACCACCGGGCGGTCGTTGATCTCCATCGCCTGCCTGATGACCGCGTCGAGGTCCTCGGGGCGCTCGCAGCGCAGGCCCACGCAGCCCATCGCCTCGGACAGCAGGACGAAGTCGGGGATCCGGGTGCCCTGGGCCGGCGGCTCGATGCCGTCGTGGCCGGGGCCGGAGTGCAGCACCGTGTTGGAGTAGCGCTGGTTGTAGAACAGCGTCTGCCACTGCCGGACCATGCCCAGCGAGCCGTTGTTGATGACCGCGACCTTGATCGGGATGCCGTTCAGGGCGCAGGTGACCAGCTCCTGGTTGGTCATCTGGAAGCAGCCGTCGCCGTCGATGGCCCAGACCGCGCTCTCCGGGCGGCCGGCCTTGGCGCCCATCGCCGCGGGGACGGCGTAGCCCATCGTGCCGGCGCCGCCCGAGTTGAGCCAGGTGCCCGGCTTCTCGAACTGGATGAACTGCGAGCTCCACATCTGGTGCTGGCCCACGCCCGCGGCGTAGATCGCGTCGGGGCCGACCAGCCGGCCGATCCGCTCGATGACCTGCTGCGGCGAGAGCTGTCCGTTCGGGGCGGGCTCGTAGCCGAGCGGGTAGGTCCGCTTCCACTCGTCGAGCCGCTCCCACCACTCGGTGTAGTCGCCCTTGTGGCCGGCGTCGAACTCGGCCTGGACGGCGACGATCAGGTCGGCGAGCACCTCGCGGGCGTCGCCGACGATCGGCACGTCCGCCGGGCGGTTCTTGCCGATCTCGGCCGGGTCGATGTCGGCGTGGACGACCTTGGCGTTGGGGGCGAAGCCGTCCAGCTTGCCGGTGACGCGGTCGTCGAAGCGGGCGCCGAGGGTGAACAGCAGGTCGGACTTCTGGAGCGCGGTGACGGCCGGGACGGAGCCGTGCATGCCGGGCATGCCCAGGTGCTGCGGGTGGCTGTCCGGGAAGGCGCCGAGCGCCATCAGGGTGGTGACCACCGGGGCGCCGGTCAGCTCGGCGAGGATCCGCAGCTCGGCGGTGGCCCGCGCCTTGAGCACGCCGCCGCCGACGTACAGCACCGGGCGCTTGGCGCCGACCAGCATCTTCGCGGCCTCGCGGATCTGCTTGGCGTGCGGCTTGGTCACCGGCCGGTAGCCGGGCAGCGCGGTCTCGACCGGCCAGCGGAAGGTGGTGGTCGCCTGGAGCGCGTCCTTGGCGATGTCGACCAGGACCGGGCCGGGGCGGCCGGTGGCGGCGATGTGGAACGCCTCGGCGATCACCCGGGGGATCTCGGCCGGGTCGGTGACCAGGTAGTTGTGCTTGGTGATCGGCATCGTGATGCCGCAGATGTCCGCCTCCTGGAAGGCGTCGGTGCCGATCGCCTTGGAGGAGACCTGGCCGGTGATGGCGACGACCGGCACCGAGTCCATGTACGCGTCGGCGATCGGGGTGACCAGGTTGGTCGCACCCGGGCCGGAGGTCGCCATGCAGACCCCGACCCGGCCGGTGGCCTGGGCGTAGCCGGTGGCGGCGTGACCGGCGCCCTGCTCGTGCCGGACGAGGATGTGGCGCACCTTGACGGAGTCCATCAGGGGGTCGTACGCGGGAAGGATGGCCCCGCCCGGGATGCCGAAGACGGTGTCCGCGCCCACGGCCTCCAGGGAGCGGATGAGCGACTGGGCGCCGGTCATGGTCTCGACGACGTGCTGGGGAGCGGGAGCGTTGGCGGCCGGGTTGTCCCCGCGGCGGGGGGATGCGGCGTGCTCAGTCATCTGCCTGTCTCTTCTCGGATTTTGCCGACCCGGTGCTGCGGGCCCCGGTGCTGCGAGGGTGGGGTCCCGGTCCGGGCCGATCGCCGGCTCTGCCTCAATCGTCCCGCTCGGTCCGACGGATCGGACGTGATCGGGCGGCCGAGGCCAGGGGTCTTGCGGAGGTGGAACAGCGTCAGTGCAACAAAAAACCCCTCGTGCCCAAGGGCATGCGAGGGGTGGCGCGTCGGTCTGTCACGAGCAGGGCGTACGAGCCCACTCAGCCGACGCGCCCGCCAAGTACGAGAATTCGGGTGCGCATGGCAACGACCTTCCTCCCGTGCGGGGCGGCGTGTCAAGCAGGTGGGACGACCGTCTCGCCATGCGGACCACCCGGCGGGCCTGCGACGGCACGGTGTCCGGGCAGGTCAGGGGCTCCGTGGTGATGTGCGCCACGTCCCGGCGCGGCGTCCGTCCGGCCACCCGTCCGGGTGTCGTCGGCGGCGGGGTACGGCCGGCGGGCCGGGAGCGGGCCCGCCGGGGCGGGCAGCGGGTAGTCGCGGCGGGCCAGTGCCCGGCGCAGCCGGGGCTCGTCCAGCGGCGGGGCGAAGGCCGAGCCCTGGCCCTGCCCGCAACCCAGCTCCCGCAGCACGGAGACCTGGCGGGGCAGGTCCACGCCCTCGGCGGCGGTGGCCATCCCGAGGTCGCGGCCCAGCCGCAGCGCGTGCCCGGCCAGGGTGCGGCTGAGCGGGGACTCGCCGAGGTCCTGGACGAGCGTGCGGTCCAGCTTGAGCCCGTCCAGCGGCAGCCGGGCGAGGGCGCCGAGCGAGCCGCCGCCGGCGCCGTACCCGGCCAGCCAGGTGGAGACGCCGAGGCCGCGCAGGGCGGAGAGCCGGCGGCCGAGTTCGTCGGCGAGCGAGTCCGGGCCCATCCGGGCCACCTCGATCACCAGCTCGTCGGCCGGCAGCCCGCTGTCGCGCAGCGCGGCGGCCACCGTCTCGTACAGGCCGGGCGAGCAGAGCCGCTCCACCGAGAGCCGGACGGCCACCGGGACGGGGTCCGGCGCGCCGCGGCCCCGGCCGGGCAGGCCGCGCCGCTCGACGGCCGCGCTGACCGCCTCCAGGACCAGCCAGCGGGAGAACCGAGTAGCCGCGTCGCCGTGCTCGGTCGAGCGCAGGAACTCGGCCGGGGTGAGCAGCAGGCCGCCCACCGAGCGCCAGCGGGCCTGCGCCTCGACGCCGGTCACCGCGCCGCTGCCGAGGTCCACCACGGGCTGGTGGAGCAGTGTGAAACCGCCCTCCCGGACGGCCAGCCGCAGCCGTTCCTCCAGCTCGGTGCGGCGCTCCAGGTCCGCCCGCATCGCCGGGGTGTAGAGCACCACCCGGCCCTTGCCCTCGGACTTGGCCCGGTACATCGCGAGGTCGGCGTTGCGCATCAGCTCGTCGGCGGCGGCCCTGGGGTCGGCCGCCGGGCCGCGTTCGGGGGTGCCGAAGGCGATGCCGATGCTGGCGGCGACGCTGAGCTCGGCGCCGCCGATCCAGTACGACTCGGAGAGCGCCAGGCGCAGCCGCTCGGCCAGCTCCTGGACCTGGAGGCGGCCGAGCGGGCCGCAGACCAGCGCGGCGAACTCGTCGCCGCCGAACCGGGCGACGGTGTCCCCGCAGCGGACGGCGCTCTGGAGCCGGCGGGCGGCCTGCACCAGCAGTTCGTCGCCGACCTGGTGCCCGGCGGTGTCGTTGACCGCCTTGAAGCCGTCCAGGTCGAGGAAGAGCACCGCGATCCCGGAGCCCGTCCCGTCCTGCTGGCCGCGGGTGCCGAGGGCGGCCCGCAGCCGCTGGGTGAACAGCGCCCGGTTGGGCAGGTCGGTGAGCGGGTCGTGGAAGGCGTTGTGCTGCAACTGGGCCTGCAGCATGACGCGTTCGGTGACGTCCCGGCTGTTGAGCAGCAGGCCGTCGCGATGTCTGCTGACGGTGGACTCGACGTGCAGCCACTCGCCGGCGCCGGAGCTGATCCGGCACTCGACCCGGGCGGAGGGCTCGGCGGCGCCGGGGCTGCGGTGGGCGGTGAGCCGGACCCTCGCGAGGTAGCGGCGGACCTCGGAGAGCACCCGGCCGACGTCCTCGGGGTGGACCAGGTCCAGCAGGTTGCCGCCGACCAGCTCCTCCGGGTCCCGCCCGTAGACGCCGAGCGCGGCCGGGGAGACGTAGGAGAGCACGCCGTTGGCGCCGGCGATCATGATGACGTCGCTGGAGCCCTGCACCAGGGAGCGGAAGTGCGCCTCCTTGTGGGCGAGTTCCTGGGCGAGCGAGAGGTTGTCGAGCAGCATCACGCCCTGCCTGAGGATCAGCGCCAGCCCGACGGTGCAGGCCGCCGCGGCCACCACCCGGTCCAACTCCCGGCCGCCGAGGGCGTTGTAGAGGATGCCGGCGGTACAGACCGCGGCGGCCGCGTACGGGGTCAGCGCGCTGAAGGTGGTGGCCACCCGGCGGTGCGGCAGGCCGCCGGCCGAGGGGTGCTCGCGCAGCGGACGGCGCCAGCGCGGCGACCACGGCGCCCAGGCCAGCAGCAGGCTGCCGGAGAACCAGCCGGCGTCCAGCAGTTCGCCCGAGTGGTAGTTGCTGCGCAGCTCCGGGGAGGTGAACAGGGCGTCGCAGGTGACGGTGACGGCGAGCGCCACCATGGCGGTGTGCACCGCCGCCCGGTTGCCGTCGCGACCGCCGAAGCGCAGCCCGACCACCAGGCTGACCAGCAGGATGTCCAGCACCGGGTAGGCCAGGTTGAGCGCCAGGCGCAGGGGCGAGCCGTCCTCGCCGGCCGCGATCCGGCCGAGCGCCAGGCTCCAGCTGAGGGTGAACAGCGAGCCGGCGATCAGCCAGCCGTCGAGCATCAGGCAGAGCCAGCCGGCCGCGGTGCGCGGGTGCTGGGCGAGCACCAGGACGCCGGTGATGGCGAGCGGGGCGAACAGCAGGAAGGCGTACTCGGCGAGCGAGTCCTGGGGCAGCGGGGTGCGCACGACCAGCTCGTACCAGCCCCAGGTGCCGTTGCCGAAGGCCACCATGAGCGAGGAGAGGCCGAACAGCAGCCAGGCCGGACGGGCGTGCCCGCCGACCGTGCAGCCGTACACCAGGCAGGACAGCGCGGCCGCCAGCGCCGCCGCGGCCAGCCCGAAGTCGCCCATGAAGACCGACAGTTGGCGTGAACCCCAGCCGGTGGCGGCGCCCGTGGCGTAGGCCAGGCAGAGCCCGCCCAGGACGAACCCGGGCAGTGCGCGGCTCTCCCGGAGCCGGCGCAGCGGGCCGCGGCGGACGGGTGCGGGCACGTCGGCGGCGGACGTGTCGGTGTGCGGTGCTTCCGGGCGTCCGGTTCCGGGCAGCACCGTTTCGGTGGAGCTCACTCGGCCTCTCCCCCTCCGGCCCGGGGCCTCGCGCCCCGGCCACGGGCCACCGGCCGCGCACCTCTCGGACGTGCGCGGTGGACCGGCGCCCCGTCAGGGCGGCGGCCCAGGGGGTGGGCGGCCTGCCGGTCGCCGCACCGTACCGATGCTCCCAAAATGGACCCTACACCAATTCCGTCACTCAATGACACGCACACTCAACTTAGAGTAATGGCGAAAGGGTGGGGAAATGCCCCCGATTCCTACGGATCGGCCCGGTTGGCGGCGGCGCGCGGGCGGGGGCTCACGCGGCGCGCACGGGAGCACGCGGCGGCGCCCGAACACCGGTGCCAGGACGGACGAACGGCGTACGAACCGCGGACGAGCGGCCTGCGAACAGCGGACGAACAGCGGCCCCGGACCGGCCGAAGCCGGTCCGGGGCCGCGGTGGAGCCCTGCTCAGCGCCCGGAGGCGGCCAGATCGTCCGGGAACAGCCGCAGCCGGTGGGCCAGTGCGGCCGCCTCACCGCGGCCGCCGACCGCGAGCTTCCCCAGGATGTTGGAGACGTGCACGCTGGCGGTCTTCGGAGAGATGTACAGCTCCTCGGCGATCTGCCGGTTGGTCCAGCCGCGGGCGAGCAGTCGGAGCACGTCCCGCTCACGGGGGGTGAGGTTGAAGGAGTCCCCGGCGGCCGGGGCCGGCACGGTGGCCGTCCGCTCGGCCGGAGCGAGGCTCAGCCCGGCCCGTTCGGCCAGCGCGGCGATCTGCCCGCCGAGCAGCCGGTCGTCCCGGACGGCCGCCAGTTCGGCCGCCTCGCGCAGCAGTTCGGCACCGGCCTCGCGCCGGCCGGCCTGCACCTCGGCCTCACCGGCCCGCAGCAGGGCGAGCGCCAGCGGGTACGGCAGACCGGTCGGGCGCAGCGCCTCGACGGCGGCGGCCCACCGCTGCGGGGTGTCCGCGCCCTCGGCGCGGGCCAGTTCGGCCTCCAGCAGCCGGGCCCAGCCGTGGTGCAGCGGCGCCCGGGGCCGCAGGCCGGCGGCGGCCGCGGAGATCGCGGCCAGCGCCTCGGCCCGGCCCGCCCCGGCCTGCGGCAGGCCCCGGCTGTCCGCCTCCACCGCGGCGGCCTCGGCCAGCAGCGGGTAGACGTCGGACTCGTGGCCGAGCCGGCCGCCGTCCTCCAGCGCGGCGAACAGTTCGGCCCGGGCCTCCAGCGGCCGGCCGCCGAGTGCCGCGAGCCGCACCGCCAGCCGGCTGATCGGCAGGCTGTGCTGGACCTGGCCGACCCGGTTGGCCGACCGGGCCTGCGCCAGCATGGTCGCCGCGGTGGCCAGGTCCCCCTTGAGCAGGGCGAGTTCGCCGCGCATCCGGTCCAGGAACTCGGCGTGGGTGCCGCTCAGGCTGGTCAGTTCGAAGCCGGCCAGCACCTCGGCCGCCTCCCGGACCCGCCCGAGGTCGGTCAGCGCCTCGACCAGGTTGCCGGTCAGGATGGTGCCGATGTTGCGCAGCAGGCCGTTGCCGTCCGCGAACTCCAGGCCCTCCCGGGCCAGTCGGACCGCCTCCTCGGGCCGCCCCAGCCCGCGCTGCATGCTGGCCAGGTTGTTGATGCCGCGCAGCAGCAGGTCGGGCACGCCCAGCCGGCGGGCCCGCTCGACCGCCCCGGCCAGCTCGGCCAGCCCGCCCTCGGCGTCGCCGTGCACGTCGTAGCGCAGCCCGCCGAGGGTCATCCGGGCGTGCACCTCGACCGAGTGGGCGCCCACCTCCCGGGCGATCCGGATCGCCCGCTCGGCCAGCTCGATCGCCTCGGGGGTGGGCCGCTTGAGCATCGCCGTCCCGGCACCGAGCGCGAGCACCTCGGCCTGGACGGCGGTCGGCGGCAGGTGCTCCACCAGCCTCAGCGCGTTCGCGATCTCCTCCTCGTCGCCGGAGCGGCGCAGGCTGCCCAGCATCCGGGCCCGGTTGATCCGGAACCAGGCCGCGCGCACCGGGTGCTCCGCCTCGTCGACCAGCCGCAGCCCGCGCTTGGCCAGGCTCAGGCCGCGCTCGCGGTCGCCGCAGCGCCGGGCCGCGACCACCGCCTCGGCCAGCACGTCGACCAGCTGGATCCGGTCGCAGTCCTCGTCCGCGGCGTTGTGGTCGCAGGAGCCGGGCGGGTAGGTCTCGGCCCAGTCGTACGGGCGCAGGGTGTGCGCCAGCACCTCCTCGGAGACCAGGTCCCACAGTTCCAGGGCCCGTTCCAGCATGCCGAGCTGCTCGGCGAAGGCGTTGCGGCGGCGGGCAGCGCGGGCGGCGTCCAGGGCGGTCGGCAGGGCGCGCGCCGGATCGTGCGCGTGGTACCAGTAGTTGGCCAGCCGGGCGGGCAGCGCGTCGCCGGGGACCAGTTGCGGCTGGGCCTCCACGGCGAGCGCGAACCTGCGGTTGATCCGGTGCCGTTCGCCGGGCAGCAGGTCGTCCGAGACCGCCTCGCGGACCAGCGCGTGGCGGAACCGGTAGCCCTCGCCCTCGCTGTCCGGGCGCAGGATGTTGGCGCCGACGGCTGCCCGCAGCGCCTCGATCAGCGCCTCCTCGTCGTCGTCCAGGACGGCGGCCAGCAGGGCGTGTTCGACGTGCGAGCCGCCCTCGGCGGCGATCCGCACGACCCGCTGGGCCTCCTCGTCCAGGCCCTCGACCCGCACCAGCAGGATGTCCCGCAGCGAGTCGGTCAGCCCGGCGCCGCAGCCGTCCTCGAACGCGGTGGCCAGCTCCTCGACGAAGAACGGGTTGCCCTCCGAGCGGCGGTGGATGCGGTCCACCAGCTGGCGGTCGGGGGCGGTGGTGCCGAGGATGCCGGCCAGCTGGGCGGCCACCTCGCGGCGGTCGAACCGGGCCAGTTCCAGCCGCTGGACGGTGCGCAGCCGTTCGAGTTCGGCCAGGAAGGGGCGCAGCGGGTGCCGGCGGTGCAGGTCGTCGGTGCGGTAGGTGGCGACCAGCAGCACCCGGGACCGGTGCAGGGTGCGCACCAGGAAGGCCAGCAGCTCGCGGGTGGAGCGGTCGGACCAGTGCAGGTCCTCGACGGCGAGGACGAGGGTACGCTCCGCGCCGAGCCGCTCGAACAGCCTCGCGGTGTGCTCGAACAGCCGGGCCCGGCTGTACTCGTCGTTGGGTTCGCCGTCCACCTCGCCGAACTCGGAGAGCAGCAGGGCGAGATGGCCCTCGCTGCCGGCCGCGGCGGCCCCCAGTTCGGGGCCCAGCGAGCGGTGCAGCCGGCGCAGCGCGGCGGCCAGCGGCGCGTACGGCAGGCCCTCGGCGCCGACCTCCAGGCAGCTGCCGAGCGTGGTGACCGCCCCCTGGGCGGCGGCGCGCTCCAGGAACTCCTCCAGCAGCCGGGTCTTGCCGACCCCCGCCTCGCCGCCGATCAGGACGGCCTGGGGGCTGCCGGTGCCCGCGCGGCGCAGCGCGTCGGTCAGCTCGGTGATCTCGCTGCCGCGGCCGACGAAGACGGGGCTGACCGATGTCTGCTGCATGGATGCGAGCATGCCATAGCCGGTGGGGCCCGGCCGAGGGGTTATCTCCCCAGGCGAACGGGGTTCCGGCCGCGAACGCCCGGAGGGGGAGACGCTCACTCGCAGCGTCTCCCCCTCCGAAGCCCCCTCGGCACCGTCGTGGTGCCGTGCCGTCAGCATTCGGGCCGACGCACGGGGCGCCGCTGGAAGCGGGCGGCCACCGGACGCCGGCGCAGCCGGCGGGCGTCCTTGGCCTCGCGCACCAGTCGCTCGTGCTCGGCGCGGGCCACGAGCTCGTGGGCCTGTTGCTGGAAGGTCTGGTACTCGATCATTTCCGGTTCCCCCTCGGGTCTTCCACTCCGTCTTGCTGACAGGTAAGAGCTTCCTCCCCCAGCGGGGGGTGCCACATCGGGAGCGTGCCGCATCTTCCGGGGCCGGGATGCCTTAGATCGGGCCCCAGAAAAGGTTTAAGGCCCCATCCCTCCTAGATACATAGGAGAGATGGGGCCTTAGGCCTTACTTAGAGGGCCTTAGATGCCTTAGAAGCCTTAGGAAGCAAGCTTCTCCAGGATCAGGTCCTTCACCCGGGCCGCGTCGGCCTGGCCGCGGGTGGCCTTCATGACCGCGCCGACCAGCGCGCCCACGGCCTGGACCTTGCCGTCGCGGATCTTGGCGGCGATCCCCTCGTTCTCGGCGATGGCCTGGTCGACGGCGGCACCCAGCGCGGAGTCGTCCGAGACCACGGCCAGGCCGCGCTTCTCGACGATCGCGTCCGGCTCGCCCTCACCGGCCAGCACGCCCTCGATGACCTGGCGGGCCAGCTTGTCGTTCAGCTTGCCCTCGGCGACCAGTGCGGCGACCCGGGCGACCTGCACCGGGGTGATCGGCTGCTCGCTCAGCTCGGTGCCGGTCTCGTTGGCCCGGCGGGCCAGCTCGCCCATCCACCACTTGCGGGCCTGGTCGGCCGGGGCACCGGCCGCGATGGTCTCCTGGATCGGCCCCACCGCACCGGCGTTGAGGACGGACTGCATGTCCTTGTCGGACAGGCCCCACTCGGCCTGCAGCCGGGCGCGGCGCACCCGCGGCAGCTCGGGCAGCGCGGCGCGCAGCTCCTCGACCCACTCGCGGGAGGGGGCCACCGGCACCAGGTCCGGCTCGGGGAAGTAGCGGTAGTCCTCGGCGTTGTCCTTGATCCGGCCCGAGGTGGTGGTGCCGTTGTCCTCGTGGAAGTGGCGGGTCTCCTGGACGATGGTGCCGCCGTCGGTCAGCACCGTGGCGTGCCGCTGGATCTCGAACCGGGCGGCCCGCTCCACGCTGCGCAGCGAGTTGACGTTCTTGGTCTCCGAGCGGGTGCCGAAGGTCTCGGTGCCGTTCGGGCGCAGCGACAGGTTGACGTCGCAGCGCATCTGGCCCTTGTCCATCCGGGCCTCGGAGACGCCGAGCGAACGGATGAGCTCGCGCAGCTCGGCGACGTACGCCTTGGCGACCTCGGGGGCCCGCTCGCCGGCGCCCTCGATCGGCTTGGTGACGATCTCGATCAGCGGGATGCCGGCCCGGTTGTAGTCGAGCAGCGAGTGGGTGGCGCCGTGGATGCGGCCGGTCGCGCCACCGACGTGGCTGGACTTGCCGGTGTCCTCCTCCATGTGGGCGCGCTCGATCTCCACCCGGAAGGTCGAGCCGTCCTCCAGCTGCACGTCGAGGTAGCCGTTGAAGGCGATCGGCTCGTCGTACTGCGAGGTCTGGAAGTTCTTGGGCATGTCCGGGTAGAAGTAGTTCTTCCGCGCGAACCGGCACCACTCGGCGATCTCGCAGTTCAGCGCCAGGCCGATCTTGACCGCCGACTCCACGCCGACCGCGTTGACCACCGGCAGCGAACCCGGCAGGCCCAGGCAGGTCGGGCAGGTCTGGCTGTTCGGCTCGGCACCCAGCTCGGTCGAGCAACCGCAGAACATCTTGGTCTTGGTGCCCAGCTCGACGTGGACCTCAAGGCCCATCACCGGGTCGTACGACGCGAGAGCGTCCTCGTAGGAGACCAGGTTCATGACGCTCACAGCGTCCCTTCGTTCAAAAGACTTTGGGAGGTACGGGCCCGGCCGCCGCTCGCGCGCGGCCGGGCCGGGGCGCTCAGCCCAGCAGCACGTCGTCGGAGCCCAGCTGGCGCAGCTCGCGCACCAGCAGCGCGGTGCCGGTGATCAGCGCGGCCGCGCCGACCAGGGCGTTGACCAGCTTGAGGGTGTCGCTCTCCTCGCGGGCCTTGCGGACGTCCTTGGCGATGGAGATCGCGCCGAACGCGCTGGTGCCGATGGACAGCCACAGACCGGGCTTGCTGTGCTTGAAGCCCTTGAGCGAAGCGGACTGGGCCTTCGCCTTCTCGATCTTGCTCACAGTGCCGGTGCCTCCTCCAGCAGGGTGTGCCCCCACTTGTCGTTGAGTGCGGCCTCGACGGCGCCGCCCACGCGGTACAGGCGGTCGTCCGCCATCGCGGGTGCGATGATCTGCAGGCCGACCGGGAGATTGTCCTCCGGAGCCAGGCCGACCGGCAGCGACATGGCCGCGTTGCCCGCCAGGTTGGACGGGATCGTGCACAGGTCGGCCAGGTACATCGCCATCGGGTCGTCGGCGCGCTCGCCGATCGGGAAGGCGGTGGTCGGCGTGGTCGGCGAGACCAGCACGTCCACGCCCGCGAAGGCGGCGTCGAAGTCGCGCGAGATGAGCGTGCGGACCTTCTGGGCCGAGCCGTAGTAGGCGTCGTAGTAGCCCGAGGACAGCGCGTAGGTGCCCAGGATGATGCGGCGCTTGACCTCGGGGCCGAAGCCGGCCTCGCGGGTCAGGGCGGTGACCTCCTCGGCCGAGCGGCTGCCGTCGTCGCCGACCCGCAGGCCGTAGCGCATCGCGTCGAAGCGGGCCAGGTTGGAGGAGCACTCGCTGGGCGCGATCAGGTAGTACGCCGGCAGCGCCAGGGTGAAGGACGGGCAGGAGACCTCGACGACCTCGGCGCCCAGCTCGCGCAGCAGCTCCACCGACTCGTCGAAGCGCTGCATCACGCCGGCCTGGTAGCCCTCGCCGGCGAACTCCTTGACCACGCCGATCCGCATGCCGCGGACGTCGCGCATCCTCGCGGCCTCGACCACGGCCGGGACCGGCGCGTCGATCGAGGTGGAGTCCAGCGGGTCGTGCCCGGCGATGGCCTCGTGCAGCAGCGCCGCGTCCAGCACGGTGCGGGCGCACGGGCCGCCCTGGTCCAGGCTGCTGGAGAACGCCACCAGGCCGTAGCGGGACACCGAGCCGTAGGTCGGCTTGACGCCGACGGTGCCGGTGACGGCGCCGGGCTGGCGGATCGAGCCGCCGGTGTCGGTGCCGATCGCCAGCGGGGCCTCGAAGGCGGCCAGCGCGGCGGCCGAACCGCCGCCGGAGCCGCCGGGGATGCGGGAGAGGTCCCACGGGTTCCCGGTCACGCCGTACGCGGAGTTCTCGGTGGAGGAGCCCATCGCGAACTCGTCCATGTTGGTCTTGCCAAGGATGACGACGTCGGCGCTCTTGAGACGGCTGGTCAGCGTGGCGTCGTACGGCGGGATCCAGCCCTCGAGCATCTTCGAGCCGCAGGTGGTCGGGATGCCCTTGGTGGTGAAGACGTCCTTGAGCGCGAGCGGGACGCCGGCCAGCGGGCCCAGCTCCTCGCCCTTGGCGCGCTTCTCGTCGACGGCCCTGGCCGCGGCCAGCGCGCCCTCGGTGTCGACGTGCAGGAAGGCGTTGACCTTCTTGTCGACGGCGTCGATGCGGTCCAGGTGGGCCTGCGCGACCTCGACGGCGGACACCTCGCCCTTGGCGATGGCGCCCGCCGTCTCGGCGGCGGTGAAACGGATGAGCTCGGACATCTCGGTCAGTCCTCCCCGAGGATCTGCGGAACACGGAAACGCTGCTCCTCGGCGGCGGGGGCGCCGGACAGCGCCTGCTCCGGGGTGAGCGACGGCCGCACCTCGTCCGCGCGCATGACGTTGGTCAGCGGCAGCGGGTGGGAGGTCGGCGGGACGTCCTGTCCGGCGACCTCGGAAACGCGGGCGACCGCGCCGATGATCACGTCGAGCTGCTCGGCGAAGTGGTCCAGCTCTTCGGGCTTCAGCTCAAGACGCGACAGCCGGGCGAGGTGGGCGACCTCCTCGCGCGTGATGCCAGGCATGCAGCGATCCTCAGGGTGAGTTCTGGTGAGACCCGGCGGTGCCTTGCGGGGCGGTGCCGGGCCCGGGCAGGAGCAGCCTGTTCGGCGCTCCGTCCTCATGGTCTTTGGACCCCATCCTATGGGGCCCGTCCCCCACCCCGGCCAACGAGTGAGCCGCGGCGCCCGTCACCGGCCCGGCCGCGGGCGTCCGGCGGGCGTCGGCCCCGGCGTCCGGTGGGCGCCCGGCAGGCGTCGACCCCGGCGTCCGGCGGGGCGCTACTGGGGCCGGGTGCGGGCCCAGCCCTGCGGCTTGATCTCCATGTGCGCGGCCTGCACCACCTGGGCCACCGGCGGCAGCGTCGGCGGGATGACCGGCGGCCGGACCTGCGGGAGCGTCGGGAGCGTCGGCGGCAGCACCGGCGGCCGGACCGGCTGGGCGATCGGTTTGGCGGCCTGGACCGGCTGGAAGCCGGCGTGCAGCTGGGGCGGCACGCCCAGCCGCTCCACCGGCGGGGCGCCGGTGCGGTGCACCCGCAGCCAGGCGGTGGCCTGCTCGGCCGGCAGCGCGGCCGACACCAGCCAGCCCTGGACGGCGTCCACGCCCATGCAGTGCAGCCGTTCCCAGGTCTCGTCGTCCTCGACGCCCTCGGCGACCACGGTCAGGCCCAGCGAGTGGGCGAGCTCCACCGAGCAGCGGACCACCGCCGCGTCGTGGTCGTCGGCGACCATCCGGGAGACGAAGGAGCGGTCGATCTTCAGCTCGCCGACCGGCAGGCTGCGCAGCCGCACCAGCGAAGAGTGCCCGGTGCCGAAGTCGTCCAGGGACATCCCGACGCCGTAGCCGCGCAGCTCGGCCAGGGTGTCGGCGGCCCGCCGGGAGTCGTCCAGCAGCAGCCGCTCGGTGATCTCCAGCTGGAGCGCGTGGGCCGGCACCTGGTGGCGCACGAGGTGGCCGGCCACCCGCTGGGCGAAGCCGGGGTTGAGCACGTCGCGCGGCGAGACGTTGACCGCGACCTGCACCTGGAGGCCCTGCTCGCGCCAGTACGCGAGCTGGCCGACGGCCGCCTCCAGCACGTAGTCGGTGAGCCGGGGCATCAGGCCGCTGGACTCGGCGAGCCCGACGAACTCGTCCGGCGAGACCTTCCCCTGGCCGGGCCGCTCCCAGCGCAGCAGCGCCTCCAGGCCGACCACCCGGCCGTCGAAGGCCACCTTCGGCTGGTAGTGCAGCTGCACCTCGCCGGTCTCCAGCGCCCGGCGCAGGTCCCCCAGCAGCCCGATCCGGTACGGGGTGTCGGCGTCCTGGGTCTCGTCGTACTGGGCGACCCCGCTGCATCCGCGCTGGGCGTGGCCCATCGCGACGTCGGCGCGGCGCAGCAGCGACTCGGCGTCCTGGGCGTGCTGCGGGTAGACGCAGACGCCGCCGCTGGCCTCCAGGACGAGCAACAGCCCGTCCAGCCGGATCGGGGCGGCCAGTTCGGCGATCAGCGCCTTGGCGACCCGCTCCAGGCTGTCCGGGCAGTTGATGCCGGGCAGCAGGACGGCGAACTCGTCGCCGCCCATCCTGGCCACCATCGGGCGGCCGCGGCGGTAGTGCCGGGGGAGCCCGGCGAAGACGTCGTCGATGGACTCCCGGGTGGCGCTGCCGGCCGGGCCTCCGGAGCGCAGTGCCCGGTGCAGCCGGCGGGCGATGTGAACCAGTAACCGGTCACCGGCCGTATGACCGAGTGTGTCGTTGAGTGACCGGAAGCGATCGAGATCGAGCAGGATGAGACCGACGCTGTAGCCCTGTTCACACTCCGCGATCGCCTCCTGGGCGGCCAGCAGCAGGGCCTGACGGTTGGGCAGGTCCGTCAGCGGGTCGGTCAGCTGGTCGCGGGCGCGGTCCCGGGCGATCCGCCAGGCCGCCACCAGCACCGCCAGGGGCACGGCGAACAGCGGCAGCAACTCGGGTTCGTACCGGTAGACCAGGACGGCCAGCGGGATGAGCGGCGCGGCTCCGGCCAGCAGCACGCCGAGCAGCAGGACCGCACCCGCCACCCCCTGCGGCGGGCGTGTGGGCGCACCGCCGGTCGTACGATCCATAAGCCCTGTCCTCCGTCGGGCCCGCCCCGTCAGGCCGCCTTACGGTGAGGCACCGTGCCGGTACCGACAGCTGCCGGGCATGGAGCGACCCCGAGGAGCACCGGCCCAGCCGGTGCCCCCACCCCTGCTGACACTCTGTTGCGCTCCAGGGTAAGCCGGGGTCCACCCGGTGGGCAGACTTTCGGACAACCGGAAACGCGCCACCGCGCCCGGGTGTCGCACAGTGACACAATGCCCGCTTTCACCGCACGGCACCCGGTGACGCCGCATCAGGACGATAACAACACCGGTCCGGCCACCGGCCGCTCGGGTCGGCCCCGGGTCAGTCCCCGACGGGCTCCTCCGTCGGCGCCTCGGCGCCCTCCGGCTCCGGAAGCCCCAGGTGGGCCCGGGCGGCGGAGGGCCCGTCGGCGAGCAGGACGGCGAACCCGGCGTCGTCCAGGACCGGCAGGCCGAGCTGAACAGCCTTGTCGTATTTGGACCCGGGGTTGTCACCGGCGACCACAAAATCGGTCTTCTTCGAAACCGAGCCGGTCACCTTCGCTCCACGGGAGGTCAGCGCCTCCTTGGCGCCGTCCCGGGTGTGGCCGGCCAGGGTGCCGGTCACCACGACGGTCAGGCCCTCCAGCGGGCGCTCCGCCCCGTCCTCGTCCGCGAACTCCTCGGTGAAGCGGGCGCCGTCGGCCTTCCAGTTCTCCAGGATCCGCCGGTGCCACTCCTCCGCGTACCACTCCCGGATCGAGCGGGCGATGATCGGGCCGACCCCCTCGACGGCCGCCAGCCGCTCCTCGCTCGCCTCGAAGATCTTGTCCAGGTCGCGGAACTCCCTGGCCAGCGCCTGGGCGGCGACCGGGCCGACGTGCCGGATGGACAGGCCGTTGACGAACCGCCAGAGCGGCCGCTCCTTCGCCGCCTCCAGGTTGTCGATCAGCACCTGGAGCGACTTCTTCGGCTCGCCCTTGGTGGTGGCGAAGAAGAAGACCTCCTTCTCCCTGCCGGTCCGGTCGTCCAGCTTCGGCATGCCGGTCTTCGGGTCCCGGACCAGCACCTTGATCGGCAGCAGCTTCTCCGGCGTCAACCGGAAGATGTCGGCCTCGTTCCGGACCGGCGCCTCGGCCGGCTCCAGCGGCTGGGTCAGCGCGGTGGCCGCGACGTAACCGAGGCCCTCGACGTCCAGGCAGGAGCGCCCGCCCAGGAAGGCGATCCGCTCCCGGATCTGGGCCGGGCAGAACTGCGCGTTGGGGCAGCGCAGATCGATGTCCCCCTCGGACATCGGCCGCAGCTCGCTGTCGCACTCCGGGCAGTGCGAGGGCATCACGAAGGCCTGCTCGGTGCCGTCCCGCAGGTCGTAGACCGGGCCGAGGATCTCCGGGATGACGTCGCCGGCCTTGCGCAGCACGACGGTGTCGCCGAGCAGCACGTCCTTGGCCTTGACGACCTCCTGGTTGTGCAGCGTCGCGTACTGCACCATCGAGCCGGCCACCTTCACCGGCTCGGCCAGCACCGCGTACGGGGTGGCCCGGCCGGTGCGGCCGATGCCGACCTTGATCTCGGCCAGCTTGCCGGTGACCTCCTCCGGCGGGTACTTCCAGGCGATCGCCCAGCGCGGCGACTTGGAAGTGGCGCCGAGCCGGCCCTGCAGGGCGATCTCGTCCACCTTGACGACCACGCCGTCGATCTCGTGCTCGACCGAGTGCCGCTGCTCGCCGAAGTGCTCGATGAAGGCCCGCACCTCGGCGAGCGTCTTCACCACCTTGTTGTGCCGGGCGGTGGGCAGGCCCCAGTCCTGCAGCAGTCGGTAGGCGTGCGACTGGTTGTCGATGTCGAAGCCGACCCGGGCGCCGATGCCGTGCACCACCATGTGCAGCGGGCGGGAGGCGGTGACGTGCGGGTCCTTCTGGCGCAGCGAACCGGCGGCGGCGTTGCGGGGGTTCATGAACAGCCGGATCATCGCCCGGGGCCGCTTGCCCTCCTTGGCGCGCTCCTCGTTCTCCTGCCGGCGGCGCTCGTTCTCCTCCGCGAAGGAGGCGTTGAGCGCGTCGAAGGCCTCGGTCGGGAAGTAGACCTCGCCGCGGATCTCGACCAGCTCCGGGATGTCGTCGCCCTTGAGCCGGTGCGGGATCTCCTTGATGGTGCGGACGTTGGCGGTGATGTCCTCGCCGACCCGGCCGTCGCCGCGCGTCGCCGCCTGCGTCAACTGGCCGTTCTCGTAGGTGAGGTTGACGGCCAGGCCGTCCACCTTGAGCTCGCACAGGTAGTGGTAGTCGATGCCGTGCAGCTCGGTGGCGACCCGCTCGGCCCAGGCGGCCAGCTCCTCGTCGTCCATCGCGTTGTCCAGGCTGAGCAGCCGCTCGCGGTGCTCGACCTCGGCGAACAGCGCGGTGGGCGCGCCGCCGACCCGCTGCGTCGGGGAGTCCGGGGTGACCAGGGCCGGATGCTCGGCCTCGATCCCCTCCAGCTCCCGCATCAGCGCGTCGAACTCGGCGTCGCTGACGGTCGGCGCGTCCTGCTCGTAGTACCGGGCGCGGTGGTCGGTGATCTCCTGCGCCAGCTCGGCGTGCCGCCTGCGCACCTCCGCCGGGACGTCCTCCCAGCCCTCGACAGCCGTCACCGCAAGCCCTCCTGCATTCTCATTCCGGGTTGTCCACCAGGCTCTGCGCCGCCCGCGCCGCGAGCGACAGCGCCCTGCGCGCGTACGCCGGGGAGGCCCCGGCCAGTCCGCAGGTCGGCGTCACCAGCACGCGGCGGCCCAGCAGCTCCGGGGCGAACCCCAGCCTGCGCCACAAGGTCCTGACACCCTGGACACTACCGGCAGGGTCGGACACCGCCTGGTCAGTGGCGGGGACGACACCGGCGAGGATCGTCGTGCCGCCCTCCACCGCCTCGCCCAGGTCGTCGTCCTGGCGCTCGGTGAGGAGCGAGAAGTCCAGCGAGATCCCGGCCACCCCGGCGCGGCGCAGCAGCGGGACCGGGACGTCCGGCGCGCAGCTGTGCACGACGACGGGCGCGTCCAGGCTCCGGACCACCTCGCGCAGCACCTCCTCGGCGACCTGCCGGTCGACGGAGCGCAGCCGCTGGAAGCCGCTGGCGGTCTTCACCGATCCGGCCAGGACGGCGGGCAGCGAGGGCTCGTCCAGCTGCAGCACGACCTCGGCGCCGGGCACCCGCTTGCGGACGTCGGCGAGGTGGCGGCGCAGGCCCTCGGTGAGCGAGCCGGCGATGTCGCGGCAGGCTCCGGGGTCGGAGAGCGCCTTCTCGCCGTGCTTGAGCTCGATGCCCGCCGCCAGCGTCCACGGGCCGACGGCCTGGACCTTGAGCGCGCCCTGGTAGCCCTGGGTGAACTCCTCCAGCGCGTCCAGGTCCTCGCCGAGCCAGGAGTGGGCCCGCCGGGTGTCCCGGCCGGGACGGTCGGTGAACCGCCAGCCGCTCGGCTCGGTCTGCGCGAACAGCTCCACCAGCAGGCCGGCGCCGCGCCCGATCATGTCGGCGCCGGGGCCGCGGGCGGGCAGCTCGGGCAGGAACGGCAGGTGCTCCAGGGCGCCGGTGGAGGTCTTGGCGGCCTCGCGCGCGTCGGTGCCGGGCAGCGAGCCGACGCCGGTGGCGGCGCCGCGCAGGTCAGGGAAGGGGTGTCCGGTGCTCACCTGCCCGAGCCTACTCAGCCGGACGGCGCCCGCTCACCCGGACGGGCCCCGGTGCGCGCGTGGGAAGTCGGCCCGGCCGACTCCCCACGCGGCGCGCTACCGCCCGGGGCGGACGGTGATGTCGGTGATCTCCGCGTCGCGGGAGGCGTCGAGGGCGGCGAGGACCGCCCGGGCGACGGACTCCGGCTCGATCCAGCGGTCCGCGTCGTACTCCTTGCCCTCCTGCTGGTGCACCTTGACCTGCATCGCGGTGGCGGTGCGGCCGGGGTAGACGGAGGTAACCCGGACGCCGCCCGCGTGCTCCTCCTGGCGCAGCGCGTCGGCGAGCGCCTTGAGGCCGTGCTTGCTGGCCGCGTACGCCGACCACTCGGCGTGGGCGTTGAGGCCGGCGCCGGAGTTGACGAAGACCACGTGGCCCTTGACCAGCCGGACGGACGGCAGCAGCAGGCGGGTCAGCTCGGCGGGGGCGACGAGGTTGACGTTGAGCGTCTCCTGCCAGGCCTTGGGGGTGAGGTCACCGACCGTGCCCAGCTCGACCACGCCCGCGACGTGCAGGAGGGAGTCCAGCTCGACGGGCAGCTGCTGGTGGCCGAAGGCCCAGGAGAGCTTGCCCGGGTCGCCGAGGTCCCCGACGAGGGTGCGGGCGCCGGGGAAGCGCTCGCGCAGTTCGGCGGCCCGGCGGGCGTCGCGGGCCAGCAGCCAGAGTTCGTCCCCGCGCGCGGCGAGCTTCTCGGCGAGGACGGCGCCGATGCCGGAGCCGGCGCCGGTGATCAGATGGGTAGCCATGGCCCTGATCCAATCAGGCCTTGAGCTGGGCGAAGACCTCGGCGGGCGTGTCCGCGAAGGTGATCAGCTCGGCGAGGGGGCGCGGCAGGAACCCCTCGGCGTCCATCCGCTCCATCTGGGTGCGCAGGCCGGAGTAGAAGCCCTCGCTGTCCAGGACGACCACCGGCTTCTCGAACATCCCGTGCTTCTTGAGTTCGAGCACCTCGGCGACCTCGTCCAGCGTGCCCAACCCGCCGACCAGCACGACGATGGCGTCCGCCCGCGAGGCCAGCGCCGCCTTCCGTTCGCCGAGGTCGGCCGTCCACACCAGCTCGTCGGCACCGACGTACGCCTTGTGCCGCAGCATCTCCACCATCACCCCGACCAGCCGGCCCCCGGCGGCCTTCACCTCGTCCGCGAGCAGCCCCATCAGCCCGGCGTTCGAGCCGCCCCACACCAGGGTGTGCCCACCCTCCCCCAGCAGCCGGGCGAACTCCGCGGCGGGGGCGGAGTAGCGGTCGTCGAGCGAGTACGCGGAGCAGAAGACAGAGATGTTCATAGTGCCGTCTGGTCTATCACGCGCTGCGGCAGCGCTTCACCGGCATTACCCGTGGTCCGCCCCGTGCCCGCTCCGGCGGGTGGAGTTCCCGGCCGGACAGGACGGGCTCAGGCGGTGACGGCCGGGCGTTCCGTCGTCGCGATGGTGGCCGAGCCGACGACGCGGGTGCCGTCGTAGAGGACCACGGCCTGGCCGGGGGCGATGCCCCGCACCGGGGTGTCCAGCTGGACCCGCAGCTCGCCGTCGACGACCGAGGCGCTCACCGGCACCTCCTCGCCGTGGGCGCGGAGCTGGGCGGTGTAGCGGCCGTCGGCGAGCGGCTCGGTGCCGCACCAGCGGGGGCGGATGGCGGTCAGCCCGGTGACGTCGAGGCCCTCGACCGGGCCGACCGTCACGGTGTTGTTCACCGGGGAGATGTCCAGCACGTAGCGGGGCTTGCCGTCGGCCGCCGGGCGGCCGATCCGCAGGCCCTTGCGCTGGCCGATGGTGAAGCCGTACGCGCCGTCGTGCTCGCCCAGCTTGGTGCCGTCGACGTCGAGGATGTCGCCGGTCGCGGTGCCGAGGTGCTTGGCCAGGAAGCCCTGGGTGTCGCCGTCGGCGATGAAGCAGATGTCGTGGCTGTCCGGCTTCTTGGCGACGGCCAGGCCGCGGCGCTCGGCCTCCTCGCGGATGGCGTCCTTGGTGGTGTCGCCGAGCGGGAAGAGCGAGTGGGCGAGCTGGTCGGCGTCGAGCACGCCGAGGACGTAGGACTGGTCCTTGGCGGCGTCGACGGCCCGATGTAGCTCGCGCGAGCCGTCCGGCAGGTCGACGATCCGGGCGTAGTGGCCGGTGCAGACGGCGTCGAAGCCCAGCGCGACGGCCTTGTCCAGCAGCGCGGCGAACTTGATCTTCTCGTTGCAGCGCAGGCACGGGTTGGGCGTGCGCCCGGCCGCGTACTCGGCGACGAAGTCGTCGATCACGTCCTCGCGGAAGCGCTCGGCGAGGTCCCAGACGTAGAACGGGATGCCGATCACGTCGGCCGCGCGCCACGCGTCCCGGGAGTCCTCGATGGTGCAGCAGCCGCGCGCGCCGGTCCGGAAGGACTGCGGGTTGGCGGAGAGCGCCAGGTGGACGCCGGTCACCTCGTGCCCCGCTTCGACGGCGCGGGCGGCGGCGACGGCGGAGTCGACTCCGCCGGACATCGCCGCGAGCACGCGCAGACGGCCGGTGGAGGGAGTGGTCGGGGCACCCGGGAAGTCAGTCATGGTGAGTACAAGCCTACGGGGCCGCCGGACATGCCCCGCCGCGCGGGAGCTACCGCCGTACGGAGGCCAGCCCCGCGTTGCGCGCCCGCTGCACCACCGGCCCGATGGCCTCGCCGAGCGCCGCCACGTCCTCCCGCACCGAGGTGTGCCCGAGCGAGAACCGCAGCGACGCGCGCGCCAGCAGCGGGTCGACGCCCATCGCCAGCAGCACGTGGCTGGGCTGCGGCACCCCGGCGGAGCAGGCGGAGCCCGTCGAGCACTCGATGCCGGCCGCGTCCAGCAGCATCAGCAGCGCGTCGCCCTCGCAGCCGGGGAAGGAGAAGTGGGCGTTGGCGGGCAGCCGGCCCCCGGCCGACGGGTCGCCGTTGAGGACCGCGTCCGGAACGGCGGCCAGCACGGCGGCCACCAGCTCGTCCCGCAGCGCGCCCACCGCGGCCGCGTGCCCGGCCCGCCGCTCCACGGCGAGCGCCGCGGCGGCCGCGAAGCCGGCCGAGCCGGGGGCGTCCAGGGTGCCGGAGCGCACGTCGCGCTCCTGCCCGCCGCCGTGCAGCAGCGGTACGGGCGCGGCGCCCCGGGAGAGCAGCAGCGCGCCGATGCCGAACGGGCCGCCGATCTTGTGCCCGGTGACGGTGAGCGCGGTGAGCCCCGACTCGGCGAAGGAGACCGGGACCTGACCGAGCGCCTGCACCGCGTCGGCGTGCACCGGGATGCCGTACTCGGCCGCCACGGCGGTCAGTTCGCGCACCGGCTGGACGGTGCCGACCTCGTTGTTGGCCCACATCACGGTGATCAGCGCGACCGCGGCAGGGTCCCGTTCGATCGCCTCGCGCAGCGCCTCGGGGTGCACCCGGCCGTAGCCGTCCACCGGCAGGTAGTCGACCCGGGCGCCCTCGTGCTCGGAGAGCCAGTGCACCGCGTCCAGCACCGCGTGGTGCTCGACCGGGCTGCACAGCACCCGGGTGCGGGCCGGGTCGGCGTCCCGGCGGGCCCAGTACAGGCCCTTGACCGCCAGGTTGTCGGACTCGGTGCCGCCGCCGGTGAGCACGATCTCGCTGGGGCGGGCGTCCAGTGACTCGGCCAGCGACTCCCGGGACTCCTCGACCACCCGGCGGGCCCGGCGGCCGGCCGCGTGCAGGGCCGAGGCGTTGCCGACCACCCCCAGGTGCGCCGTCATCGCGGCGATCGCCTCGGGCAGCATCGGCGTGGTCGCCGCATGGTCCAGGTATGGCATAACCCTCCGATTGTAGAGCGCGGAGCCGCCCGGCCCTCCAGGCCCGTGCCCCGATCCGGCCACCGGGCGGGGCACCGCCGGCGCACCGCCGCCGGACGGCCGCGTCCGGCACTGGTTTGCACCACTGCGCCACCCAGCGGTTAGCCTGACGCCACCAGTCAGCCGGATCCACGGGAAGACGCCATGTCGCAGTCGGTCGACCGCGCGCTGACCCTGCTCGACGCACTCGGCGACGCGCCGCTCTCGCTGGAGCAGGCCGCCAGCAGCCTCGGGGTGCACAAGTCCACCGCCCTGCGGCTGTTGCGCACCCTGGAGGAGCACGGCTTCGCCCGCCGCCAGCCGGACCTGCGCTACCGGATCGGCGGCCGGGTGCTCTCGCTGGCCCACCGCGCCCTGGAGGACTTCGACGTCCGGCAGGTCGCCGCGCCGTACCTGGCCGCGCTCAACGCCCGCTGCGGCTACACCGTCCGGCTCGCCGTGCTGCACGACGGCGAGGTGCTCTACCTGGACGAGGTGGCCGGGCTGCCGGGTGCGGAGCCGTCCCGGATCGGGCGCCGGGCGCCGGTGGACGGGACGGCCGTCGGCCGGGTGCTGCTCGCCGGGCTGTCCGCGGACGGCGCCCGCGAGGAGGACCTGCCGAACGAGCTGGCGGCGGTGCGCCACCGGGGCTGGGCGGCCGAGTCCCGCGAGCACCACGAGCCGGTGACCTGCGTGGCCGCGCCGGTCGCGGGCAGCGGCGGGCGGACGGTCGCGGCCTGCGCGCTGAGCGCCCCGGCGAGCGAGGTGCCGCCGGCCGAACTGGCCCGGATGGTGCCGGAACTGCTCTGCACCGCCGAGGCGATCTCGCTCGCGTACGGCGGCTCGCCTACTCCTCGCTGGTGCGAGAACCGTTGCGGTGCCAGGCCCGCGGGGCACGCCAGCCGTACTTCAGGGCGAGCATCCGCAGCCCGAAGGCGGTGAGCGCGGCCGCGGTGCCGGTCACCCCGGTGAGGCGGTCCGCGCCGATCAGCAGCGCGACCACGGTGGCGCCGACCAGGGCCGGGACGGCGTAGATCTCCCGGTCCCAGCGCAGCAGCGAGGGGATCTCCCCGGCCAGCACGTCGCGGATCACCCCGCCGCCGGCCGCGGTCACCATGCCGAGCGCGATCGCCGCGACCGCGCCGAGCCCGAAGTCGTGCGCCTTGGCGGTGCCGGTCACGCAGAACAGCCCGAGCCCGAGCGCGTCCAGGGTCTGCACCGCCCGGTTGATCCGCTCGACCTCCGGGTGCAGGAAGAACACCACCAGCGCGGCGGCCAGCGGCGTCACGAAGTAGCCGAGGTTGGTGAACGCGGCGACCGGGGTGGCACCGATCACCAGGTCGCGCATCACCCCGCCGCCCAGGGCGGTGGCTTCCGCCAACACGCAGATCCCGAAGATGTCCATGTTCTTGCGGACGGCGAGCAGGCCCCCGGACAGGGCGAAGACGAAGATGCCGACGAGGTCCAGCGACTGCTGCACGTCGGTCGGGAAGAGCTGGGATGTCACCGTCCATGTGTACCCGATCCGCACGGGTGCTCCGGACGCGTCGGGTTCGCCGGTGCCGCCCGCCGCCCCGGGCACGCGCGAGCCGGAGCCGGCCGGCGGCGCCTGACCCGCGGACCGACGCACCGAGGCCGCCCACCCCGTGAGCGGGGTGGGCGGCCTCGGTGCGTACCGGCTGGACCTCAGACCGTGGCGCTCTCCGCAGCGTTCTCCGGAGCGTTCTCGGGGAAGTGGCAAGCCACCTGGTGCCCGGTCTTCAGCGCCGTCAGCGGCGGTTCCTGGCTCGCGCACACGTCCTGCGCCTTCCAGCACCGGGTGCGGAAGCGGCAGCCGCTGGGCGGGTTGATCGGCGAGGGGACGTCGCCCTTGAGCAGGATCCGCTCGCGGCCCGCGCGCTGGCGGCGGCGCGGGTCCGGGACGGGCACGGCGGACATCAGCGCGTTGGTGTACGGGTGCATCGGGCTGCGGTAGAGCGAGTTCCGGTCGGCGATCTCCACGATCTTGCCGAGGTACATCACCGCGACCCGGTCCGAGACGTGCCGGACCACCGAGAGGTCGTGCGCGATGATCAGGTAGGTCAGCCCGAGCTCCTGCTGGAGGTCGTCCAGCAGGTTGACGACCTGCGCCTGGATCGAGACGTCCAGCGCGGAGACCGGCTCGTCCGCGACGATCATCTTCGGCTTGAGCGCGAGCGCCCGGGCGATGCCGATGCGCTGGCGCTGGCCACCGGAGAACTCGTGCGGGTAGCGGTTGTAGTGCTCGGGGCTGAGCCCGCACAGCTCCAGCAGTTCCTGGACGGCCTTCTTGAGCCCGCCGGCCGGCACCGCGTCCTGGAGCTTGAACGGCGCGCCGACGATGGTGCCGACGGTGTGCCGGGGGTTCAGCGAGGAGTACGGGTCCTGGAAGATCATCTGGATGTCGCGGCGCAGCGGCCGCATCGCCCCGACGCCCAGGTGGGTGATGTCGGTGCCCTCGAACTCGATGGTCCCGCCGGTCGGTTCGTCGAGCCGGGTGACCAGTCGGCCCATGGTCGACTTGCCGCAGCCGGACTCGCCCACGACGCCCAGCGTCTCACCGGCGTTGACCGTGAAGTCGATGCCGTCGACGGCCCGCACCGCGCCGGTCTGGCGCATCAGCAGCCCGCTGCGGATCGGGAAGTGCCGGGTCAGGCCGGCCACCTTCAGCAGCGGTTCGCGGCCGGGGGCGGCTGCCGGCGACGGGGTCGCCGCCGCCTGAGTGTCCGTCATCGGTTCTCTCCAGAAAGGTGGTACGAGGCCGGGCTCACAGCCGGGGCGCGATCTCTTCGGCGAAGATGCGGTGCCGCTCTCCGGCTGCCAGGTGGCAGGCCGCGAAGTGTCCGGAGGCGGCCTCGGTCAGCACCGGGACCTCGCTCGCGGAACGCCCGTCGGTCAGGGCGGCGTACGGGCAGCGCGGGTGGAAGGCGCAGCCGGACGGCACGTTGATCAGGCTGGGCGGGGTGCCCTTGACCGGCACCAGCCGGTCCTGGAGCTCCCGGTCCAGTCGCGGCATCGAGCCCAGCAGGCCCCAGGTGTACGGGTGCTCGGGCGAGTCGAAGAGGGTCTCGGCCGGGCCGCGCTCGACGCACTTGCCGCCGTACATGACCAGGATGTCGTCGGCCAGTTCGGCGACCACTCCGAGGTCGTGGGTGATGATGATGACGGCGGAGCCGAACTCCTCCTGCAGGTCGCGGATGAGGTCCAGGATCTGCGCCTGGACGGTGACGTCCAGGGCGGTGGTGGGCTCGTCGGCGATCAGCAGCGAGGGGTCGTTGACCAGGGCCATGGCGATCATCGCGCGCTGTCGCATGCCGCCGGAGAACTGGTGCGGGTAGTCGTCCACCCGGCGGTCGGGCTGCGGGATGCCGACCCGGTCGAGCATCTCGATCGCGCGGGCCCGGGCCTGCTTCTTGGTGGCCTCCGGGTGGTGCACCCGGTACGCCTCGACGATCTGCTGCCCCACCGTGTAGTACGGGTGCATCGCGGTCAGCGGGTCCTGGAAGATCATCGCCAGCTCGCGGCCGCGCAGTTGGCGCACCCGGTCCGGGCCGGCCGCGATCAGGTCCTCGCCGTTCAGCCGGATCTCGCCGCTGATCCGGGCCCGCTTGGAGCGGTGCAGGCCCATGATGCCCAGCGAGGTGACGGACTTGCCGGAGCCGGACTCGCCGACGATGCCGAGGGTGCGGCCCTTGTGCAGGTCGAAGCTGACCCCGTCCACCGAGCGGACCAGGCCGTCGTCGGTGTCGAAGTGGATCCGCAGGTCGCGCACGGAGAGGAAGGGCTCGCCGGACGGGGTCCGCGCGGCGTCCGCCGGGTTCTTCTGGAGGTCGGTCACGAGAGCCTCACCCGGGGGTCGACGAGCGCGTACAGGAGGTCGACCACGAGGTTGCAGACGACGATGAAGAAGGCGGCGAGCAGGGTGACGCCGAGGATCTTGGGCAGGTCGTTGTCGGAGATCGCCTGGACGGCGAACTGGCCGACGCCCTGGAGCGAGAAGACCTGCTCGGTGATCAGCGCGCCGCCGAGCAGCAGGCCGAGGTCCATGCCGAAGATCGTGACGATCGGGGTGAGCGCGGCGCGCAGCCCGTGCCGGGCGACGACCTTGCGCTCGACCAGGCCCTTGGCCCGGGCGGTGCGGATGTAGTCCTCGCTCATGGTCTCCAGCATCCCGGCGCGGGTGAGCCGGGCGTAGAGCGCGGAGTAGAGGAAGGCCAGCGAGATCCACGGCAGGATCAGGTTGCGGGCCCACATCAGGGGGTTCTCCGTGAAGTCCACGTACTGCAGGTTGTCCAGGATCGGCCACTCGTAGCTGAACAGCGTGAGCAGCAGCGCGCCGGTGAAGAAGACCGGCAGCGAGACGCCGGCGAGCGCGACGCCCATGGAGAGCCGGTCGAAGATCGAGCGCGGCTTCAGGGCGGAGACGACGCCGGTGGCGACGCCGGAGACCAGCCAGAGCACGGCCGCGCCGGCGGCGAGCGAGATGGTCGTCGGGATCCGCTTGGAGAGCTCGGGCCAGACCTCGAGGTGGTTCTTGAAGGAGTAGCCGAAGCAGGGCACGTGGCAGGTGGCCGGTTCCGGCCCGAAGTTGTACTCGGCGCCGGCGACCAGGCCCTTGAGGAACTTCCAGTACTGGGCGTACAGCGGCTGGTCGAGGCCGAGGTTCTGCTTGACCGCCGCGATCGTCTCGGGGGACGGGCTCTTCCCGATGAACTGGGCGGCCAGTTGGTCGGCCGTCTCGCCGGCGAGGCGCGGCAGCAGGAAGAAGATCGCGAAGGTGACCGCGCTGACGACCAGCAGCAGAATCACGGCCGCGAAGGTCCTGCGGATGATGTAGGCAAACACAGTAGGGCGGCTCCGGCGGCCCGCCGCCGTCCGGGATCCTCCGGACGGCGGCGGGCGCCGCTGCCTTCACCTGCCTTCAGGGATGCGAGCCAGGCTCTTACTTGGTGGTGCCGATGTTCAGGTAGTCGTACTCACCCGAGAACGCCGAGGTGGAGACCAGGTTGGTGGCGTTGGACGGGCGGTACAGGAAGACCTTGAAGTAGGTGAGCGGGACGTAGACCGCCTGCTCCATGGTCTTCTTGTCGATGTCGGCGTAGATCTTCTCGCGGGCCTTCTGGTCCGGGTTGACCGCCGCGTCGTCGATCAGCTTGTTGACCGCCGGGTCGTCCAGCTGGGCCAGGTTGTTGTTGCCGGTCTCCTTGACCGCGCGGCCGTCGACGATCTGCTGGAGGAAGCCGTAGCCGGTCGGCCAGTCGGCGCCCCACTGCATCATCATCAGGCCGATGTTGTGGTCGGCGGTGAACTTCGGCGAACCGGCGTTGTCCGTCAGGTACTTGGACTGCGGGTACTGCTGGATCTCGGCGGTGATGCCGATCTTCTTCAGCGCGGCCTGGATCGAGGTCGCGGCGGCGATCTCGGTGGCGCGCTCGGTGCGGGCCGAGATGACGGTGTTGAAGCCGCCCTCCTTGCCGCAGGCCTTCAGGTGCTCCTTGGCCTTGGCCTCGTCGCCCTTGTTGTCCTTGGTCTCGTACAGGTTGAAGTCCTGGTGGCCCGGGACGTCCGGCGGGAGCACCGTGTTGGCGATCTGGCCGCGGATCGGGCCGCCCTGGGCGGTCTGCACCGAGACCTTGTCGATCGCGTACTGGACGGCCTTGCGGCACTCGACGTTGTCGAACGGCGCGAGCTTGGAGTTGATCGCCATGTAGACCAGGCGACCGCCGTAGGCGTTGTCGGTGTTGGCCTTCAGCTTCGGGTCCTGCAGGATCTGCGCCTGGGTCTGCGGGTCGACGCCGGCGCCCACCAGGTCGACCTGGGCGTTGCCGGCCAGCAGGTCCTTGTCGATGGTGGCCTGGTCGATGTTGAACCGGAGCACGATCTTGTCCGCGAGCTGCTTGCGGATCGGGTCGGTGCTCTTGTCCCAGTTGGTGTTCGGCACCAGGACGGCCTGCTTGCCGTCCTCGTAGGACTCGAACTTGTAGGCGCCCGAGGACATGACGTGCTTGACGTACTCGGCGCCGTTGTCCTTCGCCTGCGGGACCGGCGCGGTCTGCGGGGCGCTGACCAGGTAGTCGAAGTCCGCGAACGGGTGCTGGAGGTGGAAGACCACCGTGGTGTCGTCCGGCGTCTCGATCGAGTTCAGGCCGCCGGCCTTGTCCTTGTACGGACCCTCGTACGGCGTCGGGTTGTCGACCAGCAGGTTGCGGAAGTACGTCGGGCCGTTGGTGAGCACGTCCGTGTAGTTGGAGCGCTCGACGGCGTACTTGACGTCCTTCGAGGTGATCGGGGTGCCGTCGTCGTACTTCAGGCCGGCCCGCAGCTTGTACGTCCAGGTCAGGCCGTCCGCGCTCGGCTGACCCATCGACTCGGCGAGGTCCGGGACGAGCTTGTTGCCCTCCTCGCCCGGCGCCGGGTTGAAGGTGGTCAGCGCGCGGGAGTACAGCCGCGAGAAGTTGTAGATGTACGCGTAGTACGTGTTGCCCGGGTCGAGCGAGTCCGGGGTGCCCTTCATCTCGTAGGTCACCGTCCCGCCCTTCTTGTCCGAGGCGTTGACGATGCTCTTGGTGGCCGCGTTGGCGCCGCCCCCGGCGGAGCCGGAGGCCGAGGAGGAGCCGCCGCTCTTCGACGAGCTGGTGCAACCGGTCACGACCAGGACCGCGGCGGCGGCCGCAGCGGTCAGGGCGACGGTACGGGACCTACGCATGGGTGAGATCAACCCCTTGAGGGATGTGGAGGCGGTGGAGGGTCCTGACGCAGGGTCATGTGATGACTCGGGGCCAGTGGATGACGCTGGGTCAGTTGCTCTTGGGATCGAGGGCGTCGCGCAGGCCGTCGCCGAGCAGGTTGAAGGCGAGCACGGTGACGAAGATCGCCAGCCCGGGGACCACCATGTACTGGGGGTCCACCTGGTAGTACCGGATGGCGTCCTGGAGCATCCCGCCCCAGGAGGCCTGCGGGGGCTGGATGCCGACGCCGAGGAAGCTCAGCCCGGCCTCGAAGAGGATGTTGGTCGGGATCAGCAGGGTCGAGTAGACCAGGATCGGACCGACCAGGTTGGGCAGCAGTTCCTTGAACAGGATGAACGGGCCGCGCGCGCCGAGGCTGCGGGCCGCGTGGACGAACTCCCGTTCGCGCAGCGAGAGCGTCTGGCCGCGCACGATCCGGCCCATGTAGGGCCAGTTGAAGAAGCCGATCACGAAGATCAGCACCAGGATGTGCAGCGGCAGGCCGTGCAGGCCGAACGCGCCGCCCTGCAGCGAGGTCGAGATCGCGATGGCGAAGAGCAGCAGCGGGAAGGCCAGGAAGACGTCCATCACCCGGCTGATCAGGGTGTCCACCCAGCCGCCGTAGTAGCCGGCCATGATGCCGAGCACGGTGCCGATGGTGTTGGACAGCACGGTCGCGCCGAAGGCGACCAGCAGGGAGACCCAGGAGCCCTCGATGACGCGGGTCAGCAGGTCACGGCCCTGCAGCGGGTCGACGCCGAGCGGGTGCTCCCAGCTCATGCCGCCCCAGTCGCCGAACGGCAGGCCACCGAGGTCGGCGTCCAGCAGGTCCTGGTGGAGGGCGTCCGGATCCAGCCCGAACAGCGACTCGATCGGCTTGGCCAGCACGGCGAGCAGGATCAACAGGATCACCACGACGCCGCCGACGACGGCGGCCTTGTCCCGCTTGAAGCGGGTCCAGGCGATCTGACCGAGGGAGCGGCCCTCGATCGTCTTGGCCGGGCTTGCGGCGGCGGGTGCCTCCGGATCGTTCCCGGCGGTGGTCACGGATGCGGTCATGGTCAGTAGGTCCCCTCGCCGACGGTGGCCGGCCCACGGGTGCCGGTCGCCGGCTTCGGCGGTGCGGCTGCGGACGTGCGGAAGTGCTTAGGAGGAGCGGGTCTTGACGGCAGTGCTTCGTGCACAGGCACTGCCACCACGCGGGATGGGCGTCGCGTGGCCGGGCTGTCGGCGTGCGCGCTCACCTTTGTGGGGTTCCAGCACGCGCGGTGCGTTGCGCAGAACTCTCTGCCATCCGAACTGGCTTGCGCCAGCCCTGACAACCGACAGATGCCCAACTGTGATCTGCGCGCATGCACCTTCCCGATCTTCGGCATACACCTCTTCACATGGCTGTAACTGCCATGTCAAGATGACCGGGCCGCACATCCGGAAATTCGTCCGGAAAGCATCGAAGCCGACTTGACGGACAATCAAGTCGGCTTCGCGGGAATGGGTTTCGGGAATCAGCGCCCGGGGTAGCCGGGCCAAGGCCGCTGCGGCGACGGCTGCTGCCAGCCCGGCGCCGGCGGCTGGGTGCCGTACGCGTAGCCCGGCATCGAGTGCCCGGGGTACGGCGGCGGGGGCACCGGCGGGTACGGACCGGTCGGCGGGCGGCCCGACTCCCGGTCGAAGAACGGCCGGGCGTTGGCGCGCATCCACAGCGCCACCGGGTCGTACTCGTCCGACATCGCCACCGTGGACACCGCGAGCCCCTCCGGGGCCACCGCGATCGCGCGCCGCATCAGCGCCCGCACCGCCTCCACCGCCGGCGGCGAGCTCTCGTACAGGTCGAGGCCGATCGCCAGGTACGGCTCCCCCACCGCGGGCTGCACCCAGGCCCGGCGCAGCGCCCGTACCGCGCGCACCTCGCCGGCCTGCCGCTCCAGCAGCGCGAAGAACGGCTGGGCGTTCAGCTGCGGCTCGCTCAGCTTCAACGGCCCGGCCGGCAGCCGGTCCAGGCCCGCGGCGACCCGCCGCAGGTCCGCCCACGGCACCCCGACGCCCCCGCCGGGCGCGTGCGGGTTGAGCCACAGGCCCCAGCGGGTGCGGTACAGCGAGGCCGCGATCTCCCGGCCGGAGATGACCTCGTGGGCCCGCGCCCAGCCGGAGGAGGTCAGTTGTTCGGGCGAGGTGACGGCCGGCGCGTAGCCGTGGCCGCTGATCTCCATGTTCCCGTACTGCGCGTCCGGGCTGCCCGGCGTGCCGTGCCACAGCAGCATCCAGACCCGGCCGTCCGCCAGCGCGTGCAGCAGCCGCTCGTACGCGTCGTAGCGCTCCGGCGCGACATCGCCCAGGGCGCGCTCCAACGCGCCGGGATCAGCTCCCGGGCGCCCGGCGACCGGTGCCTGGCCCCAGGCCCCCGGCACACCGCCCGCTCCCGTTCCCGCACTCATGCGCCCACCTCGCCGCGCCTCTTTCCCTCAACCCGCCGGCCCGTCGGCCGTCTGCACGCACCCTATGGCGCGGCACCGGCCACCGCCACGGCGACGTGCCTCTGATACGAACCCGCTCACGCCCGCGTATAGAAGGGCAGTACCCGGGTGAGCAGCCACTCGACCACCGGGTCGTCGGCGAGGTCGAGCAGTACGAGGTGGACGCCGCCGGGCAGCGGCGCGGTTCCCAGCGCTCGGCCGAGCGCGTCGTTCACCGCGGCCGGATCGGCCGGCGCCGCCGGGTCCAACTGGACGCCCACGAACATCACGGTCGGCTCGCCCTCGATGCTGGCCAGCGCCCTGCGGGCGGTCAGCACACCCGGCAGCGCCGAGAGTTCGGCCCGGCAGGCGGCCAGGAAGTGCTCCGGGTCCTCGCCCGGCACCGGCTCGCGCAGCGCCACCCGCCCGCCGGTCGGCGCCAGGTCGCCGGCGCCGTCCCAGCGGTCCTCGCGGGGGCCGCGGCGCAGTTCGGCGACGCCCTGCGGCGGGACCGGGAGGCCCACCACCGCTTCCGGGTTCACCGCGATGCCCACGCCCAGCGGCAGCCCGCGGGCGAACTCCCACACCGGCGCGATCGCGAAGGCCATCCCGGGCGCCTGCTGGAGGAACACCTCCTGCGAGGAGAACACCGGTACGTACGGGTCGCCGCCCAGCTCGATCGTCGGCAGGTCCAGCGACTGCCCCTGCGGGTCGCCCCCGGCCGGCAGCGGCACCCACACCTGGCTGCGCGCCAGCACCTCGATCACCCGCGGCGTCGCGCCCGGGTCGCCCAGGGCCGCGGTCAGCACCTGCTCCAGCTCGTTGGCCGGCCAGGAGCCGCCCGCCGGCGCCTCCTCCGGTCCGCCCCACCCCTGCTGCTGCTCCACCGGGTACCCCATGCGCCGCCGATTCCGCCCTCTGCCGTTCGGCCGCCCTCTGCTGCGCCGACGCGCAGCAGTCTAGAGGCGCGCGGGGGCGCGGTCAGGACTCGTGTTCGGGTCCCGCGCGGTGTGACCGGGTCCCCCCTCCCCTCGTCGTCCCGGACGTGCCATGATGTGCGCGTCCGACGGCATGCGCCGCGGGCCCCCACAACTCCATACCGGCCGCTCGAACCCGCGCGGGAGAGCCCGGAGTGCCGTTCAGGCACAGCCGGCGCCGAAGGAGCAAGTCCTCCCCGGAATCTCTCAGGCACCCCTACCGCACGGGTTAGGCACATCTGGAAAGCGGCGCCCGGCCCTGTCGTGCGCCCACCCACGGTGCAAGCCGCCATGCTGTCCCCCAAGCTGGAAACAGCTGCGGGCAGGTGGGCGGTGAAGCTCTCAGGTTCGACGACAGATGGGGAGACCCACGCCGCCGCATGCCCGCGCGCAGGGTCGGCCCCCGAGCGGGTCCGGTCCGGTGCGCGCACCCCTGAGTGCCCCGACCGAGGAGTTCCTGGCCATGTCGTCCCTCCGCCTGACCGCGCTCGACGCGCTGCACCGCGCCCTCGGCGCGACCATGACCGACTTCGCCGGCTGGGACATGCCGCTGCGCTACGGCAGCGAGCGCGAGGAGCACCTCGCGGTCCGCACCAAGGCCGGCCTGTTCGACCTCTCGCACATGGGCGAGATCACCGTCACCGGCCCGCAGGCCGGCGAGATGCTGGACCACGCGCTGGTCGGCTTCGTCTCCGCGCTGGGCGTGCTGCGCGCCCGCTACACCATGATCTGCGCCGAGGACGGCGGCATCCTGGACGACCTGATCGTCTACCGCCTGCGCGAGGACGCCTTCCTGGTCGTCGCCAACGCCTCCAACGCCCAGCTGGTCCTCGACGAGCTGATCGCCCGCGCCAAGGGCTTCGACGCCGTCGTCACCGACGACCGCGACACCTACGCGCTGATCGCCGTCCAGGGCCCGGAGGCCACCGCCGTCCTGGCGAAGACCACCGACGCCGACCTGCCCGGCCTGAAGTACTACGCGATCCTCCCGGCCCAGGTGGACGGCCGCGACGTGCTGCTCGCCCGCACCGGCTACACCGGCGAGGACGGCTTCGAGATCTTCTGCCACCCGGTCGACGCCGAGCCGGTCTGGCAGGCGCTGACCGCCGCGGGCGAGGGCCACGGCCTGGTCCCGTGCGGCCTGTCCTGCCGCGACACGCTGCGCCTGGAGGCCGGCATGCCGCTGTACGGGCACGAGCTGTCCACCGACCTCACCCCGTTCGACGCCGGCCTGGGCCGGGTCGTCCGCTTCGACAAGACCACCAACGAGGGCGCGTTCGTCGGCCGCAAGGCGCTGGAGCAGGCCGCCGCCGCGGCCGAGACCAACCCGCCGAAGGTGCTGGTCGGCCTGGTCTCCGACGGCAAGCGGGTGCCGCGCGCCGAGTACACCGTGGTCTCCGCCGACGGCGAGCCGATCGGCCGGATCACCTCCGGCGCGCCGTCCCCGACGCTGGGGCAGCCGATCGCGATGGCCTACGTCGACGCCGCCCACGCCGCCCCCGGCACCACCGTCGCGGTGGACGTGCGCGGCAAGCACGAGCCCGTCCAGGTCGTCGCGCTGCCGTTCTACAAGCGCGCCCGCTGAGCCCCCGCGGGCCCCGGTTTTCCCCATACACGCACGTCGCGGCCGTCCGCGCGGCGGCCCGCTTCGTCGTACCCGCTTCCCATCCTGGAGAATGACGCCATGAGCAACCCCCAGCACCTGCAGTACACCAAGGAGCACGAGTGGCTGACCGCCGCGGACGCGGAGGGTGTCTCCACGGTCGGCATCACCGCGCACGCCGCCGACGCGCTCGGTGACATCGTCTACGTGCAGCTCCCCGAGGTCGGTGACACCGTGACCGCCGGCGAGACCTGCGGCGAGCTGGAGTCCACCAAGTCGGTCAGCGACCTGTACTCCCCGGTGACCGGCGAGGTCACCGAGGTCAACCAGGACGTCCTGGACGACAACGCCCTGGTCAACAGCGCCCCGTTCGAGGGCGGCTGGCTGTTCAAGGTGCGCGTCGAGGCCACCGACGAGCTGCTCAGCGCCGCCGAGTACGACGCGCTCACCAACCCCCAGGGCTGATCCGCCTGCCAGGGGCGGTCGCGCGGCGGCCGCCCCGCCCCGGCCCCTTTCCCTCCTCCTCCCGGGAAGACCACACCATGACGGTTCTCAACCAGTCCCTGCACGCCCTCGACCCGGAGATCGCCGCCGCGGTCGACGCCGAGCTGCACCGCCAGCAGACCACCCTGGAGATGATCGCCTCCGAGAACTTCGCCCCGGTGGCGGTCATGGAGGCCCAGGGCTCGGTGCTCACCAACAAGTACGCGGAGGGCTATCCCGGCCGCCGCTACTACGGCGGCTGCGAGCACGTCGACGTGGTCGAGCAGATCGCGATCGACCGCATCAAGGCGCTGTTCGGCGCCGAGCACGCCAACGTCCAGCCGCACTCCGGCGCGCAGGCCAACGCCGCCGCGATGTTCGCGCTGATCCAGCCGGGCGACACCATCCTGGGCCTGTCCCTGGCCCACGGCGGTCACCTGACCCACGGCATGAAGATCAACTTCTCCGGCAAGCTCTACAACGTGGCCGCGTACCACGTGGACGAGAAGACCGGTCAGGTCGACATGGCCGAGGTCGAGCGCCTCGCCAAGGAGCACCAGCCGAAGCTGATCATCGCCGGCTGGTCGGCCTACCCGCGCCAGCTCGACTTCGCCGCGTTCCGCCGGATCGCCGACGAGGTCGGCGCGCTGCTCATGGTGGACATGGCGCACTTCGCCGGTCTGGTGGCCGCCGGGCTGCACCCGAACCCGGTCCCGTACGCGGACGTGGTCACCACCACCACCCACAAGACCCTGGGCGGCCCGCGCGGCGGCGTCATCCTGTCCAAGGCCGAGTACGCCAAGAAGATCAACTCCGCGGTCTTCCCCGGCCAGCAGGGCGGCCCGCTGGAGCACGTGATCGCCGGCAAGGCGGTCGCCTTCAAGGTCGCGGCCTCGGAGGAGTTCAAGGAGCGCCAGCAGCGCACCCTGGACGGCGCCCGCATCCTCGCCGAGCGCCTGCTCCAGGCCGACGTGGCCGAGGCCGGCGCGTCCGTGCTCTCCGGCGGCACCGACGTCCACCTGGTCCTGGTCGACCTGCGCAACAGCCAGCTCGACGGCCAGCAGGCCGAGGACCGGCTGCACGAGGTCGGCATCACCGTCAACCGCAACGCGATCCCGAACGACCCGCGCCCGCCGATGGTCACCTCGGGCCTGCGCATCGGCACCCCGGCCCTGGCCACCCGCGGCTTCCAGGCCGAGGACTTCCGCGAGGTCGCCGACATCATCGCCGAGGCGCTCAAGCCCGCCTTCGACGAGACCGTCGCGGACGCCCTGAAGGCCCGGGTCGCCGCCCTGGCCGAGAAGTACCCGCTGTACCCGAACCTCTGATCACTCCGGTGATCCTTCGGGCGGGGTGACGGGCCTCACCCCTCCGGCGTACCTGGCACCCCGGGGCACCGCGCACACTGGACTGTGCGCGCGGTGCCCCGTCCCGTGTCGGCCCCTCCCTGCCCGCAAGTCCTTCCACGAGACCAGACAAGGACGTCCCCCGTGGCCATCAGCGTCTTCGACCTCTTCTCCATCGGCATCGGCCCGTCGAGCTCCCACACCGTGGGCCCGATGCGCGCCGCCCGGATGTTCGCCCGCCGACTGCGCTCCGAAGGCCTGCTGGACCGCGTGACGGGCGTGCGCGCCGAGCTGTACGGCTCGCTCGGTGCCACCGGCCACGGCCACGGCACCCCGAAGGCCGTCCTGCTGGGCCTGGAGAACAACTCGCCCCGCACCGTCGACGTCGACCAGGCCGACAAGGACGTCGAGCGGATCATCGCCGAGAAGCGGCTCAGCCTGCTCGGCGAGCACCCCGTCGACTTCGACCCGGACACCCAGCTGGTCCTGCACCGCCGCCGCTCGCTGCCGTACCACGCCAACGGGATGACCCTGTGGGCGTACGCGGCGGACGGCTCGACCCTGCTGGAGAAGACCTACTACTCGGTCGGCGGCGGCTTCGTGGTGGACGAGGACGCGATCGGCGCGGACCGGGTCAAGCCCGACGACACCGTGCTGAAGTACCCCTTCCGCACCGGCGACGAGCTGCTGCGGCTCAGCCGGGAGACCGGGCTGTCGATCTCCGCCCTGATGCTGGAGAACGAGAAGGCCTGGCGCAGCGAGGAGGAGATCCGGACCGGGCTGCTGGAGATCTGGTCCGTGATGCAGGAGTGCGTGCGGGCCGGCATGTCCCGCGAGGGCATCCTGCCGGGCGGCCTCAAGGTCCGCCGCCGGGCGGCCGCGGGCGCCCGGGCGCTGCGCGCCGAGGGCATCGGGCCGGCCAACGCGATGGAGTGGGTGACCCTCTACGCGATGGCGGTCAACGAGGAGAACGCCTCCGGGCGGCGGGTGGTCACCGCGCCGACCAACGGCGCGGCGGGCATCATCCCGGCCGTCCTGCACTACTACCTGAACTTCATCCCGGGCGCCGACGACGACGGCATCGTCCGCTTCCTGCTCGCGGCCGGCGCCATCGGCATGCTGTTCAAGGAGAACGCCTCCATCTCCGGCGCCGAGGTCGGATGCCAGGGCGAGGTCGGCTCCGCCTGCTCGATGGCCGCGGGCGGCCTCGCCGAGGTGCTCGGCGGCACCCCCGAGCAGGTCGAGAACGCCGCCGAGATCGGCATCGAGCACAACCTCGGCCTCACCTGCGACCCGGTCGGCGGCCTGGTCCAGATCCCCTGCATCGAGCGCAACGGCATGGCCTCGGTCAAGGCCGTCACGGCGGCCCGGATGGCGCTGCGCGGCGACGGCCGGCACCACGTCTCGCTGGACAAGGCGATCAAGACGATGAAGGAGACCGGCGCCGACATGAAGATCAAGTACAAGGAGACCTCGCGCGGCGGCCTCGCCGTGAACGTCATCGAGTGCTGATCGCGCGCTGACCAGCGCTGATCGCGGCGCGCTGAAGGCCCCCGGGCGGACCCCCGTCCCACCCGGGGGCTTTCGCGTCTCCCCCTCCCCGCGCCCTGGCTTCGCCCCCGCTCAGGCCGCGAACGGGCGGGCCCGCCGGGCGTCCCGCAGCGCCCGCGCCCACCAGGTGAGCTGGTCGAGCATGGCCTTGGCGGCGGCGTCGGAGGCCGGGTCGAGCGCCCCGCCGTCGGCGTCGAAGCACCGCGCGGCGCCGTGGAAGCTGACCGTGTTGCGGATCGTCGCGGCGTTCAGCTCGGCCAGCACCACCCGGAGCTGCTCGACGGCCCGCAGGCCCCCGGACAGGCCGCCGTACGAGACGAAGGCGACCGGCTTGCCGTGCCACTCGCGGTTGTGCCAGTCGATGGCGTTCTTCAGCGGGGCCGGGAAGCTGTGGTTGTACTCGGGGGTGACGATCACGAACGCGTCGGCCGCCTCCAGCCGGGGCGACACGGCGGCCAGCAACTCGGCGTCGGCCGAGGGGACTTCACCCCCGAAGGACGGGAAGGTGACCGGCAGCGGGGTCTCCACCAGGTCGATCCGGTCGGCGGTCAGGTCGCCGCGGGCGTCGAGGTGGCCGAGCAGCCAGTCGGCGACCACCGGGCCGAAGCGCCCCTCGCGGGTGCTGCCGACGAGGACCGCGACCTTCAGGGCCTGCTCCGTGGACATGGGGATCCCCCTCCTGGATCTGGTGTACGGCGTATCCGCCGGATACAACGTACACAGCCACGTGTACGGCGTCCACTGCCGATACGCCGTACGCACGAGGGTGCTACGGTAGGCCCGCCCCCCGTCGGAAGGAGCCCGCCCCATGCCGGCCCAGCAGGCCCCCGCCGCAGGCGACGACAAGCCCCCGGCCTCGCTCTGGGAGCGCCTGGCGCGCCCGGCCCCCGCGCCGCGCACCACCCTGACCCCGCACCGGATCGCCGAGGCCGCGGTCGCCGTCGCCGACGCCGAGGGCCTGGACGCCGTCACCATGCGCCGGCTGGCCGCCGAGCTCGGCGTCGCCCCGATGGCCGCCTACCGGTACGTCTCCGGCAAGGACGAGCTCATCGAGCTGATGGTCGACTCCGTCTACGGCCGGCTCCCGCTGGACGCCCCCGCGGAGGGCTGGCGGGAGACCATGCGCGCGCTGGCCGTCCATCTGCGGGCCATGCACCTGGCCCACCCGTGGACCGTCCGGGCGGCCACCCCGTTCGCCCTCAGCCCCCACCAGCTCGCCGTCCCCGAGCACGCGTTCACCGCCCTGGCCGACCACGGCCTGGACGCCGACACCACCATGGCGGTGTTCCGCACCGTCACCGGCTACGTCCACGGCTCGGTCTCCACCGAGATCGCCCTGGAGGCCCTGCGCCGCGAGCGCGGCTGGTCCGACGGCGACCAGATCCGGGCCGGCCTCGCCCCCCGGATGAGCTGGCTGATGGCCACCGGCCGCTACCCCGGCTACGAGCGCTACCTCCACGAGGCCACCCGCAAGGACGACCCCGACTGGCAGTTCGAGACCGGCCTCGACTGCGTCCTCGACGGCATCGCCACCCACTTCGCCCTCTGAGGCCTGGCCCCGCTGCGCGGGAAGTCGGCCGGGCCGACTTCCTGCGCACGCACCTGCGCCCCAGCCGCCTCGCAGCAGCTCGCTCGCCCCGCGCGACACCGGAAACGGGCGAGGAAACCCTCCCGATGGCACCACCCCACAACCAGGCGTAGCCCCCCAACTCCCGCCGAGGCCACCGGCACCGATCGACCCCGGCGCGCGAAAAGTCGACCAGGCCGACTTCCTACGCAGACCCCTGCCCCCCTGTCGACCCGACCGCACACCCCCAGCCGCAACCCCAGGCCACCACCGCCGCCCCCACCGCACAGAAAGTCGGCCCGGCCGACTTCCTGCGCACGCACCTACGACCCAGCCGCATCGCAGCAGCCCACTCGGCCCGCGCGACACCGGAAACGGGCGAGGAAACCCTCCCGATGACGCCGCCCCGCAACCAGACATAGCCGCCCACCCCTGGCGCGCGAAAAGTCGACCAGAACGACTTCCTGTACAGGCCCCAGCCTCTGCCCCCAACCACACCCCTCGTAACCGCACCCCGGGCCACGCGGGCGCGCACCACACCGCGCAGAAAGTCGGCCCGGCCGACTTTCTGCGCAGACCCCCGTACCTTTGCCGCCCCGACCGCACGCCCCACAACCGCACCCCAGGCCACCGCACCGCACAGGAAGTCGGGCCGGCCGACTTCCTGTGCGGGCACCGCGACCCCGACTGCAGCAGCCGCTCACCGCTCGCCCCACGCGCGCAGCGCTAGGCCCGAGCGAAAGGCTCTCGCAAGAGCCGGGCACGGGACGGCATCGCTGTCTCCCCGGCACAGCCCGACAGGCCACCGCCAACGACCAGTCCAGCGGCACGAGAAGTCGACCCGGCCGACTTCCTATGCAGGCGCCCCTGTCCCAGCTGCCGGGCAGCTCACCACTCGGCGCGCGCACGCACCGCCAGGCACAATCACCAGGCACAGGTCCTCGGTGCGGCCCACCACAGGTCCAGCCACACCGCACGAAAAGTCGGCCCAGCCGACTTCCTATGCAAGCGCCCCCGCCCCAGCTGCCGGGCAGCCCACCACTCGGCGCGCGCACGCACCGCCAGGCACAATCACCAGGCACAGGTCCTCAGTGCGGCCCACCACAGGTCCAGCCACACCGCACGAAAAGTCGGCCCGGCCGACTTCCTATGCAGGCGCCCCTGCCCCCGCCACCCGGAAGCCCACCACTCGGCGCGCGCACGCACCGCCAGGCACAATCACCAGGCACAGGCCCTCGGTGCGGCCCACCACGGGTCCAGCCACACCGCACGAAAAGTCGGCCCAGCCGACTTCCTATGCAAGCGCCCCCGCCCCAGCTGCCGGGCAGCCCACCACTCGGCGCGCGCATGCACTGCCGGGCACAGGTCCTCGGTGCGGCCCACCACGGGTCCCCGCACGAGAAGTCGGCCCGGCCGACTTCCTGTGCAGGCGCCCGTGTCCCGGCTGCCCGGCGGCTCACCACGTGCATGCACTACCGGGTACGAGTAGCCAGCCCTCCCAATCACACGGGTCCGGCCACACCGCACGAAAAGTCGGGCTGGCCGACTTCTCGTGCAGTGGTGGTCGGCGCTACCTGCGCACTGGAAGGGCCAGGACGGCCAGGCCGCCGGCCAGGACGGCGAGGCCGCACCAGGAGACGGCGGGCAGGCGCTCCCCCAGGGCCGCCACGCCGAGCACCGCCGCGACGGCCGGCTCGGCGAGGGTCAGGGTGGTGGCGGTCTGGGCGGTGGTGTGGCGCAGGCCCCGGCCGAACAGCCAGTACGCGAGGAAGGTGGTGACCACCGCGAGGTGCAGCACGACGGCCGCGCCGCGCACCGAGCCGAGCCACGCCACGTCCCCGGCGAGCAGCACCGGCAGCACGATCAACGCCCCGCCGCCGAACATCGCCCCCATCACCCCGCCCGAGGGGCGCCCGTGCGCGATCAGCCGCCCGCCGATCAGCGAGTACACGGCGTACGAGAGCCCGGAGAGCGCCGCCAGCAGCACGCCCAGCGGGTCCACCGACCCGCCGCCACCGGCGAGTTCGGGGCCCAGCACCAGGAGCGCGCAGCCGAGCACGGCCAGCGCCGTGGCCCCGGTCCACCGCCCGCCCGGCCGCCCCTGCCGGGACAGCCATCCGAGCAGCCCGGTGAACACCGGCGCGCTGCCGAGTGCGATCACCGTCGTGACCGCCACCCCGGTGCGGCCCACCGCCGGGTAGAAGGTCAGCGGGTACCCGGCCACCGCGACCGCGCCGGCCGCGAGCAGCCACCGCTCGCGCGGCCCGCAGGCCCGGGGCAGCGCCCGGGCCGAGCGGTCGGTGAGGAACAGCAGCAGCCCGCCGAGCACCAGCCCGGCGGCCCCGATCCCGGCCGCCGGGGCGCCGGCGGGCGCGAGCGAGCTGGTCGTCCCGGTGGTGCCCCAGAGCACGGAGGCGATAAGGATCGGCACCGCGCCGCCGCGCGGACGGGCGCGGCGCGGCGCCACGGGGACGGTGGAACGGGCAGGCGAGGACAAACGATTCGGCACAGTGGTGAACTTCCGTCGTCGAAGACCGTCAAGGCAACTGGTTTCGAGAACGGGCGCACGCCGTCGGCCCACGGCGGCCACCATCAGGCCGAGCCGGGGTCGCAGGGATCAAGCCACCGAAGCGCGCGCCCGATCAGGCGTTGAGCGGTGGCAGCACGACGTGCCAGTACAGGTTCACGCCTCGATGGTACCGACCGGCCCCGGGGGGGGGGGGGGGGCGGCCGCCCCGTAAAGCCCCGCCCCCCCGCCCACGCCGCGGGGGTG
>NZ_JBIVSD010000008.1:16897-284605 GCF_044756065.1 Kitasatospora sp. NPDC092039 | reverse complement strand
CCGCCCCGCCCCTTTTGGGGGTTGGGGGGGGCCCCCCCCCGGGCCCCTTACTGTGAACCCCGAGTTTTTTCCCCCCCCCCCCCCCCCCCCCGGGCCCCCCCCCCCCCCCCCCCCCCCGGGCCACCGGCTCAGCCGTGGGGGTTGGCCGGGGCGGGGAGGGCGAGTTCGCACCAGACGGTCTTGCCGATGTAGCCCTCGCCGCGCGGGTGGGCGCCCCAGGAGGTGGCGAGGGCGGCGACGAGTTCGAGGCCCCGGCCGGACTCGTCGTCGGGGGTGGCGTCGCGCAGGGTCGGGAGGTCGGGGTTCGCGTCGGAGACCTCGATGCGGAGCAGGGAGACGGTGGGGAGGAGGACGCGCACGCCGATCATCCGGTCACGCGGGGAGCGGGCGTGACGGCAGGCGTTGGTGACGAGTTCGCTGAGGAGGATCAGGCCGGTCTCGGCGGCGTCGACGGGCACCTCCCACTCGAAGGCCTGCCGGATGAAGCGGATCCGGGCACGGCCGGCGCTGCGGGGGAGGCGGGGGAACATCCACTCGACGAGGTCGGCAGGCTGGGTGAGCATCAGAGTCCTTGGGGGGCGTACGGACGGCTTCACTCGCAAGAGCTGAGTTCGGCCACTTCACCCTTCAAGCGTCGACAGGCGGGCATAGCCTCAGCAGTAACGCCGTGAGTACAACCACAGCTTGACCGCCCTGCGACCAGGGCAGGGAGGGGCACGGGGCCGTGAGCACACCGAAGGAAAACCCGATGTCATGGAGGTACTGCGGCGATCAGATCAAGCGGTGGCGCCAACGGTCAGGCGTGACGCGGGAACAGCTGAGCCAGGCGGCCAACTACGACATCGAGAGCATTCGATCGATGGAGGCCGGGAGGCGGAGGCCGTCGCTCAAGGTGCTTCAGGCGGCGGATGAGCTGTGCGGCGCACAGGGGATGTTGGTGGGGGCTCATCCATACCTGGCACCGGAGCCAAGGCCCGCACGCAGCGATGTCTACTTCGATGTCGAGAAGGAGGCAGTTGCCATCTACTTCTACGAGGCCCTCCACATCCCAGGCCTGCTGCAGACTGAGGCCTACGCCAGGAGGATTCTCAGCCACCACATGCCGCCCTTGGACAACGCCACTGTTGAGAAGAACTTGGCATTCCGCCTCAAGCGGCAAGAGAAACTCGTGGAGCCGGGGGTGCTGTTCAGCTTCACCATCTACGAAGCAGCCCTCCACACCTCCATCGGCGGCAGGGAGGTCATGCAGGAGCAGCTCCACCGGCTGCTTGAGTTCGAGGACTCGCTCAGCGCCCGGATCCACCTCGTACCTACTGGACAGGCACTACCTTCCGGCCTCTCGGGATCTCTAGTCATCTTGGAAACGATCGAAAATGAGCAGTATGCGTATGTTGAGACACATGAAACGAACGCGCTCCACTCCGAACCCCGACTCGTAGGCAGGCTCACCCGACGCCACGCAATGATCCGCGCGCAGGCCCTGAATACGCGAGAATCAGCACAGCTCATCCGAAAGACACTGGAGCACCTGTGAACACCACCATTCCGTGGTTCCGTTCTAGCTACAGCGACTACAACGGCGGCAACTGTGTCGAGGTCGCCTCCTGCCCCTCCACCGTCCACGTCCGCGACTCCAAGGACAAGGCCGGCCCGACCCTCACCTTCTCCCCCGAGGCCTGGTCGTCCTTCGTCTCCTTCGCGGCCGAAGCTCAAGCCGCCGAGGCCGAGTGACCCCTAATGGAATGGGTGGGTAACCACCTTCCAACCACCCTCGTACGCAGCACATATGACTTATCGTCACAGCTTCACCACGCCGCGTTCAGCCGTGTAGCGTGCGCACCAACGAAACAACCCCCGCCGGTGTTACCAGCACCGAACGGGGGTCTGACCGGCACGATCGAACGGAACTCGATCCTGTGGCTGCCCACGACTCTACCCCCATGGCCTCCCCCGGGTACGGCAAGCAGTCCGCCCCGGAGCAACACCCCCGCTCCGCGAACGACTTCGCCCACCTCCCGGCGCGCGAGGCGTACCTCGCCTCGCTCATCGACCACCTCCCCGACGGCGCCGCGATGGACGTGAAGACCCTCGCCGTCCTCCAGCCCCACTACGGGCAGATGGCCTGCCGCACCGCCCTCAACAGGCTCTCCACCGCAGGCCACCTGCGTCGCGTCCGGGAGCGCATCAGCGCCAAGGACTGCCGCTGGGTGTTCCGCACCTACTTCTCCCGCACGCCCCGCTCGGACGCCTGGTGGACGCGGTTCATCATGACCGGCGAGACGTCAACGCCCACCACGCCCGATCCCCCGCAGGAGCGAACGCTCAACCGCACCTCCCCCGCCTCGGCCGCCTACGCCGCCCTCGCCGGCCTCGGCCTCGCGGACGCCCGCCTCGCCCTCTCCGCCGCCGACTGCGCCGCGCTCGAACCGCTGGCCGCCGAGTGGCTGGCCCGGGGCACCACGCCCGCCCTCTTCACCGCCGCGCTCACCGCGAACCTCCCGCCGGAGGGCGTCCACAGCCCGGCGGCCTTCACCCGCCGCCGCCTGCTCGACAAGCTGCCCCCGGACCGCACGCCCCTGGACGACCCCCCCCGGCAGGTCCGCGTCCTCGAATGCACCGCCTGCCGCACCCCGTGCCGTCCGCACGCCCTCCTCGGCGGCCTCTGCCGCGCCTGCCACGGCGCCCCTCCGCCCCCGCCGCCCCGCTCCGGCGGCCTCTCCCCCACCGCCGTCCGCGCCCACGCCGCCCGGATCCGGCAAGCCATGGCCACATCGCCGTGATCATGAATATTCACAGGCGATGGCGTTAACCTATGCAAAATCCCAAGGTGAACCAGATAACAAACCTTGCATTCCAAGCCATCCGGTTTGCTCACATGCTGAGATCCGTGCGATAGTCGAGACAACGAACTTCGGCGGGCCCGACCTGGCACTGCCGACGCCCATCGCGCGGCACGCACCCCCTTGGCCGACGCGATGACCTGCAGGGGCCCCCATCGCCGGACCACGGCGAATCCGGGGGCCCCGCGTGTTTTTCGGGCCTCGGGCCGGGAGCCTCAGCCCCGCACCTTCAGCTCGAACCAGACGCCCTTGCCCCGCGGCAACAGGTCCGCGCCCCAGCGGTCGGCGAGGTCGTCGACGATCCTCAGCCCCCGCCCCCGCTCGTTCACCGGGCTGGCCTCGGCGAGGATCATGCAGGGCAGCGCCCGGGAGGAGTCCCGGACCTCGATCCGCAGCCAGCCGGGCTTGCGGCTGACGTGCAGGCCGATGGTGCGTCCGGCCGCGTGCCGCACCGCGTTGGCCACCAGCTCGCCGGTCAGCAGTTCCCCGACCTCCAGGTGCTGGTGGAGCTCCCAGGACTCCAGGACGCACAGCACCAGCCGACGGGCCACCGGGCCCGACTCCGTCCGGGACGGCAGCCGCACCTCGTTGGGCGCGGACGGGTCGCGGAGTCTGTCGGAGTACATCTCCTCCAGCTCCTCGGAGGAGAGCCGCTCCAGCGCCGAGAGCCCGCCCTGGAGGTCGAACCAGGACACCTCGGCCACCGCGCCGGCCCCGGAAACTGACGACTGATCTGTTTCGCCCCAACCCGCCATGCGGACCATCATTGCGGAACGCAAGCAGCCGCGTACGGACAATGAGCAAACGATCTCACCCGATCGGCATATGCCGCGAGCAAGAAGGGGCCACCCGGGCCGACTTCCGTCAAGCCCGGGTTGACCCCGGCTCCCCGCTCAGCAGCCGTCTACCACTTGCTCCACGGCAGGTTCCAGCCGCTCAGCCCGTTCGCCGGGTCGAGCGTCTCCTTCCTCGACGAGTTCTTCACGGTCATCACGTCGCCGACCAGCGAACCGTCGTAGAACTTGCCCATCGAGGTGTCCGCACCACCGCCCTCGACGTCCTTGAGGCCCACGCAGCCGTGGCTGACGTTGTCCTCGCCGAAGGTGCTGTTCCTGCTCCACCAGTTGCCGTGCACATAGGTGCCGGAGGTGGTCAGCCGCATCGAGTGCGGGACCTGGAGGTCGTACGGCGCACCGGTCATCCCCGGGAGGGTGCTGGACTGCATCCGCACCACGCCCTCCTTGGACATGATGACCATCGTCCCGTTCCAGGTGGGGTGTTCGGGCGCGCCGGCACTGATGTCGATGTCGTCGGACACGCCGTCCCGTACGACCGTCATCTTGTGTGCGGCGACGTCAACCGTCGAAATCTGGGACCGCCCGATCGTGAAGGGCTCGTCCCGGTCCCCGCCGTACACCCCCGGGGCGATCTCGACGCTCTTGAGGCGGTAGTGCACGACCACCTTGGTCCCGGGCTTCCAGTACTGCTCCGGACGGAAGTCGAGCCGGCGGTCGTCGAACCAGTGGCCCTTGACCACGGTGCCGTTGTCGGTCTCGAAGGTGATGCCCCTGGCGACCTCGTCCCGGTTCCTGACGTCCTTGCTGAAGTTCACCGAGACGATCATGCCGACGCCGTAGGTGGCGCCGTTGTCGACGTTGTCCGAGGCCTTGGCGAGCGCCGTCGGGGTCAGCGTGGTGAAGCTGCTGTCCGCCGTGGCGACCGCGCCGTCGGCGTCCGCGGCCATCGCGCTGACCTGGTAGGCGGTGCCCACCTCCAGCGGGGCCGCGGGCGCCCAGGAGGCGCCGTCCGCGGCGATGGCGCCGGGGACCTCCTTGCCGGTCCGGTCGTTCACCTTGACGGTGGTGAGCCTGCCGCCCGTCGCGCCGATCTTCAGCGCGTTCGGCGCCACGTCCACCGAGCCGGCCTTGGGCTCGATGCTCACGGCGGCCGTGGAGACCTTCGGCACCGTGCTGGTGGGCGCCGCCGCCGCGGGCTTGGCACTGGCCGTACCGGCCGCGCCGGCCGCACCGGCCCCCAGGTCGGCCTTGGCCGCGCTGCCCGCGCCCGATCCGCTGCCCCCGTCACCCCCGCCGCAGGCGGCCGTCAGCGCCATCGCCCCGCCGACCAGACCGACGGCCACCACTCTGCGTATCGACCTCAACGTCGATTCCCTCCCTCAGAAAACCCGAGAAACTCCCCGTGGACCCGACGGACCCGACCGGACACACGCGCCCGGCCACCGGAAAGGTTGCGCCATTCGTGGGGCCAGTCGCCCCGGAAACCGCGGCGGTCCGACCCCAACGGGTGAGGTCGGACCGCACGACGGAGGACTCGCCGGCAGGCCCGGAGTACCCGGGCCTACCGCCGGGTAGGGCCTACCAGTTGGCCCACTCCAGGTTCCAGCCGCCCAGCCCGTTGGAGGGCGCGACGGTCTTCTCCTTGGTGTTCACGATCTTGATGGGGTCGCCGATCATCGAGTCGTTGAAGAACTTGCCCGCGACCGAGCTGTCGCTGCCGCCCTTCACGTCCTGCATCGACACGCAGCCGTGGCTGGCGTTGGTCTTGCCGAACGGGTTGGCCCAGTAGTTGCCGTGCACGAAGGTGCCGGAGGTGGTCAGCCGCATCGCGTGCGGCACGTCCTGGATGTCGTACTCGCCCCCGAGACCGACGGTCTGCGAGTTCATCCGGGTGACCTTCTCCTTGGACATGACGACCATCGTCCCGCCCCAGGACGGCGTGGCGTCCGCGCCCAGGGTGACCGGCACGGTGGTGCTCTTGCCGCCGGTCTCGATGGTCATCTGGTGCGACTTGGCGTCCGCCGTGGAGATCATCGAGCGGCCGATGGTGAACGGCTCGTCCTTGTCCACGTCGCCGTAGATGCCCGGCGCGACCTCGACGTTCTTCAGCCGGTACTTGACGGTCACCTTGGTGTCCGGCGCCCAGTACTGCTCCGGGCGGAAGTCCACCCGGCGGTCGCCGAACCAGTGGCCCTTGACCACGGTGCCGTTGCTGGTCTCGAAGGTGATGCCCTTGACGACGGCGTCCTTGTTCTTGACGTCCTTGTTGAAGTTCACCGAGACGATCATGCCGACGCCGTAGGTGGCGCCGTCGCTGATGTTGTCGTTGGTGGAGATCTTCTTCTCCGGCGTCAGCGTGGTGAACGAGGTGGTGGACGCGGCGACCAGGCCCTCGCCGTCCTTCGCCTGCGCGTTCACCTTGTACGCCATGCCGACCGCGAGCGCCCCCGTGGGCTTCCAGGCGGCACCGTCCGGGGTGATCGCACCCTCGACCGGCTTGCCGTTCTTGTCGGTCACCTCGACCGTGGTGAGCTTGCCGTTGGAGACGGACACCTGGAGCCCGTTCGGCGCGACGTCCTGGGCGCCGTCCTTCGGCTCGACGGCGAGCACCGCGGCCGACGGCTTCGGCGTGGCCGGCGTGCCCCCGTCCGCCGCCGCGGGCGCCGAGGCCGCGCTGCCGCCCCCCGAGTCGCCCGAACCGCTGCCCTTGTCGTCGTTGCAGGCCGCGGTGAGCAGCAGTACCCCGCCCATGACCAGCGCCATCGCACCCCGGCGCCCGTAGCGGTTGCTGGTGCGTATCGCGGTGCCGGCCGTCTTACCCGTCTTCACGGTTTCTCCCCTCCCGGTATTCACTCTCTTGACGCGTTGAGTGCCCCTGTGAGTTGCACCGGTCGCCGACTCTTTCGGCCCGGGCTGCGGACGCGCCGGAGCAGGATAACTAAGCCGTTCGAGTGAACCCCGGGAGGAGTCGGGTTGACGGCATGTGAAGCAGTCGTAAAGACGGACGGAACGGGCGGAAGCGGGCCGAAGTGCCCTACGGTACGGCGGGCCCGGACGGCGGGCCGGACGCCCCGGCCGACGGCGCCCGGCGCAGCGCGCTCCCCGCCACCCACTGCTCCCACGGCACGTTCCAGCCGTTGAGCCCGTTCTGCGGCGGTACGAGGTCGCCGGACGAGGCCTTCACCTCCAGCACGTCCCCCGGGATGGTGTGCTCGAACAGCCAGCCCGCCGGGGAGTCCTTGCTCGCCCCGCCCTTGGCGTCGGCCAGCCCGATGCAGCCGTGGCTGGTGTTTGCGGCGCCGAACACCTGCGGGTCCGCCCAGTAGTTGCCGTGCACGAAGGTGCCGGAGGCGGTGAGCCGCATCGCGTGCGGGACGTCCTGGATGTCGTACTCGTCGCCCATGCCGACGGTCTGCGAGTTCATCCGGGTCTCCCGGTACTTCTCCGACACCACCATCACCCCCCGGTAGGTGGAGTGGTCGGGGCTGCCGCCGGAGACCTTGAGCACCCGGACCACCCTGCCGCCCTGGCCGGCCCGGACGGTCAGGGTGTGGGCGTCCAGGTCGACGGTGGAGACCTGCGCCCGGCCGACGGTGAAGCGCAGGTCCCGGCTCTGGGTGCCGAACTCCCCCGGCGCGCCCTGCACGTCCTTGAGCCGCAGCGCCACCGTGACCCTGGTGCCGGCCGCCCAGTACCGCTGCGGACGGAAGTCCAGCCGCTGGCCGCCGAACCAGTGCGCGGCCACCGGCACCGGCGGGTCGGCGACGACCTGGACGGCCTTCTCCACCGCCGCCCGGTCGGCGATCGGACGGCTGAAGCGCAGCGACACCGGCATGCCGACGCCGACCGTGGAGCCGTCCTCCGGCGTGAAGAAGGCCACGAAGGTGTGCTCCCGCGCCGCGGTCGTGAACGCCGAGTGCTGGACCGCCTTCTGGCCCCGGTCGTCCTCGGCGACGGAGTCCAGGGTGAACGCGGTGCCGAGCGGCAGCGGGCCGTCCGGCGCCCAGCCCGCGCCGTCCGGGCCGATCGTGCCGGGCACCTCGGTGCCCTTGGCGTCGGCCAGCCGGACGGACACCAGCCGCCCCTGGGCGACGCCCACCCGGACCGCCCCCTCCGGCTTCACGTCCTGCGCCCCGTCGGCCGGCAGCGCGCTGATCACCGCCCGGGAGGGCGCCGGCGGCGCCGTCCGCCCGTCGGCCGCGACCGCGTCCCCGTCCGGCACCGCCGGGGAGAGGCCCCCGCCGCACCCCGTGAGAACGGCCAGGCAGCAGGCCACCGCCGCCGCGCCCCGCGCCCACACCCGTCCTCGGCGCCGCATCCCGGGGCCTCCCACTGTTCACGTCTTGACGCCGGGAACAACGAGGCGCGGCGACGCGGGGACACGCCGGTCGCTCCGGAATCCCGCCCCCCGTCGACCCGCCCGTCCGGGCACACTGCTTCCGGCCGACGCAATCCGGGAAAGAGAAGGTGAACGGACCCGGAACACCGCGCCCAGGGAGGCCATGGCGATGGCGTCGGACCAGGAGCTGACCCCCGGCAGCCGGCAACCCCTGGGCGCCCGCTACCGCACCGACCGGCTCGGCCGCCGCGGCACCAACTTCGCGCTCTGGGCGGGCGGCGCCGAGGCCGTCGAGCTGTGCCTGTTCGACGAGGACGGCCGGGAGAGCCGCCACCGCCTCACCGAGCAGGACGTCCAGGTCTGGCACGGCTTCCTCCCCGGCGTCCACCCCGGCACCCGCTACGGCTTCCGGGTGCACGGCCGCTGGGACCCGTGGACCGGCGCCCGCTGGAACCCGGCCAAACTGCTGCTCGACCCGTACGCCCGCGCCGTGGACGGCTGTTACACCTCGCACGACGCCGCCTGCGCCGCCGTCCGCGACTGGCCCGAGGCGGAGGTCGCCGACACCGTCCGGGACAACCGCGACTCCGCGCCGTACGTGCCCAGGTCCGTGGTCGTCCACGACGACGACGACTGGATCGACGACCACCGCCCGAAGACCCCCTGGCCCGAGACGGTGCTCTACGAACTGCACGTGCGCGGCTTCACCATGCGTCACCCCGACGTCCCCCCGGAGCTGCGCGGCACCTACGCCGGCCTCGCCCACCCCGCCGCCGTCGCCCACCTCACCCGGCTCGGGGTGACGGCCGTCGAGCTGCTGCCGGTGCACCAGCACGCCAGCGAGGATCACCTGCAGGCCCGCGGGCTGGTCAACTACTGGGGCTACAACACGATCGGCTACTTCGCCCCGCACGCCGGCTACTCCGCCTCCGGCTCCCGCGGCGGCCAGGTCGGCGAGTTCAAGCGGATGGTCCGCGCCCTGCACGCCGCCGGGATCGAGGTGATCCTGGACGTGGTGTTCAACCACACCGCCGAGGGCGGCGCCCTCGGCCCGGCGCTCTCGCTGCGCGGCATCGACAACGCCGCCTACTACCGCCTCCCGCCGAACCGCCCGCGCGGCTACGCCGACTACACCGGCTGCGGCAACACCCTGGACACCCGCCGTCCGCAGGTGATCCGGCTGATCACCGACTCGCTGCGCTACTGGGTCGCCGAGATGGGCGTGGACGGCTTCCGCTTCGACCTCGCCGCCGCCCTGGCCCGCGGCGGGCCGAACGGCGGGGACGCCGTCGACCCGGACCACCCCTTCCTCGCCGCCGTCGCCCAGGACCCGCTGCTCAGCCGGGTGAAGCTGATCGCCGAGCCCTGGGACGTCGGGCCGGGCGGCTACCAGGTCGGCGGCTTCCCCCCGCCGTGGGCCGAGTGGAACGACCGGTACCGCGACACCGTCCGGGACTTCTGGCGCGGCGCCCGCCCGGACGTGCGCGAACTCGGCTACCGCCTCTCCGGCTCCTCCGACCTCTACCAGCGGGCCGGCCGCCGCCCGTACGCCTCGGTCAACTACGTGACGGCGCACGACGGTTTCACCCTGCGCGACCTGGTCTCCTACGACCGCAAGCACAACGGGGCCAACGGCGAGGACAACCGGGACGGCACCGACGACAACCGCTCCTGGAACCACGGCGCCGAGGGCGAGACCACCGACCCGGCGGTCAACTCGCTGCGGCTGCGCCAGCTCCGCAACCTGACCGCCACCCTGCTGCTCTCCGCCGGCGTCCCGATGCTCACCGCCGGGGACGAGCTGGGCCGCACCCAGGGCGGCAACAACAACGCGTACTGCCAGGACAACGAGGTCGGCTGGCTGGACTGGTCGCTGCTGGAGCAGCCCTGCTGGCAGGAGCTGTGCGAACTCACCGCCCGGCTGGTCCGGTTGCGCCGGGCCCACCCGGTGCTGCGCCGACGGGCGTTCTTCTCCGGCCGGGCCCTCACCCCCGGCGGGCAGCCCGACCTCGCCTGGTTCACCCCGCGGGGCCGGGAGATGACCGAGGACGACTGGTTCGCACCGACCGCCTGCCTCGGCATGCTGCTCTGCGGCACCGCGATGTCCGAACGGGACGACGCCGGGCTGCCGTTGAGCGACGACGACTTCCTGCTGCTGCTCAACGGGGGCCCGGAGCCGGTGGTGTTCACCCTGCCCGGCGAGCCCTGGGCGGCGCCGGCGGCCGGCTGGGAGACGGTGGTCGACACCGCCGCCGCGGACTCCGGCGGGCCGTGCCCGCGCGGCGCCGTCGTCCTGGGCGGGCGCTCGCTGCGACTGCTGCGCGCGCCCGCCCCGGCCGCCTAGGGCGGGTCAGCCGCGGGCGCGCCCGAGCTCGACGTTCTCCAGCACGCCGATCGCGTCTGGCACCAGCACCGCCGCCGAGTAGTAGGTGCTGACCAGGTAGGAGGCGATCGCCTTCTCGTCGATGCCCATGAACCGGACGTTCAGCCCCGGCTCCACCTCGTCCGGGATGCCGACCTGGGTGAGGCCGACCACGCCCTGGTTGTCCTCGCCGACCCGCATCGCGATGAACGCGGTGGTCTGCTGGTCGGACACCGGGATCTTGTTGCACGGGAAGATCGGCACCCCGCGCCAGGTCGGCCGCCGCTTGCCGAGGACGTCGACGGTGCCCGGGTAGAGGCCGGCCCGGTTGCACTCCCGCTCGAAGGCCGCGATCGCGCGCGGGTGGGCGAACAGGTAGTCGGTCTCGCGGCGCATGCTCAGCAGTTCGTCCAGGTCGTCCGGGGTGGGCGCCCCGGCCCGGGTCTGGATCCGCTGGTCGAAGTCGGCGTTGCCGAGCAGGCCGAACTCCGGGTTGTTGATCAGCTCGTGCTCCTGCCGCTCCCGCAGGGCCTCGATGGTCAGCCGCAGCTGCTCCTCGGTCTGGTTCATCGGCTTGTTGTAGAGGTCCGCGACCCGGGTGTGCACCTTGAGGACGGTCTGCGCCACGCTCAGCTCGTACTCGCGCGGCCTCAGCTCGTAGTCCACGAAGGCGCGGGGCAGCTCGTACTCGCCCTCGTGGCCAGCCGAGAGGTCGATCTCCGCCTCGCCGTGCTCGTTCTGCGCCTGCGCGGCGTCGGCGGCGAAGCCCAGCAGCTGCTCGCGCAGCGACTCGGAGCGGCCGATCAGCTCCTGGAGCACCGACCAGGACAGCGCCATCGCGACACCGGGGGTGCTCGCCCGCACGGTGTACGGCCAGCTGCCGCCGCCCTCGGTGATCGCCTCGTCGCCGAGGTGGTCGCCGTCCGCGAGCGAACCGAGCACCGTCTGCTCGCCGTACTTGCCGGTGCCGATCCGGTCCACCTTGCCGTGCGCGATCAGGAACACCTCGTCGATCGGCGCCCCCTCCCGCACCAGCTCCTCGCCCCGCGCGAAGTCCCGCTGCACGAACCGGCGGGCCAGCTCGGCCAGCACCTCCTCGTCCTCGAAACCGCGCAGCGCCGGCACCTCGGTCAGCGAGGGGGCGATCACGCTCACCGCGGAGCCGGTCTTCGCGAAGCTCACCCGGCCGCGCCCGGGGGCGTAGCTCAGCCGCCGGTTGACCCGGTAGGTGCCCGCGCTGACCTGCACCCACGGCAGCATCTTCAGCAGCCAGCGGGAGGTGATCTCCTGCATCTGGGGCTTCGACTTGGTCGTCGTGGCCAGGTTCCGCGCCGCGGTGGTGCTGAGGCTGAGCTGGGCCCGTACCTGCACGGTTGCTGAGCCGGGGCCGGGGGTCGGCTCGGTTTCGACCGTCATCTGAGCACTCCTGTCACTCTCGTAACACCGAACATCCGTCAGGAGATCTCATCGGTCGATCGGCGGGCGCTCGCAAGAGGCGCACGGCGCACTCCTCCCTGCACGAACGGCGGCGCACGCCCCGCATCTCACGCCCGCCCCGCCCGTTCGGGTGGCCGGTTCTCGCCGAGCGCCCCCGACAGGCGCGAAAAACCGGATGAGAAGTGACCGGCTCTCTGCCTACGCTCACCGAGATGGCCGAGAACAGACAAGACCCCGAGAACCCGCCCCAGGGAAGCCCCCGGACCGCCCCGACCGACGCGCCCGCACCGACCGCCGGAGCCGACGGAGCCGGTCCGACCGGGCCCGGGCCGCGGCGCTCCGCGGTCCGCTCCCTGCTGCGCCTGTGGCCGTACGCCCGCGCCGTCCGCGGCCGGCTGGCCGTCTCGGTGACGACCGCCACGCTCGGCATGCTCAGCACCCTCGCCGTGCCGGTGGTCCTCGGCCTGATCGTGGACGGCCCGCTCGCCGAGCACGACCTGGCCGGCCTCTGGCCGCTGGTCGGCCTGCTGCTGCTCCTCGGCCTGGTCGAGGCCGCGCTGTTCTACACCCGCCGGGTGGTGCTGGCCCGCCCGCTGGCCGGGCTGGAGACGGCGATGCGCGGGGACCTCTTCGCCAAGCTCCAGCGGCTGCCGGTCTCCTTCCACGACCGCTGGGGCTCCGGCCAGCTGCTCTCCCGGGCCACCGCCGACATGTACACCATGCGGCTGTTCCTGGCCTTTCCGCTGGTCTTCCTGATCGTCAACTCGGTGATGTTCCTGGCCGGCACCGCGGTGATGTTCACCCAGGACTGGCGGCTCGCGCTGATCGCGCTGATCCCGGCCGTCCCGCTGTTCGTGCTCACCCGGCGGTTCGAGTCCGGCTACTCCGGCGCCGCCCGGCTCGCCCAGGACCAGAACGGCGACATCGCCACCCTGGTCGAGGAGTCCGTCCTCGGCATCCGCATCCTCAAGGCCTTCGGCCGCCACCGCTCGATGGCCGAGCGCTTCCGCGCCCAGACCCAGCAGCTGCGCCGCACCGAGCTGCACAAGGCGCACCTGCTCGCCAACCTCTGGGCGGTGATCGTCGGCCTGCCGGAGATCGCGCTCGGCTGCGCCCTCGCCGTCGGCTCCTACCTGGTGGCCCACGACGAGCTGAGCGCCGGCACCCTGGTCGCCTTCCTGTCCACCGCGCTCGCGCTGCGCTGGCCGGTCGAGTCACTCGGCTGGCTGCTCGCCTACGCCAACGAGGCGGCCACCGCCACCGACCGCTTCTTCGAGGTGCTGGACGAGCCGGACACCCCCGAGGCGGACACCCCCGCCCCGGGTGCCGCCGGCGGGCCCGCCGCCCGGGACGGCATCCGCCTCACCGGCGTCCGCTTCCGCTACCCCGACGCCCCCGACGGCACCCCCGACCTGCTGGCCGGCATCGACCTGCACATCCGCAGCGGCGAGACGATGGCCCTGGTCGGCGCCACCGGGAGCGGCAAGACCACGCTCACCGCGCTGCTCCCCCGGCTGTACGAGGCCACCGGCGGCACCATCACGCTGGACGGCCGGGACATCCGCGAGCTGCCCCGGCAGCGGCTGCGCGAACTCGTCGCGGTCGCCTTCGAGGAGCCCACCCTGTTCTCCGCCACCGTCCGGGAGAACGTCCTGATGGGCGCCCCGGGCGCCGGCGAGGAGCAGCTGCGCACCGCCCTCGCCACCGCCCAGGCCGGCTTCGTCGAGAAGCTCCCGCAGGGCCCGGACACCGAGGTCGGCGAGCAGGGCCTGAGCCTGTCCGGCGGCCAGCGCCAGCGCCTCGCGCTGGCCCGCGCGGTGGTCGGCGACCCGGCCTTCCTGGTGCTGGACGACCCGCTCTCCGCGCTGGACGTGCACACCGAGGCCCTGGTCGAGCGGGCGCTGCGCGAGGTCCTCGGCGCCACCACCGCCCTGGTGGTCGCCCACCGCCCCAGCACCGTGCTGCTCGCCGACCGGGTCGCGGTGCTGGCGGACGGCCGGATCGCGGCCGTCGGCACCCACCAGGAGCTGCTGCGCGACTGCGCGCACTACCGAGAACTGATGTCGGGCGAGGCCACCCCGGTGCCCGACGGCCCCCTGCTGTCGAAAGGAGGGCACGCGTGACCACCACCGCCGAACCCGTGCAGACCGGCCCCGCCGCGCCGGCCGAGGAGGAGCTGCCCCCGCCGCCCGCCGACGAGGAGGACATCCCCGTCCCGCCGGGCGCGCCCCGGGCGCTGCTGCGCTCGCTGCTCGGCCCGCACCGGGGCCGGATCGCCATCGCGATGGTGGTGATCCTGGTCCAGCAGGCCGCGCTCCAGTCCGGCCCGCTGCTGGTCGCGGTGGCGATGGACCGCGGCATCCCGGCGCTGCGCGACCACGACGCCGGCCCGCTGATCGCGGTGGTCGCGGCGTACCTGTTCTGCGCGCTGCTCAGCCCGGTGCTGCAGTGGGTCTTCATCAAGATCAGCGCCCGGGTCAACCAGGACGTGGTGCTGGAGCTGCGCGGCCGGATCTTCCGGCACGCCCAGCGGCTCAGCCTGGACTTCCACGAGCGCTACACCTCGGGCCGGATCATCTCCCGCGCCACCAGTGACATCGACGCCCTGCGCGAGCTGCTCTCCGAGGGCCTGCAGGAGCTGCTGGCCGTCCTCCTGTCGGTCTGCTACATCTCGGTGCTGCTGGTGGTGCTGGACTGGCGCCTCGGCCTGGTCTCGCTGGCGTCCTTCCTGCCCCTGGCGCTGATCGCCCGGTCCTTCCGCCACCGTTCGCGCCGGGTCTACCGGCGCTCGCGCACCTCGGCCGCCTCGCTGATCGTCCGCTTCACCGAGACCATGAACGGCATCCGCCCGGTGCAGGCCTTCCGCCGCGAGGAGGCCAACGACGCCGCCTTCGCGGTGATCAACCGGCAGTCCGCCCTCGCCACCGCGGACGGCTTCCTGGAGCTCGCCCGCTACGTCGGCCTCTCCCGCACCACCGCCAACCTGTGGACCACCGGCGTGGTGCTGCTCGGCGGCTACCTGGTCGTCGAGGACGCGCTGGAGCTGGGCGTGCTCACCGCCTTCGCGCTGTACCTGCGCCGGCTCTACGACCCGGTCGACCAGCTGGCGATGTTCCTGAACAGCTACCAGTCGGCCGCCGCCGCCCTGGAGAAGATCGCCGGCCTGCTCGCCCACGAGCCGACCGTCGCCGAGCCGGCCGAGCCGAAGCCCCTTCCGGGTGGGCGGGCCACCGCCCGTGAGGTCTCCTTCGAGAAGACCCGCTTCGCCTACCGCACCGGCAAGGAGGTGCTGCCGGCCTTCGACCTGCTGATCCCGGCCGGGCAGACGGTCGCGGTGGTCGGCGCCACCGGCGCGGGCAAGTCGACGGTCGCCAAGCTGCTGGCCCGCTTCTACGACCCGACCGACGGCCGGATCCGGCTGGACGGCGTGGACCTGCGCGACCTGGCCACCCCCGAGCTGCGGCACGGGGTGGTGATGGTGACCCAGGAGTCCTTCCTGTTCTCCGGCACCGTCGCCGAGAACATCGCGATCGGCCGTCCCGGCGCCACCCGCGAGGAGGTCGAGCAGGCCGCCCGCGACATCGGCGCCTACGAGTTCATCGCCGCCCTGCCGGACGGCTTCGACACCGACGTGCGCAAGCGCGGCGGCCGGATCTCGGCCGGCCAGCGCCAGCTGGTGGCCTTCGCCCGCGCCCTGCTGGCCGACCCGGCGGTGCTGATCCTGGACGAGGCGACCAGCTCGCTGGACGTCCCCGGGGAGCAGGCCGTGCAGCGGGCGATGCGCACCGTGCTGGCCGGCCGGACGGCCGTGATCATCGCCCACCGGCTCTCCACCGTGGAGATCGCCGACCGGGTCCTGGTCATGGACCAGGGCCGGATCGTGGAAGATGGCTCCCCACAGGAGCTGATCGCCGGCTCCGGCCGTTTCGCCGCCCTGCACCGGGCCTGGCGGGACAGCCTGGTCTAGGGTCTCCGGGCCCCCTGAATGTGCCCGTCCGGGTGCGCCGTCACGCACCCGGCCGGGCCACCCCACTTCCCGACCGGAGGTACGGCCGCGGCCGCGCGCCCGGTTCACGGCGGTGCCGTACGGGCGGCCGCCGTCCGCTTCGGCGGGACGGCGGCCGCCCGTACGGTCAGCGCAGCAGTCCGGCGTCCATCCCGGCCGACTCGGCGGGCAGGGCGACCAGCCCCAGCTCGGCCGGCGAGGCCAGCCGCGGGTGCGCGGGCAGCACCCGGACGGTGTAGCCGAACGGACCGGTCCGGCACAGCTCCAGCGAGCCCTCGTAGCGGGTGCGGCCGTCCAGGTCGGGCCCGCCGACCGGCTTGAGGGCGAGCAGGCAGGCGTCCGAGATCCGGTCCCGCTCGTCCACCCGGCCGGAGACCACCTGCACCTCGACGTCGCCCGGCTCCAGCGCCCCGAGCGCGACCTGCACCCGCAGCGCCAGCGAGCTGCCCAGCTCCTGCGCCTCGGCCGGGCAGTCCGCCTCGACGTGCTCGACCCGGACGGCCGGCCACGCCTCGCGGACCTTCGCCTTCCAGACCGCCAGCTCGCGGGCGCCGGTGAACCGCCCGGCTGCTACTCGCCCGTTCGCTTCCGGGCGCTCCGACCCGGCGCCGACGGTCGTCGCTCCGGCACCGGCGCGCCCTTCGGCCCGGGGCGGGTGGGCGACTCGCCCGCTCGCTTCCGGGTGCTCCCCCACCAGCTCCCGCTGGGCCTGCGCCGCCGGGGCGTACAGCCGTTCGACGTACTCCCGGACCATCCGTCCGGCCAGCACCTTGGGCCCGAGGGTGACCAGGGTGTGCCGGACCATGGCGATCCACTGCTGCGGCAGCCCGTCCGCGTCCCGGTCGTAGAACCGGGCGGCGACCTGGTTCTCGATCAGGTCGTAGAGCGCGGCCGCCTCGATGTCGTCGCGCCGCTCGGCCTCGCCGCTGTCCGGGTCGAGCACTCCGCCGCTCTCGTCGGCGGTGGGGATCGCCCAGCCGTTGCGGCCGTCGTACCACTCGTCCCACCAGCCGTCCAGGACGGACAGGTTGAGGCAGCCGTTGAGCGCGGCCTTCATCCCGGAGGTGCCGCAGGCCTCCAGCGGGCGGAGCGGGTTGTTCAGCCAGACGTCACACCCCGGGTAGAGGCGCTGGGCCATCGCCATGTCGTAGTCCGGCAGGAAGACGATCCGGTGCCGCACCGCCGGGTCGTCGGCGAAGGCGACCATCTGCTGGATCAGCCGCTTGCCGCCGTCGTCGGCCGGGTGGGCCTTGCCGGCGACCACGACCTGCACCGGCCGGGTGGGGTGCAGCAGCAGGGCGCGCAGCCGCTCCGGGTCGCGCAGCATCAGGGTGAGCCGCTTGTACGAGGGCACCCGACGGGCGAAGCCGATGGTGAGCACGTCGGGGTCGAGCACCGAGGAGACCCAGCCGAGCTCGGCCCCGCCGGCCCCGCGCCGGCGCCAGGAGGCGTGCAGCCGGCGGCGGGCCTCCTCCACCAGCTGGGCCCGCAGGGCGCGCCGCAGCTCCCAGACCTCGGTGTTGCCGATCCGCTCCAGACCCGTCCAGCGCCCGGTCTCGCCGGTGGTCATGGCCTCCTCGGCGCGTTCGGCGCCGAGTTCGGCGGCGCCGAGCCGGACCACCGCCGGGTCGATCCAGGTGGCGGCGTGCACGCCGTTGGTGACCGAGGTGATCGGCACCTCGGCGGCGTCGAAGCCGGGCCACAGGCCGTTGAACATCGACCGGCTGACCTCGCCGTGCAGGGTGGAGACCCCGTTGGCGCGCTGGGCCAGCCGCAGGCCCATGGCGGCCATGTTGAACAGCTTCGGGTCCCCGTCGTGCCAGCTCTCGGCGCCGAGCGCGAGCACCTGGTCGACCGGCACGCCCGGCAGCGCGGCGTCGCCGCCGAAGTGGCGGGCGACCAGCTCGCGGTCGAAGCGGTCGATGCCGGCCGGGACGGGCGTGTGGGTGGTGAAGAGGGTGCCGGCCCGGACGGTCTCCAGGGCGGCGGCGAAGTCGAGGCCGTTCCGGCCGTCGGCGACCAGCTCCCGGATGCGCTCCACGCCGAGGAAGCCGGCGTGGCCCTCGTTGGTGTGGAAGACGTCGGGGGCGGGGTGCCCGGTGAGCCGGCAGTAGGCGCGCACCGCCCGGACGCCGCCGATGCCGAGCAGCATCTCCTGGAGCAGCCGGTGCTCGCTGCCGCCGCCGTACAGCCGGTCGGTGACGTCCCGCTCGGCGGGCGAGTTGGCCTCGATGTCGGAGTCGAGCAGCAACAGCGGGACCCGCCCGACCTGGGCCTTCCAGATGTGGGCGGCCAGGGTGCGGCCGCCGGGCAGGGCGAGGTCCACCCGGCCGGGGGTGCCGTCGGCCTCCCGCAGCAGGCTGACCGCGAGTTCGTCCGGATCGAGCAGCGGATAGCGCTCCTGCTGCCAGCCGTCCCGGCTCAGGGACTGGCGGAAGTAGCCGTGCCGGTAGAACAGGCCGACGCCGACGACCGGCACGCCGAGGTCGCTGGCGGCCTTGAGGTGGTCGCCGGCCAGGATGCCGAGCCCACCGGAGTACTGGGGCAGCGCGGCGGCGATGCCGTACTCGGGCGAGAAGTAGGCGATCGCGGCGGGCAGCGGGGCGGCGTCGGACTGCTGCCGGGTCTGGTACCAGCGGGGGCCGGTGAGGTACTCGCGCAGGTCGTCGGCGAGGTCGCCGAGTCTGCGCAGGAAGCGCCGGTCGGTGGCGAGTGCGGCCAGTCGGGCGGCCGGGACCTCCCCGAGCAGCCGCACCGGGTCCTCGCCGGTCGCGGCCCAGACCTCCGGGTCCACGGACCGGAAGAGGTCCCTGGTCTCGGGGTGCCAGGACCAGCGCAGGTTGAGGGCCAGCTCGTGCAACGGCTGGAGTTGTTCGGGCAGGACGGTGCGGACGGTGAATCTGCGGATTGCCTTCACGGCGTGAAGCGTAGCCGCGGCGGTCGGCCCGGCAGTGCGTCAAGTGGGCTATTGGGCGCCCGTTCGGGCTATTGATGAGATCGCATTCGGCGCATTGGTCTGTACGGGGGGCGCGCAGGGCGCACATTTCGGGGGCCCGCGCTACCAATACGTGAACTCTTCGGTACGGGGCCATTTCCGATCGTGTGTCCGCCCGGGAGAAGGCCCGAAACTACTGTCGTACCGCTGCGAAAACCTCGCCGCCGGTGCGAGGATGACCGAAGGCCGCTGATGCTGTGGGGAGTGCGACGACGGGTGGCGTCCCCCGCGAAGCAGCACGTCCGAATCCTTTTCGCGTTGGCCGTTCCCGTCCTTCTTAGCCCATTCGGCGCTCGCCGCGCTCGGACGCGTGTCCTCGCCCCCGGCCCGCTCGTTCACGGGTGGACCGGGTCGGTCGGGGACGTGCCCCGCGGAGGCGTGCGCCGGGACGCACACGGGCTCCGGGACGTCCCGCCACCGGCCCGGCGGGCGCCGGGCAGGTTGCCGGGAACAGCGGCGCGGGCAGGCTCCGGTCGCACGTCCTCCCCACCCAGCAGTCCTCCGGTACTCCCCCGGCCCGACCCCGGCCCGCGGGGAGCTGCCGCCGATCTCGGGCAGGAGCTTGGCATGCACGGCGACACGCGGGACCAGTCCACACCGGTGGCCGAAGGCCACGACGCAGCGGTCGCGGAATCCGCCGGACGGATGGATTCTGACACTCGGACAGATCCGGCGATGCCGGCGCCGAGGGCGTCCGGGGCGGTCGGTGGCGGATCCTCCGAATCCCAGCCCTCCGCGGCGGCCCGGCACCCCGGGGCCGAGGAGGACCTGGCGGCGGCACCCCGCAGGCGCACCACCACGCGTCGCGCCACCGCCACCGCCACCGCCCCGAAGGCCGGCGCCTCCAAGGCCGGCGCCGCGAAGGCCGCCACGCCGGAGGGCGCCGCCGAGGCCGCCGCCACGGGGGCGCCGGCCACCCGGGCGCCCGCCCGGAAGTCCACCGCTCGCAAGCCCTCCGCCCGCAAGACGACAGAGAGCGACACCGTGATCGGCCGCATCCCCGTCCTGGACGTCAGTCCCCTCGTCGACGCCGGCCGCCGCCCGGCCAAGGCCGTCGTCGGCGAGACCTTCCTGGTCACCGCGACCGTCTTCCGCGAGGGCCACGACGCCGTCAACGCCAACGTGGTGCTGCGCGACCCGCGCGGCCGCAGCGGCCCGTGGACGCCGATGCGCGAGCTGGCCGAGGGCACCGACCGCTGGGGCGCGTACGTCACCCCGACCGCGCCCGGCCGCTGGTCGTACCTGGTGGAGGCGTGGAGCGACCCGGTCGCCACCTGGCGCCGGACCGCCTCGGTGAAGCTGCCCGCCGGGATCGACACCGCGCTGGTCCTGGAGGAGGGCGCCCGGCTGCTGGAGCAGGCCGCGGCCGGGGTGCCCAAGAAGGAGGGCCGCGCCGACGTGCTGGCCGCCGCCGACGCGCTGCGCGACCCGACCATGCCGCCGCTGTCCCGGCTGGCCGCCGCGCTCGCCCCCGAGGTGCTCGACGTGCTGGCCCGCCACCCGCTGCGCGAGCTGCTCAGCGCCTCCCGCCCGCTACCGCTCCAGGTGGACCGCGAGCGCGCGCTGTTCGGCTCCTGGTACGAGTTCTTCCCCCGTTCGGAGGGCGCCGTGGTGGACCCGGCGGGCGTCGAGCCGCCGCGCTCCGGCACCCTGCGCACCGCCGCCGAGCGGCTGCCGGCGGTCGCCGCGATGGGCTTCGACGTGGTCTACCTGCCGCCGGTCCACCCGATCGGCCGAGCCTTCCGCAAGGGCCCGGACAACACCCTGACGGCCGGTCCGCACGACGTCGGCTCGCCCTGGGCGATCGGCTCCCCCGAGGGCGGCCACGACGCCGTCCACCCGGACCTCGGCACCATCGAGGACTTCGACCACTTCGTCGCCGAGGCGCGGGCGCTGCACCTGGAGGTCGCGCTGGACTTCGCCCTCCAGTGCTCCCCCGACCACCCGTGGGTGAACAAGCATCCGGAATGGTTCAGCCACCGCGCGGACGGCACCATCGCGTACGCCGAGAATCCGCCGAAGAAGTACCAGGACATCTATCCGATCAACTTCGACCAGGACATGGACGGAATCGTCAAGGAGACCATCCGGATCCTCCGGTTCTGGATGTCCCGCGGGGTCCGGATCTTCCGGGTCGACAACCCCCACACCAAGCCGGTGGTGTTCTGGGAGAAGGTGCTCGCCGACGTCGCCCGGACGGACCCGGACGTGGTGTTCCTGGCGGAGGCCTTCACCCGCCCGGCGATGATGCACACCCTGGCGAAGATCGGATTCCACCAGTCGTACACGTACTTCACCTGGCGCACCACCAAACCGGAACTCACCGAGTACCTCACCGAACTCAGCGGTGACGCGGCCGCGTACATGCGGCCCAACTTCTTCACCAACACCCCGGACATCCTGCACGAGTACCTCCAGCACGGCGGCCGGGCCGCCTTCGCGGTCCGCGCGGTGCTCGCCGCCACCCTCTCCCCCAGCTACGGCGTCTACGCCGGCTACGAGCTGTACGAGAACGAGCCGGCCCACCCGGGCTCCGAGGAGTACCTGCACTCGGAGAAGTTCGAACTGCGCCCGCGCGACTGGAACCGCACCGACACCCTGGCCCCGCTGCTGACCGTGCTGAACCGGCTGCGCCGCCGCCACCCCGCCCTCCAGCAGCTGCGCGACCTGCGCTTCCACCCCACCGACAACGACCAGGTGCTCGCCTACTCCAAGACCGCGACCACCCCCGAGGGGCTCACCGACCAGGTCATCACCGTGGTGAACCTCGACCCGCACCACGTCCAGGAGGCCACCGTCATGCTCGACGGCGACGGCCCCTACGCGGTGCACGACGAGCTCACCGGCGCCGTCTACACCTGGGGCCGGCGCAACTACGTCCGGCTCGATCCCTCAGCCGAGCCGGCTCACCTCCTCACGGTTCGGAGGAACCCAGCGTGACAGTGAACGAGCCCGTCCCCGACACCTTCCCCGAGACCTCGAAGAAGAAGCTCGACCCCGAGTGGTTCAAGCGTGCGGTCTTCTACGAGGTGCTGGTGCGGTCCTTCCAGGACAGCAACGGCGACGGGGTCGGGGACCTCAAGGGGCTCACGGCCAGGCTCGACTACCTCCAGTGGCTCGGGATCGACTGCCTCTGGCTCCCCCCGTTCTTCGCCTCGCCGCTGCGCGACGGCGGCTACGACGTGTCCGACTACACGTCGGTGCTGCCGGAGTTCGGCGACCTCGCCGACTTCATGGAGTTCGTCGACGCCGCGCACGCCCGCGGCATGCGCATCATCATCGACTTCGTCATGAACCACACCAGCGACCAGCACCCGTGGTTCCAGGCCTCCCGGACCGACCCGGACGGGCCGTACGGCGACTTCTACATGTGGGCCGACGACGACAAGCAGTACCCGGACGCCCGGATCATCTTCGTCGACACCGAGACGTCCAACTGGACCTACGACCCGGTCCGCAAGCAGTACTTCTGGCACCGCTTCTTCTCCCACCAGCCGGACCTCAACTACGACAACCCCCGGGTCCAGGACGAGATGATCGCCGGGCTGCGGTTCTGGCTCGACCTCGGCATCGACGGCTTCCGGCTGGACGCGGTGCCGTACCTGTTCGCCCGCGAGGGCACCAACTGCGAGAACCTGCCGGAGACCCACGAGTTCCTCCAGCGGGTCCGCAAGGAGATCGACGCCAACTACCCGGACACCGTGCTGCTCGCCGAGGCCAACCAGTGGCCCGAGGACGTCGTCGACTACTTCGGCGACTTCACCTCGGGCGGCGACGAGTGCCACATGGCGTTCCACTTCCCGGTGATGCCGCGGATCTTCATGGCGGTGCGCCGGGAGTCCCGGTACCCGGTATCGGAGATCCTCGCCAAGACCCCGCGGATCCCCGGCGGCTGCCAGTGGGGCATCTTCCTGCGCAACCACGACGAGCTGACCCTGGAGATGGTCACCGACGAGGAGCGCGACTACATGTACGCGGAGTACGCCAAGGACCCCCGGATGCGTGCCAACGTGGGCATCCGCCGCCGGCTCGCCCCGCTGCTGGAGAACGACCGCAACCAGATCGAGCTGTTCACCGCCCTGCTGCTCTCGCTGCCCGGCTCGCCGGTCCTCTACTACGGGGACGAGATCGGCATGGGCGACAACATCTGGCTCGGCGACCGGGACGGCGTGCGCACCCCGATGCAGTGGACCCCGGACCGCAACGCGGGTTTCTCCTCCGCCGACCCGGGCAGGCTCAGTCTGCCGCCCATCATGGACCCGGTGTACGGCTATCAGGTGACCAACGTCGAGGCGCAGCAGAGCAGTTCGAGTTCGCTGCTGCACTGGACGCGTCGCATGATCGAGATCCGCAAGCTCAATCCGGCGTTCGGCCTCGGGAGCTACGCCGAGCTGCCCTCCAGCAACCCCGCCGTGCTGGCCTTCGTGCGCGAGTACGAGGGGGACCTGGTCATGTGCGTGAACAACTTCTCGCGGTTCGCGCAGCCGACCGAGCTGGACCTGCGGCAGTACGGCGGCCGGTACCCGGTCGAGCTGATCGGCGGGGTGCGCTTCCCGTCGATCGGCGAGTGGCCCTACCTGCTCACCCTGGCCGGGCACGGCTTCTACTGGTTCCAGCTCCGGCAGCCCCCGCGCCTGAGCGGGACCAGGCGATCGAAGTAACGATCCGCCGCACGCCGCACACCAGCGTGAACAGCACCACCAGACCCTCCGGGGGCGCGAGTTGAACCCCGCGCCCCCGGAGTTCTCTGCACACCGCGTACGGAGAACAGCCCAACGGCCACCCACACGAAGGCGTGACACCCGAGCCGTGCTCGCGTGCCGCGACCGCCGCGCCGCCGCAATCCGGAAGACTGACGGACCCGGCCACGACCCGGGCAGCCCGCGCGCTTCCGGGGAAAGGGAGTCATGTCCGAAATCTCCCGTTCTCAAGCCCACCTCCAGGACGACTCCGCCGCCGGTTCCGCCGCCGCGGGCACCCGGGGCACCGGGGCCCGGAGAACCGCCGTGGGCGTCAGCGAACTCGTCCAGGCGGCCCTGCCGCTGATCTCCGCATGGCTGCCCACCCAGCGCTGGTACGCCGGCAAGGGGCGGCCGATCACCGGCCTCACCCCGGTGGTCGGCACCCCCCTGCAGGTCGGCGACCCGGCCCTGCTGCACCTGCTGCTGCGGGTCGAGCACGCCACCACGGCCGGCGCCCCGCACGGCGACATCTACCAGCTGCTGCTCGGCATCCGCTCGGGCGGGCTCGGGGACATCGGGCCCGGCGCCGTGCTCGGCCGGCTCAGCCAGGGCCCCTACGACGGCGCGACCCTCTACGACGCGGTGCACGACCCCGAGCTCACCGGGCGGCTGCTGGAGCACCTGGCCACCGGCGACCGCTTCGGCGCGCTGTCCTTCCGCCGCACCCCCGGCTCCGGACTGCCCGCCGACCTCCCCGGGCGGGCCTCCACCGCCGAGCAGTCCAACAGCTCGGTCATCTACGGCACCTCGTACATCCTCAAGCTGTTCCGCCGCATCCACCCGGGCACCAACCCGGACCTGGAACTCTCGCTCGCGCTCTCCCGGGCCGGCTCCACCCGCATCCCCCGGGTCGCCGCCTGGTTCGAGAGCCGCATGGAGCGCGCCGAGCCCGCCACCCTCGGACTGCTGCAGCGCTACCTGCCGGATGCCGAGGACGGCTGGGAGCTGGCCCTCGACCAGGTCGGCCGGCTCAAGGGCGACCGCTCCCCCGGCAACTTCGCCATCGAGGCGCACCGGCTCGGCCGGGCCACCGCCGAGGTGCACCGGGTGCTGGCCCGCTCGATGCCGGTCGCCCGGCTCGACCGCACCCAGACCGGACGGCTGGCCGGCGCGATGGCCGACCGGCTGGACAGCGCCGTCGCCGCCGTCCCCGGGCTGCTGCGCTTCCGGGCCGCGCTGCGCACCGCCTTCCAGCAGCTCGCCGACGCCCACCCGGACGGCCTGCCGGTCCAGCGCATCCACGGCGACCTCCACCTCGGCCAGGCGATGCGCACCCCGCACGGCTGGGTGCTGCTGGACTTCGAGGGCGAGCCGGCCAAGTCGGTCAACGAGCGCCGCGAGCCCCAGCCGGCCCTGCGCGACGTCGCCGCGATGCTGCGCTCCTTCGACTACGCGGCCGCCCACCTGCTGGCCGGCGGCCCGGTCGACCCGGAACTGGCCCACCTGGCCGCCGCCTGGGCCCAGCGCAACCGCACCGCCTACTGCGCCGGCTACACCGCCGGCGGCGGCGCCGACCCGGCCGCCTCACCGGAGCTGATGCGTGCCCTGGAGATCGACAAGGCGGTGTACGAGGTGGTCTACGAGGCCCGGCACCGGCCGAGCTGGCTGCCGATCCCACTGGCCGCGATCAACCGGCTGGCCCTGTCCGTCTGACCCCCGCTTCCCGTCCCGTCCGCAGGCCCCGACCACCCCGTCCCAGGAGGACCCGCCGTGACGCCGATCGACCCGACCGGCCGCCCCACCCGCCCCGTGCCGGCCACCTTCCTGGCCGGACCGCTCCCCGCCGGAGGGCGGGCGGCCGAAGGACGCGCCGGCCGCGAGCGCGCGGCCCGCCGGGCGACCGCGGAGGAGGGAGGCACCGGCACCGGCACCGGCACCGGACCGGAGCCCCCGACCGCCCGACCGCCCGCGGCCGGGGGGCCCGCGGGGAGCGGGCGACCCGCCCCCGCCGGGGCGCTGCGGCTGCCCGAGGCGCCGCTGCCGCCGGCCGAGGTCGACCGGCTGGTGGGCGGGCAGCACCACGACCCGCACGCCCTGCTCGGCGCGCACCCGGTGCACGGCGGCACCGCGATCCGGGTGCTGCGCCCGTTCGCCGAGCGGGTGGTCGTCGAGACCGCCCACGGCCCGGCCGAACTCACCCACCAGCAGGGTGGGTTGTTCACCGGCCTGGTGGCCGGCGGCGAGCCGCCGGAGTACACCCTGCTGGTGACGTACCCCGGTGGCGAACCGCTGCGCCAGCACGACGGCTACCGCGCCGCGCCCACCCTCGGCGAGCTCGACCTGCACCTGATCTCCGAGGGCCGGCACGAGCAGTTGTGGCGGGCGCTCGGCTCGCACCCGCGCACCGTCGACGGGGTGCCCGGCACCGCCTTCGCGGTCTGGGCGCCGAACGCCGTCGGGGTGCGGCTGATCGGCGACTTCAACCACTGGGACGGCACCGGGCACCCGATGCGCTCGCTCGGCTCGTCCGGGATCTGGGAGCTGTTCGTCCCCGGCCTCGCCGAGGGCGCCTGCTACAAGTACGAGGTGCACACCCGGCAGGGCTGGGTGCTGGACAAGGCCGACCCGCTCGCCCGGGCCGCGCAGTGCCCGCCCGGAACCGCCTCGGTGGTCACCTCCTCCGACTACGCGTGGCAGGACGGCGAGTGGATGGCCCGCCGGGCCCGCGCCGCGCACCACCGGGCGCCGATGTCGGTGTACGAGCTGCACCTGCCGTCCTGGCGCCCCGAGCTCACCACCTACCGCGCCATCGCCGAGGAACTGCCGGGCTACCTCAAGGAGTTGAACTTCACCCACGTGGAGTTCATGCCGGTGATGGAGCACCCCTTCGGCGGCTCCTGGGGCTACCAGGTGTCCGGCTACTACGCCCCCACCGCCCGGCTCGGCGGCCCCGACGACTTCCGGTACCTGGTGGACACCCTGCACCGGCACGGCATCGGCGTGATCGTCGACTGGGTGCCCGCGCACTTCCCCAAGGACGACTTCGCGCTCGCCCGCTTCGACGGCGAGCCGCTGTACGAGCCGGCCGACCCGCTGCGCGCCGAGCACCCGGACTGGGGGACGCTGGAGTTCGACTACGGCCGCAAGGAGGTGCGCAACTTCCTGGTCGCCAACGCGGTGTACTGGTGCGAGGAGTTCCACGTCGACGGCCTGCGGGTGGACGCCGTCGCCTCGATGCTCTACCTCGACTACTCCCGCGAGGGCGGCGCCTGGACACCCAACCGGTTCGGCGGCCGGGAGAACCTGGACGCGGCCGCCTTCCTCCAGGAGATGAACGCCACCGTCTACCGGCGCTGCCCGGGCGTGGTGACCGTCGCCGAGGAGTCCACCGCCTGGGACGGGGTCACCCGCCCCACCGACGCCGGCGGCCTCGGCTTCGGGCTGAAGTGGAACATGGGCTGGATGCACGACTCGCTGGTCTACATGTCCAAGGAGCCGGTGCACCGCAAGTACCACCACAACGAGATCACCTTCTCGATGGTGTACGCCTACTCGGAGAACTACGTCCTGCCGATCTCGCACGACGAGGTGGTGCACGGCAAGCAGGCGCTGGTCTCCAAGATGCCCGGCGACTGGTGGCAGCAGCGCGCCAACCACCGCGCCTACCTGGGCTTCATGTGGTCCCACCCGGGCAAGCAGCTGCTGTTCATGGGGCAGGAGTTCGCCCAGGGCGCGGAGTGGGACCACGAGCAGGGCCCGCAGTGGTGGGTGCTCGACGAGCAGTGGCCGGCCCACGAGGACCACCTCGGGGTGCGCCGACTGGTCCGCGACCTCAACCGGCGCTACCTCGACACCCCGGCGCTGTGGGAGCTGGACACCGTCCCGGACGGCTTCCGCTGGCTCGACGGCGGCGCCGCCGAGGACAACCTGCTCTCCTTCGTCCGGTACGCGGCCGACGGCTCGCCGCTGGTCGCGGTCTGCAACTTCTCGCCGGTCGTCCGGCACGGCCACCGGGTCGGCCTGCCCCGGCTGGCGGGCCGCGAGCAGCTGTGGGAGGAGGTGCTGAACACCGACGCCGAGGAGTACGGCGGCAGCGGCACCGGCAACTCCCACCCGGTCAAGGCCGAGCCGGTGGAGTGGGACGGCCAGCCCCGCTCCGCCGAACTGGTCCTCCCCCCGCTCGCCACGGTCTGGCTCCGCCCGGTGCGCTGAGGGCCCGCCCGCCCGGGGCCGCTCGGCCACGCGCCGGGCGGCCCCGGGTGCCCGCCCCGCCGGACGCGCACCCGGGCGGGACCTCCGCCCCTTGCCCGAGCTCCGCCCCTCTGCTCGCGGCCGGTCGTTCGGGGTGCGAAGGTATGGTCGATATGACCACTTTCCGAGACGACGGGACGGAGACACCCACGTGGCGCGCAGCGTGTACGTGACCGGCATCGACCGGGGGGACGGCCGACAGGCGGTCGAACTCGGGGTCATGGAACTGCTCACCCGCCAGGTGGACCGGGTCGGGGTTTTCCGTCCGCTGGTGCACGCGGCCTCGCCCGGCGAGTCGGGGTCGGACCACGTCGTCGAGCTGCTGCGCGCGCGGTACCGGCTCGACCTCCCGGGCACCGAGCTGTACGGCCTCACCTACGAGGACGCCGCCGCGCTGCAGGCCGCCCACGGGCAGGACGAGCTGGTCTCCGTCCTGGTCGACCGCTTCCACGCGCTGGAGCGGCGCTGCCAGGCGGTGCTGGTGCTCGGCACCGACTTCGCCGACACCGGCATCCCGGACGAACTGGCCTTCAACGCCCGGCTGGCCAACGAGTTCGGCGCCGCCGTGCTGCCGGTGGTCGGCGGGCACGGAGCGGACGCCGAGACGGTGACCGCCGAGGTCCGCAACGCCCACCGGGCGTACACCGACCTCGGCTGCGAGACGCTGGCGATGATCGCCAACCGGGTCGCCCCGGGCGCCAAGCAGCGGATCCAGCGCACCCTCGGCGAGAAGCTGCCGATCCCCGCCTACGTCATCCCGGAGGAGCCGGCGCTGGCCGCGCCCACCGTCGCACAGCTGGTCGAGGCGACCGGCGCCGAGGTGCTGCTCGGGGACGCCGCCGGCCTCGCCCGGGACGTGCGCGGCTACGTCTTCGGCGGCGCCATGCTGCCCACCTTCCTGGACGCGCTGACCGAGGGCGCCCTGGTGGTCACCCCCGGGGACCGCGCCGACCTGGTGATCGGCTCGCTGGCCGCGCACGCCGCCGGCGCCCCGCCGATCGCCGGCGTGCTGCTGACGCTCGGCCAGCACCCCGGCCCCAACGTGATGGCGCTGGCCGCCCGGCTCGCCCCCGGCACCCCGGTCGCGGTCGTCCCCGAGGGCAGCTGGCCGACCGCCGCCCATCTGACCCACCTGGAGGGCAAGCTCACCTCGGCCAGCCCCCGGAAGGCCGAGATCGCCCTCGGCCTGTTCGAACTGCACGTCGACACCGTCGAGTTGACCGACCGCATCGAGGTCGGCCGGTCCGAGCGGGTCACCCCGATGATGTTCGAGCACGAGCTGCTGGAGCGCGCCCGGGCCGCCCGCCGGCACGTCGTGCTGCCGGAGGGCACCGAGGAGCGGGTGCTGCGCGCCGCCGAGATCCTGCTGCGCCGCAACATCTGCGACCTCACCCTGCTCGGCGACGTGGACGCCGTCCGCCGCAAGGCCGCGAGCCTGAGCATCGACCTCCCGGCCGAGGCCCCGGCCGCCGACCGCGCCCGGGTGCGGATCGTCGACCCGGCCACCAGCCCGCTGCGCCGCCAGTTCGCCGAGCTGTACGCGAGGCTGCGCGCCCACAAGGGGATGACCGTCGAGCTGGCCCTGGACGTGGTCACCGACGTCTCGTACTTCGGCACCCTGATGGTCCAGGAGGGCATCGCGGACGGCATGGTCTCCGGCGCGGTGCACTCCACCGCCGCCACCATCCGGCCCGCCTTCGAGGTGATCAAGACCTCGCCGGGCGCCTCGATCGTCTCCTCGGTCTTCTTCATGTGCCTGGCCGACAAGGTGCTGGTGTACGGCGACTGCGCGGTCAACCCCGACCCGGACGCCCAGCAGCTGGCCGACATCGCCATCCAGGCGGCCGCCACCGCCGCCCAGTTCGGGGTGGAGCCGAGGGTCGCGATGCTGTCGTACTCGACCGGCACCTCCGGCTCCGGCGCGGACGTCGACAAGGTCCGCAAGGCCACCGAGCTGGTCCGCGAGCTGCGGCCGGACATCCTGGTGGAGGGCCCGATCCAGTACGACGCGGCGGTGGACGCCCACGTCGCGGCCACCAAGCTGCCGGGCTCCGCGGTGGCCGGACGGGCCACCGTGCTGGTCTTCCCGGACCTCAACACCGGCAACAACACGTACAAGGCCGTCCAGCGCTCGGCCGGCGCGGTCGCGGTCGGCCCGGTGCTGCAGGGGCTGCGCAAGCCCGTCAACGACCTCTCCCGCGGGGCGCTGGTGCAGGACATCGTCAACACCGTCGCGATCACCGCCATCCAGGCCCAGAACCACGAGTCGGACAGCAAGGAGCCCGGCGCATGACTGAAGGTACCCGCGTTCTCGTCCTGAACGCCGGCTCCTCGTCGGTGAAGTACCGGCTGATCGACATGCTGGACGGGGCCGCGCTGGCCTCCGGGCTGGTGGAGCGGATCGGCGAGGCCGGCGGGCGGCTGGTGCACACCCCGCGCACCGGCGGGCCGCGCGAGGCCGTCCAGGTCTTCCCGGACCACGCCGCCGCGCTCAAGGCCGTCGCCGAGGAGCTGTCCGCCGACGGCCTCGGGCTGGACTCCCCCGAGCTGGCCGCGATCGGCCACCGGGTGGTGCACGGCGGCCTGCGGTTCACCGAGCCGACGGTGATCACCGACGAGGTGCTCAAGGAGATCCGCCGGCTGATCCCGGTCGCACCCCTGCACAACCCGGCCAACATCACCGGCATCGAGGTGGCCCGCGCGCTGCGCCCCGACCTCCCGCAGGTGGCCGTCTTCGACACCGCCTTCCACGCCTCGATGCCCGAGTACGCGGCCCGGTACGCGATCGACCGGGCCGTCGCCGACCAGCACCGGGTGCGCCGATACGGCTTCCACGGCACCTCGCACCAGTACGTCTCGCGGGCCACCGCCCGGCTGCTCGGCAAGGACCCGGCCGAGGTCAACGTGATCGTGCTGCACCTGGGCAACGGCGCCTCCGCCTCGGCGGTCGCCGGCGGCCGCTGCGTGGACACCTCGATGGGCCTGACCCCGCTGGAGGGCCTGGTCATGGGCACCCGCTCGGGCGACATCGACGCCGGCGTGGTGTTCCACCTGCACCGGGTCGGCGGGCTGTCCGTGGACGAGATCGACGACCTGCTCAACCGCCGCAGCGGCCTGCGCGGGCTGTGCGGCGAGAACGACATGCGCGAGATCATGCGCCGGGCCGACGAGGGTGACGCGGACGCGAAGCTGGCGTTCGACTCGTACGTCCACCGGCTGCGCAAGTACATCGGCGGCTACTACGCGGTGCTGGGCCGGGTGGACGCGATCGCGTTCACCGCGGGCGTCGGGGAGAACGCGGCCCCGGTGCGCGCGGCGGCCACCGCGGGACTGGAGGAACTGGGCATCGCCGTCGACCCGGAGCTGAACTCGGTGCGGTCCGGCGAGGCCCGGATCGTCTCCCCCGAGTACGCCCGGGTGGCGGTCGCCGTGGTGCCCACCGACGAGGAGCTGGAGATCGCCCGACAGGCCTTCGCGCTGGTGCACCGGGAACGCCGGGAGTCCGAGGACTGACACGAAACCGTCTCACTCCTCGGAACCATTCGTCGGCGATTCCTCCCGGTGCGTGCCGAATGCACCTATAACACGAACGGATAGACTGATCCATATGCGCCGAGCGAAAATTGTCTGCACCCTGGGTCCGGCGACGGACTCCTACGAACAGCTGAAGGCCATCGTCGAGGCGGGCATGAACGTCGCCCGACTGAACATGAGCCACGGCAACCACGCGGACCACGAGGAGCGGTACCGCAAGGTCCGCCAGGTCTCGGAGGACACCGGCAAGGCCATCGGCGTCCTTGCCGACCTCCAGGGTCCGAAGATCCGTCTGGCGACCTTCGCCAACGGCCCGGTGACCGTCGACAACGGCGACGAGTTCACCATCACCACCGAGGACGTCCCCGGTGACCAGCACATCTGCGGCACCACCTACAAGGGCCTGCCCGGCGACGTGAAGCCCGGCGACCCGATCCTGATCAACGACGGCGTCATCGCCCTGGAGGTCGTCAGCGTCGACGGCCCGCGGGTGAGGACCGTGGTGGTCGAGGGCGGCGTGCTCTCGAACAACAAGGGCATCAACCTGCCCGGCGCGGCCGTGAACGTGCCCGCACTGTCCGAGAAGGACAAGGACGACCTGCGCTTCGCGCTGCGCCTGGGCGTCGACATGATCGCCCTGTCCTTCGTCCGCAACGCGGACGACATCAAGGACGTCCACGAGGTCATGGACGAGGTCGGCATCCGGGTGCCGGTCATCGCCAAGATCGAGAAGCCGCAGGCCGTCGAGGCCATGGAGGAGATCGTCCTCGCCTTCGACGCCATCATGGTCGCCCGCGGCGACCTGGCCGTCGAGTACCCGCTGGAGCGGGTGCCGCTGGTCCAGAAGCAGCTGATCACCCTGGCCCGCCGCAACGCCAAGCCGGTCATCGTCGCCACCCAGATGATGGAGTCGATGATCCACGCCTCGCGCCCGACCCGCGCCGAGGTCTCCGACGTCGCCAACGCCATCCTGGACGGTGCCGACGCGGTGATGCTCTCCGCCGAGTCCAGCGTCGGCAAGTACCCGGTCGAGACCGTCCGCACCATGAGCCGGATCTGCGAGAAGGCCGAGGAGGAGCTGGTCTCCCAGGGCCTGCAGCCGCTCAACCCGGGCCGCAAGCCGCGCACCCAGGGCGGCTCGGTCGCCCGCGCCGCGTGCGAGCTGGGCGACTTCCTGGACGGCAAGGCGCTGGTCGCCTTCACCAAGTCCGGTGACACCGCCCGCCGGCTGTCCCGCTACCGCTCGCCGATCCCGGTGATCGCCTTCACCCCGGACTCCGCCACCCGCAACCAGCTCTCGCTGAGCTGGGGCGTCGAGGCGTACGTGACCGAGCAGGTGGCCACCACCGACGCGATGGTCGCGCAGGTCGACCGGGAGCTGCTGCGGATGCGCCGGCTCGACGAGGGCGACACCGTCATCGTCACCGCCGGTGTCCCGGTCGGCATCCCCGGCACCACCAACATGGTGCAGGTGCACCACCTGGGCACCCGGGGCGAGTGAGCACCCGTCAGGCCCGAACGCCCGTGGGGCGGTCCTCCTCCGGGAGGGCCGCCCCACGGGCGTTTCGGCGTCGGCCCCCGCTCACTTGTCGCTGTAGGGGGCGTCGTCGTTGAACAGGTGCATCCCCGGGATGTGCAGGGTGCCGCCGAACTGGCCGGCCTGCTTGGCGGTGACGCCGGTCAGCTCCAGGTCCAGCGGGATCGGGATGGCGCCGATCAGGTCGTACAGCCAGCGCGGCAGGGTGTCCGGGGTGAGGGTGATCTCGCCCAGGTCGATCGGGATCGGCAGGCCGAGCACCTTGGAGAGGTGGCCGGACAGCCGCTCCACGTACATGGTGACCGGGCCCTGGCGCATGGTCGAGGTGGAGCCCGGGGCGCCCTGGACGTGGAAGGTGACGCCGTTGCCCTCCAGGGTCGACATGTCGAGGTTGTCGATGTCCACGCTGTCGACCACGAACTTCAGCACGCGCTTGGTCCTGGTCGGGGTCTTCACGTCGTAGACGCCGTGGAAGGCCGCGCCGTGCAGGGCGAGCCGACTGGTCTTCAGGGTCCAGTTCTGCTCCGGGACGACGTGCCCGGCGGCGGCCGCCCCGGCGGTCAGGCCGCGGGCGTCCACATCGCAGTTGGGGTTCTCGGTGGGCGTGGCGGACGCAGTGCCGGAGGCGCCCGCGGAGGGCGTCGCCGACGGCGTCGGCCCGGCGTCCGCGGAGGGCGCCGGCCTGGTGCTCGCCCTGCCGCTCGGCGTCGCGGTGGGCGAGGGCCGGCCGGCGGCCGGCTGGGCCGCGGGCGGCGCGGCCTGCTGGGCGGCAGCCGGGGCCTGCGGCTGGGCGGGCTGGTCCGCGGTGCCCGTACGCGGGGCGGGGGCGGGCGGGGCGGCCGGGGTGGTGGGCGCCGCCGGGGTGGTGGGCGCCGCCGGGGTGGTGGCCGGGGCGGGGCTGCTCGGCGAACCGTCCGGGTTGAACAGCCGGGTGATGCCGCCGACCAGGTCGTCGATCAGCCCGGCCTGGGACACCGTACCGGTCCCGGTGGCGGTGCCCTGGTGGACCGCGCCCGACACGGCCGCGTCGCCGGTGGCGGCGGAACGGGCGGCGGACTGCTCGGCGGACGGGGTGGCCGCCCCGGCGGCCGGCGGCTTGACCGGCGAGGTGGGCTGCTGCGCGGGCGCGCTGGGCGGCGTCTGGGCGGGCACCGAGCCCGGGTCGGTGGACGGGCCGGCCGGGGGCGCGGCGGTCGGGGCCGTACCCGGCGCGGTGGACGGGCCCGGCGGCGGCTCGGGCAGCTCGCTCTTGGGCACCGGCGTCTCGATCGGCGCGACGTCCGGCACGACGGCCGGCGCGGTGCCGCAGGGCTTGCCCGCCGCGGACTCGGCGACCGCCGGGTTGGGCGTGTAGGCGGCGGCCATCAGCAGCGCGGTCGGCACCGCCGCCATCGCCAGCGCCCGGCCTCTCAGCCGGACCCGGACGGACGTGCGCGGGGCCGCGTGCCGGCCGGAGCGCGGCGCGGGGACGGTCGTGCCGTCGGCTTGCTCGGCCGGCCCGGTCACCGTGCCTCCTCCTGCTCCACGGCTCCGCCCTGCTTCGGGACGGCGGCCTCGTCGGCCGGGCCGGCGGCGTTCTCGACAGCGGTCTCGGCGGCCTGCGGCGTGCCCTGGACGGGCAGTTCGGCGGTCGGCGCCTCGACGGCCGGCGCGGTGGCGACGCTCTGCGCCACGGCGTTCCCGGCCGCGGCGCCGTCGGCACCCTTGGCCCGGCGGCGTCGGCCCTTGGCCGCCGACCCGGCGGTGGGCTCCGGCAGCGGCGCCCAGGAGACCATCAGCCCGCCGCCGATCAGGCCCGGAAGCAGCGCCAGGCCGAAGCCCGCGAGGTTGGAGACCGGGATCGACACCAGCGTCAGCAGGATGGTCGCGATGCCGGCGAAGACCCGTACCGCGGGCTGGAACCAGGCGGTCAGCCCGAGGATGACCATCAGGATCCCGATGATCAGCGACCCCGCGCCGGCCGTGGTGGACATCGCGATGGTCAGGCCGCCGAACGACAGGTGGGCGTAGGGGAAGTAGAGGATCGGAACGCCGGCGATCATGGCCAGCAGTCCGCCCCAGAAGGGCCTGGTGCGGCGGAATTCACGGAAGTGCCGCCAGAGCCACCCGACGGGGTTCTGCTGGCGGGGCCGCGTCTCGACCGTTGCGCTGGACATGGTGCAGCTCCTCGACGTCGCTACGAGGGAAGAACAATGGGGGTGGGCCGGGGGCGGTCTGTCACCGCCCCCGGCCCCGGGCCGTCACTCGGGCACGCCGTCCGGCGCGCCGTCAGGCGAGGCTCAGAAGCACTCGTTGCCCTTGCCGTCGCCGCTCTTGAGGGAGAGGTTCAGGCCGTTCAGCTTGAACGTTCCGGCAGAGGTGGCCCGGGCGGTCTGCTGGACGCCGGTCAGGTCGGCCTCCTTGGCGGCCTGGGCGAAGCCGGTGGCACCGGTCGGCAGGCCCTTGTTCCCGGTCGCCTTCTGGACGGCCGCGTGGGGCGACCAGCCCTGGGTCGCCGAGCCGGCGAGGGTGGAGGCGTCCTGGCCGATGTTGATGTTGGTGAAGGTCGCGTCCGCCTTCAGCTGCTCCAGGTCGATCAGCAGGTTGTCGGCCTGGACCGGCTTGCCCGCCTCGGTACCGGCGTTCAGCTGGAGGGTGATCTTCCCGAGGCCGAAGCCGGACAGGTCGGTCACCACCGACTGGCACAGGTTCTCGATGTCGGCGTGGTCGAAGGCCGAGACGGCGACCGGGTGCGGCGTGCCGTTGGCCTCCATGTCGACGGTGCCGAACTGGGCGAAGTTGGTGCCGTGCAGGTGAGAGGTGCTCACCTTGAACTGCTGGCCGGAGATGCTGAACGAGGCGGCGAGCGCGCTGTTGGCGATCGAGACGCCCACCATCGCGGTGGCCGCGACGCTCGGCACCATCACCAGGGCGAAGCGCTTCCAGCGGGTCTTGCCGTAGGTCTGGGACATGCGAGTCCTCCTTCTAGGACGTACATCTCCGGCTCCCCGGCGGTGCGTCCCGCACCGGTGGGGGCCTGGGATGGGAGAGAGCTACGTCCTCGGTAGCGGAGAGCGCCTTGGGCGTCGTCGGACGCGGGAACGGCCTGCGTGCAGCGGGCCTCCCGTCCAAGCACCGGCCGTCCTTGCGGGGCGGCGGGCAGGACCGACGACATCGGCGATCACCCCCGAGCGACAACCAGCGACCGCGCAGGGCCGCGCGGCCGGTCGAAGGACAGGAACCGCCGTGGGACCGCGGATACCCCCCTGCCCTCCCTCCCGCCGGCCGGGGCCGACGGATCACCCGGTGGGGATCCCGCACTCCGCGTGACCGACCGGGGTCGGGGGCCGTGGAGCCCGGGACCGGGCGTGGCCGATCGTGCTTGAATCCCGGGCGAAGCACAAGGGGTGCCTTACTGACGGGTAATCCAACACTGGGTGGCATTGATCATGGAATCGGCCCGAAGTGCACCCTGCGTGACGACTTGAAGGAAACGTGACGGCGAAATCCGCCGGAAACAGAAGCGAAACACCCGTGGACGGTCACATGACGTGACCATCCACGGGTGAAATCAAGATTTGGTAAACCTCTGGGCGGTTGACCGGATTGTCGCCAAATCACCCGGCGACACCGCAGGTCATCCCCCGTGCCAGGCACCTGGCCCGAACCCGCCGCGGAACCGAGCCGGCGCCGGGTCGGGCCTGGGCCCGAACCGGGCTCAGAACAGCACGCGCGCCAGCGCCGTACGGGCCGCGACGACCCGCGGGTCCTCCGGGCCGATCACCTCGAACAGTTCCAGCAGGCGCAGCCGGGCGGCGTCCCGGTCCTCGCCGGCCGTCCGCCCGACCGTGGTGACCAGGCGTCCGAAGGCGTCCTCGACGTGACCGCCGACCAGGTCCAGGTCGGCCGCCTTGAGCTGGGCCTCGACGTCCTTCGGGTCGGCGGCGGCCGCCGCCCGGACGGCCTGGAGGTCCAGGCCCTCGATCCGCTTCAGCAGCTCGGCCTGGGCCAGGCCCAGCTTGGCCTCGGTGTTGCCCGGCTCGTCGGCCAGCACGTTCCGGTACGCCTGGATGGCGCCGCCCAGGTCACCGGCGTCCAGCGCGTCGTGCGCGGCGGACAGCGCCGGGTCCTCGGGACGCTGCGGGGCGGCGGGGGCGGCCCCGCCCGGGGCGCCCGCGCCGCCGGACACGCCGAAGCGCTGCTCGGCGACCAGGATCAGCTGGTCCAGGATCTTGCGGACGTTGGCGGCGCTCTCCGCGCCCTGGAAGAGCGGCACCAGCTGGCCGGCGACCACGGCCATCACGGCCGGGATGCCCTGGATGCCGAACTGCTGGGAGAGCAGCGGATTGGCGTCCACGTCGATCTTGGCGAGCACGAAGCGGCCGGCGTACTCCTCGGCCAGCCCCTCCAGGACCGGGCTCAGCTGCTTGCAGGGCCCGCACCACTCGGCCCAGAAGTCGATGACGACCGGCACCTCGGTGGAGCGCTGGACGACCTCGGTCTCGAAGTCGTCCTCGGTGACGTCGATGACGAGCTGGAAGGCGGACTGGGCCGGGGCCGCTCCGGCCGACTCGGCGGCCGCCGCCTGACGGGCCCGCTCGGCCCGGGCCTGCTCGGCCTTCTGGGCGGCTTCGCCGGCCGCCTTCACTGCGGCGAGGTCGACCGCGCCGCGCAGGGCGGAGCTGTTGAGACGCGAATTCCGTGGCTGCATGGCACCATCCTCCCCCGTCCGCGCTGCTCGCGGGCACCAACCTCCGGAAAGTCGCCCCGCGCGGGCCGCGCGGTGCGGATTCCCGGGCGCGGTGCCCCTCCCCCGGTAGCCTGGACCGTTCGGCGCGGATCCCCACCCGCGCCCGCGCCGCTCCCGTCCCACAGGAGGCGGCGCCTGGTTGTCACTGCTTTCGCTACGAGTCGTAGCGTAACTGGAGCCGGTGCCCCGCCCGCAAGCCCCACCGGCGGTTCGGGGACGTGACCTGCCCCACTTTCCCGGGGTGCCCCGCTCCCCGAACGGGGGAACAGTCGCTACCGTTACCAGCCCCACCCAAGTTACTTACCGGTAAAGCGCAAGGAGGCCCGGTGCCGGCCGCCCAGCCCCCAGCGAGCCCGGACAGCCCGGAGAGCCCGGACCAGGCCTGTTCCGACCAGGCCCCGACGGCCCGGGTCCCGGCGGCCGCGGAGCCCGCAGGGATCATCCGGGCCAAGGGCCGCCCGCGCAGCGCCGCCGCCGACCGCGCCATCCTCGACGCCACCCGCGAGGCGCTGGCCGAACTCGGCTGGGGCGGACTGACCATGGGCCACGTGGCGAGCCGCGCCGGGGTCGCCAAGACCACCCTCTACCGCCGCTGGCCGTCCAAGAACGAGCTCGTGGTGGACGCCGTCGCCAGCCTCTTCGACGAGCTGGAGATGCCCGACCTCGGCAGCCTGCGGGCCGACATCGAGGCCGTGGTGACCCAGTTCGCCGACCTGCTGGCCCGCCCGGAGACCCAGGCCGCGCTGCTCGCGCTGTTCGCCGAGGGCACCCGGGACCGGCAGCTGCGGCGCCGGATCCGGGAGTCCATCGTGGACCCGCAGAAGCGGCTGGTCCGCCAGGGCCGGGCGGCCGCCCAGGCGCGCGGCGAGCTCGACGCGGACACCGACGCCGCGGCGGCCCGCGAGGAGGTCGACATCATCTTCGACACCATCGCGGGCACCGTCGAGCACCGCGTCCTGGTCAGCGGCGAGCCGATCACCGCCGAGTGGACCCGCCGCTTCACCGACCTGCTGCTCGGCCCGCTCATCGCCGGCTGACCGCCCGGGCACGGCGGAGCCGCCCGTACGGAATCCCGTACGGGCGGCCTGCGCGGGTCAGCGGGTCAGCGGGTCAGGTCAGCGGGCCAGCGGATCAGAACGCCGCGTTCTCCCGGTACGTCCCCCACTCCTCCCGCAGCGCGTTGCAGATCTCGCCCAGCGTCGCCTCGGCGCGCACCGCGTCCAGCATCGGCGGGATCATCGACTCGCCCGAGCGCGCCGCTGCCAGCATGGCGTCCAGCCCGGCCCGGACGGCCGCCTCGTCACGGGCCGCCTTGCGCTCCTTGAGCACCCGGACCTGCTCGCGCTCGACCTCGTGGCTGACCCGCAGGATCTCCAGCTCCGGGGTGACGCTGCGCGGGTGGCAGTTGACGCCGACCACGCGCTTCTCGCCCTTCTCCACGCCCTGCTGGTACTGGAAGGCCGCCTCGGCGATCTCCCCGGTGAACCAGCCCTCCTCGATGCCGCGCAGGATGCCGGAGGTGATCGGGCCGATCTCGTGGTCCTCGCGGCCCTTGTCCAGGATCCGCTGGAAGATCGCCTCGGCCTGCTGCTCGATCCGGTCGGTCAGCGCCTCGACGTACCAGGAACCGCCCAGCGGGTCGGCCACGTTGGCGACGCCGGTCTCCTCCATCAGCACCTGCTGGGTGCGCAGGGCGATCTCGGCGGCCTGCTCGGAGGGCAGCGCCAGGGTCTCGTCGAGGGCGTTGGTGTGCAGCGAGTTGGTGCCGCCGAGCACCGCGGCCAGCGCCTCGACGGCGGTGCGGACCACGTTGTTGTACGGCTGCTGCGCGGTCAGCGAGACGCCGGCGGTCTGGGTGTGGAAGCGCAGCCACTGCGCCTTGTCCGTCTTGGCGCCGAAGCGGTCGCGCATCCAGCGGGCCCAGATCCGGCGCGCGGCGCGGAACTTGGCGATCTCCTCGAAGAAGTCCAGGTGCGCGTCGAAGAAGAAGGACAGGCCGGGCGCGAAGACGTCCACGTCCAGGCCGCGGGACAGGCCCAGCTCGACGTAGCCGAAGCCGTCCGCGAGGGTGTACGCCAGCTCCTGCGCGGCCGTCGCACCGGCCTCGCGGATGTGGTAGCCGGAGACCGACAGCGGCTTGTACGCGGGGATGCCCTCGGCGCAGTAGGCCATCAGGTCGCCGATCAGGCGCAGGTGCGGCTCGGGGGCGAAGAGCCACTCCTTCTGCGCGATGTACTCCTTGAAGATGTCCGTCTGGAGGGTGCCGTTGAGCACCGCCGGGTCCACCCCCTGGCGCTCGGCGGCGACCAGGTACATGCAGAAGATCGGCACGGCCGGGCCGCTGATCGTCATCGAGGTGGTGACCTCGCCGAGCGGGATGCCGTCGAACAGCACCTCCATGTCGGCGGCCGAGTCGATGGCCACGCCGCAGTGGCCGACCTCGCCGAGCGACTTGGCGTCGTCCGAGTCGTAGCCCATCAGGGTGGGCATGTCGAAGGCGACCGAGAGGCCGCCGCCGCCCGCGTCCAGGATCATCCGGTAGCGCTCGTTGGTCTGCCGGGCGTTGCCGAAGCCGGCGAACTGCCGGATGGTCCAGGTGCGGCCCCGGTAACCGGTCGGGTGCAGACCGCGGGTGTACGGGTACTCGCCCGGCCAGCCGATCCGCTCGAAACCCTCGTAGGCCTGCCCGGCGGGCGGGCCGTAGACCGGCTCGACCTCGTCGCCGGAGAGGGTGGTGAAGTCCGCGTCGCGCTTGCGGGCCTTGTCGTACCGCTGCTGCCAGCGCTGCCGGCCGCGCTCGATCTCCTCGGCGTCCATGACCCCGAACTCCGCTCCGTACGGCCGCCACGGCGACGGGGCGGCACAGCTAGTAGGACGTCCTAACAATTTACTCGGACGTCCTACTACTTGTCGATGGCAGCCGGGCCGCAGTCGCCACAGGCGGACGGAAGCGCGGATGGGAAGCGCGGGCCGCCGCCCACGGCGGAGCGGCCGCGCAAACGCCGGAGCGCCCCTCCCCCGGTCGGGGCAGGGGCGCTCCGGAAGGCGCGGGCGGCGGGGCTCAGACCCCGGCCGGCTGGCGGGCGCCGGCGCCCGCCGGGAGCTTCTCGGCAGCCTCGCGGGCCACCTTGCGCTCGAAGACGAAGGAGAGGAAGGGGATGCAGCCCGCCGCCAGGGTGAGCACCAGCCGGCCCATCGGCCACTTCAGCTTCTGCCCGAGCATGAAGGTCACCACGAAGTACCCGATGTAGAGGTAGCCGTGCAGCATCGCGACGTACGTGGTCACGCCCTCGGCGGTCTCGAAGCCGTACTTCGCGACCATGAAGCCGCAGAACACCAGCAGTGCCAGACCGGTCGCAACGGCCAGGCCCCGGTACCAGCCCAGCAGGGGGGTCGCCTTCATGATCTTCCTCGCGTCGCTCGGCAGTATCGGCCGGTACGCCCGGATCCGCGCACCGCTCACACGAGGGTAGCCGCCTTCACCTCCTCCGCTTCGCAGCCCCCTCGGCCCGCTCGGCGAAGTCCCCCGCGGCGATCCGCAGCGGCCTGAGCAGATCGAACACCTGGCGGCACTGCTCGGCGTCGTACTCCTCCAGCCCGAAGTCCATCGCCATCAGCTCCCGGGTCGCCTCCTCGACCACCTCGCGGCCGCGGTCGGTGATCGCGGCCAGCACGCCGCGGCCGTCGAGCGGGTTGGGGCGGCGGGCGACCAGGCCGGCCCGCTGCAGGCGGTCGACGGTGTTGGTGACGCTGGTGGGGTGGACCATGAGCCGCTCGCCGACCTTGGAGAGCGAGAGCTCGCCGGTCCGGCTGAAGGTCAGCAGCACCAGCGCCTCGTAGCGGGCGAAGGTCAGCCCGTACGGCTTGAGCACCGCGTCCACCCGGGACAGCAGGATCTGGTGGGCGCGCATGATCGAGGTGATCGCCGCCATCGAGGGGACCCCGCCCCAACGGCGGGTCCACAGCTCGTCGGCGCGGGCGATCGGGTCGAAGTCGAGAGCGAGGGGCTTGGCCACCTCCTTACCGTACCGGCGCAGGGGGTTCGCGGTACCAGGCGTCCCTGATGGTGGACAAGCGCGGCAGGTGGCGAGAACCCGCCAACCGGACGGCCAGGTCCATACCAGGACATTGCGGTGGTGTGAACGCTCGGCAACGGGCCCCGGTCGCGGCGGGGTTGACCCCGGATCGGCCCGGCGCCGCGTCACCAGGCTTCGGTTCGGACGGTAACCCGCTGCAAGGGCGAGCGATTCATCCCTTTTGTCAGCCCGTTCACATGCCCTCGCCTTGGCGGACCTTGGCCAATTCGTGAGCAAGACCTGTCATTTAATGTGCTCGATTGTCATGCTTTCGGCCAACCCCGTTCGACAGCCACCACCCCCACCCACCGGTGGCGAAGCCGCTTCGACCGCACGGGGCCTGCACGTCAGCGCCCGTTCCGCCCCTCAGGTGCCGCCCCGGCCCCCGGAACGCCGCGCGACCGCGCCTGCTCGCGGTTTCCCGGAAGGACTCGTTCGTGAAGCGAAAGCTCGCCGCAGTCGCCGTACTCTCCGCCACCGCCCTGCTCACCGGTGTCGTCCAGGTGAGCACCGCGGCCGTCGCGGACCCCGCCCCGCACTCCCGGGCCGCGCAGCAGCGCGCCGACCTGATCGCCCTGGCCAACGGCCAGGCCGGCAAGGTGGCGCACGCCCTGGCCCTGAGCGGCCAGGAGCAGCTGGTGGCCAAGGACGCCGTGGTGGACGCCGACGGCACCCGCCACCTCCGCTACGAGCGCACCTTCGCCGGCCTCCCGGTCCTGGGCGGTGACCTGGTGGTGCACCAGAGCGCCGACGGCTCGACCACCTCCGTGGACAAGGCCACCGGCGCCACCATCGCCCTGCCGAGCCTCACCCCGCAGATCCCCGCCGACAAGGCCGCCGCCCAGGCGACCGGCGCCGTGCAGTCCACCGTCGGCATCGCCGTCGACGAGGACGAGTCGCCGCTGACCGAGGTCCACCAGACCGGCGCCGCCAAGCTGGTGGTCTGGGCCGCCGACGGCTCGCCGCGCCTGGCGTACCAGACCACGGTCGAGGGCCTGCGCGCCGACGGCACCCCGAGCAGCCAGCTGCTGGTGACCGACGCCGCGACCGGCCAGGTGCTCTCCGCCCACGAGCAGGTCCGGACCGCGGCCGGCTCCGGCAACGGCGTCTTCGTCGGCAACGTCTCCCTGACCACCACCCAGGTGTCCGGCGGCTACTCGCTGAAGGACGCCTCCCGCGGCGGCCAGTCCACCAGCGACATGAAGAACCGCACCTCCGGCTCGGGCACGCTCTACACCGACGCGGACAACGCCTGGGGCGACGGCACCGTCGCCAACGGCCAGTCGGCCGCCGTGGACGCCCAGTTCGGCGCGTCGGCCACCTGGGACTTCTACAAGAACACCTTCGGCCGCAACGGCATCCGCAACGACGGCGTCGGCGCCGCCAGCCGGGTCCACTACGGCAAGAACTACGTCAACGCCTTCTGGTCCGACCAGTGCTTCTGCATGTCGTACGGCGACGGCGCCAGCAACACCCACCCGCTGACCGAGCTGGACGTGGCCGGCCACGAGATGAGCCACGGCGTCACCGCGGCCACCGCCAACCTGAACTACTCGGGCGAGTCCGGCGGCCTCAACGAGGCCACCTCGGACATCTTCGGCACCATGGTCGAGTTCTACGCCAACCTCTCCACGGACAAGCCGGACTACCTCATCGGCGAGGAGATCGACCTCAACGGCAACGGCACCCCGCTGCGCTACATGGACAAGCCGTCCAAGGACGGCCGTTCGGCCGACTACTGGTCGTCCTCGGTCGGCGGCCTGGACGTCCACTACTCCTCGGGCGTCGCCAACCACTTCTTCTACCTGCTCGCCGAGGGCAGCGGCGCCAAGACCATCAACGGCGTCAGCTACAACAGCCCGACCTACAACAACTCGACGCTCACGGGCATCGGCCGGGACAAGGCCGCGCAGATCTGGTACAAGGCCCTGACCGTCTACATGACCTCGACCACCAACTACGCGGGTGCCCGCACCGCCACCCTCAAGGCGGCGACGGACCTGTACGGCGCGAACAGCGCCGAGTACAACGCGGTCGCCGCGACCTGGGCCGCCGTCAACGTCAACTGACGCACCGCACCGGCGCACCGGACGCCCGGGGCCTCCCGAGGGAGGGCCCGGGCGTCCGCCCGTTCCCCGCCGGAGGCCGTCCGCGGTCCCCGACGGCTGTCAAGGCCGTCCGGCTGGCGGAGTCCCGCCAGGGGGGACGAACCACCGGAAACCGGGCAACGGGCGGCAGCCGAACCATCCGTACCGGCGCTGGCGGTTCCTGGCCAATCCGGGAGGCGCCCTGTCCATCCCTGCCGACAATTGTCATGCTTCTGACCAAGTCCCGTCCGATCCTCCGCCGCCCCACCCACATCCGGCGGAGTCTCAGAAGCCGCACGGGACCGGCACGTCCGCGCCCTACCGCCCCCAAGGTGCCAACCCCGGCGCCCCGGTACGCGGCGCACCCGCATCGCACCCGCGGGTCTCGTGGAAGGAACCCCCGCACGTGAAGCGAAAGCTGACTGTCGGAGCCGTACTCTCCGCCACCGCCCTGCTGGCCGGCGTCATCCAGATCGCCGCCGTCCCCGCCCAGGCCGCCGCCCCCTCGCCGGCGCAGCAGCAGTCCGCGCTGCTCGCGCTGGCCACCGGGCAGAGCGCCCCCGTCGCCCGGGCCCTCGCCCTCGGCGACCAGGAGAAGCTGGTGCCCAAGGACGTGGTGGTGGACCGGGACGGCACCCGCCACCTGCGGTACGACCGGACCTACGCGGGCCTGCCCGTGATCGGCGGCGACCTGGTCGTCCACCAGAAGGCCGACGGTTCGGTGAAGTCCGTCGACCGCGCCTTCGCCGGGCAGCTGGCGGTGACCAGCCTGACTCCGGGCCTCGCCGCGTCCCAGGCCGCCGAGGCGGCCACCGCCGCGGTGCGCGCGACCGTCGGCGTCGCCGCCGACCGGGACGAGGCGGCGCTCAGCCGGATCGACGGCGCCGGCGCGCCCGAGCTGGTCGTCTGGGCCGCCGACGGCACCCCGCGGCTCGCCCACCGCACCGTGGTCGAGGGCCAGCGCGCGGACGGCACCCCCAGCCGCCAGGAGGTGATCACCGACGCCGCCACCGGCGGGCTGCTCGCCAGCGACGAGAAGGTGCAGACCGCCACCGGCACCGGCAAGGGCGTCAACGTCGGCACCGTCACGCTGACCACCACCCAGAGCGGCAGCTCCTACCAGCTGAAGGACGCCTCCCGGGGCAACCAGTCCACCACCGACCTCAAGGGCGGCACCTCGGGCAGCGGCACGCTGTTCAGCAACACCACCAACTCCTGGGGCAACGGCCTGCCCTCCAACCGCGAGTCCGCCGCCGTGGACGCCCAGTTCGGCGCGGCGGCCACCTGGGACTACTACAAGAACACCTTCGGCCGCAACGGCATCAAGAACAACGGGGTCGGCGCCGCGAGCCGGGTGCACTACAGCACCAACTACGTCAACGCGTTCTGGGACGACTCCTGCTTCTGCATGACGTACGGCGACGGCGCGAGCAACACCCACCCGCTGACCGCCATCGACGTCTCCGGCCACGAGATGAGCCACGGCGTCACCTCGGCCACCGCCGGCCTGATCTACTCCGGCGAGTCCGGCGGCCTCAACGAGGCCACCTCGGACATCTTCGGCACCATGGTCGAGTGGTCCGCCAACCTGTCCGTCGACCCGGGTGACTACCTGATCGGCGAGAAGCTCAACATCAACGGCAACGGCACCCCGCTGCGCTACATGGACAAGCCCTCCAAGGACGGCGCGTCGGCCGACAACTGGTCCTCCACGGTCGGCAACAAGGACGTCCACTACTCCTCGGGCGTCGCCAACCACTTCTTCTACCTGCTCTCCGAGGGCAGCGGCGCGAAGGTCATCAACGGGGTCAGCTACAACAGCCCGACCTCCAACGGCTCGACGGTGACCGGCATCGGCCGGACCAAGGCGGCCGCGATCTGGTACCGCGCGCTGACCGTCTACATGACCTCCACCACCAACTACAAGGCCGCCCGCGCGGCGACCCTGAAGGCGGCCACCGACCTGTACGGCGCGACCAGCACCGAGTACAAGACGGTCGCGGCGGCCTGGAGCGCGGTGAACGTCAACTAGCCGCCCACCGCACGGCACCCCGGTAGGGGACGAGCCACCCCCGGTAAGAAACGGCGACAGGCTGCCGCGGCCCTTTGGGAGAGGAGGCCGTGGCAGCCTGTCGACCGTCCACGATGGAGCCGGGGCTCAGGCGGCGGCGGGCTTCGGCTCGCCCCGCTCCTCGCGGCCGAGCATCCGCTCGGCGAAGAAGCCGCCGGTCGGCAGCACCGCCAGCACGAACATCAGGACGCCGCGCCTGGCGTCCCACTTCTGCGCCTGCCAGGCCTGGATCCAGAAGACCACGTACAGGATGAACAGGACGCCGTGGACCATGCCCATCACCGGGACGGCGTCGAACGAGGTGGTCCGCTTCAGCACCGAGCAGATCAGCAGCAGGATGAAGGAGACCCCTTCGGGGCCGGAGACCAGGCGCAGGCGGTGGACGGCGCTGCTGTTCACGATTGGATACCTCGATACGGGGGTCGGCGGCGCGGACGCGCTTGTGAAGCGACTCACAAGCCTTCCGGCCCATTATCACCGAGCACATGTGCGGCCCCCCGGCCGGGGGTGGCCTCCGTGCCGCATCTCACAGAGCCCGGCCGCCCTGTCACAGCTGTGTGCCGGAACGCCGCCGAGCGCGGCCGCCGACCGCCGGGAACCCCTATCCTGCTGCCCGCGCGCCCACCGATCCGGGCGCCGACGCGTCGCACACGGGGGTAGCCGCAGATGTTCGAGCTCGACTGGGACCGCAGGACCTGCGCCAGGCGCGGTCACATCACCTACGCGCCGACGGAGCCCGAGCTGGCCTCCCGGCTGCACGCCACGACCGCCCTCGGCGACGCCTGGCGCTGCCTGCGCTGCGGCGACTTCGCGCTGGGCGACCCGCACGGCTCCGGCCCGGCCGGGGACGCGCCGCTGGTGCCGCGCGGCAAGGCGCTGCGGGACCTGTTCATCCTTCGCTTCCTGGCCGTCGAGCGGGTGCTGCGCGGACTGCTGATCATCGTGGTCGCCTGGGCCGTGTGGAAGTTCTCCAACAGCCAGGACGCGGTGCACCGGGTGTTCGACGAGAACCTCACGGTCTTCAAGCCGGTCACCGACCATTTCCACTGGGACCTCGAACACGCCCCGGTCGTCGAGACCATCCGCAAGACCTTCGAGTTCAGGAAGAGCACCCTGCTGATCGTCGCGGGCGCGCTGATCGTCTACGCGGTGGTCGAGATCGTCGAGGCGGTCGGCCTCTGGCTGAACAAGCGCTGGGCCGAGTACCTGACGGTGGTCGCCACCGCGGCCTTCCTGCCGCTGGAGGGCTACGAGCTGAGCCACCACGTCAGCGCGCTGAAGGTCTGCACCCTGGTGCTGAACATCGCGGCGGTGCTCTGGATCATGCTCTCCAAGCGCCTGTTCGGGCTGCGCGGCGGCGTGGCGGCCTTCGAGGCGGAGCGCCACTCGGCCTCGCTGCTGGAGGTCGAGCAGGCGGCCGGCACCGTTCCGCACTCCGGACGGGGGGCGCGCGCCGGAGTCTGACCGGCGCGTTTGTCGCAGCCCGGTACCAGTTGTCCCGCGCACTCTCCCCGGGTCACGCCCGCAGCGGCTAGATTGCGGCCGTGGCTCAGTTCAGACTCCAGGGATCCCGCGTGCTCGCAGTCGAGCTGGGCGGGGACGCCGTCAAGGCGCGAAACGGTTCGATGGTCGCCTACACCGGGCAGATGGCCTTCAAGAAGCTGACCGGCGGCGGGGACGGCCTGCGCGGCATGGTGACCCGCAGGCTGACCGGCGAGAAGATGACGGTCATGGAGGTGAAGGGACAGGGCACCTGCTACTTCGCCGACAAGGCCACCGAGATCAATCTGGTCCGGCTGAACGGCGAGACGCTGTACGTCGAGGCGGACAACCTGCTCTGCACCGAGGGCACCCTGCACACCGGCACCAGCTTCACCGGGCTCAACGGCATGTCCTCCGGCAACGGCCTGTTCACCACCAAGGTGGAGGGCCACGGCTGGGCGGCCGTCACCTCCAACGGCCCCGCCGTCATCCTGCGGGTCGACAAGGGCATGCCGCTGCGGGTCGACCCGGGGGCGTACGTGGCGCACACCGGCACCCTGCAGCGCAGCCTGAAGTCGGGCGCCGGCTGGACCACCGTCATCGGCGAGGGCGGCGGCGAGGCCGTCCAGATCGAGTTCACCGGGGAGGGCCTGGTGTACGTCCAGCCCTCCGAGAAGGTCACCGTCGGGGGCGACGTCTGATGGGCTTCACGAAGATCAACGGCAAGATGGTCGAGGCCCAGGTGGTGCCCGGGCAGCGGCTGTTCAGCCAGCGCGGCGCGATGCTCGCGTACAGCGGCGACGTCCGCTTCACGCCGAACATCACCGGCGGGCAGGGCGGCGTGATGTCGATGATCGGCCGCCGGGTGGCCAACGAGGACACCCCGCTGATGACCGTCGAGGGCCAGGGCCGGGTGATGTTCGGCCACGGCGGCCACCACGTCCACGTGATCGACCTGTTCGGCGACACCCTGTACGTCGAGGCGGACCGGCTGCTCGCCTTCGAGGGCACGCTGCGGCAGTCCACCATGTTCATGGGCTCGCAGGGCGGGGTGATGGGCATGGTCCGCGGCCAGGTCACCGGGCAGGGCCTGTTCACCACCAAGCTGGAGGGCCAGGGCGCGGTCGCGGTGATGGCCCACGGCGGCGTCTTCGAGCTGCCGATCGTCCCCGGCCAGCCGGTGCACGTCGACCCGCAGGCGTACGTGGCGCACCGCGGCGACGTCCGCAACAAGCTGTCCACCGCGCTGGGGTGGCGCGACATGATCGGCCGCGGCTCGGGCGAGGCGTTCCAGCTGGAACTGTCCGGGCAGGGTGCGGTGTACGTCCAGGCGAGCGAGGAGAAGCTCTGATGTCCTACCCGCCGCAGCCCCCGTACGGCTCGCCGCACAACCAGCCGACCCAGCCCGGCTTCGCGGTCCCGCCGCCCCCGCCGAACTACGGCCCGCCGCAGGGCTACCCGCCGCCGCCCGGCGGCCACCCCCAGCAGGGCTACCCGCCGCCCCCGCCGGCCCAGCAGCCCCAGCAGCCGTACGGCCAGCAACAGCCGTACGCCCAGGAGCAGTTCGGCGGACCGGTGGCCCCGCTGCCGACCGGCGGGGGCGACGCCGGCCCGGTGGTGTGGGACGCCCACAGCCTGCCGGCCGGGGACAACGTCAACCCGTACGCCTTCTCGGTCGACCTGAACGGCTCGTACTTCCTCCAGAAGGGCAAGATGGTCGCCTACTACGGCGACATCTCCTTCCGGGGCGTCGGCGCCGGGGCGATCGACCGGATGCTCGGGCAGCACTTCAACTCGCCGATGCACGCGGCGGACTGGGTGATCGCCGAGGGCCGCGGCAAGCTGCTGCTGGCCGACCGGGCGTTCGACCTCAACTCGTACGACCTGGCCGAGGGCAACCTGACCGTCCGCTCCGGCAACCTGCTGGCCTTCGACCCGACGCTGCGGCTCAAGCAGTCGATCATCCCGGGCTTCCTGACCCTGATCGGCACCGGCCGCTTCGTGGCCGCCTCCAACGGCCCGGTGCACTTCGTCGAGCCGCCGATCCGGGTGGACCCGCAGGCGCTGGTCGGCTGGGCGGACTGCCCGGCGCCGTGCCACCACTACGACCACGACTACATGCACGGGCTGATCGGCGGCCTGCGGCGGCTGACCGGCTTCGGCGGCGCCTCCGGCGAGGAGCACCAGTTCGAGTTCATCGGCGCCGGCCAGGTGCTGCTGCAATCGAGTGAAAAGCTGATGGCGGAGCAGCCGGTCGGACAGGTCGGCGCCGAGGCGGGAGTGCCGGTCGGCGGGGTGCCGACCCAGCCGGGCGGGCACGGCGGCGGGAATCCGAACCTGCCGGGCCTCGGTAACCTGGGCGACCTCGGCCGACGTTTCGGCCTGTAAACTTGTACAAGATTGAACTATATCGGCTATGCTGGGTCCCATGGATACGCACACGATCGACACTGCGGACGACCCGCCGTCGCAGCCCGGGGAGGAGACCCCCTGGCTGACCGCCAGGGAGCAGCGGATGTGGCGCGCCCATCTGGAGGTCTCCAAGCTGCTGGAGTACCAGCTCAGCCGTGAACTCCAGCCGCACAACCTGGCGATCAACGACTACGAGATCCTGGTCGTGCTCTCCGAGGCCGCGGACCGCCGGATGCGCATGACCGACCTCGCGACCGCCACCCTCCAGTCGAAGAGCCGCCTCTCCCACCAGATCACCCGGATGGAGAACGCCGGCCTCGTCCTGCGCCAGGAGTGCCCCGGCGACCGCCGCGGCCTCTACGCCCACCTCACCGAGCACGGCTGGGAGACCATGCAGCAGGTCGCCCCGGACCACGTGCGCAGCGTCCGGGCCCACTTCATCGACCGCTTCACCCCGGAGCAGCTCGACGAGATGTACGAGGCCCTCGCCCCCATCGCCGAGCACCTCCGCGGCCTCCGCGGCAAGCCGTAGGCCCTGCCGCACCGAAGGGCCGGTCCCCCGGGACCGGCCCTTCGTCGTTCCCGCGCGCGGTCAGGCCGGCCCGGCCGACTTCCCGCGCGCGGGCTCAGCTCGCGGTCAAGCCGGCGACCAGTTCGTCGGCCGCGCCGTACGGGTCGAGGGCGCCGTCGGCCACGCGCTCGGCCAGGGCCGCCAGGTGCCGGTCCCCGCGCAGGTCGCCGATCCGGGCGCGCAGTTCGGCCAGCGCGATCGCCACGATCTCCTCGGCGGCCCGGCGGCGGCGGCGCGCAGCGAGCTCACCGTGCTCCTCCAGCCAGGCGCGGTGCTTCTCCAGCGCCTCGACCACCTCGTCCACGCCCTCGCCGCGGGCCGCGACGGTCTTGACGATCGGCGGGCGCCAGTCCCCCGGCTCCCGGGCCTCGCCGAGGCCCAGCATGTGGTTGAGCTCCCGCGCGGTGGCGTCGGCACCGTCCCGGTCGGCCTTGTTGACCACGAAGAGGTCGCCGATCTCCAGGATCCCGGCCTTCGCGGCCTGGATGCCGTCGCCCATCCCGGGGGCCAGCAGCACCACGGTGGTGTCGGCCTGGGCGGCGACCTCGACCTCGGACTGGCCGACCCCGACGGTCTCGACCAGGATCACCTCGCAGCCGGCCGCGTCCAGCACCCGCAGCGCCTGCGGCGCCGCCCAGGAGAGCCCGCCGAGGTGGCCGCGGGTGGCCATCGAGCGGATGAACACCTCGGGGTCGGTGGCGTGGTCCTGCATCCGGACCCGGTCGCCCAGCAGCGCCCCGCCGGAGAACGGCGAGGACGGGTCGACGGCCAGCACCCCGACCCGCTTGCCGAGCCGCCGGTAGGCGGAGACCAGCGCCGAGGTGGAGGTGGACTTGCCCACCCCGGGCGAGCCGGTCAGGCCCACCGTGTACGCCCGCCCGGTGTACGGCGCGAGCGCGGCCATCGCCTCCCGCAGCTGCGGCGCGGCGTTCTCGACCAGCGTGATCAGCCGGGCGACCGCCCGCGGCCGGCCCTCCCGGGCCTGCTCGACCAGCGTGGCGACATCGATCATCAGGAGCTCCTAGCGCAGACGCAGATGCCGAAAGGGGCTACGGACCGCTGGTGGCGGTCCGTAGCCCTGGAGGTCGGATCGGCCGGTCAGGCCTTCGGGACGCGCACGATCAGCGCGTCGCCCTGGCCGCCGCCGCCGCACAGCGCGGCCGCGCCGACCCCGCCGCCGCGGCGCTGCAGCTCCAGCGCCAGGGTCAGCACCACGCGGGCACCGGACATCCCGATCGGGTGGCCGAGCGCGATGGCGCCGCCGTTGACGTTGACGATGTCGGAGGAGACGCCCAGGTCCTTCATGGACTGGTGGGCGACCGCCGCGAAGGCCTCGTTGATCTCGATCAGGTCGAGGTCGGCGACCTCCAGGCCCTCCTTGGCCAGCGCGTGCTTGATCGCGTTGGACGGCTGCGACTGCAGCGAGTTGTCCGGGCCGGCCACGTTGCCGTGCGCCCCGATCTCGGCGATCCAGGTCAGGCCCAGCTCCTCGGCCTTGGCCTTGCTCATCACGACCACGGCGGCGGCGCCGTCGGAGATCTGCGAGGAGGTGCCGGCGGTGATCGTGCCGTCCTTGGTGAAGGCCGGGCGCAGCTTGGCGAGGCCCTCGACGGTGGTGTCCGCGCGGATGCCCTCGTCCTGGCTGAACAGCACCGGCTCGCCCTTGCGCTGCGGGATGGCGACCGGGACGATCTCGGCGTCGAAGACCCCGTCGGCCTGCGCCTTGGCGGCCCGCTGGTGGGAGGCGGCGGCGATCTCGTCCTGCACCTCGCGCGGGATGCCCAGGCGGGTGTTGTGCTTCTCGGTGGACTCGCCCATCGGAATGTTCTCGTAGGCGTCGGTGAGGCCGTCGTGGGCCATCGCGTCGAGCATCCCGATCGCGCCGTACTTGAAGCCCTCGCGGGACTTCGGCAGCAGGTGCGGGGCGTTGGTCATCGACTCCTGGCCGCCCGCCACCACGATGTCGAACTCACCGGCCCGGATCAGCTGGTCGGCCAGCGCGATGGCGTCGAGGCCGGAGAGGCAGACCTTGTTGACGGTCAGCGCCGGGACGTTCATCGGGATGCCGGCCTTGACGGCGGCCTGGCGCGCCGGGATCTGGCCGGCGCCGGCCTGGAGCACCTGGCCCATGATCACGTACTGGACCTGCTCGCCGGTGATCCCGGCCCGCTCCAGGGCCGCCTTGATCGCGACGGCGCCGAGCTCGGCACCGGAGAAGCCCTTGAGGGAACCCAGCAGGCGGCCCATCGGGGTCCGCGCACCGGCAACGATCACAGAGGTGGTGTTGGTCATGGGACGGGCCCCTTCGCACGTCGTGGCCAGGTGAGGATGCGCTCAATGTACTGACCTGTTACCCGCCCGTCACCGGAGCGACGGTGTGATCGAGCGCACTGGCACCGTCCAGTCAACACCGTGCCGACCCGTTCCGGGTGAACCGCCCGCCGTGTGAGCAGGCTCGCACGTCCGGCACTGGCGTCCGTCGCGGGGCATGCGCTGCACTGGGTGCACCCTTCCCCCCATCACCCGGAGGCCGTCGTGCTGACCCGAATCGACCACATCGGCATCGCCTGCCGAGACCTCGACAAGACGGTCGAGTTCTACCGCGCCACCTACGGCTTCGAGGTCTTCCACTCCGAGGTCAACGAGGAGCAGGGCGTCCGCGAGGCCATGCTCCGGATCAACGGCACCGACGACGGCGGCGCCTCCTACCTCCAGCTGCTGGAGCCCACCCGGCCCGACTCCACGGTGGCCAAGTGGCTGGAGAAGAACGGCGAGGGCGTGCACCACATCGCCTTCGGCACCGCGGACGTGGACGGCGACGCCGCCGCCATCCGGGACAAGGGCGTCCGGGTCCTCTACGACGAGCCGCGGATCGGCTCGATGGGTTCGCGGATCACCTTCCTGCACCCCAAGGACTGCGGCGGCGTGCTGACCGAGCTGGTCACCTCCGCGCGGCAGGGCCACGACGAGCACTGATCCCCGTCCGGACCGCCCCGGGGCGCCGCGCGCCCCGGCGGCAGCCGACGCCCCGTCGGTCATGACCCGTCAGTAACCTGGCGGGAAGAGCCGGAAAACACCCCTGCGGCCATTCCCCCGCAGTGCGCTCCCACTACAATGCCCAGGTGCGCGAAGGCTCCGGGGGACGGAGGCGACGGGCACGGCCGAAGACAGGCCCGTCCGCCCTTCCGGTGGTCGGCCCGTCGCAAGGGGAGTCCACAACGCGGGCACGGCTGAACAGTCGCAAGACGGATCTGTCACCATTCTCCACAAGGCAAGAGTTCGCCCAGGAGTCCACTCGGACGGGGGAACGCGGCACCCCCGCGCTCCCGCGCCCCGGATTCCGACGACCGCGGCGGGCGGCCCCGACACCACGGGGAGCCGTCCACCAGCCGTGGATGCAAGGACCAGTCGGACCGGCACCCGGGTATCGGGAGCCCGGCACCGGTCGGGTCGAGGACGCGACCAGGAGATGGATGGGACCGCGGAGTGCGGGGCAACGACCGCTACGAGGTTGACGATCACCTCTCCCAGTTCGAGGCCGAGATGGGTCGGACTCGGAAGGAGCGGGACAAGGCAGTCGAGCATGCCGAGGACCTCGCCTACCAGGTGGAGGTGCTGCGGGCCAAGCTGCACGAGTCCCGCCGCATGCTCGCCCAGCCGCGCGCCTTCGACGCCGTCTCCGGCCAGGCCGAGCAGATGCTCCGCACCGCCGAGATGCAGGCCCAGCAGCTGCGCGCCGACGCCGAGCGCCAGCTGCGCGACTCCCAGGCCGCCACCCAGCGGATCATGGCCGAGGCCGCCGAGCGCACCGCCCGGCTGGAGGCCGACCTCGCAGCCCGCCGCCGCCAGCTGGAGGACGAGCTCGCCGAGCTGCGCCGCTCCGCCGAGCAGCACGTCAACGGCTGGGCCGAGCAGACCAGGGTCGGCTCCGAGCAGGAGGCCCAGCGGCTGCTCCAGGAGGCCCGCGCCGAGGCCGAGCGGATGGTCGCCGCCGCCCGCGCGGAGGCCGTCGCCCTCTCCGACCACGCCCGCGCCCAGACCGCCGCCGACGTGGACGCCGCCCGCGGCGAGGCCCACGCCGCCGCCGAGGCCGCCCTGCAGCGGGCCCAGAGCGACGCCGAGCGGCTGCTGCGCGCCGCCTCCGAGCAGGCCCAGCAGGCCGGCGCCCAGGCCGCCGCCGACGTGGACGCCGCCCGCGGGGAGGCCCAGCAGCAGCTGGCCGCCGCGCACGCCGCCGCCGAGGGACAGCTGGCCGCCGCCCAGGCCGAGATCGGCCGGCTCAAGACCCAGGCCGCCGCCGAGCAGGCCCGCGCCGAGCAGCAGCTCGCCGCGGCCAAGGCCGAGATAGAGCGGCTGCGCGCCGAGGCGATCGCCGAGGCGGAGCGCACCCGCCGCGAGGCCGCCGAGCTGCGCGCCCAGGCCGAGCGGGCCGCCGAGCAGCTCCAGGCCGACGCCGAGGCCGCCGCCGAACGCAAGGTCGCCGACGGCGAGGCCGCCAACGAGCAGCGCTCGCAGACCGCCCGGGCCGAGGTCGCCCGGATGGTCGCCCAGGCCACCAAGGAGGCCTCGGCGATCCGCGCCGAGGCCGAGGCCGTCCGCGCGGAGGCCTCCACCAAGCAGGCCGAGGCCGACGCCGCCAAGGCCGCCGCGGCCGAGGAGAGCGAGCGGCTGCGGGCCACCGCCGAATCGGTGGCCGCCGAGCTGAAGGCCGAGGCCGAGGCGGCGATCGCCGAACTGCGCGCCCTGGCCGAACGGGACGTCGCCGAACTGCGCGCGCAGGCCCGGGCCGACGCCCAGCGGCTGCGCGGCGAGGCCGAGGAGGCGGGCCGGGCGGCCGGCGCCAAGGACGCCACCGTCCACCTCGCCAAGGCCGCCAAGACCGCCGAGGAGGTGCTCGGCCGGGCCAACCAGGACGCCGAGACCGCGCGCAGCGAGGCCGCCGCCGAGGCCGAGCGGATCCGCGCCGAGGCCGCCGCCGAGGCGCAGCGGCTGCGCGAGCAGGCCCAGGCCGCCGTGGAGCAGGCGCAGAACGCCGCCCTGGACGACGCCGCCGCGATCCGCGAGCGGATCGAGCGGATGCAGGACGAGGCGGCCCGGCTGCGCGCCGAGGCCGAGGAGCTGCGCGCCCAGGCCGCCGCCGAGGCCGACCGGGTGCGCGGCGAGGCCCGCCGCCAGGCCGTGGTCCAGATCGAGGAGTCGGCGAAGAACGCCGAGGAGCTGCTCACCAAGGCCAAGGCCGACGCGGACGAGCTGCGCGCGGGTGCCGCCGGGGAGATCGAGCGGCTGCGCGCGCAGGCCCAGGAGCAGGCCGCCGAGACCCAGGGCCGGGCCGAGCAGACCCTGGCCCGGGCCCGCGCCGAGGCCGGGAAGATCACCGAGGCCGCCGAGCAGCAGGGCCAGGACGCGCTCGCCGCCGCCAAGGCCGCGGCCGCCGAGAACCGGGCCGCCGCCGAGCGTGAGACCGCCGAACTCCGGCGCGAAGCAACCGAGTTCGACCAGCGGGTGCGCGCCGAGGCGACCGCCGCCGCGGAGGCCCTGACCACCGAGGCGCAGGCCGAGGCGAACGCCGTCCGGGACGCCGCGGTGGCCGACGCCGAGCGGGTGCGCACCGAGGCCGACACCGAGGCCGCCCGGACCCGGGCCGAGGCCGAGGCGGCCGCCGACGCGCTGCGCGAGGAGAGCCGGCGCGAGCGCGAGGAGGCCGCCGACGGGCTGCGCCGGGAGCGCGAGGAGACCGCCGAACACCTGGACGCCGCCGAGGCCGCCCGCGAGCAGGCCGAGCGGGCCGCCGCGGAGACCCTCGCGGAGGCCGAGCAGGCCGCCGGGGAACTGCGCGCCCTCGCCCAGCGCGAGACCGCCCAGCAGCGCGAGGCCGCCGAGGCCTACGCCGACCGCGTCCGCACCGAGGCCGAACAGCACGCCACCGACCTCACCGAACGCACCGCGGCGGAGACCGCCGAGGTCCGCGAGGCGGCCGACCAGCACAGCGCCGAGGTCCGCGAGGCGGCCGACCAGCACAGCGCCGAGGTCCGCCAGGCCGCCGACGCCTACAGCGCCGAGGTCCGCGAGCAGGCCGACGCCTACAACGTCCAGGTCCGCGAGGCCGTCGACGCCTACGCCGCCGAGCAGCGCACCACCGCCGACACCTACGCCGCGGAGACCCGGGCGGAGGCCGAGCAGGCCGCCGAGGAGCTGCGGGCCCTCGCCCAGTGCGAGACCACCCAGCAGCGCGAGGCCGCCGAGGCCTACGCCGACCGCGTCCGCACCGAGGCCGAACAGCAGGCCACCGACCTCACCGAACGCACCGCGGTGGAGACCGCCGAGGTCCGCCAGGCCGCCGACGCCTACAGCGCCGAGGTCCGCGAGCAGGCCGACGCCTACAACGTCCAGGTCCGCGAGGCCGTCGACGCCTACGCCGCCGAGCAGCGCACCGCCGCCGACGAGGTGCTGGCGCGCGCCGAGGCGACCGCCGAGCAACGCCGCGCCGAGGCCGCCAAGGACGCCAAGGCCACCCGCGAGAAGGCCGCCGCCGAACTGGCCCTGGCCAACGAGCAGGCCGGGACCGTCCGGGCGGAGGCCGGCCGCGAGCTGTCCGAGGCCCGCGCCACCGCCGACGGCATCCGCGCCGAGGCCGCCGCCGAGCTGGAGCAGGCCAAGGCCGACCGCGCCGAGCTGATCGCCGCCGCCAAGGCCGAGGGCGCCGAGCTGGTGGCGGCCGCCGAGGAGGAGGCCGCCGAGGTCCGCCAGTCGGTGGCCGGCATGCACGAGGCCGCCGCCGAGCAGATCGCCGCGCTCAGGGCCGCCGCCGAGCAGGAGGCCGCCGAGGTCCGCGAGGCCGCCGAGCAGGACGCCACCGAGCTGCGCGTCCTCGCCGAGCGCGAGACCACCGAGCAGCGCGAGGCCGCCGACGCGTACGTCACCGAGCTGCGCGCCCTGGTCGAGCGCGAGACCACCGAGCAGCGCGAGCTCGTCGACCGCGAGACCGCCGACCTGCGCGCCCGCACCGAGGCCGAGACCACCGCCCTGCGCGAGCAGACCGAGCTGGAGCTGGCCGCCGAGCGGGAGGCCGTCGAGAACGAGCTCGGCCGCCGCCGCGCCGAGGCCCGGGCCTACGACGAGCAGCTGCGCGCGGACGCCGAGGCCGAGCTGCGCGCCGCCCAGGAGGCCGCCGAGCAGCTGCGCGCCGACGCCGAGGCGCAGGCCGCCCGTACGGTCGCCGAGGCCGAGGCCCAGGGCGCCCGCAGCATCGCCGACGCCGAGGAGCTGGCGGCCGGTCTGCGCGCCGAGGCCGAGGAGTACGCCCTCGCCACCCGCACCCTGGCCGACGAGTACGACTCCGCCACCCACGCGCGCGCCGACGCCTACGACGCGGAGACCCGGGAGGCCGCCGAGCAGTTCGACAAGGCCACCCGCGAACAGGCCAAGTCCGTTCTGGAGAAGGCCTTCGCGGACGCCGAGGCGCTCGGCGAGGACGCCCAGACCACCGCGCTGGCGACCACCGCCGCCGCGGAGGAGCAGGCGGACGCGATGGTCGCCGCCGCCCGCAAGGAGGCCGACCGGCTGGTCGCCGCCGGCGAGGCGGCCGGTCAGGCCGAGGTCGAGAAGGGCCGCTCCGACGCGGACGCCCTGCTCGCCGAGGCCCGCCGGGACGCCACCGCGATCCGCGAGCGCGCCGAGGAGCTGCGCGAGCGCACCGACGCCGAGGTCGAGGCCCTGCACGAGCGCGCCCGCAAGGAGAACGCGGCGGCCATGAAGTCGGCCGGCGAGCGGGTGGACGCGCTGGTGACGGCCGCCCAGGAGCAGCTGACCGAGGCCGAGGAGCAGGCGGTGGCCACCGTCGCCGAGGCCGAGGACCGCGCGGCGGCCCTGGTCGCCGCGGCCGAGGACCGCGCGGCCGAGCTGACGTCGGAGGCCTCCGCGGAGGCGAGCAAGGTCCGGATCTCCGCCGTCCGCAAGGCCGAGGGCCTGCTGAAGGAGGCGGAGACCAAGCTCGCCGACTCCACCAGCCGCGCCGAGGCGCTCATCGTCAAGGCCGAGGCCAAGCTGCGGTCGTCCGAGGCCGAGGCCGAGGAGCGGCTGGACCGGGCCGCCGCCGAGGCGGAGAAGCGGCTGCGGGACGCCGACGAGGCCGCGGACGAGCAGGTCGAGCTGGCCAAGGCGGAGGCCGAGCGGCTGCTCGCCGAGGCGAAGGCCGAGGCGAAGCGGGTCACCGACGAGGGCCGGCGCGAGCTGGACGAACTGGTGCGCCGCCGCAAGGACATCAACACCGAGATCTCCAGGGTCCAGGACGTGCTGTCCGCCCTGGAGGCGTTCGAGGCACCGTCACCGGTCGCCCAGGCCAACGGGGGAAGCAACACCAAGAAGGACGGGGGTGCCAAGGCCGGTGCCGGAGTTGGCTCCCCCCGGTCGGGTGGCAATCGCTCCAAGAGCTCACCACCCGATTGAGCGGACATTGGCGGTCATTGTCCGTGAGAGAACGGCGTACAGCCGTCGACACTCCGGTACCGTGTCAGGATTCCCTCAACCACCTCAGCGGTTTGACGACAGGAAGCCCAGAACCCCATGAGCGACAGTCACTCCCCTCACGGCTTCGACCTGGTGCGCCGTGGGTACGAGCGCGCCCAGGTCGACGAGCGGATCACCAAGCTGGTGGCCGACCGTGACAGTGCCCTGACCCGGATCAGCGCGCTGGAGAAGCGCATCGAGGAACTCCACCTGGAGACCCAGACCGCTCAGGCGGCGGTCGTCGAGGCCGAGCCCTCCTACGCCGGTCTCGGCGCCCGGGTCGAGAAGATCCTGCGGCTCGCCGAGGAGGAGGCCAAGGACCTGCGCGACGAGGCGCACCGCGCCGCCGAGCAGCACCGCGAGCTCGCCGAGGCCGCCGCCCAGCAGGTCCGCACCGAGGCCGAGAACTACGCCAAGGACCGCAAGGCCAAGGCGGAGGACGAGGGGCTGCGGATCGTCGACAAGGCCAAGAGCGACGCCGCCCAGCTGCGCGCCGAGGCCAACAAGGACGCCCAGAACAAGCGCGAGGAGGCGGACGCCCTCTTCGAGGACACCCGTACCAAGGCCGCCCAGGCCGCGCTGGAGTTCGAGACCAACCTGGCCAAGCGCCGCGAGCAGTCCGAGCGCGACCTCGCCGCCCGTCAGGCCAAGGCCGAGAAGCGCCTGGCCGAGATCGAGCACCGGGCCGAGCAGCTGCGCCTGGAGGCGGAGAAGCTGCGCACCGACGCCGAGCGCCGCGCCCGTCAGACCGTCGAGACGGCCCAGCGCCAGTCCGAGGACATCGTGGCCGACGCCAACGCCAAGGCCGACCGCATCCGCAGCGAGTCCGAGCGCGAACTGGCGGCGCTCACCAACCGCCGCGACAGCATCAACGCCCAGCTGACCAACGTCCGCGAGATGCTGGCGACGCTGACCGGCGCGGCCGTGGCCGCCGCCTCGCTGCCGAACGACGACACCATGGGCGTGCCCGCCCAGCAGTCGCGCTGACGCCGGCAGGACCGCGCGGCAGCACCACAGGCCCTCACCCGCCCGGGTGAGGGCCTGTCGGCTGTCGCCCCGTCATCACCTCGGGCACTTCTGCGGCCCGCCGAGGAGGGGGCCCTACCGCGGGTAGGCGCCGTCCGGCCGCTGGTGCCCGCTGCTGAGCTGGTTGCCCTCGTCGTCCGAGACGGTGCCGAACCAGGAGGTGCACCAGACCGACACCGAGTCCGGCCAGTACTGCACCTCGAAGGGGTGTCCGGGCCCGTAGTCGCCGTACGAGGTGACGATGAAGGTCTCCCCCGGGCGCATCCAGTAGTCCTCGCCGAGGGGTTCGAGGGTCAGTTCGAGCAGCCCCTCGCCCCGGTTGGTCAGCGGCATCCGGCCGGTCACCTCCAGCGCCGAGAAGTCCCAGGCCGCCGCGTCCTGGCTCTCCTGGCTCATCCGGCGGCCGCCCGGGCGAGCAGGGTGCGCACGACGGCGTCGAAGGCCTCGGGCGCCTCCAGGGCGCTCAGGTGGCCCACCCCGGGCAGCACGGTCAGCTCGGCGTCCGGGCGGGCCCGCAGCATCGTGGCGGCCTCCTCCGGCGCCACCAGGGCGTCCTGGGCGCCCGCCACGACCGCGACCGGCACCCGCAGCCCGGCCAGCACGTCCAGGGAGTCCGGGCGGGCCGCCATGGCCCGCTGGGCCCAGGCGACGGCGGCCGGCGGCGCGGCGGCGACCATCGCCTCCACCCGCTCCACCAGGTGCTGCGAGTCCGGTCCGAGCTGTCCGGCCGCGACGTGCTCGTCCAGCAGCAGCCGCACGCTGTCCCGCGCGGTGACGGCGGCGGCGATCCGCTCCCGGTTGGCCCGCGCCGCGTCGGTGTCGGCGGTGGCCCGGGTGTTGGCCAGCAGCAGGCCGGACAGCCGGTCGGGGTGGCGGCGGGCGAAGGCCAGCGCCACGTAGCCGCCCATGGAGAGCCCGCCGACCACCGCGCGCCCGATCCCGGCCGCGTCCAGCAGCAGCGCGAGGTCGTCCGCGACCCGGTCCAGCGAGGGTTCGTCGTCGCCCAGCGCGGTGCCGCCGAACCCCCGCTGGTACGGGGCGAGCACCCGCGCTTCGTCCCCGGTCAGGCCGGGCAGCGCGTCCAGTTGGGACGACCACATCGAGGCGTTCAACGGAAAGGCGTGCAGCAGCAGGAGTGGTGTTCCGGTACCGCTCTCGCGGACCGACACTGCGGAGGGGAGCCGACTCATGCGCCCACCTCGCTTCGCTCGGCAGGGGCATTCGCCCACGCGCACCTCTCGACGATTCGCTCGCTCCGCTCACTCATGCGCCCACCTCGCCTCGCTCGGCAGGGGCATTCGCCCACGCGCGCCTCTCGATGATTCGCTCGCTCCGCTCGCTCATGCGCCCAACCTATTCCGGCACGCCCGGCGGGCCCACTCAGCGGGCCGCGATACCCCCTTTGTCCCGAGCGCCGCCCGGCAATTCCCGCCGGGGCCCGCGCTGATCCGCCGCCGGATGTCGGACATGTCCTAGCCTGGCAGGGAACTGAGGGAGCGCGAATGATCGAGTTGCACGACCTGACAAAACGTTACGGCAAGACGCTCGCGGTGGACCGGCTCAGCTTCCAGGTGCCCCGGGGCGTGGTGACCGGCTTCCTCGGCCCCAACGGCGCCGGCAAGTCCACCACCATGCGCATGATCCTCGACCTCGACCGCCCGACCGCCGGCCGGGTCACCATCGACGGCAAGCGCTACGGGCAGCTCCGCGAGCCCCTCAAGTACATCGGCGCGCTGCTGGAGGCCAAGGCCGTCCACCCCGGCCGCACCGCCCGGGACCACCTGCTCTGGCTCGCCCAGAGCAACCGCATCCCCGAGCGCCGGGTGGACGAGGTGCTCGCCCTGGTCGGCCTCACCCCGGTGGCCCGCAAGCGGGCCCGCGGCTTCTCCCTCGGCATGGGCCAGCGCCTGGGCATCGCCTCCGCCCTGCTCGGCGACCCGGAGATCGTCATGTTCGACGAGCCGGTCAACGGCCTGGACCCGGAGGGCATCCTCTGGATCCGCAACCTGATGAAGCGCCTCGCCGCCGAGGGCCGCACCGTCTTCGTCTCCTCCCACCTGATGAGCGAGATGGCCGTCACCGCCGACCACCTGGTGGTCATCGGCCGGGGCCGGCTGCTCGCCGACCTGTCGATGCCGGACTTCATCCGGCGCAACTCCCGCTCCGCCGTACGGCTGCGCAGCCCGGAGCCCGAGCGGCTGCTGGACGTGCTGGCCGAGGCCGGCCTGCGGCACGAGCCGGGCCCGGACGGCTCCTACGAGGTGGTCGACGGGGACATCGCGCGGCTCGGCGAACTGTTCGCCGGGAACGGCGTGGTGCTGCACGAGCTCAGCCCGCAGCAGGCCTCGCTGGAGGAGGCGTTCATGCAGATGACGGCCGACTCGGTGGAGTACCACGCGGGCGACGGACCGGGCCGGGACGCGGCCGGCGCGGCCGCCGAGTGGGGCGCCGGCTGGAAGGCGGACAGTACCCGGAAGACGGGCACGGCACGGCAGGAGGAGAACTGACATGACGTCCTTCCCGGCGATCCTGCGCTCCGAGTGGACGAAGATCCGCAGCGTCCGCTCGACGGTCTGGACGCTCGCGCTGACCTTCGTCGTCACGGTCGGCATCGGCGCGCTGCTGTCCCTGCTCACCAACAACAACTTCGGCGAGTTCCGCCGGAACGACCAGTCCACGTTCGACGCCACCGGGACGTCCTTCTCCGGCATCATGCTCGGCGAGCTGGCGATCATCGTCTTCGGCGTGCTGGCGATCGGCAACGAGTACAGCACCGGCATGATCCGGGTCACCCTGGCCGCCGTTCCCCAGCGCGCCACCCTGCTCACCGGCAAGGCGGCGGTGCTCGGCGCGCTGGCCCTGGCGGTCTCGCTGGTGACGGCCTTCGTCACCTTCTTCGTCGGCCAGGCGCTGCTCGGCTCGCACTCCACCACGATCGGCGAGCCGAACGTGCTGCGGGCGGTGTTCGGGGCCGCGCTGTACCTGACGATGCTCTGCCTGTTCTCGGCGGGCGTCACCACGATGCTGCACAACCAGACGCTCGCGCTCGGCGTGCTGGTGCCGTTCTTCTTCCTGCTCTCGCCGATCCTCTCGGCGGTGCCGAAGGTCAAGACCCTGGCCCACTACTTCCCCGACTACGCGGGCTCGCGGATGCTCCTGGTGTACGAGCAGCACGGCCAGCCGTACGGGCCGTGGACCGGCTTCCTGATCTGCCTCGCCTGGACGGCGGCGGCGCTGGTCGGCGGCGCGCTGGTGCTCGGGAGGCGCGACGCGTAGCCGGCCCGGCGGAAGGACCGTCAGTACCGCGGAGCGCCGCGGCCCCGCAGCACGTTGGAGGCCCGGCGCTCCCGCGCTCCCCAGCAGGCCCGGTGCCAGTGCCGCCGGTCGTCCACTCCCGCGCCGTGCATCGGCCAGGCCACCACGTGGCCCGTCCCCGGCGGGATCTCCTGGTCGCAGCCCGGGCAGCGGTAGAACCGCCCCGCCGTCCCGGCCACCGTCTGGACCACCCAGTCGTCGCCCTGGTAGCTCTCGGTGCGGCGCAGCGAACCGCCGAGCGGGGCGGCCGGCTCCACGCTCTCGCGGGGGGCGGCGCTCTTGATCCGGTTGCGGCGCGGCGACACGGCGGACTCCCTCTCCTCCTGGGCTCTGGATCGTTCCAGCCTACGGCCGGCCGGGCTACCGCACGGCCACTACCACGGCCCCGTCCGACGCTCCGGGGTTTTTGCCGAGATCCACCCGATCATCGGGGAAATCCGGGGTTCCGCGTGCCATTGGCACATGACATCGGATACCCACAAGGGGAGAAGGCGGGGCCCGCAGACCCTGCGCGCACCCGAGGAGGACCAACGATGAGCGAGACCAGCGCCCGCGCCGAGAGCGGCCGGCCCGTCGGGGTCCGGCCACCCGCCCCCGGTCCGACGCTGACCGCCGTCCCCCCGGTGACGGCCGTGGCGGGCGAGCCGCTGCCGGCGACCCAGCGGGCGGGCGCGCTGCCCCCGGCCACCGGCCCGCTGCGGGTCGGACTGTTCCAGCTGTCCGCGCAGTTCCCCGGGCAGAGCCACGGCGAGGCGCTGGAGCGCACCGTCCGCTCCGCCGTCGAGGCCGAACGCGCGGGCCTGGACAGCGTCTGGCTGGCCGAGCACCACTTCGTGCCGTACGGGGTGTGCCCGGACGCCGCGACGCTGGCCGCGATGCTGCTCGGCCGCACCCGCCGGATCGGCGTCGGCACGGCGGTCAGCGTGCTCTCCACCCGCCACCCGGTGGGCCTCGGCGAACAGGCCGCGCTGCTGCACCTCACCTCCGGCGGGCGGTTCACGCTCGGAGTGGGGCGCGGCGGGCCGTGGATCGACCTGGACGTGTTCGGCGGCGGGGTGGACGCCTTCGAGAACGGCTTCCCGGAGCGGCTGGACCTCCTGCTGCGCTGGCTGCGCGGCTCCCGGGTGGGCGCGGACGGCCCGCAGTTCGCCTTCCCCGAGGTCGCGGTGGTGCCCCGGGCCGCCGAACCGGTGCGGCGGCCCGGCCTGAGCAGCTGGCTCGGCCTCGGCGAACGGTCCGGCCCGGTGCGCTTCCCGCGCCAGCGCCGGGACGACGAGGGCCTCGGCGAGGAGCTCACCGCCGCCGGGCTGCCGGTGGCCGGCCCGCCCGTGGTGGTCGCCTGCACCTCGCCGGGCGGGGTGCGGCTGGCCGCCGAGCGCGGCCTGCCGATGCTGCTCGGCATGCACTCCGGGGACGACGACAAGCTGCGGATGCTGGAGCTGTACCGGACCGCCTGGCTGGCCGCCGGTCGCGGCGAGGAGCAGCTGCGCCGGATCGCCCGCCAGCACGTCGCGGCCGGCGTGGCCCAGGTCGACGACCGCGCCGCGGCGGCCCGGTCCACGCTGCTGGGCGCGATGCCCGGCTGGTTCGAGTACGGGCTCGGCGCCCACCGCACCGTGGACGGCCGCGAGCGCAGGATGCGCGACCCGCGCCAGTACACCGAACTGCTCTGCGACCTGCACGCGGTGGGCACCCCGCGGCAGTGCGCCGACCGGCTGCTGGCCACCGCCGAGCGCACCGGCATCCGCCGCTTCGCGCTGCTCGCGGAGGGCAGCGGCGACCAGGAGGCCACCCTGCACAACATCGCCCGGCTCGGCTCCGAGGTGCTGCCGCAACTGGGCTGAGCGAGCGGGCGCGGGCCCGGGCCGCCGCCCCTCCCCCCTGACCGGGGGACGGGGGCGGCCGGAGCCGCAGCGGGGTCAGCAGTCCCGCAGTTCCTCGGACTGGTTGAGCAGCTGCTCCCGGACCGAGGTGAAGCGGTCGTACCGCGCCTCGTTGGGCTCCGACGGCAGGAACACCGCCACCCGGTGACAGTTCTGGAAGGCCAGCCGGACCCCGAAGTGGCGCTGGAGGGCGCCCCGGATGGCGTCGCTGGCGAGGGCGCGCAGCAGCTGGCCGCGGGCCTGCTCGCTGGGCGGTGGTACCTGGTTGTCGGCGAAGTCGGTGCCGTCGACCTTCGCCTGGGCGACCAGGGAACTGATCAGGTCCCAGGCGTACGGCAGCGAGACGCGGACGCAGTCGACGAATTCCCGCTCGTCGACCTCGCCCCGCTCGGCCTTTTCCAGCAGGGCCGGTGAGACGTCGAGCGACATGGATTCTCCTCTCGCGGTCCACCCGCGCGGCGCCCGGGTGGTCGTGCGTAGGTCAAGCTCACAGTGAGGGTGGCGAATGCGCGTGGGGCGTCCGGAACACCGAGGGACAGGGGTTTCCGGCGCCTTCGCGACCGCGGTGGCACCACGGGACGTGACGCCCTGGACACCGAACGCGCTCAGAACAGCGTGGCAGTCAACGGCGTGGCAGGCCGGTCATTCCTTCGGATTGCTTGGGAAATATGTTGCGGTGCACCAGATTGGCCGGATCCCGTCGGATCGTTCATCTGAAGTCTCCATCCCCGTTGACAGCGATCCCGCGAGCGTGCCGTCACACACCGTAGCGACTCGTGGGTGGGGGCGCCAGACCTCGACGGGGCGGCGGCGGGACCACAGGACCTCAATGTTGGCCGGGTTCGCGGTTTCTTCACCCTGCCGTCGCGGAATCGCATCAACTGGCCCTGGTGGGCTAGCGTGGTCGACCGTGCGTCTCGTAATTGCCCGCTGCTCAGTCGACTATGCCGGTCGGCTCTCCGCCCATCTGCCCTCCGCCACCAGGCTGATCCTGGTCAAGGCCGACGGCAGCGTCAGCATCCACGCCGACGACCGCGCCTACAAGCCGCTCAACTGGATGTCCCCGCCGTGCGCCCTCAAGGAGGCCGACGGGGTCTGGACGGTGGAGAACAAGGCCGGCGAGAAGCTCATCATCACGCTGGAGGAGGTGCTGCACGACTCGTCCCACGAGCTCGGGGTCGACCCGGGCCTGATCAAGGACGGCGTGGAGGCCCACCTCCAGGAGCTGCTCGCGGACCGGATGGAGGTGCTCGGTGCCGGCTGGTCGCTGATCCGTCGCGAGTACCCCACCGCGATCGGTCCGGTCGACATCCTCTGCCGCGACTCCGACGGCGCCACGGTCGCCGTCGAGATCAAGCGCCGCGGCGAGATCGACGGCGTCGAGCAGCTCACCCGCTACCTCGAACTCCTCAACCGGGACCCGCTGTTGGCCCCGGTCAAGGGCGTCTTCGCCGCGCAGGAGATCAAGCCGCAGGCCCGCGTGCTGGCCACCGACCGCGGCATCGGCTGCGTGGTGCTGGACTACGACGAGCTGCGCGGCATCGACGACGACAAGCTCAAGCTGTTCTGACCGCTCAGGACGGCCCCGGGGTGGTCGGACTGCCCGTCCCGCTCGGGGTCGTCGGCGATCCGGACGTGGTCGGCGACGTCGGGGTGGTCGCCGTGGACGTCGGGCTGTGGCTCGGCTGCGGCGGCTGCGGCTGCTGCCCGGTCGGCTGAGGCTGCTGCGGCTGGCCCGGCGGCTGAACCGGCGGCTGCGGCTGGCCCGGCGCGGGCGGCTGCGGCTGCTGCGGGGCCGTCGACCCGCCGGCCCCCGGCGAGGAACTCGGCTTCCTCGTCGGCGAGGCGCTCGGCGAGTGCGAGGCGCTGCCGCTCGCGGACGGCTCCGGGCTGCTCCCCTGCCCCGCCGCCGGACTGGCCGGCCCGGCACCGGCCGTTCCCGGCCCGGCGCTGCCGGAGGACTGCGGGAACGGCGGGTCCTGGGTGCCGCCGCCGTCCAGCCGGCCGCTGTGCGGGTCCCTCCCCTTGACCTCCTCCGGCCCGCTGAAGCTCATCGCCACCGCCGTACCGAGCACCCCCAGGGTCAGCACCGCCGTGGAGACCACGGCCGCCCGGCGCCGCCTGCTGGACTTCAGCCGGGCCGGCACCCGGGCCGCGATCTTGCGGATCACCGGCGCGCGGCCGGGCGCCGCCGCCGCGGGTGCGGCGGCCGACAGCTGCCGGCCCTCGGCGCGCAGCAGGTCGAGCATCCGGCGGGCGGCGGCCACCCCGCGCTGCTCCCCCGCCGTGCTCCGCAGGGTCAGCGCGGTCTCCAGTTCGGCGATGGCCCGGGACGGCTGCTGGACGCAGATCGCGTGCACCCCCGCCTCGTGGTGGAACCAGGCCTGGTCGACCGCCGAGCCGGTGCGGCGGGCAGCCTCCAGACCGAGCTGGAGCACCCGCTCCCAGGCGCCCCAGCGCAGCGACAGCGCCAGTGCGGGCGCGGCGGCGCGGGCGAGCCGGACCACCGCGTCGTGCCGCCCGGCGGTGCGGTCGGCGAGCAGCACCCCGATCATCACCTCGGCCTCGGCGGCGATCTGATCCAGCGTCACCGAGCTGTGCCCGACCCACCAGGCGAAGTGCTGGGCGGCACCGTCGACGCAGCCGCGGGCGGGCCAGTGCGGTATGAGCAGTTCGAGCGCGCCGGCGGTCAGCCGGTGGTGCCCGCCGATGGACACCGCCAGTCCGGCGTCGGCGAGTTCGGCGAGGGCGGCCTCGCCCTGCCCGACGTCGATCAGCGCCGGCAGGTGCGGCGCGGTGGGGCACTCGCCGCCGAGTGCGACGGCGAGCCGCAGCACGGCCTGCGCGGGCTCGCTCAGCCCCTCGGCGAGCCGGACCGCGGGCGAGGCGGTCTCCGCCACCGAGGGCAGCGGGACGGTGCCGCGCAGCGCGTTCTCCCGGATCGCCGGGTCCGGGTCGTGGCGGGGCTCGGCGACGGCTCCGAAGACGTCCAGCCGGTCGTCCTCGGCGGCGACCAGGGCGTCCACCGAGACGTCCCGCTGGCGCAGCAGCGCGGCGGCCTGGACGAAGCGCAGCGGCAGGCCCTCGGACTCGAACCAGAGGTCCACCGCCCAGGCCTTCTCGTCGACGTCCAGCGGCCGCCCGGCCAGCCGGGCGGTGAGGGCGAGGCAGGCGGAGCGGGAGAGCCCGGCCACCAGGTGGTCCTGGAGCCGGGAGCCGGCCGGCAGCGGCGGGCTGCCCGGGGCGACGGAGACCAGGAAGGCGCAGCCGGGGGCGGCGGCGAGCAGTTGCTCCAGTTCGGCGCCCGACGGCTCGGCGGCGTCGATCACCACGATCGCGCCGACGTCGGCGAGGTGGGCGGCCAACTGCCCGGGGTCGGGGCGGTAGCCGGGGGCGTGGTGGGTGGCCGCGAAGAGGTCCTGGAGCAGGTCGGGGACGGTCCGGCGGTGGCCGCAGAGCTGCACGACGCCGCCGGGGGCGAGGTCGGCGGCGGCCGCGGCGACGGCCGACAGCAGCGTGCTGCGGCCCGAGCCGGCCTGGCCGACCAGGCGTATCGAGCGGCCCTCGGCGAGCAGGCCGAGCAGTTCGGCGATGTCCGCCTCGCGGTCCAGCATCGGCAGGTCGGCGGGCCCGGCGCCGAGCGCCAGCGGGCCGACCGCGCGGCCGACGCCGCCGACCGGGCCGCGGGCGGGCTCGCTGCGTTCGATCCGGCGCGGACGCGGCCGCCACTCCTCGGGACAGGTCCGGGCCTCGGAGCCGTCCGGGGCGCCGACGCCCACCAGCAGGCCGCCGGAGACCAGTTCGCCGCCACGGGTGCGGACGGCCTCCTGCCGGAACTCCCCGGATGGCTGTGCCACGTTCTGCTCCGCATCGTGCTCGGCCGGCGGCGCCCCGCGCCGCCCGGCTGACGTCCCGGTAGCGGCCGCGGCCGGGCTGGAGGCAGCCCCGGCGGCCGTCTTCTGACGGGCAGACTCTCGCACATTCGGCCCCGGCCGTGCAGAGGGGTCCACGGCGGACGGCCGCTCGGCGGCGCTGACCAGCGACGTTGCGCGGGCCGGGCCGGGGTGCGCAGGCGCGCGGGCCGGTTGCGCGCGGCGTGGAGAGGCCGGAGAGGTCTAGAGAACGACCCCGTGCGCCTCGGTGACGCCGACGACGCCGGTGACTCCGTCGACGGCCAGGATGCGGTGCAGCTTGGTGGCCACCAGCAGCCGCTGGAGCTGGGCCGGGACGGAGCGCAGCACCAGCCGGCGGCCGATCCGGCCGGCCCGCCGGTGGGTGCCCATGATCACGCCGAGGCCGGTGGCGTCCCAGAACTCCAGCCGGGCGAGGTCGAGTACGAGGTCGCCGAGGCCGCCGTCCACGGCCTGGTGCAGTCGGGACCGCGCGTCGGCGGCGGTGCGCACGTCGAGGCGGCCTTCGATGGCCAGCGCCGTGTGGTCGCCGGTGATGCGCATGCTCTCCTCCTTCGCCTGGACGGCCTGGTGCGGGGCGGGTCCGCCCCGGCCGTGCCGGGTGCGGGAGTGGCGGGTGCATCCGGGAGGGCCGCGGCCCCACGTCCGGACCCGGGCGGAATGCCGGGTTCCCTCATCTGACGGTCAACCGGCTCCGCAGGTTGCTGGTTCCGGCCAGATCTGAGGCAACTTCACCCGTCCGAGGGAATATACGCAGGTCGGCCCCACACCTACGCTCGATTCCCGCCCAAATCACCCGTCTGCGGCACCGGGCGTGAGGAAACTCACCCGACCCGGTGGAGCGGGCCGTACGATGCTCCGATCGCACGGCCCGCCGGTCGTTCGGCCTGCCGGCTCACTTGCCTTCGTACGGGTAGAAGCCGCGGCCGCTCTTGCGTCCCAGGTCACCGGCGGTGACCATGCGGGCCATGATCTCCGGGGCGGCGAACTTCTCGTCCTGGGTCTCGGTGTAGATGTTGCGGGCGGCGTGCAGCAGGATGTCCACGCCGGTCAGGTCGGCGGTCTGGAGCGGGCCCATCGCGTGGCCGAAACCGAGCCGGCAGGCGGTGTCGATGTCCTCGGCGGTGGCCACGCCCGTCTCGTACAGCCGGGCGGCCTCGACGACCAGCGCGGTGATCAGGCGGGTGGTCACGAAGCCGGCGATGTCGCGGTTGACCACCACGACCTCCTTGCCGACGCCCTCGGCGTAGGCGCGGGCGGCGGCCAGCGCCTCGTCGCTGGTCTTGTAGCCGCGGACCAGCTCGACCAGCTTCATCATCGGGACCGGCGAGAAGAAGTGGACGCCGACGACCGACTCCGGGCGCTGGGTGGCGGCGGCGATCCGGGTGATCGGGATGGCGGAGGTGTTGGAGGCCAGCACGGCGCCGTCCTTGGCGAGCTTGTCGAGCTCGCGGAAGACGCCCTCCTTGACCTCAAGCTTCTCGAACACGGCCTCGACCACGATGTCGGCCTCGGCGACGGCGCCCAGGTCGGTGGTGGTGGTGATCCGGCCCAGCGCGGCCTCGGCGTCCTCGGCGGTCAGCTTGCCCTTGGAGACGAACTTCTCGTACGAGGCGCGGATGCCCGCGAGGCCGCGCTGCAGCGCCTCCTCGGTGACGTCCCGCAGCACCACCGGGTGGCCGGCCTGCGCGGAGACCTGGGCGATGCCGGCGCCCATCAGGCCGGCACCGATCACGGCGATCTGCTTGCTGGACGCATTGCTCATGGCTGGGTCTCCCGATGCCGTCGCCGCCTCGCGGGCGGGCCCTGAAGGCGGCTCAGGGCAGGGGTCACCGCCGAAGAGCCGCGTCGCTCTGGCCGGACTCTAATGCCCAAATCCCCCGTGCAGTAGCAATCGAGAGTGTGATCTGCAACCGACCTGGTCAGGCGGCCGAACAGGCGACGCCGGACGGTCGGACCGAGCTCGGAAGGTCGGAAGGTCGGACGGTCGGATCGCGGGACGGTCGGAAGGTCAGACGGTCAGCCCGAGGTCCTGGGCCAGGATCGCCGCCTGCACCCGGCTGCGCAGCCGCAGCTTCGCCAGGATGCGGCTGACGTGCGTCTTGGTGGTCGCCTCCGCCATCTCCAGCCGGGTCGCGATCTCCCCGTTGGACATCCCCGCCCCGATGCAGGCCAGCACCTCCCGCTCGCGGCCGGTCAGCGCCCCCACCGCGGCCCGGGCCTCCGGTCCGACCGGCCGCTCGGGGCGGGCGAAGGCGCCGATCAGCCGCTTGGTCACCGAGGGCGCCAGCATCCCGTCCCCGCGCGCCACCGTGCGGATGCCCTCGACCAGGGTGTCCGCCTCCAGGTCCTTGAGCAGGAACCCGGAGGCGCCGGCCCGCAGCGCGCCGTAGACGTACTCGTCCAGGTCGAAGGTCGTCAGCACGAGCACCTGGCCGGCCCCGGCCGCGACCACCTCGCGGGTCGCCGAGACGCCGTCCAGCCGGGGCATCTGGACGTCCATCAGCACCACGTCCGGCCGCAGCTCCAGCGCCAGCCGGACGGCCTCCTCTCCGTCGGCGGCCTGCCCGACCACCTCGAACTCCGGCTCGGCGCGCAGGATCATCACCAGCGCCGCCCGTACCGCCGCCTGGTCCTCCGCCACCAGCACCCGGATCGTCATGCCCGTCCCTCGTTCCCCTGGGCGCGCGGCAGCACCGCGCGCACGCTCCAACACCCGTCCTGCGGCCCGGCCTCGAAGCTGCCGCCGAGCAGCCCGGCCCGCTCCGCCATGCCCACCAGTCCGGCCCGGGCGCCGGGCAGTTCGCGGCCCGGCCCGCCCCGGTACGGACTGTCGACGGCGATCCGCAGTTCCCCGGGCGCGAACTCCAGCCGCAGGCTGACCAGTCCGGGCCCGGCGTGCTTGAGCGCGTTGGTCAGCGACTCCTGGACGATCCGGTAGGCGGCCAGCCCGACCGGCACCGGCACCTCGCCGCGCTCGCCGCGCTCCTCCAGCTCGAAGTCCAGCCCGACGTCCCGGCCGGCCGCCCGGGCCTTGGCCAGCAGGGCGTCCACCGCGGCCAGGTCGGGCGCCGCGTAGGACTCGTCCACCTCGCCCCCGCCGCTGTCCCGGAGCAGTCCGATCATGCGACGCATTTCGGCCAATCCCTGGACGCTGTTCTCCCGGATCACCGCCAGCACCTCCACCAGCGGATCGTCCGCGGGCAGGTTCCGGCGTCGGGCCACCGACTGGGCACCGGTGGCGTGGATCGCGATCGCCGACAGGTGGTTGGCCACCACGTCGTGCAACTCCCTTGCCATCCGGGCCCGTTCGGCGACGATGGCCTCCCGCCGGTCCATCTCCGAGAGCAGCGCGGTCTGTTCCGCGCGCAGCCGCTCCGCCTCCGCCTGCTGACGGTGCTTGCGCACCACGTCGCCGGTCCACACCGGGCCCAGGAAGACCAGCGCGCTGATCACCACCACCAGCAGCGCGAAGGAGGTGCCGCCGTAGACCGCCGCCAGGGCGGAGAGCGCCAGCACGGTCGCCCCGCCGGTCAGGTGCAGCACCCGGGACATCCGCGGGCTGCCGTAGATCACCGCCGCGTACAGCAGGTCGGTGTACATGATCAGCGTGGCCGCCAGGTTGCCGAGGAACACGCTCGCCACGAAGACCAGCCCGCCGACCGACACCGCCAGCACCGTCCTGGTCCGCCGGACCAGCTCCAGCCCCGCCATCACCAGCAGCGGCGGCACCACCGCCCACGGCGGCACCCGGCCGGCCTGGTCGTACGCCTTGAAGACGATCAGCACCGCGCCGCCGAGCAGCCCGCAGAGGGCGATCAGCTGGTCCTGGCGGCGCGGGGAGAGCGCGGGGAACGGGAGGGGCACGCTCCCCATCTCACCATCCCCGGCACCCGCCCGGCTCCGGTCCACGGAGGAGCCCGCTACATCGAAAGGTGCAGCACCGGACGGCACCGCGCGACGACGACACCGGCGCGCCGCCGCACGAGGCTGGAAGCACCACCGAAACGTCCGGGAGCAGAACGTGATCGTCACTCTCATCGTCGCGGCCGAGGTCTCCTTCTGGATCCTGCTCGGCCTCGGCCTCACCACCCGCTACCTGCTCCGGTGGCGCCGCACCAGCACCGCGCTGCTGGTCGGCCTGCCGGTGGTGGACCTCACCCTGTACGCGCTCACCGTCCTCGACCTGCGCGGCGGCGCCGTCCCGAGCTGGACGCACGCCCTGGCCGCGAGCTACGCGGGCTTCTCGATCGGCTACGGCCCCTCGCTGGTCCGCTGGGCCGACCGGCACTTCCTGCACCGCTTCGCCGGCGGTCCCAAGCCGCTGCCCTCGCCCAAGTACGGGCCGGAGCGGACCAGGTACGAGTGGCAGGTCGCCGGCCGGACCGTCGTGTCGGCGGCGATCACGCTGAGCCTGATCACCCTGCTCGTCCCGCTCTCCGCCGGCTCGGCGCACTTCGGCACCTTCACCCAGTGGTACCTCAAGCTGGGCATCGCGGCCGCCGTCAACGTGGCCGTGGCCGCCTGCTACTCGATCTGGCCCAAGGAGCCGCCGGCCGGCGTGCAGGTCGAGAACGGCCGGGTGGTCACCGGGAAGCCCCTCGTCGGCAGCACCCCCGGCCGCACCCCGGCCGACCGGCCCTGAGACGACGGAGGGCCCGCCGCCGGACTCCCACGGGGGAGGAGCCCGGCGGCGGGCCCTTCGACGCGTTCTAGCGGTTCTCGCCCGGGACCCAGAGCACGTCGCCGCGCTCCTTGTTGGCCACCCGGGCCAGGATGAACAGCAGGTCGGACAGCCGGTTGAGGTACTTCGCGGTCAGCGGGTTGACGCTGTCGCCGTGCTCCGCGATCGCCGACCAGGTCGAGCGCTCGGCCCGCCGCACCACCGTGCAGGCCAGGTGCAGGTGGGCCGCCCCGGCCGTGCCGCCGGGCAGGATGAAGCTGCGCAGCTTCTCCACCCGTCCCAGGTACTCGTCGCAGTCCGCCTCCAGCCGGTCGATGTAGGACTCCAGCACCCGCAGCGGCGGGTACTTCGGGTCCTCCACCACCGGGGTGGACAGGTCGGCGCCGACGTCGAACAGGTCGTTCTGGACCCGGACGAGCACCGCAGTCATGTCCTCCGGCAGTTCGCCGACGGCCAGGGCCACGCCGATCGCGGCGTTGGCCTCGTTGGCGTCCGCGTAGGCGATCAGTCTCGGGTCGGTCTTGCTGGTCCGGCTCATGTCGCCGAGCGCGGTGGTGCCGTCATCGCCGGTACGGGTGTAGATGCGCGTCAGATTGACCATGCGGCCAGACTAGCCGCCGGGTTAGGCGGCGTTAACCCCGTCTCGGAACACCGCTGCGCGACATTGACCCCCACCCGGCCTCCGGACGGGGTACCCCGTCCGGGAGTCCCGTCGCTACGCGACGTTGACCCTCCCCCAGCCTCCGGCCGGGGGTGCCCCCATCCCGAGAGTCTCGTCGCTACGCGACGTTGACTCTCTGGCCGGGCGGAGCCGCCTCCAGCCAGGCCAGGAAGCCGGTCAGCGCGTCCTCGCTCATCGCCAGTTCCAGCGGCGCCCCGTTGTGCAGGCAGCGCAGCACCACCGAGCCGGACAGCAGCGCCAGCTCCTCCTGGCCCTCCGGGTAGCGCCGGCCGAGCACCTCGATCTCCCGGCGCGGCAGCGTCCGGCGCGGCCGCGGGGCGTACGAGAAGACCCGGAACCACTCGATCGAGTCACCGCTGTACCGGCCGATACCAAAAACCCACCCCTTGCCGTCGGTCGGGGGGACCGGGGCGGAGGTGGGTTTGCCGTTCTCGTCGAGGTCGGGCTGCGTCGAGGCGTCGGCGGGCATTTTCAGCCGGTAACTGCAGTCGAAGGTGCCGCCGACCCGCTGGATCAGGCGGCGCCTGACGGCGAAGGCCATCAGCCCGATCACACCCAGGGCCACGACCGCCGCACACACCACAAGCGCGAGGACCATGCTCACCCACCTCCTCGCTACCCGCGTTCCCCGTAGCGGTCGTATCAAGCGACCGCGCTGACCTACCAACTACGACGACAGTCCCGGGGTCACGCTCACGCGTCCCCGGGACCGTCGGTCGACCCCGCTAAGCCGGGGTCCGGCGCACTCAGGCGTGGGCCTTGAGGCCGCGCGCCGCGAACAGACGGACCTCGGCGCGCCGCTCGGCGTGCTCGTCCAGGTCCGACTTGGCCTTCTCCAGTGCGCGCTCGGCACGCGCGACGTCGATCTCGTCCGCCAGCTCGGCGATCTCCGCGAGCAGAGACAGCTTGTTGTCGGCGAAGGAGATGAAGCCGCCGTGCACCGCGGCGATCACGGTGCCGCCGTCCACCGTGCGGATGGTGACCGGACCGGTCTCCAGCACGCTCAGCACCGGGGTGTGGCCCGGCATGATGCCGGTGTCACCGGAGGCCGTACGGGCGACGACGATGGTGGCCGCACCGGACCACACCTTGCGGTCGGCTGCGACCAGCTCGACGTGCAGCTCAGCCAACGTGGGCTCCTAGGCTCATGCAACGCCCGATTACTCGGGAGTTTCGGTAAGAATAACGGCCCCGCGCCTCCGGCATGAAACCGGCGGCACGGATTTGACCGGAATCACAGCCGATGCGACGCGAGGGGTGGTCCCCAGGCTCGGGGGCCACCCCTCACGGTCACGCACAGCTGCTACCGGCCGCGATTACTTCTTCGCCAGCTCGGCGGCGTTCTTCTCGAGGTCCTCGATGCCACCGCACATGAAGAAGGCCTGCTCCGGGACGGAGTCGTACTTGCCGTCCGCGATCGCGTTGAAGGCCTCGATGGTCTCCGACAGCGGCACGGTCGAACCCTCGACACCGGTGAACTGCTTCGCCACGTAGGTGTTCTGCGAGAGGAAGCGCTCGATGCGACGGGCGCGGTGCACCGTGATCTTGTCCTCCTCGGACAGCTCGTCGATACCGAGGATCGCGATGATGTCCTGGAGGTCCTTGTACTTCTGCAGGATCCCCTTGATACGGATGGCCGTGTCGTAGTGGGTCTGCGCGATGTACCGCGGGTCGAGGATGCGGGACGTGGAGTCCAGCGGGTCGACGGCCGGGTAGATGCCCTTCTCCGAGATCGGACGCGACAGAACGGTGGTCGCGTCCAGGTGGGCGAAGGTGGTGGCCGGCGCCGGGTCGGTCAGGTCGTCCGCGGGGACGTAGATCGCCTGCATCGAGGTGATCGAGTGACCGCGGGTCGAGGTGATGCGCTCCTGCAGGAGGCCCATCTCGTCGGCCAGGTTCGGCTGGTAGCCCACCGCGGAGGGCATGCGGCCGAGCAGGGTCGACACCTCGGAACCGGCCTGGGTGAACCGGAAGATGTTGTCGATGAAGAGGAGCACGTCCTGCTTCTCGACGTCACGGAAGTACTCCGCCATGGTCAGCGCGGACAGCGCGACGCGCAGACGGGTGCCCGGCGGCTCGTCCATCTGGCCGAAGACCAGCGCGGTCTTGTCCAGGACGCCCGAGTCGACCATCTCGTCGATGAGGTCGTTGCCCTCACGGGTGCGCTCGCCGACACCGGCGAACACCGACACACCACCGAAGTTCTCGGCGACGCGGTAGATCATCTCCTGGATCAGAACGGTCTTGCCGACACCGGCGCCACCGAACAGACCGATCTTGCCACCGGTGACGTACGGGGTGAGGAGGTCGATGACCTTGATGCCGGTCTCGAACATCTCGGTCTTGGACTCGAGGTCCTTGAACTCCGGGGCCTTGCGGTGGATCGGCCAGCGGACCTGGACCTGCGACTCGAACTCGTCCTTGTCGACGTTCAGCACGTCGCCGAGGGCGTTGAAGACCTTGCCCTTGGTGATCTGGCCGACCGGGACGGAGATCGCGGCACCGGTGTCGGTGACCTGCGAACCGCGGACCAGGCCGTCGGTCGGCTGCATCGAGATGCCGCGGACCATGCCGTCGCCGAGGTGCTGGGCGACCTCGAGGGTCAGGGTCTTCCTGCCCGTGCCGTCGGGGTTGTCCACCTCGACGTGCAGGGCGTTGTACATGTCCGGAATCGCGTCGACGGGGAACTCCACGTCGACGACCGGGCCGATGACCCGCGCGACGCGGCCCGTCGCCGTGGTCGGCTCAACAGTGGTGGTCATACTCATTCGCTCCCGCGGCTGGCGTCGGCCAGCGCGTTGGCGCCACCGACGATCTCGCTGATTTCCTGGGTGATCTCGGCCTGGCGGGCCGAGTTGGCAAGCCGCGTGAGCGACTTGATGAGCTCGCCGGCGTTGTCCGTCGCGCTCTTCATCGCACGCCGACGAGCGGCGTGCTCGGAAGCGGCCGACTGCAGCATCGCGTTGTAGATCCGGCTCTCGACGTACCGCGGCAGCAGCGCGTCCAGGACGCCCTCCGCCGACGGCTCGAAGTCGTACAGCGGGAAGATCTCCGCCTTGGCCGGCGTCTGGTCGCTGAGCTGGACCTCGTCCAGCTTCAGCGGCAGCAGCCGCGCCTCGACCGCGTTCTGCGTCAGCATGGACACGAACTCGGTCGAGATCAGGTGGAGTTCCTCCACGCCGCCCGTCTCGGCCGTGAAGGCCGCGATCAGGTCGGCCGCCACGGTCTTCGCGTCACCGTAGGTCGGCTTGTCCGAGAACCCCGTCCACGAGTCCGCGATCGCCAGACCGCGGAACGTGTAGTACGAGACGCCCTTGCGGCCGACGACGTACGTCACCACGTCCTTGCCCTCGGCCTTCAGGCGCTCGGTGAGCGTCTGGGCGGCCTTGATGGCGTTGGTCGAGTAGCCGCCCGCCAGGCCGCGGTCCGCCGTGATCAGCAGGACGGCGGCGCGCTTGGCGTTCGGGTTCTCGGTGGTGAGCGGGTGCTTGGCGTTGGACCGGGTGGCCACCGCCGTCACCGCCCGGGTGAGCTCATCGGCGTACGGAGTGGAGGCGGCCACCGCGCGCTGCGCCTTGACGATGCGCGACGCGGAGATCATCTCCATCGCCTTGGTGATCTTCTTCGTCGCGGTGACAGAGCGGATCCGGCGCTTGTAGACCCGAAGCTGTGCTCCCATGGGTCGTTACGTCCTTTCCCTCGCTACCGGACTCAGGCCTGCTCGGAGAGCAGCTTGCCGTCAGCGGTCTGGTAACCCTGCTTGAAGGCCTCGATCGCGCTGGTCAGCGCGTCGATGGTGCCGTCGGCCAGCAGACCGGTCTCGACGATGCCGGCGAGCAGGTCCTTGTGCTGCAGGCGGACGTGGTCCAGGAACTCCCGCTCGAAGCGGCGGATCTCCGCGACCGGGACGTCGTCCATCTTGCCGTTGGTGCCGGCCCAGATGGAGACGACCTGCTCCTCGACCGGGAACGGCTGGTACTGGCCCTGCTTCAGCAGCTCGACCATGCGCGCACCGCGCTCCAGCTGGGCCTTGGAGGCCGCGTCCAGGTCGGAACCGAAGGCCGCGAAGGCCTCCAGCTCGCGGTACTGGGCGAGGTCCAGACGCAGACGGCCGGCGACCGAGCGCATGGCCTTGATCTGGGCGGAGCCACCGACGCGGGAGACCGAGATGCCCACGTTCACGGCCGGGCGGATGCCGGCGTTGAACAGGTCGGACTCCAGGAAGATCTGGCCGTCGGTGATGGAGATGACGTTGGTCGGGATGTACGCCGAGACGTCGTTGGCCTTGGTCTCGATGATCGGCAGACCGGTCATCGAGCCGCCGCCCAGGGCGTCGTTCAGCTTGGCGCAGCGCTCCAGCAGGCGGGAGTGCAGGTAGAAGACGTCACCCGGGTAGGCCTCGCGGCCCGGCGGGCGGCGCAGCAGCAGGGAGACGGAGCGGTAGGCCTCGGCCTGCTTCGACAGGTCGTCGAAGATGATCAGGACGTGCTTGCCGGCGTACATCCACTCCTGGCCGATGGCCGAACCGGTGTACGGGGCGAGGTACTTGAAGCCGGCCGGGTCGGAGGCGGGAGCGGCCACGATGGTGGTGTACTCCAGCGCGCCGGCCTCCTCCAGGGCGCCGCGGACGGACGCGATGGTGGAGCCCTTCTGGCCCACGGCGACGTAGATGCAGCGGACCTGCTTCTCCGGGTCGCCCGAGCGCCAGTTGTCACGCTGGTTGATGATCGTGTCGACGGCCACCGCGGTCTTGCCGGTCTGGCGGTCGCCGATGATCAGCTGGCGCTGGCCGCGGCCGATCGGGGTCATCGCGTCGATGGCCTTGATGCCGGTCTGCAGCGGCTGCTTGACCGACTTGCGGGCCATGACGCCGGGGGCCTGCAGCTCCAGGGCGCGACGACCGGTGGCGGCGATGTCGCCGAGGCCGTCGATCGGGTTGCCCAGCGGGTCCACGACGCGGCCGAGGTAGCCGTCGCCGACCGGAACCGAGAGGACCTCGCCGGTGCGGCGCACGGTCTGGCCCTCTTCGATGCCGCCGAACTCACCGAGGACGACGACACCGATCTCGCGGGTGTCGAGGTTCAGCGCGAGGCCGAGCGTGCCGTCCTCGAACTTCAGCAGCTCGTTCGCCATGACCGAGGGCAGGCCCTCGACATGCGCGATGCCGTCCGCCGCGTCAGTGACCGTGCCGACCTCTTCCACAGAAGCGGCGTCCGGCTGGTACGACTGGACAAAGTCGGCCAGCGCGTCCCGGATCTCCTCCGGACGGATCGTAAGCTCCGCCATCAGGCTTCCCTGCTCTCCTAGTTTGCGATCCTCGGCCCGCCATTGAGGGCCGCAAGTATTCGACTCTCGGCCGGGTCTTCCGAACCGGCCGTACGATGTGCCGGCTCCTTGGGGAGCCGGTTTCCCGACCGAGGGTCGGATGTGCTGCTTCGGTGCTCAGCCTTCGAGCGACTGGCGAGCGCCCTCGAGGCGGCTCGACACGGTGCCGTTGATGATCTCGTCGCCGATCTGCACCCGCACGCCGCCGACGACCTCGGGGTCGACGTCGATGTTCAGGTGGACCTGGCGGCCGTACATCCGGGCCAGAGCACCGGACAGGCGCTCCTTCTGGGTGTCCGACAGCGGCACCGCGGTGGTGACCAGGGCCACCACACGGCCGCGACGCGCGGCGGCGAGCTTCGAGTAGGACTCGAGACCCTGCTCCAGGCTACGGCCACGCGGCACGTTGACGAGGGCGGTGACCAGCCGGACGGTGCCGGCGTGGGCGCGGCCGCCGAGCAGCTTGCTGATCAGCGCGGCCCTCGCGACGGCACCGGCCTTCGGCTCGGTCAGCGCGGCGCGCAGCTCGTGCGAGCCGCTCACCACCCGGCCGAAGCGGAAGAGCTCGTCCTCGACGTCGTCCAGGGCGCCAGCCTTGTCCGCGGCGATGATCTCGGCGTACGCGGCGAGCTCCTCGGTCGCGTCCACCAGGTCGCGCGAACCCGACCAGCGGGAGCGAACCAGGCCGGAGACCAGGTCCACGGCCTCGCCGGAGACCTGGCCGGTCAGCAGCGAGGTGACCAGCTGGGCCTTGTCCTGGCCCGACCGGGAGGGGTCGGTCAGGACACGGCGCAGCGACACCTCACGGTCCAGCACGGCCGTGACGGCGGTGAGCTCCTCGGCGAGCTTGGCCGCGTCCACCGAGGTGGAGTCGGTCAGGCTCTCCAGGTTCTGCCGGCCGGCGGCGAGGGCCTCACGGCTGGCGCCGATCACTTGGCCGCACCCTGAGCAACGGCGGCCTTGGCCTCCAGCTCGTCCAGGAAGCGGTCGATGACGCCGCTCTGCCGGGTGTGGTCCTCGAGGGACTCACCCACGATGCGGGACGCCAGCTGGGTGGCCAGCGAGCCCACGTCCTGACGCAGGGCGGCAGTGGCCTGCTTCTTGTCCGCCTCGATCTGGGCGTGACCGGCGGCGACGATGGCCTCGCGCTGGCGCTGGCCCTCCTCGCGCATCTCGGCGAGCTGGGCGGCACCCTGCTCGCGAGCCTGCTCGACGATGCGGGCAGCCTCGTGGCGCGCCTCGGCGAGCTCGGCGCGGTACTGCTCAAGCAGGGCCTGGGCCTCCGCCTGGGCGGCCTCGGCGCGCTCCATCCCGCCCTCGATCGCGTCCCGGCGCTCCGACAGCACCTTCTCGATGCTGGGGAGGAGCTTCTTGCCGAGCAGACCGAAGACGATGAAGAAGCAGAGCAGGCCGATGATGATCTCGGGCCACGCGGGGAGGAGAGGGTTCATCTTCTCCTCGGCCGCGAGCTGGACGATCGCCATGCTCATATCTGGACCTTCCTCAGAAAGGGTCTACGGCGGGATTACTTGTTGCCGAAGACGAACGGCATGACGATGCCGATGAGGGCGAGCGCCTCGGTCAGCGCGAAGCCGATGAACATGTTGGAACGGATGAGACCGGCAGCCTCGGGCTGGCGGGCCATGGCCTGGACACCGTTGCCGAAGATCAGACCGACGCCGATGCCGGGGCCGATGGCGGCGAGGCCGTAGCCCAGCGAGGCGACGGAACCGTAGACAGTGCCCTCAGCGAGGATGCTCATTGACGTTGTCCTTTGCAGGGTGGTGAACCGGTGGTGATTGGCCACCGGGCGATCCGGGAGGTGGTTCTCGGCGGGGCCGCGGCCCCGGGGCTCAGTGCGCCTCTTCCAGGGCACCGGCGATGTAGCTGCTGGCCAGCATCACGAAGATGTAGGCCTGCAGGAACTGGACCAGCAGCTCGAAGGCGGTCAGGGCGATGGTCACCACGAAGGAGACCGAGCCGTAGAGCGCGCCCAGGGTCGGGCTGAGCAGGTACCAGGAGGCGATGGAGAACATCACGATCAGCAGGTGGCCGGCGAACATGTTCGCGAAGGCTCGGACCGCGAGCGTGAAGGGGCGCACGAGGACGTTCGAGAAGAACTCGATCGGCACCAGGATGAACATGACCCAGCCGGGGATGCCCGAGGGCCAGCAGAGGTTCTTCAGACCGCCGACGAAGCCGTGCTTCTTGAAGGTCAGCGTCATGTAGGTGAGCCAGACGATCGCCGCGAGGCCCGCCGGGAACGCGATCGCCGCCATCACCGGGAACTGGGCGAAGGGGATGATCGACATGATGTTCATCAACCAGATGAAGAAGAACATCGAGACGAGCATCGGGACGTACTTCTCGCCCTTCTTGCCGATCGTCTCCAGCACGATGGAGCGCTTGACGAAGTCGTAGCCGATCTCACCGACCAGCTGCAGCTTGCCGGGGACAAGACGCGGCTTGGCGAAGGCGGCCCAGAAGAAGCCGACCACCAGGAACGCGACGATGAACGACAGCAGCATCGGCTTGTTGAACTCGACGCTGCCGATCGAGAAGATCGGCTTGAACTGGAACTCGTTCAGACCCGGGGCCGGGAAGCCGCAGCCAGCGTCCCCGAAGTGGCAACTGCCTGAGGCGAGGGACGTGAGTTCAGCACTCACCACGGACTCCTTCGTCGTGACGCATGGATACGGCAACCTCGGTGTGTCGGCGTGGCCTGAGGCCACGGAGCGGCACTGGAACTTGATGGGTTTCTCGCCGACCCCGCGCGCCGGTGCACTGCACCACAGCGGGATCATCGAAGACTGCGCGGATCAGGGGGGCGATCCGTCCGCTGTCCGGACAGACCTGGCCTCTTCCCGTACTCCGTTGTTGCGACGGACGATAGCAGCCCGTCAGCGCGGCATAAACACCGCCCCCCTCGTTGGGAGGACAGCCGGGCCTCGTCACTGTTGACGCCCCTTGTCGGAGGGCTTGTCGCCCTTCTTTTCGGAGGCGTCGGGGTCGACGTAGAAGGTCTTGGCCTTGAGTGCGCCGCGCACCTGGAAGCCCGTCCAGACCAGTGCGCAGCCGAGCAGGGTGAAGGCGAACGCCTGCCGGTTGAAGAGGTCGGTGTCCTTGAAGACCGCGAGCACGATGCCGACCAGCAGGATCTGCGTGGTGTACACGAGCAGCGCCGCGGCCATCATGATCTGCGGGTTCGACCGGGTCAGCCGGTCGAGCGCGACCTGGCCGAAGCTGAAGAAGGCCATCACCAGCAGCGCGCCGAACAGGGCGCCGAGCAGCCCCTTTCCACCGGCGACGGCGAAGGAGATCGCCATGGCGATGATCCCGGCGACCGCAGTGGGAATCGCGGCGCCTCGGAGGATCCGGGCGTCGGTGGACGGCATGTCGGCAGCTCCGGCGGCATGTCGATGTGGCGGGGGGACGGGCACAACGGGTGGCGGGTGACACCGGACCGAGGCATCGCCGCGGGCCGCCCATCGCAACGGCGGGCCCGGGGAGGGAGACCGACAGGGACGGAAGTCATCCACCTGTCAGGTCTTTCGGCGTGTTCTCGGTACTCGTGAACGGTATCACAAACTATTTGATGAGAGCTTTACCATGAATGTGTGGCACCTGTCACACCAACGGCGCAATGGTTCCGCCGTTCGAGTGAACACTCTCTGACGGGGCACCAACTCCCTTGTCAGTGGCGGCCGGTGGCCTTGTGGTGGGAACCGGCCGCGGTGGAGCCCAGCTCGGAGTCCCGCCCGGCTTCACCGAGCAGTTGCTTGTCCTTCGCCGACAGTTCGGCCATCGGACCGGTCCGCTGCCGGCGGTAGCGCGGGGGGACGAAGGACTGCACCGCCCGCGGGGCGCGCGGCCGGAACCGCGGGATGAGCAGCACCACCAGGCCGACCAGGCAGAGCCCGGCCAGCGCCAGGACGACGGTGCGGCCGGTGTTGGTCACCGAGAACGCCACCGAGCCGAAGGCGATCAGCGCGGCCCAGAAGTACATGATCAGTACGGCGCGGCTGTGCGAGTGGCCGACCTGGAGCAGCCGGTGGTGGAGGTGGCGCTTGTCCGCGGCGAACGGGGACTGGCCGGCCCAGGTCCGGCGGACCACCGCGAGCAGCAGGTCCGCCAGCGGCAGCGCGATGACCGTCAGCGGCAGCAGCAGCGGGATGTAGATCGGCACCAGGGCGTGCACGGCGGCGGTCTGCGAACCGGTCTCGTTGCTGATCAGGTCCGGGTCGACCCGGCCGGTGATGGAGATCGCGGCGACGGCCAGCATCAGGCCCAGCATCATCGAGCCGGAGTCGCCCATGAAGATCCGCGCGGGGTGCATGTTGTGCGCCAGGAAGCCCAGGCACATGCCGATCAGCAGCACGCTGAACAGCACGGCGGGGGCCGCGTCGGAGATCGTGTAGCCGTACCAGAGCCGGTAGCTGTACAGGAAGAAGGCCATCGCGGCGATGCAGACCATGCCGCCGGCCAGGCCGTCCAGGCCGTCGATGAAGTTCACCGCGTTGACCATGACGACGACCAGGACGACCGAGATCACCATGCCCTGGGTCGGGCTCACCGCGACCGGGCCGACGCCGGGCACCGGGAGGGTGATCACCGTGACGCCCTGCCAGACCATCACACCGGCGGCGATCATCTGACCGCCGAGCTTCACCAGCGCGTCCACGCCCCACTTGTCGTCGAGCACCCCGAGCAGGAACATGATCCCGGCGCCGGACAGCAGCGCGCGGATGTCGGTGCCCTGGGAGAACACCTTGCTCAGGTTGTCGAGCTGCGAGGCGACCAGGATGCCCGCGCACAGTCCGCCGAACATCGCGATGCCGCCGAGCCGCGGGGTGGGCTCGCGGTGCACGTCGCGGGCGCGCACCGGCGGCATGGCGCCGGCCGCGATGGCGAACTTCCGGACCGGGCCGGTCAGCAGGTAGGTGACGGCGGCCGTGCAGAACAGCACCAGCAGATACTCACGCACCACTGGCCTCCTGCATCACTGTCGAACGGGGAGGTACCGAAGGTACTCCCCTGCCGTCCCGGGGTTCGAGGTGCGTCGCCACGGCACACACCTTATTGAGTCGGACGCCGGGACCGTGCATCGCGGTTCGCCCTCCCGGGTAGGAGATCCGGACACCCGCGCGGGCCCCGTCACGCCGGGCGGGCGAAGGCCAGCGCCAGCTCCCGGACCCGCGCCGCGGCCGGAGCGGCCGCGCCCCCGGTGAGCACCCGGGCGACCAATCCGGCGATCTCCGCCAGCTCCGGCTCCCCCATCCCCTGGCTGGTCACCGTGCCCGTGCCCAGCCGGATCCCGGAGGCCTCGGCGACCGGCGCCGGGTCGTAGGGCAGCGCGCACTTGCCGAGCAGCAGCCCGGCCGCCGCGCAGCGCCGCTCGGCCTCCGCGCCGGTCACGCCGAGCGGGCTCACGTCGGCGGTCACCAGATGGGTGTCGGTACCGCCCGTCAGCGGGCGCAGGCCGGCCTCCGCGAGGCCCGCGGCGAGCGCCCGGGCCCCGGACACAGTCCGCTGCGCGTACGTCCGGTAGGCGGGCGCGGAAGCCTCCGCGAGGGCCACCGCCTTGCCGGCCACCTCGTTCATGGCCGCGCCGCCCTGGCTGAACGGGAAGACCGCCCGGTCGATCCGCTCGGCCAGCTCCGCGGTGCACAGCAGCAGCCCGCCGCGCGGACCGCGCAGCAGCTTGTGGGTGGCCGCCACCGTGACGTCCGCGTACGGCACCGGGGAGGGCGCCACCCCGGCCGCGATCAGCCCGGTGGTCTGCGCGGCGGAGGCGATCAGGTAGGCGTCCACCTCGTCGGCGATCTCCCGGAACGCCGCCCAGTCGGGGTGCCGGGGGTGCGAGATCGAGCCCGCCACGATGGCCTTGGGGCGGTGCTGCCGGGCCAGGTCGCGGACCTGGTCGAGGTCGATCAGCCCGTCGGACTCGCGCACGCCGTAGCCGGTGAAGTCGAACCAGCGCCCGGAGAAGTTGGCGCGCGAGCCGCAGCTGAGGTGGCCGCCGTGCTCCAGCGACATCGCCAGCACCCCGTCCCCGGGCCGCAGCAGCGCCGCGTACGTCGCCAGCATCGCCGAAGTCGCCGACCGGGGCTGGACGTTGGCGTGCGGGGCGGCGAACAGCTCGCGGGCCCGGTCGATCGCCAGCAGCTCGGCGGCGTCCGCCAGCGCGCAGCCGGTGTGGTGCCGGCGGCCCGGGTAGCCCTCGGCGTACTTGTCGATCAGCGGGCCGGTGAGGGCCGCCAGGACGGCGGGGCTGGTCAGGTTCTCCCCCGCCAGCAGCTGGATGGTCTCGGCACGCCGCTCGGCCTCCGCGGCCAGCAGGTCGGCCAGCTGCGGGTCGGCGCGGCGCAGCGCCTCGGGCGCCCACGGGCGTCCGGTCGTCGCGGTCGGGTCGGTCGCTGCATCGGTGACGGTCATGGCGGGGCTCCCGGGCGCTGCGGGGACTGTGTCACCCAGCGTAGGACCGCTGCCGCCGCCCGGCCCGCCGAGCCGCGGCCGGACGGCCCCGTTCGGCGCCGGGCCCCGTCGGCTCGGTCAGCGCGGCGCGGGCACGCCGGTGAGCGCGGTGACCACCGGGTCGACCGCGTGGAATATCTCCTCGCCGCAGTTGCGGAACATGCCGATCGGCGCCCCGTACGGGTCGTCCACCTCGTCCGACTCCGGGGTGGCGGCCAGCAGCCAGCCGCGCAGCGCGGCGGCCGCCCGGACCAGCGCGCGGGCCCGCTCGGTGACGTCGGCGCCGCGCCGCGGGTCCGGCAGGGTGCCCGGGTCTATCGTCCGCACCAGGCGGGTGAACTCCTTCAGCGTGAAGGTGCGCAGCCCCGCCTCGTGGCCCATCGAGATCACCTGGGCGCGGTGGTCCAGCGTCGCGGTGAGCACCAGGTCGGCCTCGACCACGTGCTCGTCCAGCAGCTCGCGGCCGGTGAAGCCACCGCTGTCGGCGCCGTACTCGTCGAGCACGGTCGCGGCGTGGTCCTCCATCGGCGCGCCCTCGTGGCCCCAGGTGCCGGCGCTCTCGACCAGGATCCGTCCGGCCACCCGGGGGCTCAGCCGGGTGTCCAGCTCACGCCGGGTCAGCCGCTCGGCGATCGGCGAGCGGCAGATGTTCCCGGTGCAGACGAACAGGATCCGGAAGTGGTCCAGCGGCCTGGGGCCCACGCTCAGGTACGGCGCTATGCCCGGCCCGGCGTGGAGCGAGGCGGTGGGCGTCAACTGCCGGCCTCCAGGTCGGGGACGACCTCCCTCAGCTGCTCGACGCTGATCGCACCGGCCCGCAGCAGAACCGGGACCTTGCCGGTGACGTCGACGATCGACGAGGTGGCGGAGTCCTCGGCCGCCCCGCCGTCCAGGTAGACCGAGATCGCGTCGCCGAGCTGGGACTGCGCCTCGTCGCAGGTCAGCGGGGAGGACCCGCCGATCCGGTTGGCGCTGGAGACGGCCAGCGGGCCGGTGGCGTTCAGCAGCTCGATGGCGACCGGGTGCAGCGGCATCCGGACCGCGACGGTGCCGCGGGTGTCGCCGAGGTCCCAGCGCAGCGAGGGCTGGTGCCGGGCGACCAGGGTGAGCCCGCCGGGCCAGAACGCGTCGACCAGCTCCCAGGCCTGCTCGGAGAAGTCGGTGACCAGGCCGTGCAGGGTGGTCGGCGAGCCGACCAGCACCGGGGACGGGGTGTTGCGGCCGCGGCCGCGGGCGGCCATCAGCTCGCCGACGGCCTCCGCGGAGAAGGCGTCCGCGCCGACCCCGTAGAGGGTGTCGGTGGGCAGCACGACGAGTTCGCCGCGGCGGATGGCCGAGGCGGCCTCGCGCAGACCGGTGGTGCGGTCCCCGGCATCGGCACAGTCGTAGCGGCGGCTCATCGGTGCGGTCCCCTTCCGGAGTGGCTCATGGCGGTCACTACGGCCCTCACTGCGGTCACAGCGCGGCCTTGCGCGCTGTCGTACAGCGTTCGATGTTCACGACCCGACCCTCCGGGCGGTCGTACTGCGCTCGACGGTTCACGACCCGACCCTCCGGGCGGTCGTACTGCGCTCGACGGTTCACGACCCGACCCTCCGGGCGGTCGTGAAACGCGGCCGGTTGTTGAGGTCGCGGTGGTCGGCGGTGTCCGTCCAGCCGTGTTCCTCGTTGAAGATCCACGGCACCTGGCCGCCCTGCTGGTCGGCGTGCTCGATGACCACCGCGCCGCCCGGGCGCAGCAGTCGGGCCGCGACCCGCTCGATGCCGCGGATGGTGTCCAGGCCGTCCTCGCCGGAGAACAGCGACATCTGCGGGTCGTGGTCGCGGGCCTCCGGCGCGACGTACTCCCACTCGGTGAGCGGGATGTACGGCGGGTTGGAGATGACCAGGTCGAAGCGGCCGTCCCAGGAGCGGTCGTCCTCGAAGGCCTTGGTGGCGTCACCGGCGTGCAGGGTGACCCGGGCGCGGTCGGGGCTGGCGTCGATGTTGCGCCGGGTGTACTCCAGCGCGCCCTCGTCCAGTTCGAAGGCGTGCACGGTCGAGCGCGGCAGTTCCTGGGCCAGGGCGAGGGCGATCGCGCCGGAGCCGGAGCACAGGTCCACCACCAGCGGCTCGGCCACGTCCATGTCGCGCACCGCGTCTATCGCCCACTCGACGACCGTCTCGGTCTCCGGCCGGGGCACGAAGACCCCGGGGCCGACCTCCAGTTCGAGGTAGCGGAAGAACGCCCGCCCGGTGATGTGCTGGAGCGGCTCGCGCGCCTCCCGGCGGGAGACCGCCTCCCAGTAGCGGGCGTCGAAGTCGGCGTCCTTCACCGTGTGCAGCTGGCTGCGCTTGACGTTGTGGACGTAGGCGGCGAGCTCCTCCGCGTCGAAGCGCGGCGACGGCACGCCGGCCGCGGCCAACCGCTGGGTGGCCTGGGCCACCTCGGCGAGCAGCAGGTTCATCCGTACGACCTCTTGTTTCTGCGCTCCGGCTTCGGGCGAAGCGCGGGCTGGGGCGCGCCGGTCTCAGTTCTCTTGGGCGGCCGCGGCGAGCTTGGCCGCCGCGTCCTTGTCCACGCAGGACTGGATCACCGCGTTCAGTTCGCCGTCCAGGACCTGGTCCAGGTTGTACGCCTTGAATCCGGTGCGGTGGTCCGAGATGCGGTTCTCGGGGTAGTTGTACGTGCGGATCCGCTCGGAGCGGTCGACCGTGCGGACCTGGCTGCGGCGCGCGTCCGAGGCCTCCCGCTCGGCCTCCTCCTGCGCGGCGGCCAGCAGCCGCGACCGCAGGATGCGCATCGCCTGCTCCTTGTTCTGGAGCTGGCTCTTCTCGTTCTGGCAGGACGCCACGATACCGGTCGGCAGGTGGGTGATCCGGACCGCGGAGTCGGTGGTGTTGACCGACTGGCCGCCGGGGCCGGAGGAGCGGTAGACGTCGATCCGGAGGTCGTTGGCGAGGATCTCGACCTCGACCTCCTCCGCCTCGGGGGTGACCAGCACGCCCGCCGCGGAGGTGTGGATGCGGCCCTGCGACTCGGTGGCGGGGACGCGCTGCACGCGGTGCACGCCGCCCTCGTACTTCAGCCGGGCCCAGACGCCCTGGCCGGGCTCGGTGCTGCCCTTGGTCTTCACGGCCACCGAGACGTCCTTGTAGCCGCCGAGGTCGGACTCGTTGGAGTCGATGATCTCGGTCTTCCAGCCGACCCGCTCCGCGTAGCGCAGGTACATCCGGAGCAGGTCGCCGGCGAACAGCGCGGACTCCTCGCCGCCCTCGCCCGCCTTGATCTCCAGGATGACGTCCTTGTCGTCGCTCGGGTCGCGCGGGACCAGCAGCAGCCGCAGCTCCTCGGTGAGCTCCTCCCGGCGCGCCTCGGAGTCCTTCACCTCGGCGATGAACTCCGGGTCCTCGGCGGCGAGTTCGCGCGCGGCCTCGATGTCCTCGCCGGCCTGTCGCCACTGCCGGTAGACCCGGGTGATCGGGGTCAGCTCGGCATACCGCTTGGCCAGCTTGCGGGCGTTGGCCTGGTCGGCGTGGACGGACGGGTCGGCCAGCCTCGTCTCGAGGTCGGCGTGCTCGACGAGGAGCTCTTCGACTGCCTCGAACATGGGGGTGGCCTTCTTCCCGGGGACTCGGAAACGTGTGGGGGGGTGGGGAACTCGCGGGGGACGCGAACGGCGCCGGCCCCCGACGCCCCCGACAACAGTACGGGGGCGCCGGGAACCGGCGCCGAGTGAGCGCTAGGCCTTCGCGCTGTGCTGCTTGCCGAAGCGGGCCTCGAAGCGGGCCACGCGGCCACCGGTGTCGAGGATCTTCTGCTTGCCGGTGTAGAACGGGTGGCACTGCGAGCAGACCTCGGCGCGGATCTCGCCACTGGTCTCGGTCGAGCGGGTCACGAACTCGGCGCCACAGGTGCAGGTCACGCGGGTGACCACGTACTCGGGGTGAACGTTGGACTTCAAGGGGGTCTCCTAGGTTTCGGGAGGGCACCGGGTCGGCGGCTGGAGCGCCGCACGTGAACCGGGACCGACGGACCAGTCTGCCAGGACCGGCCGCATCTTCCCAAACCGGGTCGCGTTCCGGGATATTCCGGGCCCCCTCAGCGCCCGGCGGTGGCCTTGGGACCGGGCGAACAGCAGCACCCGCCCCGAGCCGAAGGGCGCGCCGGTGCCGAAAGGGAGAAGCGAGGGAGCGACGAAGGAGCGAGGGAGCGCCGACCGTCGGCGCCGGGTCAAGAGCGCCCGGAGGCGAGCGGGCGAACAGCAGCGGGGTTCTCGGGCTGTACGGAGACGACGGCCGTGGGAAAAGGCTGGTCGGCCTTGAGCGCCGCCCAGACCTGCCCGGCCTCCGGCTGCTGCGGCACCACCCGGTTCGGGTCGCCGGGGGCCGCCGCCACCGGCAGGGTGACCATGCTCAGCTGGTCCGGGCCTATCCCCTTGAGCTCCTGGGCGAGCCCCACCAGCGCGTTCACCGAGCCGAGCGCGGAGTCGGTGGTGATGCTCCTGGTCACGGTGTCGCCGAGCGACCACAGCTTGACCGGGTTGGTGAGCAGCCCGCTCCCCCCGGCCTGCTTCAGCAGGGACCGCACCATCTGCTTCTGGAGCTCGATCCGGCCGAGGTCGCTGCCGTCGCCGACGCCGTGCCGGGTGCGCACGAAGGCCAGCGCCTGCCGTCCGTCCAGGTGGTGCTCGCCGGGCGGCAGGTCGAGCCCGCTGTCCTTGTCGTGGATGGCCACCGTGGTGGTCACGGTGGCCCCGCCTATCGCGTCCACGACCCGGGCGAAGCCGGCGAAGTCGATCTGCAGGTAGCGGTCCATCCGCAGCCCGGTGAGCTGCTCGGTGGTCCTGACCGCGCAGGCCGCGCCGCCGCTCTCGAAGGCGCTGTTGTACATCGCGCGCTTGGCGCCGGGCACCGTCCGGCCGTTCGCGTCGGTGCAGTCGGGGCGGGCGACCAGGGTGTCGCGCGGGATCGAGACGATCTGGGCGCGGGAGTGGTCCTGGGTGATGTGCACCACCATCGCGGTGTCCGAGCGGGCGGTGTCGCCGGTGTCCCCGCCGGCGATCGAGCCGTTGGCGCCGTTCCGCGAGTCGGAGCCGAGCACCAGGATGTTGAAGGAGCCGTCGGTGGCGGCCGGCGGCCGGGCGTCGCCGAGCCGGGCGTCGATGTCGACGCTCCTGATGTTGCCGTTGAACCTGAAGTAGGCGAAGAGGGCCGCACCGGCGCCGAGGACGACGAGCGCGGCGAAAGCGCAGGCCGCCGTCCGCAGGAGCCTGCGGCGGCGACTCGGGACCCTCTTGTGTTCGGCCATACGGTCCAGAGTAAATCGGACAAGGCACTCCAAACGCCCCCAAGTTGTCCCGACTCTGGAACAAACGGGGCCGGACGCAACGGAACCCCGGACCGCTCGCGCGATCCGGGGTTCCGTGCTTCGACAGCCGTCCGGCTACGGTCAGTCGCCGGAGCCGGGGGTGGTCTTGGCGATCTGCATCAGGAACTCGGCGTTGCTCTTGGTCTGCTTCATCTTGTCCAGGAGCAGCTCGATCGCCTGCTGCGAGTCGAGCGCGTGCAGCACCCGGCGCAGCTTCCAGACGATGGCCAACTCCTCGCTGCCGAGCAGGATCTCCTCCTTGCGGGTGCTGGAGGCGTCCACGTCGACGGCCGGGAAGATGCGCTTGTCCGAGAGCTTCCGGTCGAGCTTGAGCTCCATGTTGCCGGTGCCCTTGAACTCCTCGAAGATCACCTCGTCCATGCGCGAGCCGGTCTCGACCAGCGCGGTGGCCAGGATGGTCAGCGAGCCGCCGTTCTCGATGTTGCGCGCGGCGCCGAAGAACTTCTTCGGCGGGTACAGCGCGGTCGAGTCGACACCACCGGACAGGATGCGGCCGGAGGCCGGCGCGGCCAGGTTGTAGGCACGGCCGAGACGGGTGATCGAGTCCAGCAGGATGACCACGTCGTGGCCCAGCTCCACCAGGCGCTTGGCGCGCTCGATGGCCAGTTCGGCGACGGTGGTGTGGTCCTCGGCCGGGCGGTCGAAGGTCGAGGAGATGACCTCGCCCTTCACCGACCGCTGCATGTCGGTGACCTCTTCCGGACGCTCGTCGACCAGGACGACCATCAGGTGGCACTCGGGGTTGTTGTGGGTGATCGCGTTGGCGACCGCCTGGAGCACCATGGTCTTGCCGGTCTTCGGCGGCGCGACGATCAGACCGCGCTGGCCCTTGCCGATCGGCGACACCAGGTCGATGATCCGGGTGGTCAGCACGCCCGGGTCGGTCTCCAGGCGCAGCCGCTCCTGCGGGTACAGCGGGGTGAGCTTGTTGAACTCGGGACGGCCGCGGCCGCTCTCCGGGTCCATGCCGTTGACGGAGTCCAGCCGCACCATGGCGTTGAACTTCTCGCGGCGCTCGCCGTCGCGGGGCTGGCGCACCGCACCGGTGATGGCGTCACCCTTGCGCAGGCCGTTCTTGCGGACCTGGGCGAGCGAGACGTAGACGTCGTTCTGGCCCGGCAGGTAGCCGGAGGTGCGCACGAACGCGTAGTTGTCGAGGATGTCGAGGATGCCCGCGACCGGGATCAGGACGTCGTCCTCGCCGATCTGCGGCTCGACGGGGCCGGCCTCGAAGCCGTCGCGGCCACGGCGGCCACGGCGGTCGCGGTAGCGCCCGCGCCGGCCGCGGCGGCCCTCGCCGAACTCGTCGTCCTCGTAGCCGCCCTGCTGGGCCTGCGGCTGCTGGGCCTGCTGGGCCTGGCGGCCCTGCTGCTCGGCCTGGCCGCCCTGCTGCTGGCCGCCGCCCTGCTGGGACTGGCGGTCGGTCCGCTCGCGGCGGTTGCGGCGGTCGCGGCGCGACTCGCGGCCGTCGCCGTCCTGGGCCTCGCCGCCCTCCTGGCGGTCGGTGCGCTCGGTGCCGTCGCGGCGCTCGCGGCGCTCACGGCGGTCGCGACGGCTCTCGCGGCCGTCCTCACGGCCCTCGAAGCCGCGGGTCTCGGCCGGGCGGCCCTCGGCCTGCTTCGGCTCGGCGACCGCGACGCCGGCGGCCTCGGTGGCTGCCTCCGCGGCCGGAGCGGTGGGCGCTCCGGCGGCCGAGGTGGCCCGGCGGCGGGTGCGCTCGGCACGGGCGGGCGCGGCGGTCTCGGCGGCGGCCTGGACCGGGATCTCGATCTGGGTCTGCGGCTCGGCGGCTGCCGGGGCCTCGGCCTCCGCCTTGGCGGCGGCGGCCTTGGTGCGGCGGGCTGGCTTCTCGGCCGGGGCCTCGGCGTCCGCCTTGGCGGCGGCGCGCTTGGCGGCCGGGGCGGCGCCACCGGCGGCGAGCAGCGGGTCCCCGCCGCTCTTCTCCTTGATGGTCTCGATCAGCTGGCTCTTGCGCATGCGTCCGGTACCGGTGATGCCAAGGTCCGCGGCGAGCTTCTGGAGCTCGGCCAGGACCATGCCGTCCAGGCCCGCGGCGGCACTGCGGCGGCGCCGCGCCGGGGCAGCGGGGGCGGCGGCTGCGTCCGACGCATCGGCGTCCGGGCGCGCGCCCATCAGATCGGTGGAGTCGCTCACTAAGGGTCCTTCCCTGGAGCGGACGTCGGCCTGTCTGGCTCGGCGACCGGTTGTGCTGTCCTGACCAACGCTCGACTGCGTCGGTCCGAGGCGGTGGTCCCTCGAATGGCGGGAGCCCGTCGAGGGAGAGCTACGTACGAGGTGCGGTGCGTGAAGCACGGTGGTGCTGAGTGGCGCGTGGGCCGGTCGTGTGTCGACCTCCCCTGAGGGCGTAACCCCCACGCTCCCTGCGAATCCCGGGCCCCCGTCGCGTGACGGTGGCCCGCGCTCCGCCCGTCCTGTGCCTCCAGCTGGGAGGCCGCGGGTGGGAGTCAGGTGCCGTCACGGCTTCGGGATGCGGCCGCATGTCGCGCAGGCAGGCTGCGTACGCGCTGCGGTGGGCTCCCGGAGAATCGTCGCCCCGTGGATCGCCGGGGCTCCACTGCCGTGGAGCGCTGGGATCGGGACGCGGCGCACCTAGCCCCGGAGGGCACCTGGTGCAGCAATGAGGTTAACACTACCGACTCCCTCAGACATTCCCCAGCCTCGCGCTTGCCAATCGTGTCCGTCGGAGCCGGCTCGGCGGGGTGCCGCCGCCGGGCCCCGAACGGCACGTTCGGGCTGCTCAGACGTCCAGCGGGAGCACGACGGCCCCGGCTCGGTCGACGTCCAGCCGGTGCGCGGCGAACGCCGGGTCGCCGCCGTGGCCGTGGTGCCCGGCGAAGGACAGAACCTTGTCGGCGCCCGCCTCGTCGGTGAGCGCCAGGACGGTCGGGCCGGCCCCGGAGATGACCGCGGGGAACCCCTCGGCGCGCAGCGCGCCGACCAGGGCGGCGCTGTCCGGCATGGCGGAGGCGCGGTAGTCCTGGTGCAGCCGGTCCTCGGTGGCGGCGAGGAGCAGCTCGGGGCGCCGGGTGAGCGCCTCCACCAGCAGTGCGGAGCGGCCGGCGTTGACGGCCGCGTCGGCCAGCGGGACGGTTCTCGGCAGCAGTCCGCGCGCGGTCTCGGTGAGCACCTCGCCGGCCGGCACGAACACCACCGGGACGACCTGCTCGGACGGCTCCAGCGTGACGGCCTTGGCCGACTCCTCGTCGGTCCAGGCGATGGTGAAGTTGCCGCGCAGGCAGGCGGCCACGTTGTCCGGGTGGCCCTCCAGCTCGGAGGCGAGGGCCAGCAGGGCGTCGTCGTCCAGCGCGGACGGGCCGCCGATGGTCACCGCGCGGGCGGCCACGATGCCGGCGCAGATGGCGGCCGAGGAGGAGCCGAGGCCGCGGCCGTGCGGTATCCGGTTGGCGCAGACCACTTCGAGGCCCCGCGGCTGGCCGCCGAGCCGGTCGAAGGCGGCGCGCATCGAGCGGACCAGCAGGTGGCGCTCGTCGCGCGGCAGCGTCTCGGCACCCTCGCCGGCGATGTCGACGGAGAGGCCGGAGTCGGCGACCCGGACGACCACGTCGTCATACAGACCCAGCGCGAGCCCGAAGGCGTCGAAGCCCGGGCCGAGGTTGGCGCTGGTCGCGGGAACCCTGACCCGGACGGCGGCGGCACGGAACGCGGGACCGGCCATGCGGTGGACTCTCCTGGGGAAATCGGGCGGCGCGGAGCGCGTCGTCGGTGCGAGGGCGGGGAACGGACCGCGGCCCCTCCGGGGCGGGCGGTCGCGACGGTCGGCGCGGCCCGGACCCGCCGGGCCCGGGGCATGTGCCACACGGCCGAAGCCAGAGTATCGAAGAGAGGTTCCCGAGCGGTACACCCCGTGGGCCTTCGATCTGGTGTGTTGCCGTTCTGGCCGGAATGCACACCCCGCCCGGCCGGGGAGGGGGGCGGAAACGCATTGCCGCGCGCGGCGCGATTGACACAAAAGTGTCAGTGGGGAACTCCGACGGGCCGACCCCCGAAAGGGTCGGCCCGTCGGTGCGTCAGGCCTTTTTAACGGTCGAGCAGTCCGAGGCTGCGGGCGGCCGCCTCCGGGTCGATCGGGACGACCTGCGGCTGCGGCGCGCCGGCCACCGCCCAGTCCGGGTCCTTCAGGCCGTTTCCGGTCACAGTGCAGACGATCCGCTGGCCCGGGTCGACCAGGCCGGCCTCCGCCTTGGCCAGCAGGCCGGCCACCGAGGCGGCCGAGGCGGGCTCCACGAAGACGCCCTCCTGCGAGGCCAACAGCCGGTAGGCGGACAGGATCTGACGGTCCGTCACCTTGTCGATGAGGCCGCCCGAGTCGTCCCGCGCGGCGAGCGCGAAGTCCCAGGAGGCCGGGTTGCCGATCCGGATCGCGGTGGCGATGGTCTGCGGCTTGAGCACCGGCGCGCCGTCCACGATGGGGGCCGAGCCGGACGCCTGGAAGCCCCACATCCGCGGGGTGCGGGCGGCCATGCCGTCGGCGGCGTACTCGCGGTAGCCCTTCCAGTACGCGGTGATGTTGCCCGCGTTGCCGACCGGCAGGACGTGGATGTCCGGGGCGTCGCCGAGCATGTCGACGATCTCGAAGGCCGCGGTCTTCTGGCCCTCGATCCGCACCGGGTTCACCGAGTTGACCAGCGCCACCGGGTACTTCTCGGACAGTTCACGCGCGAGGGTGAGGCAGTCGTCGAAGTTCCCGTCGACCTGCAGGATCCTGGCGCCGTGCACCAGTGCCTGGCCCATCTTGCCGAGGGCGATCTTGCCCTGCGGGACGAGCACCGCGGAGACCATCCCGGCCCGCACCGCGTACGCGGCGGCGGAGGCCGAGGTGTTGCCGGTGGAGGCGCAGATGACCGCCTGCGCGCCCTCCTCCTTGGCCTTGGAGATGGCCATCGTCATCCCGCGGTCCTTGAAGGAGCCGGTCGGGTTGGCGCCCTCGACCTTGAGGTAGACCTCGCAGCCCGTGCGCTCGGAGAGCACCTGGGCCGGGACCAGGGGCGTGCCGCCCTCCAGCAGGGTGACCACCGGGGTGGCCGCGGTGACCGGCAGGCGGTCCCGGTACTCCTCGATCAGGCCGCGCCACTGGTGGGTGTGCGCGCCTCGGACGACGTTCTCGGCAACGGCGTTCATGGCTGTTCCTTATTCCCCTTCGACCCGCATGATGCTGGCCACGTCCCGCACGCTGTCCAGCGCGCGGAGCTTGTCGACCGTCGCCGACAGCGCGGCGTCGGTGGCACGGTGGGTGACCACGACGAGCGAGGCGTCGCCGTCGCGGCCCTGCTGGCGCACGGTGTCGATGGAGACGCCGTGCTCGGCGAAGACGGACGCCACCTGGGCGAGCACGCCCGCGCGGTCGTCCACGTCCAGGCTGACGTGGTAGCGGGTGACCACCTGGTCCATCGGCTTGGCCGGCAGCTGCGTGTACAGCGAGTCACCGGGGCCGGTGGCGCCGGCCAGCTTGTTGCGGCAGACCGCGACCAGGTCGCCGAGCACCGCGGAGGCGGTCGGCGAGCCGCCCGCGCCGGGGCCGTAGAACATCAGCCGGCCGGCCGCCTCGGCCTCGACGAACACCGCGTTGTACGCCTCGCGGACGGACGCCAGCGGGTGCGACAGCGGGATCATCGCCGGGTGTACCCGCGCGGTGACGGACGCGCCGTCGGCGGCCCGCTCGCAGATCGCGAGCAGCTTGACCACGCAGCCCATCTCCTTGGCCGAGGCGATGTCGGCCGCGGTCACCTCGGTGATGCCCTCGCGGTAGACGTCGGCCGCGGTGACCTCGGTGTGGAAGGCGATGCCGGCCAGGATCGCGGCCTTGGCGGCGGCGTCGAAGCCCTCGACGTCGGCCGTCGGGTCGGCCTCGGCGTAGCCCAGCGCGGTGGCCTCCTCCAGCGCCTCCGAGTAGCCGGCGCCGGTGGTGTCCATCTTGTCGAGGATGAAGTTGGTGGTGCCGTTGACGATGCCCAGCACCCGGTTGACCTTGTCGCCCGCGAGGGACTCGCGCAGCGGACGCAGCAGCGGGATCGCGCCCGCCACCGCGGCCTCGTAGTACAGGTCGACCCCGGCCTCGGCGGCCGCGGCGTGCAGCTCGGTGCCGTCCTTGGCGAGCAGCGCCTTGTTGGCGCTGACCACCGACGCACCCCGTTTGAAGGCGGACAGGATCAGCGATTTGGACGGCTCGATGCCGCCCACCACCTCGACCACCACGTCGATGTCGCCCCGGTTGACCAGGGCTTCGGCGTCGGTGGTGATCAGGTGCTCGGGGACGCCCGGGCGGGTCCGCCCGGCGCGGCGGACCGCGATCCCGGCCAGCTCGACCGGAGCACCGATGCGAGCGGCGAGGTCGTCGGCCGTCGTCGTCATGATGCGCGCCACCTCGGAGCCCACCACACCACAACCCAGCAACGCCACCTTCAGCGGGCGCGTACGCATCATCCGACTCCGCTCTGCATTCATCTGCTTCGGTAATTTCCGGCGGGTTTTCCGGGACCGCCGGGAACTTCGGTCCGTACCAGTCTCCGGGACTTTCCGTACGGATCTACGGTCGTTCCATGATCTGAGACAAGGATTTCGTCATCCGATATCCAGACGCAGGAGATCCTCCCCCGTCTCGCGCCGGACGATCACCCGCGCCGCACCGTCCCTGACGGCGAGCACGGGGGGCTTGAGGGCGTGGTTGTAATTGCTCGCCATCGAGCGGCAGTAGGCGCCGGTGGCGGGCACCGCGATCAGGTCGCCGGGGGCCAGGTCGGCCGGCAGGAAGGCGTCCCGGACGACGATGTCGCCGGACTCGCAGTGCTTGCCGACCACCCGCACCAGCATCGGCTCCGCGTCGCTGGTGCGGGACACCAGGGCCACCGAGTACTCGGCGTCGTACAGCGCGGTGCGGATGTTGTCGGACATCCCGCCGTCCACGCTGACGTAGGTGCGCAGGCCCTCCAGCGGCTTGACGGTGCCGACCTCGTACAGCGTGAACGCGGTCGGGCCGACGATCGCCCGGCCCGGCTCCACGCTCAGCCGGGGGGTGTCCAGGTCCGCGGCGGCGCACTCGCGGCGCACGATCTCGGCCAGCGCGGCCGCGATCTCGGCCGGCTCGCGCGGGTCGTCCTCGCTGGTGTAGGCGATGCCGAGGCCGCCGCCGAGGTCGATCTCGGGCAGCTCGACGCCGTGCTCGTCGCGGATCCCGGCCAGCAGGCCGACCACCCGGCGGGCGGCCACCTCGAAGCCGGCCATGTCGAAGATCTGCGAGCCGATGTGCGAGTGGATGCCGCGCAGCTCCAGGCTGTCGTGGCGGAGCACCCGGCGCACCGCCTCGGCGGCCGCGCCGCCGTTGAGCGAGAGGCCGAACTTCTGGTCCTCGTGCGCGGTGGCGATGAACTCGTGGGTGTGCGCCTCCACGCCGACGGTGATCCGGATCAGCACCGGCTGGCACACGCCCTGGTGGGCGGCGATGGAGGCGAGGCGCTCGATCTCCTCGTAGGAGTCGACCACGATGTGCCCGACGCCGCTCTTCACCGCGTGCTCGAGCTCGTCCACCGACTTGTTGTTGCCGTGCAGCGCGATCCGCTGCGGCGGCATCCCGGCGGCCAGCGCGACGGCCAACTCGCCCGCGCTGCACACGTCGAGGTTGAGGCCCTCCTCGTGCAGCCAGCGCACGACGGCCTTGGAGAGGAACGCCTTGCCGGCGTAGTAGACGTCCGCGCCGGTGCCGAAGGCGTCCCGCCAGGCGCGCGCCCGGCCGCGGAAGTCCTCCTCGTCCAGCACGTAGGCGGGGGTGCCGAACTCGGCGGCCAGCCGCCGGACGTCGACGCCGCCGACGGTGGCCACGCCGTCGGCGTTCCGGGCGACGGTGCGCGACCAGACCTTGGGGTCGAGCGCGTTCAGGTCGGCGGGCGGGGCCTGGTAGTGGCCCTCCGGCAGTACGTCCCCGTGCCGGGGTCCTGCCGGGTGTGCGGAACGACTCATGCTTCCCAGTCTCCTTCGAGACCTATGGCGAGGGGCGGCGACGGTCCTCGTTGACCGTCAGCCGCCCCCGCAGTGCGCTTGGGGGTGGTGCCTACATCCGCTCGGGCGCCGTCACGCCCAGGAGCGTGAGGCCGTTGGCGAGCACGGTGCGCGTCGCCTCGACCAGCCAGAGGCGGGCGCGGTGCGTGTCGTTGAGCTCCTCGTCGCCCTTGGGCAGGAACATGCAGTTCTCGTACAGGCGGTGGTATTTGCCCGCGAGGTCCTCCAGGTAGCGCGCGACCCGGTGCGGCTCGCGCAGCTCGCCGGCCGTGGCCAGCACGCGCGGGAACTCCGCGAGGTGGCCGAGCACGTCGGACTCCCACTCGGTGGCCAGCAGCTCGGGCTTGAACTGCTCGACCGTGCCCTTGTCGACGCCCAGCTCGGCGGCCTTGCGCGCCACGCCGCACATCCGGGTGTGCGCGTACTGGACGTAGAAGACCGGGTTCTCGTTGGTCTGGCTGGTCAGCAGGTTGATGTCCAGCGTGATCGTCGAGTCCGTGGAGGAGCGCGCCAGGGTGTAGCGGGCGGCGTCCACGCCGATCCACTCGACCACGTCGTCGATCGTGATGATGTTGCCGGCCCGCTTGGACATGCGGACCTCTTCGCCGTCGCGAAGCATCTTCACGAACTGGCCGATCTTCACCTCGATGTTGTGGTTCATGTCGTCGCCCGCGCAGGCCGAGATGGCCTTGAGGCGGTTGACGTAACCGTGGTGGTCGGCGCCCAGCATGTAGAGCGCGACCTCGGCGCCGCGGTCCCGCTTGGACAGGTAGTACGCGGCGTCGGCGGCGAAGTAGGTCTTGTCGCCGTCGGCCTTGATCAGGACGCGGTCCTTGTCGTCGCCGAAGTCCGTGGTGCGCAGGAAGACCGCGCCCTCGTTCTCGAAGACGTGGCCCTGCTCGCGCAGCCGGTCGATGGCCTTCTCGACCGCGCCGGAGTCGTGCAGCGTCTTCTCCGAGAACCACACGTCGAAGTGGGTGCCGAACTCGTCCATCGAGCGCTTGATCTCGGCGACCATGAGCTTGAGGCCCTCGGTGCGGAAGACCTGCAGCTGCTCGGCCTCGGGCAGGTCGAGCACGCCCGGGATCGCGTCGGTGAGCGTCTTGGCGATGTCGACGATGTACTCGCCGACGTACCCGCCCTCGGGCACCTCGCGGCCGTTCGCGGCGGCCTGCAGCGAGGCGGCGAACTTGGTGATCTGCACACCGGCGTCGTTGAGGTAGTACTCGGTGGTGACGTCGGCGCCGGAGGCCCGCAGCACGCGCGCCAGCGAGTCGCCGACGGCCGCCCAGCGGACGCCGCCGATGTGGATCGGGCCGGTCGGGTTGGCGGAGACGAACTCCAGGTTGATCTTCAGGCCCTTGAGGGCGTCGTTTCGGCCGTAGGCCTCGCCCGCCTCGACGACGGTGCGCGCCAGCGCGCCGGCGGTGGCGGTGTCCAGGGTGATGTTCAGGAAGCCCGGACCGGCGATGTCGACCCGGGCGACGCCGGTGATCCCTCGCAGACGGCCGGCCAGCACCTCGGCAACGGCTCGCGGCGGCTTGCCGGCCGCCTTGGCGAGCTGGAGGGCCACGTTGGTCGCGTAGTCGCCGTGGTCCCTGTTCTTGGGCCGCTCGACCGTCACGTGCTCGGGCACGGCGACGGCCAGCTCGCCCGCCTCGACGGCGGTGCTCACTGCGGCCTGGATTGCCTGGGAAAGGTCTGCGGGGGTCACGACGCCAAGCGTAGGCGAGACGGGGTGCCCGCCCGCCACCCGGTTTACCGGTTGAGACGCCCGGGCGCCGTCGTTACGGGGTCTCAGCCGCGATCGCTGCGCTCTGTTCGCTCAGGGCGAACTACGTCGGGCGGCCCGGCGGGGTGTCCGGCGGCCCGGCCCCCGGACGGCTCCCCGGGGTGGCCCTTGAGCCGCATCAGGCGCCGGACCAGCGCCACCAGGTCGGCCGGGTCGAAGGGCTTGCCGAGGTAGCCGTCCACCCCGACGGTCTCCCCCAGGTCGAGGTCCGCCGGGGTGCAGGCACTCACGATCGCGATCGGCAGCCGGCTGGTGTCCGGGGTCGCGCGCAGCCGGGCCGCCGTCCGCAGGCCGTCCAGCCGCGGCATCATCACGTCCAGCGTCACCACGTCGGGCTGCACCCGGCGGATGACCTCCAGGCATTCGGCGCCGTCGGCGGCGGTCACCACCTCGAAGCCCTCGAGCTCCAGGTTGACCCTGATCAGCTGGCGGATCACCTCGCTGTCGTCCACCACGAGGACCCGCCCGGACACTCCCGACACCTCACCGAGGGTATCGGCGGCCCCGCCGCCCCGTCCGGCCTTTGGGCACTTCCGCCGAGGCCCGCCGGCACCGCCCGGGCGGTCTCCGGGAAAACCCGTGCACGGACCACGGCCGGAGCCTGGTAGTGTTCTCCACGTCGGAAGCGCGAGCCGCCGACAGGCCGACAGGCCCCCGTAGCTCAGGGGATAGAGCACCGCCCTCCGGAGGCGGGTGCGTAGGTTCGAATCCTACCGGGGGCACTCTTCGCAAGAGTGTAACCAGGGCCCAGATCAGTGGAGTTGATCCACGGATCTGGGCCTTCGTCATGTTCCGGGGCCGGTCGGAGCCGATGGGGGCCGACCGGAGCCGGGCCGGTCCCGGCCGGTCGGGGCCCGGTTCGGGACCGGGCCCCCGCGGGCTCAGGAGGCGGCCGTCTCGGCCTGGGCGTACAGGTCCGCGATGGTGTGGTCGAAGAAGGCGCTGTACGAGGTGTCGTCGGTGTCGCCGCCCTGCTGGTAGCCGCCGATCGTGCCGATCACGTCGCCGGTGGCGGTGTCGATCCACGGGCCGCCGCTGGTGCCGGACGGGTAGCCCGGGCACTGGACGACCCGCTGGTACTCGCTCTGCCGGGCGGTGGTGTTGGTGCACAGGAGCGGCGTCTCGGAGGCGGCGGGGTAGCCGTAGAGCCGGACGGTCGCGTCGAACGGCTCGTCCGTGCCCAGCCGGTTGCCGCCGACCACGTCCTCGACGTTGCGGCCGTCGCTGGGGGCGGTCTCCAGGATCGCGAAGTCCTCGTCCACCTCGCCGTCGCGGGACCAGCCGTCGGTGGTGTGGATCGCGGTCACCCGCCAGGTGCCGTACGGGGCGGTGCCGTCGCGGTAGCCGGGCGCGAAGGTGACGCCGTCGGTGCCGCCGAGGCAGTGCGCGGCGGTCAGCAGCAGGTTGCCGGTGGCGCTGTGCAGCACGCTGGCGGTGCAGAAGTGGTCGCCGGCCGCGAGGGCTCCGCTGAACAGCGGGCCGACGGTTTCGGTCTCGCGGTCACCGGCCGGGGCCGGGCCGGTGGTGCCGAGGGCCGCGTCGTGGGCGGCGGGAGTGGCCGTCGCGGTGGCCGTCGAGGTGGCCGGGTCGGCCGGGGCGGCGGTCGGGGTCGCGGACGCGGACGCGGACGGCGAGGGGGCCGCGACCGGGGTGGCCGCCGCCTGGCCGCCGGCCGGGGCGGGCGCGGCGGCCGCCCGGGTGCTGCGGGCCGCCTTCCCGGCGGCCGTGGCGTCGGACAGGTCCAGCCCGTGCGTCCCGGTCAGCACGGCGGCGACCGCCACCGCGGACAGCGCGGTGAACAGGGACGGGGCCAGGAGTCCGCGGCGGCGCGACCTCTGGCGGCGGTGCTTGCCCATGCCTGTTTCTCCTGCCGGGGCGATCGGGGACGGCGTTCGGTCAACGACTATGACGCCTCGGCCTGGAAAGGTCGTGACGGGCTCCTCGGAGTTCGATGAGAAATCCGTCGTCCGCCCCCGCCTGCACCGTACCGGCCCGGGCGCAGTCCGCGCGGGTCCGCGCCGTCCCGGTCGTGCGGGTCGGTGGAGGTGGTGCGGCCGAGGCGGTGCAGGCCGTCGCACACGTCCCGGTTGACGCCGGTGATGGACAGGTGGACGTGCCAGGTCGCGCGGCAGCCGCGGGTCTGCGGGGTGGCGGCCGTCGAAGAAGGAGAACCGCCTGCACGGCGGCGCCTGCCTGATCCCCGGACGGTGGCCAGGAATCAAGCAGGCGCCGGAGGTTGACTGCGAGACCCTGCTGCACGTTCTCAGTCGCCCGGTGGCCGCTCCGCCCCCGTCTCCGCCCGGACCTCGCTCGCGGGCCGGACGTTGGCCCGGACGTCGGCGGCGGCCGCCTCCCGCAGGCCCGTCGGCCGGCCGTCCACGGCGGGTACGGCCGCCGCCTCGGGCTCCGCCGCACCGCCCTCGACACCGGTGGCCTCGCCCGGCGCCGGCCGGTGGTCGATCATCAGCACCGCGACCAGCGCGGCCAGCAGCAGCACGCCCATCGCCACCCAGGTGGCGACCACGTAGCCGTGCACCGCCCCCTGGGCCTGGACCGCCGGGTCGGCGGCGACCCGGGTGGCCAGGAAGCTCGCGGTGGCGCTCGCCGCGACCGTGTTCAGCAGCGCGGTGCCGACCGAACCGCCCACCTGCTGGGCCGAGTTGATGGTGGCCGAGGCCGCGCCGGCCTCGTTCGGGGCGACTCCGAGGGTGGCCAGGCTCATCGCCGGCATGAACACCAGGCCCATGCCGAAGCCGATCAGCAGCTCGGCGGGCAGCACCATGGCGGCCCACGGGCTGTCCACCCGCATCTGGGTCAGCCAGGCCATGCCGCCCGCGGCGAGCAGCAGACCCGGGCCGACCAGGGTCCGGGACGGCACCCTGGTCATCAGCCGGGCCGCGAAGCCCGTCGAACTCAGCACGATGGCGACCGTCATGGGCAGGAAGGACAGGCCGGACATGATCGGCGAGAAGTGCTTGATGGCCTGGAGGTAGTAGGTCAGGAACAGGAACGTGCCGAACATCCCGACCATCGCCAGGCCGATCGAGAGCGCGCCGCCGCCGCGGTTGCGGTCGGCGACGATGTGCAGCGGCAGCAGCGGGTGCGCGGTGCGCCGCTCGACCAGCACGAACACCGCGAGCAGCGCCACGCCCAGGACCAGGGAGCCGAGCACCAGGCCGTCGCCCCAGCCCCGGGTCACGGCCTCGGAGGTGCCGTAGACGATCGCCAGCAGGCCGCCGCAGCCGAGCAGCGCCCCGGGCAGGTCCAGCCGGGTCCGGCGGCCCTTCCCGACGTGGTCGCGGTGCAGCACGGTGAACGCCGCGAAGGCGGTGACGGCGGCGATCGGCACGTTGACGAACAGGCACCAGCGCCAGTCCAGGTACTCGGTCAGCAGACCGCCGGCGATGAAGCCGATCGCGGAGCCGCCGCCGGCGATCGCGCCGAAGATGCCGAAGGCCGTACTGCGTTCCCGGGGATCGGAGAAGGTGGTGGAGAGCAGCCCCAACGCGGAGGGGGCGAGCAGGGCGCCGAACGCGCCCTGGAGGGCACGGGCGCCGAAGAGCATGGCCGGGCCTACCGCCGCGCCGCCGAGGGCGGAGGCGAGGGCGAAGCCCAGCAGGCCGACGGTGAACACGCGCTTGCGGCCGAAGAGGTCGCCCAGCCGGCCGCCGAGCAGCAGCAGACCGCCGAAGGCGAGCGTGTAGGCGGTGATCACCCACTGCCGGTCGGCGTCCGAGATGCCCAGGTCCCGCTGGGCGGACGGCAGTGCGATGTTCACGATGGTGATGTCGAGCACGATCATGAGCTGGGCGGTGGCGATGACCGCCAGCGCCCACCAGCGGCGAGGGTCCGCGTCCTCATGACCGTGACCGGTTGCGGTTTGCGCAGTCACTGATCGGAGCCTTTCCGGAGTGGGGCGGAGAGGTCACGCAGTCGCCTTCCAGCGAAACTCCGCTCCGGACGGATCGCAAGGAAAAACCTCACCAAATCGGTCCTCCGGGACAAAAGGACCAGGCCCCCGAGACTCCGGACCGAGTCCCGGGGGCCTGGTGCCACGGCCCTCGTCGCGGCCCGCGCCGCGTCGTGGATCAGAGCGCCGACAGCTCCTCGACCAGGTCGTCCAGCCCCAGCGAGCCCTGCGAGAGCGCCGCCATGTGCCAGGCCTTGAGATCGAACTCCTCGCCGCGCGCCTCGTGCGCCGCCTTCGCCGCCGCCCGCCCGCGCAGCCAGGCGCGCTCGCCGAGCTTGTAGCCGATCGCCTGGCCGGGCAGGCCCAGGTAGCGGACCAGCTCGCTGTCCAGGAAGTCCGCGGACAGCCCGCAGTACAGGCCGAAGAACTCCCGGGCGTACTCGGGGCTGACCGGCTCGCCCGGCTTGTACGGGGAGTCCGCCGGGAACTCCATGCCCACGTGCATGCCGATGTCGACGATGACCCGCAGCGCACGCATCATCTGCGCGTTGAGGTAGCCGAGGCGGTGGCCCGGGTCGGTGAGGTAGCCGAGCTCGTCCATCAGGCGCTCGGCGTACAGCGCCCAGCCCTCCAGGTTGGCGCTCACCCCGCCGAGGCTCACCTGGTAGGTGGAGAGCCGGTCGGCGACGTAGTTCCACTGCGCGAGCTGGAGGTGGTGGCCCGGCACGCCCTCGTGGTACCAGGTGGAGACCAGGTCCCAGACCGGGAAGCGGTCCCGGCCGAGCAGCGGCAGCCAGGTCCGCCCGGGGCGGCTGAAGTCCAGCGAGGGCGCGGTGTAGTACGGCGCGGCGGCGCTGCCGGCCGGGGCGATCTTCGACTCGACCCGGGTGACCGGCTCGGCCAGGTCGAAGTGGGTGCCCTGGAGGTCCCGGACGGCCTGGTCCATCAGGCCCTGGAGGTACTCCCGGGCGGCCTCGGCGCCCTCGATGGCCGGACCCTCGGTCTCCAGCCAGCGCATCGCCGCCAGCGGGCCCGCGCCCGGCAGGACCTTCTCGGCCTCGGTCTCCATCTGCGCCAGCAGGTCGTGGAACTCGCTCCAGGCCCAGGCGTAGGCCTCGTCCAGGTCCAGGTCGGCGCCGGTCCAGTAGCGCACCCAGCGGACGTAGCGCTCCCGGCCCGCGGTGTCCGGGGCGCCGGCCGCGGCCGGGCCGTACACGTCGCGCAGCCAGTCGCGCAGTTCGGCCAGCGCCTCGGCGGCGGCCACCGCGTGCTTCGACAGCTCGGGGTGCAGCGCCTCCGGCGCGCCCTGGACGAACTGGCCGAACCAGGCACCGGGAAGCCGCTCGTCGGCGGGCGCGTCCTCGCCCAGCCACTCGGCGAACTGCCCGAGCACGGTGGCCACCTGGCGCGGGCCGGACAGCAGGCCGCGCTCGACGCCCTCGGACAGCGTCCGCCGGTACTGCTCGAACGCCACCGGGACCTTCGCCAGGCGGCGGCCGACCACCTGCCACTCGGCCTCGGTGTCGGTGCCCATCAGGGTGAAGGACTCCCGCAGGTCGTGCACCGGGGAGCCGAGGTTGCGCAGCGAGCGGAAGTTCTCCCCCGCCTCGTGGACGGCGAGTTCGGCGGTCAGCCGCTCGCGCAGCAGGCGGGCGCAGCGGCGCTCCGCCTCGTCCTCGGCGGCGCCGGCCCGCTCGGCCTCGTCGAGCTTCGCCAGGGTGCGGCGGGCGAGGTCGGCCACGGCCTCGGGACCGGCCGGGGAGAGGTCGGGCAGCCGGTCGTCGTCGAGGTTGACGCCGAGGTACACCGCGGTCAGCGGGTCGAGCTCGGCCAGTTCGCGGACGTGGTCGTCGGCGATGCGGCGAGGGGTGGCGCCGTCGGCGGTGATCAGTTCTTCACGCATTCGGACATCATTTCGTGGCACAGCGGCTTTGCAACCCCTTTGCGACCGGCGTTCGCCTGCGAAAATCCGTTCGGCGCGACAGGATCCGATCCGTCCGGCGGCCATTACGCTTGGCCGCCATGGAAGCCAGCCCCACTCCGGCCGCCGGTCAGGGCCCCGGCCCGGCCGTACCCGAGCTGCGCCCGCGCCGCACCGGCTACCGGCGGCTGCCGGTCCAGCAGCGGCGCGAGCAGCTGATCGCGGTCGCCCTGGAGCTGTTCGCCTCCCGGCCGCCGGAGGAGGTGGGCCTCGACGACGTCGCCGAGGCCGCCGGGGCGTCCCGCCCGCTGGTGTACCGCTACTTCGCGGGCGGCAAGCAGCAGTTGTACGAGGCCGCGCTGCGCACCGCGGCGGACGAGCTGACCAGCCGCTTCGCGGTGCCGGTGAGCGGGACGCCATCCGAGCAGCTGTCGGCGGTGCTGGACGGCTACTTCGCCTTCGTGGCCGAGCACGACGCGGGCTATTCGGCGCTGCTGCGCGGCGGTTCGGTGGTGGAGACGGCCCGCACCTCGGCGATCGTGGACGACGTCCGGCGGGCGGCGCTGCGGCGGACCCTGCGCCACCTGGGCGTGCGGGAGGCCGGGCCGCGGCTGACGCTGCTGGTGCGCTCGTGGATCGCGGTGGTCGAGGGCGCCTCGCTGAGCTGGCTGGACGAGGGGCGCACGCTGCCGGTGGCGGAGCTGCGCGACTGGCTGGTGGACCAGTTCACCGCGATGGCGGCGGCGACGGCGCTGCACGACCCGCAGACGGCGGAGGTGCTGGCGGGGGTGCTCGCGCTGGAGGGGCCGCGGCCGGAACGGGCGGCGCGGCTGCGGGCGGTGCTGGGCGGCGCGTCGTAACGGCGCGCTCCGTCGCGGCGCCGCGCAGGCTCTCCCGACCCCCGTGCCAAGGGTCGGGGCGGCCTCGGCCGTCAGGCCCTGCCGAGCACCTGGCGCTGGCGGCCGAGCCCGTCGATCTCGATCTCGACCACGTCGCCCGGGGCGAGGTACGGCGTGCCGGGGCGGCCCAGGGTGACGCCGGCCGGGGTGCCGGTGATGACCACGTCGCCGGGCTCCAGCACCATGAACCGGCTCGCGTAGCGGACCAGTTCGAGCACCGGGAAGATCATCTCGGCGGTGCTGCCGTGCTGCCGCCGCTCGCCGTTGACCCAGAGCCGCAGCGTCAGCGCCTGCGGGTCGGCCACCTCGTCGGCGGTGACCAGCCAGGGCCCGAGCGGGGTGAAGGTCTCCGCCGACTTGCCCTTGTCCCACTGGCCGCCGCGCTCGAACTGGAAGGCCCGCTCGGTGACGTCGTTGGCGATCGTGTACCCGGCGATCACCCCCGCCGCCTCGGCGTGCGAGTCCAGGTAGCGGGCGGTGCGGCCGATCACGACCGCCAGCTCGGCCTCGTAGTCGGTCTTCTCGCCGCCGCGCGGCACCAGCACCTCGTCGTACGGGCCGACCACGGTGGAGCCCGGCTTGAGGAAGACCACCGGCTCGGCCGGGATCGCGGCCCCGGCCTCGGCCGCGTGGTCGCGGTAGTTGAGCCCGATGCCGACCACCTTGCCCGGCCGGGGCACCGGTGCGCCGACCCGCAGGCCGTCGAGGTCCACCACCGGCAGGAGGCCGGCGGCCGCGTCCCGGGCCAGCGCGGCCGGGTCCAGCCCGGCCAGGAAGGCCCCGTCGAGGTCGCGGGCCCGCCCCGAGAGGTCGTACGCGGTGCCGTCCTCGCCCAGGACGACCGGGCGCTCGGCGCCCCGGGGTCCGACGCGCAGGAGCTTCATCGATCCGTCACCAGCCTTTCGTCGCAGCTCACCGGGGCGGCGCGGACGCCGCTCCCGAGTCCGGCAACGAGGTATACCAACGCGCCGGGCGGCGGGACCAGACCGTCCCGATGGGCGAAATCCTCCCGGTTGCCGGGCCGGCCGCGGCGCCGGCTCGGCGGCCCGCACGGTTGACACCCGTCGGGCGACGGCGGACGTCCGCCGTCGCGGGCCGACGGCGGCACGGGACCACGGCGGCACGGCCCGGCGCCCCGGCCGCCGAGGACGCCTCAGTCGCCCTGCGCCCCGCCGCCGAGCAGCACCGCCAGGGTCGGCCCCCCGCGGGCCCGCCCCGGGCCGAGCCGGGCGGCCTCCCGCTGCCAGTGCGCGAGGTCGCGCCGCGCGTCCGCCCGGGCCTCCGGGCTGGCGCCGGGCACCTGGACCAGCTCGTCCAGCAGGGCGACGGCCGCGCCCGGGCTGCCGTCCCGGGCCAGCCACAGGGCCAGGTCGTGGCAGGTGCGCAGGGTCCGCGGGTCCTCCGGGCCGCAGATCCGGGCGAAGTCGGGGACGAGCGCGGTGAGGATCTCCACCGCCTCGGCCGCCTCCCCGGCCTCGCCGTGCCGCCAGGCCCGGTCGGCCCGCCGGCGCAGTTGCTCCGGGCTGGGGTCGTCCGGACGCAGCATCCCGGGCCGGACGCCGCGCAGCCGCTCCAGCACCTCGGCGGCGCCGGCCGGCCGCCGGTCGGGCCGCTTGGCGAGCAGTTCGGCGATCAGCCCGGCCAGCGCCGGGTCCTTGCTGCGCACCCGGGACGGGACCTCCTCCAGGTGCTTGTACATGTACTCGGCGGCCGAGGCGGCGCGGAACGGGCGCGCGCCGGTGCAGACCTCGTACAGCATGATGCCGAGCGCGTAGAGGTCGGCCCGGCCGTCCACCGCGCCGCCGGACCAGCACTCGGGCGCCAGGTACGGGACGGTGCCGACCACGTTGCCGGTGGAGGTGAGCCGGACGGTCTGGGTGACCAGCCGGGCGATGCCGAAGTCCAGGACCTTGGCCCGCTCCCCCTCGTCCGCGATCATCACGTTCTCGGGCTTGATGTCCCGGTGGACGATCCCCGAGCGGTGCGCGGCCTCCAGCGCCTTGCACACGTGCCGCATCCAGCGCAGCGCCTGCCCATGGTCCGGGCGGCTGTCCTTGAGCACTTCGGACAGCGCCCGGCCGCGGACCAGTTCCATCACCAGGTACGGGATCCTCCCGGAGCCGGTCTCGGTCCAGCCGTAGTCGTACACGGTCACGATGTGCGGGTTGTTGAGGCCGCCGGCCGTCCGGGCCTCGCGGACGAACCGGCTGACCGCCTCCCGGTCGGTGGCGTGCTCCGCGAGCAGCACCTTGACCGCGACCTCCCGGTCGATGGTCGTGTCGGTCGCCCGCCAGACCACGCCGAAACCGCCCCTGCCCAGCTTCTGCTCCAGCCGGAAGCGACCGCCGAGCACCTCGCCCTTCTCCATGCCGTCCCCCAACTCGACCGCGACCGCCCGGCGTTCGCCGCCGGACGGGTCACCATAGCGGCGGGCGGGAACGAACAGGTGAACGGGCCCGGCCCGGTGTGCTCCGGCGCCGTCACGGCTTGGGCAGCCCGGGCGGGTTGATCTCGGAGCCGCGCACAGCCTCGCCGTCCAGGCCCCAGCGCTTGAGCACCTGCCCGTACGTGCCGTTCCGGATCACCTCGTCGATCGCCCCGTTCAGCGCCTTGACCAGCCCGTTGTCCTTCCTGGTGGTCGCCGCGATCTTGCCGAGGACGTCCGCGCCGCCGCCCGAGTAGGTGCCGACGACCTCGGTCTCGCCGGTCCGCACGGCGTGGAAGGCCACGCTGGGGTTGGGGCCGGTGTAGACCTCGATCCGGCCGGAAGAGAGCGCCAGGTAGTACTCGGTGCCCTGGAAGTACTTGATGTCGATCGGCTTGAGGCCTTTCCTGACGTTCTCCTCGCTCCAGGAGACCAGCAGCTTCTCCTGGTTGGTGCCGGTGGCGACGCCGACCGACCGGCCCGCGAGGTCCCCGGCGCCGGTGACCCTGAGGCCGCTGCCCTTCCTGGCCTCGAAGCCCAGGACGTCCAGCCGGTAGGTGGCGAAGTCGTACTTCTCCTTGCGCGCCTCGGTGACGGTGATGTTGGAGACGCCCACGTCGTACTTGCCGCTGTCCAGGCCGACGAAGATGTTCTCCCAGGAGACCGGGTGGAACTCGACCCTGAGGCCCAGCACGTCGCCGATCAGTGAGGCGAGGTCCGGTTCGACGCCGATGACGGTCCGGTCGTCGTCGGCGTAGAAGTCCAGCGGCGGGGTGGTGCCGATGGAGTCGACCACGCTCAGCGTCCCCTTCCTCCTGATCTCCTCCGGGACCAGCGCGGCGATCGCGTCGACTTTGGGCGTGGTGACCCGGTTCTGGTTCGGTGACAGGTTCACCACCGTCCCGTCCGGCGCGGTGCTGCCCCCGGCCGGGCCGGGTTCCGCCGCCGCGCCCGTGGCACCGCTGCCGCAGCCGGCCAGGACGAGGGCGGCGGCGAGCGCTCCGGCAGCGGTCAGGACGGCACGACGGGGTAGGGACATGGCGGAACTCCTGCTCGGTGAAGGGGATTCGGAGAGACGGGGGTCAGAGGACCTTGGCCAGGAAGGCCCGGGTGCGCTCGTGCCGCGGCCGGTCCAGGACCTCGGCGGGCGGGCCCTGCTCGACCACCACGCCGCCGTCCATGAAGACCACGGTGTCGGCGACCTCGCGGGCGAAGCCGATCTCGTGGGTGACCACGATCATCGTGGTGCCGCTGCGGGCCAGGTCCTTGATGACGTCCAGCACCTCGCCGACCAGCTCCGGGTCGAGCGCCGAGGTGGGCTCGTCGAACAGCAGCACCTTGGGCTCCAGCGCCAGCGCCCGGGCGATCGCCACCCGCTGCTGCTGCCCGCCGGACAGCTGCCGGGGGTAGGCGGCGGCCTTGTCGGCCAGCCCGACCCGCTCCAGCAGCGCCAGCGCCGCCGCCCTGGCCTCGGCCCTGGGGCGGCGCAGCGCGGCGACCGGCGCCTCGACCAGGTTCTCCATCACGGTGAGGTGCGGGAACAGGTTGAAGTTCTGGAACACGAAGCCGATGCCGGTGCGCTGGCGCAGCACCTCGCGCTCCCTGAGCTCGTACAGCTTGTCGCCGGAGCGCCGGTAGCCGATCAGCTCGCCGTCGATGGCGACGTGGCCGCGGTCCAGCTTCTCCAGGTGGTTGATCGCGCGCAGCAGGGTGGACTTGCCGGAGCCGGACGGGCCGAGCACCACGGTCACCGAGCCGGCCGGGACGTCCAGGTCGACGCCGCGCAGCACCTCCAGCCGGCCGAAGCTCTTGTGCAGGCCGCGGACCCGCACCATCGGGGCGGCCGGGGCCGGACCGGCCGGCGCCGGGTCGGGCTTCGTCAGGGTGGTCACGACTGTCCTCCGGGGGTACGGGCGGCGGCGGGCCGGATACGGGCGGCGGCGGGCCGGGTGCGGTCCGACAGGCTCCGGGCGAAGGCCCGGACGCGCTGCCACGGGGTGGGCGGCGGGGTGCGCTCCGCGCCGCGGGCGAAGTGGCGCTCGACGTAGTACTGGCCGATCGAGAGCAGGGTGGTCAGCAGCACGTACCAGACGGTGGCGACCATCAGCAGCGGCACCACCCGGCCGGTGCGGCCGTAGATCACCTGGGCCTGGTAGAAGAGCTCGCCGATGGCCATCACGTAGACCACCGAGGTGCCCTTGAGCAGCGAGATCACCTCGTTGGCGGCGGCCGGCAGGATGCCCCGCATGGCCTGCGGCAGCACGATCCGCCAGCCCTGGCGCCAGCGCGGGATGCCGAGCGCGGCGGCGGCCTCCCGCTGGCCGGCGTCCACCGCGATGACGCCGCCGCGGATGATCTCGGCGGCGAACGCGGCCTGGTGCAGCCCGAGGCCGAGCACCGCCGCGCCGAGCGCGCCGAGCACCCCGACGGTCTCGACGTCGCCGAAGGTCGGGCCGAACGGGACGCCGATCCCGAACCGCTTGTACAGGTAGGAGAGGTTGAACCAGAACACCAGCTGGACGATCAGCGGGATCGAGCGGAACACCCACACGTAGGCCCAGGCGACGGACCGCAGGACCGCGCTGCGGGACAGCCGCATCGCGGCCACCACGGTGCCCAGCAGGAAGCCCAGGACCGTGCCGTAGACGGTGAGTTGGAGGGTCCGCCCGATTGCCCGGAGGATGGTGTCGGCGGTGAAGTAGAGCCGGAAGGTGGCCCAGTCCCAGCCGGGGTTGGTGGCCAGGCCGTGGGCGAACTGGGCGAGCACGACCAGGGCGGCGATCCCGGCGGCCCAGCGCCAGGGGTGCCGGGCGGGGACGGTCCGCAGGCCGTCCAGGGCGTCGAGGTCGAGGTCTGCGGCGACGGCCGCCGGGCGGCGGGCCGGGGCCGCGGGGGTCTCGGTGGTGACGGTCATCGGGTCTCCTCGGAGGGGCCGGCGCTCAGCCGTGCTCGGGCGGGCTGATCTGCGACTCCTTGATCGCCGACTCGGCGACCCCCCACTTGCGCAGGATCCGCTCGTACGTCCCGTCCTTGATCAGCTGGTTGACCGCCGCCTGGAGGGCCGGGGCGAGCTCGGAGCCCTTCTTCAGGGCGAAGCCGACGTCGAGGCGGTGGAACTCGCCGAGGAAGCGGGTGCCGGAGGCCTCCTGCGCGGCCTGGTGGCGCAGGCCGTTGATGGTGGACATCTCGACGTCCACCCGGCCCTGCTGGAGGCTGGTCAGCAGGGCGCCGCTCTCGCTGAACGCCTTGACCTCGTACGGCTTGCGCCCGGCGTCGGAGCAGGCGTTCCGCCGGCTGTTGAGGGTGGTCTCGAAGGTGGTGCCGGCGCCGGTGCCGATGGTCAGTCCGCACAGCTGGAGCAGGTCGGTGACCGGCTGGATCGCGGTGTTGTCCTTCTTCACGGCGAAGCCCTGGCCGTCGTCGATGTAGGTGACGAAGTCGATGGTCTTCAGCCGGGCCGTGGTGACCCCGAAGTTGCCGGTGCCGACGTCGTACTTCCCGCTGTCCAGAGCGGGCAGGATGGTCTCGAAGGCGGCCTCCTCGCGCTGCACGGTGAGGCCCAGCAGCCTGGCGACCGCGTCGGTGAAGTCCACGTCGATCCCGGCCGGCTTCCCGCCCGCCTGGTCGGCGTGGAACGCGGTGGGCGGCGAGCCGACGGCCGAGCCGAACTTCAGCGTGCCGGCCCTGCGGACGTCCTCGGGCAGCAGTGCGGCGGCGGCCTCCGAGCGGGTGAGGCCGGAGACGACGTCCTCGGTGGCGGTGGCGGCCGGACCGGCCGGCCCCGCCGCACCCGCGATCTTCGGGTCCGAGCCGCAGGCGGCCAGGGCCAGGACCGGCAGCAGGGCGGCGGTCGCGAGCAGGCGGCGGGCGGTGCTGGTTCTCACGGGGAGCCTTTCAGGAGGTCGGGGCCGGAACGGACGACTGCCGTCCGCCGGCGGCCGGTCGCTTCGCGGGGTGGCGCTCCGCGGGCACGGGCGGCCGCTGCCCGGACACGGGCAAGCGCTTCTCGGACACGGGCAGCCGCTTCTCGAACGGGAGCGGGCCGATGGTCAGGGGATCGGCCGAGACGTCGAACAGCGGGGTGTAGCCGGACGCCAGGTAGAGGCCCCTGGCCTCGGGCTGGCGCGGGCCGGTGGTGAGGTACAACCGGGTGTAGCCGGCCGCGCCCGCCGTCCGCTCCAGCTCGGCCAGCACCCGGCGGGCCAGGCCGCGGCGGCGGTGGGCGGAGTGGGTCCACATCCGCTTCACCTCGGCGGTGTGCCCGTCGTAGCGCTTGTACGCGCCGCCGGCCACCGGTTCGCCGTCCTCCAGCAGGAGCAGCAGCACTCCGTGCGGCTCGGCGAAGGCCTCGGCCGGGTAGCGGGTCATCTCCTGGCGGCCCTCGGGGCCGTACCGGGTGACGTACTCGTGGGTGAGTTCGCGCAGCAGCGGTTCGACCAGCGGATCGTCGGCGGCCACCGTGCGGAACCCGGACCGGGCGGCCGCGCTCACGCCTGCGCCGCGATCAGCTGGTGGCGGTCGCGCTCGGCCCGCTCGGCCCGGGCGGCCGCGGCGGCGTCCCGCTTGGCGACCTCCTCGCGGACGATCGGGATGACGTACCGGCCGAAGTCGATCGCGTCGTCCAGCAGGTGGTAGCCGCGCGCGGAGAGGATGTCCACGCCGAGGTCGTAGTAGTCGAGCAGCGCCTGGGCGACCGTCTCCGGGGTGCCGACCAGCGCGTTGGAGTTGCCCGCCCCGCCGGTGGCCGCGGCGGTCGGGGTCCACAGCGCGCGGTCGTAGCGCTCGCCGGCCTCGGCGATCTCGATCAGCCGCCGGGAGCCGGCGTTCTCGGGCGCCGCGGTCTGCGGCGCGGCCCCGGGCGCGGCTCCCGGCCGGCCGGCGCCCCGGCGGGCCCGGATCGCGGCCACCGTCCGGTGCGCCTTCTCCCAGGCCAGTTCCTCGGTCGGCGCGATGATCGGCCGGAACGCCACCTGGATCCGCGGCACGTCGGTGCGCCCGGCGGCCCGGGCCGCCTCCTTCACCCGCTCGATCTGCTCGGCGGTGCGGGCCAGCGGCTCGCCCCACAGGCAGTAGATGTCGGCCTCGGCGCCGCCGGCCGCGTACGCCGCCTCCGAGGAGCCGCCGAAGGACACCGCCGGACGCGGCTGCTGGACCGGGAAGACGTCCGAGACGAAGTCGTTGAAGCGGTAGTACGGGCCCTCGTGGTCGAAGGGCTCCCGGCTCGTCCAGGCCTTCTTGACGATGCCGATGTACTCGCGGGTGCGCTCGTAGCGCTGGTCCTTGGTCAGGAAGTCGCCCTCGCGCTGCTGCTCGTGGTCGTTGCCGCCGGTGATGAAGTGCACGGTCAGCCGGCCGTCGCTGATCCGGTCGAGGGTCGCGAAGGTCTTCGCCGCGAAGGTCGGGTACGAGACGTTGGGCCGGTGCGCAAGCAGGATCCGCAGCCGGTCCAGGTGGGAGGCGAGGAAGGCCGCCGCGGCCGCCGGCTCCGGGGCGCCGGCCGCGTACGCGAAGAGCACCCGGTCCCAGCCGTGGTCCTCGTGCGCCCGGGCCAGCCGCAGGGTGTAGTCGCGGTCGAAGGCGGCGGTGGTGCGGGCGGTGGTCTCCGAACCGTCGCCGGTGGCGGCGATGCCGAGGAATTCGACGGGCATGGCGGAACCTTTCGGGTGGGCGGAAGTCCGACGGGCCGCGGGCGGGCAGCCCGGAGGCGGCCGCGGCGGGGCGGCCGTCGAGCGGGGTGAGGGCGCGGGGAGTGCGGGAGGGGACTGCCGGAGCGCAGTGCGAGGTCATCGGCGGCAGCGGACGCCCGGCGTGCCGTCGGACGTCGACGGACGGGACCGGGCCGCGACGGGGCGAACCGAGGGAGGCTCCCCGCGGGGAGATCAGGCCGGACGGGCGGCCCGCTGCCGGGTCAGCCGCGACACGCCGCGGACCACACCCGACCGAAGTCGATGTGGTCACGGCTGACCAGGGGCTGCTCGGCGTACATGGCCTCAAGTTGAGCAGTCGGCCGATCGGTACGTCAACCATCCATCATTGCCGCACTGTTGCGATCTCCTGTCGCTTCTCCGACGGCCGCCGGAGGACCGCTCCGGCCCTCCCGGTCGCCCTTGACAGCCGTCGATCGCGCATGCGTACGATCGACGCGGAGTGCAGTGCCTGCGCCGGCCGTGTTGAGGGACACGGGCCGCGCCCCGCGTACGTGACCACCGCCGTACCCCTCCCCGCCCGCACTCCGCCCAGGAGCCGCCGCCATGGCCACCCCGCAGGACGTCCTGCCCGCCCCCTCCGCACTCGACCGGCCCGCCGCGCCACCCGCTCCCGAGGCCCGGATCGTCGCCCGCCGCAAGCCCGGCCAGTGGGCGGCCGCCGCCGTCGCCCTGCTGCTGGCCGCGATGGCGGTCAACTCGGTGGTCCGCAACAGGGCCTTCCAGTGGAGCGTCGTCGCCGACTGGTTCACCGCCCGGTCCGTGCTCGAAGGGCTCACCCTGACCCTCTGGCTGACCGCCGTCACCCTCGCCCTCGGCTTCCTGTTCGGCACCCTCCTCGCCACCATGCGACTGTCCGCCAACCCGGTGCTGCGCACCCTCAGCTGGGCCTACGTCTGGGTGTTCCGCTCCACCCCGCCGCTGGTGCAGCTGCTGTTCTTCTTCAACATCGGCGCGCTCTACCCGACCCTCGGCCTGGGCATCCCGTTCGGCCCCGAGTTCGTCACGGTCAGGACCGTCAACCTGATGGGCCCCACCCTGACCGCCGTCGTCGGCCTCACCCTGCTGGAGACCGCGTACGCCGCCGAGGTGATCCGCGGCGGCATCCTCTCCGTGGACCGCGGCCAGCTGGAGGCGGCGTCCGCGCTCGGGCTCGGCCGGTGGCGGGTGCTGCGCCGGATCGTGGTGCCGCAGGCGATGCGGGCGATCGTGCCGACCGCCGGGAACATGCTGATCGGCGCGCTCAAGGGCACCAGCATCGTCAGCGTGCTGGCCGTCTCCGACCTGCTCTACTCGGTGCAGCTGGTCTACCTCCAGTCGTACCAGGTCATCCCGATGCTGATGGTCGCCACCCTCTGGTACCTGGTGGTCACCACCCTGCTCTCCATCGGCCAGTACTACGTGGAGCGGCACTTCGCCCGGGGCGCCACCCGCGACGGCCTGCCGCCCACCCCGCTGCAACGGGCCCGCGCGGCCTTCGCCAGGGTGGTACGGGCATGACGCGCCTGGTCATCGTCGGCGCCGGCCCGCGCGGCACCGGACTGCTGGAGCGGATCGCCGCCAACGCCACCGAACTCCTGCCCGCCGACCGGCCGTTGGCGGTCCACCTGGTCGACCCGTACCCGCCGGGCGCGGGCCGGATCTGGCGGCACGACCAGTCCCCGCTGCTGCGGATGAACTCGATGGCCGAGGACGTCACCATGTTCACCGACGAGCGCTCCACCCTCGAAGGGCCGGTCCGCCCCGGCCCCTCGCTCGCCGAATGGGCGCCGCGGCAGGAGGAGTTCGCGCCGTACCGGGAGGTCGCCGACCCGGCCGTCCGGGCCGAGCTGCGCACCCTCGCACCCACCGACTTCCCCACCCGCCGGGCCCAGAGCGCCTACCTGGACTGGGTGTTCCGCCGCGCCGTCGCCGAACTGCCCCCGCACGTCTCGGTCACCGTCCACCGCGACACCGTCCGGCGGATCGAGGGCCCGGCCGACGGCCCGCAGACCGTCCACCTCACCGGCCGGACGCTCACCGCCGACCACGTGGTGCTCGCCCTCGGCCACCTCGACTCCGCCCCGCACCCGCGCTTCGCCGCCGACGCCGACTTCGCCGCCCGGCACGGCCGCTTCCACCTGCCGCCCGCCTACTCCGCCGACGTGGCGGCGGAGTTGGCGAGGCCGGCCCCCGGCGAGCCGGTGCTGCTGCGCGGCCTCGGCCTCGCCGCGGTGGACCTGGTCGCGCTGCTCACCGAGGGCCGCGGCGGCCGCTTCGAGCCCACCGGCGACGGGCCCGCGCTGCGGTACCTCCCGTCCGGCCGCGAGCCGGTGCTGCACCTCGGCTCCCGGCGCGGCGTCCCGTACCACTCCAAGACCGGCTACCGCCTCCAGGGGCCGCCCGCGCCGCTCCCCCGGTACTTCGACCAGGCCGCCGTGGACGCCGTGCTCGCCACCCCCGGTCCGCTCGAACTGCGGCGCGACTTCTGGCCGTTGATGGCCAAGGAAGTCGGCTTCGGGCACTACCACGAGCTGTTCCACGCCCACCCCGAGCGCACCGCCCTGCCGTGGCCGGAGTTCCTCGCCCGCTACGACCGGCACGGCTGGTACAGCCCCGGCCTCGCCGCCCTGGTCGCCGAGGCCGTCCCCGACCCGGCCGACCGGCTCGACTTCGAACGGCTCGACCGCCCGCTGGCCGGGCTCGAACTCGGCACCGACGAGGAGCTCCAGGCGCACCTGCGCGCATACGTCGCCGCCGACGCCGACCGCCGCGCCGACCCCGCGCACAGCGCCGACCTCGGCGCCTTCCTCGCCCTGCTCTCGCTGTTCGGCCAGCTCCCCCGGGTGATGTCGAGCGGCCGGCTCACCGCCCGTTCGACCGCCGAGGAGGTGGACGGGTGGTTCTTCGGCTACTTCGGCTTCCTCGCCTCCGGCCCGCCCGGCTTCCGGCTGCGCCAGCTGCTCGCCCTCTCCGAGGCCGGGGTGGTGCGCTTCCTCGGCGCGGACGTACGGATCGAACGGGACGAGGCGAGCGGCACCTGGCGGGCCTCCGGCGCCACCGTGCCCGGCCACCGCGTCACCGCGACGGCGCTGATCGAGGCGTACCAGCCGGCGCACGCGCTGGCCCGCACCCTGGACCCGGTGCTGCGGGAGCTGCACCGCACCGGACGGGTCGTCGAGGAGGTGGTCACCGACCCGGACTACACCCACCGCTCCGGCCTGGTCACCATCGCCCCCGCCGACGGCCGGCTGCTCGACCCGGCCCTCGGCGGCGCCCCGCACCCGCGCCGCACCGCCCTCGGCCCGCACACCAGCCTGCGCGCGGCCGCCGCCTTCGCCCGTCCGCGCACCGACGCCCCGGGCTTCCGGCAGAACGACGCCGCCGCCCGCGCCCTGCTCCGGGCGCTGGCCGCGCTCCCGGCCGTCCCGGCGCTCGCCGCGTGAGCGCCGGAGGGGCCGGGACCGCCAAGGCCGCCGCGGAGCCGGCCTCCCCGTCGTCCGCGGTACGGCCCTCCCCCCGTCACGGAGCAGGTGGAAGGATGGGCGGGTGGGCCCCGCGACGGTGCGGCGGCCCGGACCAGCAGAGCCCGAGGAGAGCGGTCATGGCCAAGCAGGCCCCGCAGAGCGACCCGGCCCAGGACGCCCCCGAGGTGTCCGCGCCCCAGCACGCGGCCGCCGGGCTGCCCGCCGTCGGCCACAGCCTGCGGATGGCCGCCGAGCAGATGGGCGCCCGCCGCACCCTGGCCACGCTGCTCAAGGTCAACCAGCAGAACGGCTTCGACTGCCCGGGCTGCGCCTGGCCCGAGCCGGACAGGCCGCACACCGCGGAGTTCTGCGAGAACGGCGCCAAGGCCGTCGCGGAGGAGGCCACCGAGCGCCGCGTCCGCGCCGAGTTCTTCGCCGCCCACCCGGTCGCCGACCTGGCCGGACGCTCCGGCTACTGGCTGGGCCAGCAGGGCCGGCTCACCCAGCCGATGCTGCTCGACGAGGGCGCCACCCACTACACGCCGGTCTCCTGGGACGACGCCTTCGCGCTGATCGCCGAGGAGCTGAAGGCCCTGGACACCCCGGACGGCGCCGCCTTCTACACCTCCGGCCGGACCAGCAACGAGGCCGCCTTCGCGTACCAGCTGTTCGCCCGCCGGCTCGGCACCAACAACCTGCCGGACTGCTCCAACATGTGCCACGAGTCCTCCGGCTCGGCGCTCACCGAGACGCTCGGCGTCGGCAAGGGCAGCGTCAGCCTGAAGGACCTCTACCAGGCCGACCTGATCATCGTGGCGGGCCAGAACCCGGGCACCAACCACCCCCGGATGCTCTCCGCGCTGGAGCGGGCCAAGCGGGCCGGCGCCACCATCGTGAGCGTCAACCCGCTGCCGGAGGCGGGCCTGGAGCGGTTCAAGAACCCCCAGCACGCCCGCGGCCTGGTCGGCCACGGCACCAAGCTGACCGACCTCTTCCTGCAGATCCGGCTCGGCGGCGACCTCGCGCTGTTCCGCGCGCTGAACCGGATCGTCCTGGAGCGGGACGGCGTCGACCGCGAGTTCGTCGCCGAACACTGCCACGGCTTCGAGGAGTTCGAGGCCCAGGCGCGCGCGACCGACCGCGACGAGGTGCTCGCCGCGACCGGCCTGCCCTGGGAGCAGATCGAGGAGCTCGGCCGGCTGGTGCTGGCCTCCAGGAAGATCATCGTCTGCTGGGCGATGGGCCTCACCCAGCACAAGCACGCCGTGCCGACCATCCGCGAGGTGGTCAACTTCCTGCTGCTGCGCGGCAACGTCGGCCGCCCCGGCGCCGGCGTCTGCCCGGTGCGCGGGCACAGCAACGTCCAGGGCGACCGGACGATGGGCATCTTCGAGCGCCCCACCGCCGCCTTCCTGGACGCGCTGGGCAAGGAGTTCGGCTTCGAGCCGCCGCGCGAGCACGGCCTCGACTCGGTGGACACCATCCGCGCGATGCGCGACGGCAGGATCGGGGTGTTCTTCGCGATGGGCGGCAACTTCGTCGCCGCCACCCCGGACACCGAGGTGACCGAGGCCGCGATGCGCCGCTGCCGGCTGACCGTCCACGTCTCCACCAAGCTCAACCGCTCGCACGTGGTCACCGGCGCCCGCGCCCTGATCCTGCCGACGCTGGGCCGCACCGACCGGGACGTCACCGCGCGCGGCGCCCAGTTCGTCAGCGTCGAGGACTCGATGGGCCAGGTGCACGCCTCGCGCGGCGGCCTGCGCCCGCCCGCGCCCGGCCTGCTCTCCGAGACCGCGATCGTCTGCCGGCTCGCCCGCAGCGTGCTCGGGCCGCAGGACACCGTGCCGTGGGAGGACTTCGCCACCGACTACGACACCCTGCGGGACCGGATCGCCCGGGTCGTCCCGGGCTTCGAGGACTACAACGAGAAGGTCCGCCGCCCCGGCGGCTTCACCCTGCCGCACGGCCCCCGGGACACCCGCACCTTCCCGACCGCGACCGGCCGGGCCAACTTCACCGTCAACCCGCTGACCGCCCCGGACGTCCCGCCGGGCCGGCTGCTGCTCCAGACCCTGCGCTCGCACGACCAGTACAACACCACCGTCTACGGCCTCGACGACCGCTACCGGGGCATCAAGGGCGGGCGCCGGGTGGTCCTGGTCAACCCCGCGGACGCCGACGAGCTCGGGCTCGCCGACGGCCGGTACGTCGACCTGGTCAGCGAGTGGAGCGACGGCGTGGAGCGCCGCGCCCCGCACTTCCGGGTCGTCCACTACCCCGTCGCCCGCGGCGGCGCGGCGGCCTACTACCCGGAGACCAACGTCCTGGTGCCGCTGGACTCCACCGCCGACATCAGCAACACCCCCACCTCCAAGGCCGTCGTGATCCGCTTCGCCCCCGACAGCGGCGAATAGCCGACCGGCCGCCCCCGGGCAGTACGGAGGCCGCCCCGCGTCACCGGACGCCGGGCGGCCTCCTCCCGTTCTCCGCGGGGCCCGGTCAGTGCGTCGGCGTGCCCAGCGGCAGCGTGGCCGTGGCGCTGCCCGGGGCCGGGGCGCTCGCCGAGCCGGTGCCGCTCGGGCCCTGCGTCGGGGTGCCCGTCCCGGTCGGGGTGGGTGTGCCGGTCCCGCTCGGGGTGCCCGGCGTGCCGGTCGGGGTCGGGGTGCCCGTCCCGGTCGGCGTCCCGGTCGGCGTCCCGGTCGGGGTGGGGTTCGGCGTGCCGCCGGACGGCGTACCGGGGTCGGTCGGCGTGCCCGGGCCGGTCGGCGTGCCGGTCCCCTCCGGGGTGCCCGGCGTCCCGGTCGGGGTGCCCGGCGCGGTCGGCGGCGTCACCGCGCCGCCCGAGGCCGGCGCGGCCGGCACCTGGCCGGCGGGGCTCGGCGCGATCGGCGTGACGGAGTCCCAGCCCGCCGGGAGGTCGGGCACCTTCCAGGTGCCGCCGGCCTCGTCCGCCGCGCCGGACGGGTCCGGCCGGACGGCCCCGAGGATCGGCATCGAGCCGATCGGCGAGATCTTGATGAAGGCGCCGGGCCGCGGCGCCTGCACGATCAGCCCGCCGCCGATGTACATCCCGATGTGCGAGGCGTCCTGGAAGTACACCACCAGGTCGCCGGGCCGCAGCTGGTCGAGCGCCACGTGCGGCAGCTGCGCCCACTGCTCCTGGCTGGTGCGCGGGATCGGCTTGCCGGCGTGCAGCCAGGCCTGGGAGGTGAGGCCCGAGCAGTCGTAGGCGTCCGGGCCGGTGCCGCCCCAGAGGTACGGCTTGCCCACCTGCGCCAGCGCGAAGGTGATGGCCGCGCGCCCCTGCAGGGAGGGCGTGCGCTCCCCCTTGCCGAGCGCTCCGGAGGCGAGGAACGCGAGCTGCGCCTCGTCCGCCTTGGCCTTCTCCAGCTGCTCCAGCTCGGCCCGCTGGGCGCCGGTCAGCGAGGAGACCACCTGCTCGACGGCGGCGAGGTCGGCAGCCGCCTTGGCCTTGGCCGCGTCCTGCTGGGCGACCAGCGCCCGGGAGGTGTTCAGCGCCTCCTCGGTCTGCTTCTTCAGCCCGTCCAGCGCGTCCCGGTCGCTCTTCAGCTTGTCCAGGAACTCCGACTGCGAGCGGCTGGCCGAGGCGAGCAGCTCGGCGATGACGACCGCCTCGTACGGGTCCTTGGAGAGCAGCAGCTCGGCGTAGGCCGAGGCGGCGCCGTTGCGGTACTGCGCGGCGGCGAGCTGCGAGGCGATGTCGGTGCCGGCGTCGACCTGCTTCTGCTGGCGCTCCAGCCGGCCCTGGAGGTCGGTGAGCGAGGTCTGCTGGTCCGCCGCCTTGGCGACGGCGCCGTTGTACTGCTCGGTGGCGGCCTCGGCGCTCTGGTAGAGCGCGTGCAGCTGGTCCAGCAACGGGCCGAGGGTGGCCTTGGCGGCGGCGAGCGGGTCCGCGACGACCTGGCCGGCGCCCGGGTCGGGTGCGGCCCAGGCGGCCTGGGCGCCCGCCGGCAGCGCGAGGGCCGCGGCCGCGAGGACGGCTCCGCAGCGCAGCGCCGCCCGCACCCAGGGCCGTATGCGGGCCGTCTCCGTTCCCTGTACCGCCCCGCCCATGGCTGGTCCTCCCCGCCGCGCACTGCCCCTGTCCCGGCTTCCCGGATCCCGCAGATCCTCCCACGGGTTACTCGCCGGAAACAGGGCGCGGGCGGACCGGGAGGTTAATTCTCGACGGACCTGTGAGACAGCTCTCAGCAAACCGGGCCGAACCGTCATCTTCTTCGCTAATGTCCAGTTCAAAGCGCCCGAAGTCACCCCGATGAAAGACAACGGTCACCGCGAGTAAACCAACGGAACCACGAGTCCCGGCCCAGTTCACCTTCCGTTTACCAAGCGGACCTACGGTCGCGACAGTCATCAACGTCCGTGCGACAACTACGACGATTGTTTGGGTATGGAACACATCTCGTTCCTGGTGGCCGTTGTGATCATCACGGCGCTCGCCTTCGACTTCACCAACGGGTTCCACGACACCGCCAACGCGGCCGCCACCGCGATCGCGACCGGGGCCCTTCGTCCGAAGGTCGCGGTCACCATCGCGGCCCTGCTCAACTTCGCGGGCGCGTTCCTGTCCGTGAAGGTCGCCACCACCATCTCCGGCGGCATCGTCAACGAGAAGGCCGGCGTCCATCCCGAGATCATCTTCGCCGCCCTGGCCGGAGCGATCCTCTGGAACCTGCTGACCTGGCTGCGCGGCCTGCCGTCCAGCTCCTCGCACGCGCTGTACGGCGGCCTGATCGGCGCCACGATCGTCGGCGTCGGCATGAACGGCGTCAACTTCGACACCGTGGTCACCAAGATCCTCATCCCGGCCGTCGCCTCCCCCTTCGTCGCCGGCCTGGCCTCCTGGGGCGCCACCAAGCTGGCTTACGCGATCACCCGCAAGGGCGACGCCGCGACCACCGAGAAGGGCTTCAAGACCGGCCAGGTCTTCTCCTCCTCGCTGATCTCGCTCGCGCACGGCACCAACGACGCCCAGAAGACGATGGGCATCATCACCCTGACCCTGGTCTCGGTCGGCGCCCTGCCGCACGGCGCGCTGCCGCCCACCTGGGTGATCGTCTCCGCAGGCGCCGCGATCGCGCTCGGCACCTACATGGGCGGCTGGCGGATCATCCGCTCGATGGGCAAGGGCCTGGCGGACATCCGCCCGCCGCAGGGCTTCGCCTCCGAGTCGGCCGCCGCCACCGTCATCCTGACGTCCTCGCACATGGGCTTCGGCCTCTCCACCACCCAGGTCTGCTCCGGCGGCATCATGGGCGCCGGCCTCGGCGGCCCGAAGGGCGAGCTGCGCTGGAGCCTGGTCCGCCGCATGGTCTACACCTGGGGCCTGACCCTGCCGGCCGCCGCGGTGGTCTCCGGCGGCGCCGCCCTGCTGGCCGAGCAGGGCAGCTGGGGCGTCGCCCTGGTCGGCGCCCTGCTGGTGGCCGGTGCGGCCGCGATGTGGCTGATCTCCCGCCGCCAGCCGGTCGGCGCGGACAACGTCAACGACGTCGACATCACCCCGGTCGAGGTCGCACCGACCGGGACCGCGAACACCCCCACCCCCGCCTCGACCACGGTCGCGGCCTGAGCACCGCGGGCTGAGGAGCACTCACCATGAACATCAAGTGGAACGCCCTGGCCCAGACCGCCGGGCTCAGCTTCGGCGTCACCGTCGCCGTGGTCGCCGTCTTCGCGCTCGGCATCCTGGCGCTGTCCCGCCGCGAGGCCGCGGTGAGCGCCGCCGCCGAGGGCGGGGCCGCCACCGGCACCTCGGGCGGCGGCAGGCTCGCCCTGGCCGGTGCCTGCGTCTGCTTCGCGCTGTGCGGCGGGGCCGTCCTCTACGGGCTGTCGCTGATCGCCGGCAAGTAGCCGCCGCGCACGCCACACGCACCACACGCGCACCGCGCACCGCGCACCGCGCACCGCGCACCGCGCACCGCGCACACGGCAACGGGCCGGGGAGTGTCGAGACACTCCCCGGCCCGTTCCGCGTATCCCGGCGGCCGCCGGCCTCGCCGTCCGGTCAGCCCTCCTGGGTCGTGGTCTTCAGCGCGGTCTCCCGGATGAAGAGCACGGTGACGAAGGCCAGCGCCGCGAACGGGGCGGCCCACAGGAAGACGGTGCCGACGCCGTGGCCGAAGGCGTCCGTCACCAGCGGCACGATCGGGGCCGGCAGCTTCGACAGGTCCGGGATGCCGCCGCCGGACGCCGCGGGCGACGCCGGGACGTGCGCCGCCGCCAGGTTCTCGGCCAGGTAGTGGCCGACCTTGTTGGTCATCAGCGCGCCGAGCGCGGAGACGCCCATCGCGCCGCCCATGGTGCGGAAGAAGGTGACCACCGAGCTGGCCGCGCCGAGCTCGTGCCGGGGCACCGTGTTCTGCACCGCGAGCACCAGGTTCTGGCTGGTCAGGCCGAGGCCGACGCCGGTGATCGCCATGTAGACGGAGAGCAGCACGTAGTCGGTGTCGGCCCGGGCGGTGCCGAGCAGGCCGAAGCCGACGGCGAGCAGCGCGGTGCCGGAGACCAGGTAGGCCTTCCACTTGCCGTACTTGGTGATCAGCCGGCCGGCCACCGCGGAGGAGACCGCCAGGCCGAGGATCATCGGCAGGGTCATCAGGCCGGCCACGGTCGGGGACTTGGCGCGGGCCAGCTGGAAGTACTGGCTGAGGAAGGTGGTCGCGCCGTACATCCCGACGCCGACCAGCACGCTGGCCAGCGCGGCCAGGGTGACGGTGCGGTACCTGAAGAGGCCCGGCGGGATGATCGGCTCGGCGGCGCGGTGCTCGATCACGACGGCCAGGGCGCCCAGCAGCAGGCCGCCGCCGACCATCGCCGCGGTCTGCCAGGACAGCCAGGCGTAGTCCTTGCCGGCCAGGGTGATCCAGATCATCAGCAGGCTGACCGAGGCGGTGATGACCACCGCGCCCAGGTAGTCGATCTTCGCCCGGCGCTTGACCACCGGCAGCTTGAGGGTGCGCTGCACCACCAGGATCGCGATCAGCGCGAACGGGATGCCGACGTAGAAGCACCAGCGCCAGCCCAGCCAGGGGGTGTCCACGATGACGCCGCCGATCAGCGGTCCGCCGATGGTGGCGAGCGCGAAGACGGCGCCGAAGTAGCCGCTGTACCGGCCGCGCTCGCGCGCCGGGACCATCGCGGCCAGGCAGATCTGGCCGAGCGCCACGACGCCGCCGGCGCCGATGCCCTGGAGCGCGCGGCAGGCGATCAGCTCGCCGGTGTTCTGCGACAGGCCGGCCAGCGCCGAGGTGCCGATGTAGATCACCAGGGCGATCTGGAGCAGCAGCTTCTTGCTGACGAGGTCGGAGAGCTTGCCCCAGATCGGGGTGGAGGCGGTGAGGCTGAGCAGGGCGGCGGTGATCACCCAGGTGTACGCGGACTGGCCGCCGTGCAGGTCGGCCAGGATGTGCGGGAGGGCGTTGGAGACGACGGTCGAGGAGAGCACGGCCACGAAGAGGCCGAGCAGCAGGCCGGAGAGCGCCTCCATCACCTGCCGGTGCGTCATCTGTTGACTGTCGGTCGCGGCGGCGGTTCCGCTCGCGGCCTCGGTGGTCACGGTCATCTGGGTCCTTCGGCGAGGCGTGCGGGATACGCGGATCATGAAAGTTCGTTGCCGTAAGCAACCATAAGACCAGATGGTTGAATTAGGCAACTTTCTTCAAGGGAAAGTAAAGCCCGCCCCCCGCGGACCGCGCCCACCCGCCGACGCCCCCGGGATCACTCGGCCGGCGGCTCCTCCAGCACGTCGTTGAAGCGGTGCAGCAGCTCGGCGAAGCGGGTCACGTCGTCCGGCGACCAGCCGCCCATCACCTCGCGCACCCGCCGCATCCGGGCGTGGTGCGCGCCCAGGTAGCGCCGCCGGCCGTCCTCGGTGAGCGAGACCAGCGCGGCCCGGCGGTCCAGCGGGTCGGTCTCCCGGGCCACCAGGCCCAGCTCCTCCAGCGTCCGGATCTGCCGGCTCACCGTCGCCTTGCCGACCGAGAAGTGCACGCCTACGTCCGTCACCCGCACCGGCCCGGCCTGCTCGATGTAGCCGAGCAGGCTGTACGCCATCCCCTCCAGCCCGGGGTGCACCCGCCGTGAGAGTTCCGCCACTCTGGCCCGGCCCCGCCGGAACATCAGCGCGACCTCGCGCTCCACCGCCACCAGGGCTTCCTCGTCACTCACCGCGCCAGTATCGCGCAGCGACACGCGGCGCGGCCCCTGCCGGAAGGTGCGACAAGCCAACTACTTCATGGTATGAAGTATCGGTTCTGGAAGGACCGTTTTTCCCCGATACGCAAGGAGATGTGGATGCCAGCCCCAGAGCAGGGTTTCCTCGCCGAACTGAAGACCGCGGTCACTCCGCGCGCGGCACTGCTCGTGATCGGCGTGCTGCTGCTCCAGCTCGGTTTCATCGCCTCCTACATCGGTGCGCTGCACAAGCCGGCGCCGCAGAACCTCTCCATCGCGGTGGTCGCCCCGCCGCAGGTCGCCCCCAAGCTGGTCGGCGCGCTGGAGTCGGTGCCGAAGGACGCCGTCAAGGCCGTCACCGCGCCGGACGCCGAGACGGCGACCCGGCAGATCAAGGACCAGAAGATCTACGCGGCGCTGGTCGTGGACCCGGCCGGCACTCAGGACACCCTGCTGGTCGGCGGCGCCCGCGGCCCGTCCGCGGCCAAGGCCGCCGAGACCATCACCACCTCGATCGACCAGGGCCAGGGCCGCACCGTGAAGGTCCAGGACGTGGTGCCGCTCGCCCAGGGCGACACCAACGGCCTGTCCGCGTTCTACCTGGTCATCGGCTGGTGCGTCGGCGGCTACCTGGTCGCCTCCATCCTGGGCATCAGCGCGGGCTCCAAGCCGGCCAACGTCCACCGCCTGCTGATCCGCCTCGGCGTGCTCGCGGTGTACTCGGTCGGCGCCGGCCTGCTCGGCACGCTGATCGCCGGGCCGGTGCTGGACGCGCTGCCGGGCTCGATCGTCGGCCTGAGCGCCGTCGGCGCGCTGGTGGTGTTCTCGGTCGGCGCCTTCACCATGGCGCTCCAGTGCCTGTTCGACGTCATCGGCATCGGCGTCGCGGTGCTGGTCTTCGTCGTGCTCGGCAACCCGAGCGCGGGCGGGGTCTACCCGGCGCCGATGATGCCGCCGTTCTGGCGGGCCATCAGCTCCTGGATCCCGAACGGCGCCGGCACCAGCGCGGCCAAGTCGGTCGCCTACTTCGGCTCCACCAACCTGGGGCTGCCGATCCTGGTCATGGTGGTCTGGGCGCTGATCGGCATCGGTGTCGCCCTGCTGGCCGTCATGCGGCGCTCCGAGAACCGCGAGCCGGTCCCCGTCGAGGCCTGAGGCCGCCCGCGGCCGACCGTCACCGAGCCCCCGGCCGCACGGCCGGGGGCTCGGTCGCGTTCCGGGGCCGCTCGGGTGGGGACGGCCCGGGGCCGCACGGGCGGGAACGCCCTATCCGAGCGGCCCCGGGTCGGCCACGATGGCCCGGACGACCCGCACCGCCGCGCCCAGCAGCGGGCCCCGGCGGCCCAGCCGGGAGACCGTCAGCCGGTCCTCGGCCCACGGGCGCACCGCCACCCGGGCGGCCAGCTCGGCCCGCATCGCGGGCAGCAGCCAGGGCGCCAGCCGGGCGTAGCCGCCGCCCAGCACCACCTGGGCCGGGTCCAGCAGGTTGACCGCGCCGGCGGCCGCGGTGCCGAGCGCCGCACCGGCCCCGGCCAGCGCCGAGAGGGCGTCCGCGTCCCCGGCCCCGGCGCGCTCGGCGAGCAGCGTCACCCAGTCGCCCGGAACGCCGGCCAGGCCGGCCGCCCGCAGCACCGCCGCCTCGCCCGCGTACTGCTCCAGGCAGCCGCGCGCCCCGCAGGCGCAGCCGGGTCCGTCGGGGTGGACCGGCACGTGGCCGAACTCCCCGGCGAAACCGCCCGCCCCGCGCAGCAGCCGGCCGCCGACCACGATCGCGGCTCCGACCCCGGCCTCGGCGGAGACGTACAGGAAGTCCTCCGGGCCCTCGCCCAGCCAGCGCTCGGCCAGTCCGCCGAGGTTGGCCTCGTTGTCCGCCTCGATCGGCAGCTCGCCCAGGCCTCCCCCGGCCGCCCGCAGCGCCGGGCGCAGGACGGCTGCCAGCGGGACGTCCTGCCAGCCCAGGTTGGCGGCCCGCTGGAGCACCCCGCCGGAGGCGCCGACCAGCCCGGGTACGGCCAGGGTGAGGCCGGCCGGGCGCAGCTCCGACTCGGTGACGGCCCCGTGCAGCAGGTCGGCGAGCTCGGCCAGCACGGCGGCGGGCTCGCGCCCGTGGTTGGAGACCTCCCGGCGGCGCCAGGCGCGGACCTCCCCGCGCAGGTCGACCACGCAGGCACCCAGGTGCCGCACCCCGATCTCGGCGCCGAGGCCGCCGGGACCGGCCGGGTTGAGGCCGAGCGCGGTGCCGGGACGGCCGACCTTGCCGCTGGGCGCGGCGGGGCCCTCCTCGACCACCAGGCCGGCGGCGATCAGCTGTTCGGCGAGCGAGGAGACGGCGGCCCTGGTCAGCCCGGTCCCGGCGGCGACCTCGGCGCGCGAGCGCGGTCCGTCGGCGATCGTCCCGAGCACCAGGGCAAGGTTGGCCCGGCGCATCCCCTGCTGGCTGGCGGGCCCGGTCCGGACGGGGTCCGGCTCGTGCATAAGGCTCACCTCGCCCCTTTACGGCACGTCCCGTGGCATCTCGGGTGCAGCGTAACCGGCTTCCGGGGGCGCCGCCGTCGGTGCCGGAACGGCCGGGGCCGTTCCGGCGGACGGGGCGAAGACCCACCGCCGCATCGCCCAGTAGCGGAACAGCATCGCCGTGAAGGTGCCGACGACCATCCCGCTGAGGAAGTCCGCGACCTCCTGCTGGAAGGCGCCGACGTACGGCTCGCGCAGGTCCAGCAGGTACCGGGAGACCACCAGCGGTACGTCGTTGACGCCGATCGCCACCGCGCTGACCAGGACGAACATCAGCGCCTCGCGCTGCCGCCCGGCGGCCCGGAAGGCCCAGTGCCGGTTCAGCACGTACGAGACGGCGGTGCCGATCACGGTGGCGACGGTCAGCGCGACCACCGGTTTGTGCTCCAGCACGGTGAACTTGAGCTCGAAGTCGACCACCGTGGTGAGCACGAAGCAGCCGGTCCCGACCAGCAGGAACTTCACCAGCCGGCGGTGCCGCACCAGGAAGGGGCGCAGCCGGTCGGGCACCCGCGCCAGGGCGCGCTGCGTGGGGGACGGCATCTCCGCAGTCTCGCACGCGGGGGTGCCGCCGGCCCTGCGGACCGCCGGTGGCCCCGCGGGTCGTCCCCGGCCCCGGGACCGGCGCCGCGGACCGCCGCCGGATCGCCCGGGCCGCCACGCGGGCGGCCCGGGCAACCGGTCGGAGCCGGCGGTCAGGCGGCCACCAGCACCGAGGCCGCGGCCGGCTCCAGCGCCAGCTCCAGCACCTCCCGCACGTCCGCCACCGGGTGGACGGTGAGCCGCTCCAGGACCTCGGCCGGGACGTCGTCCAGGTCGGCCTCGTTGCGCCTGGGGATGATCACCGTGGTGATCCCGGCCCGGTCGGCGGCGAGCAGCTTCTGCTTCACCCCGCCGATCGGCAGCACCCGCCCGGTCAGCGACACCTCGCCGGTCATCGCCACGTCGGTGCGCACCTTGCGGCCGGAGAGCAGCGAGGCCAGCGCGGTGGTCATGGTGATGCCGGCGCTCGGCCCGTCCTTGGGGATGGCCCCGGCCGGGATGTGCAGGTGCACGCCGCGGTCGCGCAGCGAGGTGACCGGCAGCTCCAGCTCGGCCCCGCGCGAGCGCAAGTAGGAGAGCGCGATGTGCGCGGACTCCTTCATCACGTCGCCCAGCTGCCCGGTGAGGGTCAGCCCGGTGCCGCCGGTCTCGGCGTCGGCCAGCGAGGCCTCGATGTAGAGGACGTCGCCGCCGGCGCCCGTCACCGCGAGGCCGGTGGCCACGCCGGGGACGGCGGTGCGGCGCTCGGCCGGCTCCTGGGCGGATTCCGGCACGTGGTGCGGGCGGCCGATCAGGGCGCGCAGGTCGTCCGCGCCGACCGCGGCGGGCAGCTCGCGCTCGCCCAGCTCGGCCTGTGCGGCGATCTTGCGCAGCACCCGGGCGATCGAGCGCTCCAGGGTGCGCACGCCCGCCTCCCGGGTGTACTCCCCGGCGAGCCTGCGCAGCGCCGGTTCGTCCACGGTGACCTCTCCCCCGGCCAGGCCGGCCTTCTCCAGCTGGCGCGGGAGCAGGTGGTCGCGGGCGATGACGACCTTCTCGTCCTCGGTGTAGCCGTCCAGCCGGACCAGCTCCATCCGGTCGAGCAGCGGCTCGGGGATGGCCTCCAGCACGTTGGCGGTGGCGAGGAAGACGACGTCGGAGAGGTCCAGCTCGACCTCCAGGTAGTGGTCCCGGAAGGTGTGGTTCTGCGCCGGGTCCAGCACCTCCAGCAGGGCCGCGGCCGGGTCCCCCCGGTAGTCGGAGCCGACCTTGTCGATCTCGTCCAGCAGGACGACCGGGTTCATCGAGCCGGCCTCCTTGACCGCCCGCACCAGCCGGCCGGGCAGCGCGCCGACGTAGGTGCGCCGGTGGCCGCGGATCTCCGCCTCGTCCCGGACGCCGCCGAGCGCGACCCGGACGAACTTCCGGCCCATGGCGCGGGCCACCGACTCGCCGAGCGAGGTCTTGCCGACGCCGGGCGGGCCGACCAGGGCCAGCACCGCGCCGCCCCGGCGGCCGCCGACCAGCCCGAGCCCCCGGTCGGCCCGGCGCTTGCGGACGGCCAGGTACTCGACGATCCGCTCCTTCACGTCGGCGAGCCCGGCGTGGTCGGCGTCCAGCACCGCGCGGGCGCCGGCGATGTCGTACTCGTCCTCGGTGCGCTCGTTCCAGGGCAGCTCCAGGACGGTGTCCAGCCAGGTGCGGATCCAGGAGCCCTCGGGCGACTGGTCGGAGGCCCGCTCCAGCTTGTCGACCTCCTTGAGCGCGGCCTCGCGCACCTTCTCGGGGAGGTCGGCGGCCTCGACCCGGGCGCGGTAGTCGCCCTCCTCGTCGGCCGCCTCGCCGTTCAGCTCGGCCAGCTCCTTGCGGACGGCCTCCAGCTGGCGGCGGAGCAGGAACTCCTTCTGCTGCTTGGCCACGCCCTCCTCGACGTCCTTGCGGATGGTGTCGTTGACCTCCTCCTCTGCGAGGTGGTCGCGCAGCAGGGTGAGCGCGTACTCCAGTCGGGCGACCTGGTCGGCCTCCAGCAGCACCTTGAGCTTCTGCTCGGCGGTGACGAAGGGCGCGTAGCCGATGTTGTCGGCGAGCTCGCCGACGCCCTCGATCTGCGCCACCCGGTCGACGATCTGCCAGGCGCCGCGCCTGCGCAGCCACTGGGTGGACAGCGCCTTGTACTCCTTGACCAGCTCGGCGGCCCGGCCGGCCACCGGGGTGCCCACCGAGGACTCCCGGAACGGCGTGGTCTCCACCCAGAGGGCGGCGCCGGGGCCGGTGGTGCCGACCCCGATCCGGACCCGGCGCACGGCGCGCACCAGCGCGGCCGGGTCGCCGTCGGCCAGCCGGCCGACCTGCTCGACGGTGGCCAGCGTGCCGGCCGCCGCGTACGAGCCGTCCACCCGCGGAACCAGCAGGACCTGCGGCTTGCCGGTGCCGGCGGCGGCCCGGGCGGCCTCGACCGCGGCGCGCACCTCGGTGTCCTTCAGGTCCAGCGGGACCACCATGCCCGGCAGGACGACCTCGTCGTCGAGCGGCAGCACGGGCAGGGTGAGCGGTGTGGACGACGATGCCATGATCTCTCCCTAGTCAGTGAACTTGAGTCGACCTGACTAAGGCCTGACGGCCGCCGGATGTTCCCGACGCCCAGTTCGCTGTGAGCGAACAGGAATCGGTCGGAAGGACGCCTCGACCGACCCCGTCAAAAGAGTCCTAAAAGCACACCAAGCGCGCCTTAAAGAATCCTGAGCGAACGATCGCCGGACCGGGGAGACCCCCGACCGGGCGACGCCGTCAACGCGCCGTCCACACCCGCGCGGGCGCACCGCCGGAGGCCGTCACGGCAGCCGGACGCGGTCGGGGCGGGCGCCGCTCGGCCCGGCGCAGCCAGCGCCACAGCGCGACCCCGGCCAGCACCGCGGCCGGGTGCCCCACCGCGGTGACCACGTCCTTGTCGGTGGCGATCTGCTCGGCGATCATCAGCCCGGCACCGCCCAGCGCGAGCAGCCGCCCGCGCCAGGAGAGCAGCCCGGCCACCGCGCCCAGGCAGGCGAGCACGCCGTAGCTGACCCCGATGTCCAGGTGGTCCATCACCTCGGGCGCCATCCGCCCGGTCTCCACCGCGGTGATCACCACGCCCTGGGAGAGCAGGGTCGCCGCGACGTGCCCGGCCGCGAACACCGCCGCCGCCCGGGCCGGACCGACCCTGCGCTCCAGCGGGGCGATGGTGAGGGCGAATCCCCACAGGTACGGCATCCACGCCTCGCCGGCCACCCAGAACCCGCTCAGCACAAGGGCGCGCAAAGGGTGCTGGAGCAGGTTGTGCCCGTCCGAGCTGGAGGCCTCCTGCAGGCGCTGGACGAGTTCCGGATCGGCGATCCTCGCGAAGGTCGTGGTGGCTCCCACGACAGCCAGGTACCCGAGCGTGAAGGGCGTCCTGCGGGGCGTCGGCACCCGTTCCAGCAGCCACTCCAGGGCCCCGGTGCGCAGCCCGAGGCGGAGCATTCCGTACGGCGCCCCCGCGGTCCCGAACCCGTCGGCGCCCCGCCCGCGTCCCGCCATGCCGCCTCCGCTCCACGCCGCAGCCACCGGCTCCCCGCCAGGTGCCCAACGTACCGGCGCGCGCCGCGGATTCCGCCCGGTCGGGTGTTGTCGTGGCCACGGTACGTCGAGGTTCTGGGAGACACCTGGGAAAAGCCCGTGAAGACCGTCGCCGTAGCGGACTGCGGGATTCCCCGGATTGGTCCAGACCTTCTCCCCGACAAGGCCGCGACAGGGCCTCTGACCGGCGACTTGGTGCGAACCGGACTGCATACGTACCGTTACGCAGTGAAAATTCGCCGGGTAAGGTATCGGCCCGTGCCCACTCGTGCAGTGGGTCCGAGGGCGGCCCGAAAGCCGGCCCGCGGGCCGGAAACGTCCGGTCCACCTGCCGGAAAGCATCCGCTGTCCGTACGCTGCGAAGTGCGCGGGAGAAGTGGGCGGCCGACCATCCGTCCTCGGCTCCCGATCGCGCGACGGGACGGCGGACCCGGCACAGTCCACGACGGAACAAGACTACGAGCGGAGCCCGCCATCCCCACAGGTGGCCGGCCCGCAGCCCTGGGGGCGGTGGCGTGACCGTGACAGAAATTCAGCAGGACAACCACAACACCGGTGGCACTGTGAGCAGCCAGCGCAGAGTCCTGGTGGTGGAGGACGAGCCCACGATCGCCGAGTCGATCGCCGCCCGGCTGGGCGCCGAGGGCTTCAAGGTCGCCGTGGCCCACGACGGCCCCGGCGCGGTCGACGGATTCCACACCTGGCAGCCGGACCTGGTGGTCCTCGACATCATGCTGCCCGGATTCGACGGCCTGGAGGTGTGCCGCCGGATCCAGGCCCAGCGCCCGGTGCCGGTGCTGATGCTGACCGCCCGCGACGACGAGACGGACCTGCTGGTCGGCCTCGGCGTGGGCGCCGACGACTACATGACCAAGCCGTTCTCGATGCGCGAACTGGCCGCCCGCGTCAACGTCCTGCTGCGCCGCGTCGAGCGCGCCCAGCAGGCCGCCCGCACGCCCGCGCTGGGCAGCCTGCGGTTCGGCGAGCTGGAGATCGACCACGTGCAGCGCCGGGTCCGGCTGGCCTCGGGCGACGTCCACCTGACGCCGACCGAGTTCGACCTGCTCGCCTGCCTGGCCGCCCAGCCGCGCGCCGTGCTCACCCGCGAGCAGCTGCTGGCCGAGGTCTGGGACTGGACCGACGCCTCCGGTACGCGCACCGTGGACAGCCACGTCAAGGCGCTGCGCCGGAAGATCGGTGCCAGCTGGATCCGCACCGTCCACGGCGTCGGCTACGCGCTGGAGGCTCCGCTCTCCTAGGGCCCGGCTCCGCACGGGCGACGGGCCACCGGGGGGCCCGTGTCCGGGACGACGCCGTGCCACCACGCGGGGGGACAACGCGGGGACCACAGGGGACAATGACCTTTCCACAGCAACGCAACGGGGAATCCGACGGCGCGCGGCCGCAGAACCTGGCCACCCGTGCCGCCCGCCGGGTCTGGGCCGACATCCGGCCGCTCGACCCGGTCCGCTCGATCAAGGGCAAACTCGCCCTGCTCGTGATCGTCTCCGTCTTCCTGGCCACCGGGATGGTGGTCGTGGCGATCCGGTCCGAGACCCAGATCCGGATCATCATGGTCTTCTCCATGATCGCCTCGCTGCTCTTCATGCAGTTCCTCGCGCACGGGCTGACCGCCCCGCTGCGCGAGATGACGGCCGCCGCCCGCGCGATGGCCTCCGGCGACTACAGCCGCCGGGTCGAGGCGAACTCGCGCGACGAGATCGGCGAGCTGGCCGCCGCCTTCAACGCCATGGCCGCCGACCTCCAGGCCGCCGACCGGCACCGCCGCGAGCTGGTCGCCAACGTCTCGCACGAGCTGCGCACGCCGATCGCCGCGCTGCGCGCCGTGCTGGAGAACGTGGTGGACGGCGTGGTCCAGCCGAACCCGGCCACCCTGGGGGCGGCGCTGGAGCAGACCGAGCGGCTCGGCCGCCTGGTCACCCACCTGCTCGACCTCTCCAAGATCGACGACGGCGTGGTCGACCTGGACGCCCGCCCCTTCGAGGTGCGCGAGTTCCTGGACGGCGTGCTGCGCGGGGTCACCGTGGACGGCGCGACGGCCGGCGGCGCCTTCTCCCGGCGCGGGGACGTCCGGCTGGCCCTGGAGGTCAGCCCGACCGGCCTGACCGGCGTGGCGGACCCGGAACGGCTCCACCAGGTGGTCGCCAACCTGGTCGACAACGCCTGCAAGCACTCCCCGCCCGGCGGCACCGTGACGGTGCGGGCGAGACCGGAGGGCGCGGAGGGCGGCCTGCTGCTGGAGGTCGAGGACGAGGGCCCCGGCATCCCGCCGGCCGACCGCACCCGGGTCTTCGAGCGGTTCAGCCGCAGCGGCACCGCGACCGCCGCCGGGCCGGGCGCGGACGGCGGCACCGGGCTGGGCCTGGCCATCGCCCGCTGGGCGGTGGACCTGCACGGCGGACGGATCGCGGTGGCCGAGTCCCCGCGCGGCTGCCGGATCGAGGTCCGGCTGCCCGGGTGGCGCCAGGACGACGGTCAGGACATTTGTCACAGATCCGACACAACGACCTACGAAGATCGTTAGAGGATTCGGCCGATCTTTTGTCCGGTTTGATCCCGGTATGGACCCTGTTCGGCGTCGATCGGTTCCCCTCAGATACGGCTTTCTAACGCACTTTTTCAGCCAAAGTGCAGGTCAGCACTGTGATCTGGGCGACGCCTGGGCCCCGGGGACTGCGCGATCACTGGTCAGGGGCGTAGCCTTAATCCCCGCTGTCCAAACATCCCAAAAGGAAGCGGAAGAGGGCGGTTGCCGCCGTGTCGCCACAGTCCCCTGAAACCCCCAACAGCTCGGCAAGTTCCACTGGCTTCGGCCCCAATGAGTGGCTCGTCGACGAGATCTACCAGCAGTACCTCCAGGACCCGAACTCGGTCGACCGAGCCTGGTGGGACTTTTTCGCCGACTACAAGCCCGGTACCGAGGTGACCCCAGTGACCCAGGCCGCGACCCAGGCCGGCTCCGCGCCGACCCCTGCCGCTGCCCCCGCGCCCGCCGCTGCCGCTCCGGCCGCGCCCGCCGCCGCCCCGGCCGCTCCGGCCCCGGCCCCGGCTGCCGCTCCGGCTCCGCTCGCCGCCGCGCCCGCCGCGCCTCCGGCCCCCAAGGCCGCCGCCCCGGCGCCGGCCGCGCCCGCCGCCGCCGGCCCCGAGCTGGTCCAGCTGCGCGGCCCGGCGAAGGCCGTCGCCACCAACATGGACGCCTCGCTGGAGGTGCCGACCGCGACCTCGGTCCGCGCCGTGCCGGCGAAGCTGTTGATCGACAACCGCATCGTCATCAACAACCACCTGCAGCGCGCCCGCGGTGGCAAGGTCTCCTTCACCCACCTGATCGGCTACGCCCTGGTCCAGGCCATCAAGGCCGCCCCGGGCATGAACTACAGCTACAAGGTGGAGGACGGCAAGGCCTTCCTGGTCAAGCCGGAGCACGTCAACCTCGGCCTGGCCATCGACCTGGTCAAGCCGAACGGCGACCGCCAGCTGGTCGTCGCGGCCATCAAGAAGGCCGAGACGCTCGACTTCTTCGGCTTCTGGCAGGCCTACGAGGACATCGTCCGCCGGGCCCGCGCCAACAAGCTGACCATGGACGACTTCACCGGCGTCACGGTCTCGCTGACCAACCCCGGCGGCATCGGCACCGTGCACTCCGTGCCGCGCCTGATGCAGAACCAGGGCACCATCGTCGGCGTCGGCGCCATGGAGTACCCGGCCGAGTTCCAGGGCTCCGCCCCGGAGACCCTGTCCCGCCTGGGCGTCTCCAAGATCATGACGCTGACCTCGACCTACGACCACCGCGTCATCCAGGGCGCGGCGTCCGGCGAGTTCCTGCGCGAGATCCACCGCCTGCTGCTCGGCGAGAACGGCTTCTACGACGAGATCTTCGAGTCGCTGCGGATCCCGTACGAGCCGGTCCGCTGGGCCACCGACGTCGCCACCACCCACGACGACGAGGTCAACAAGACCGCGCGCGTCATGGAGCTGATCCACTCCTACCGGGTCCGCGGTCACCTGATGGCCGACACCGACCCGCTGGAGTACAAGCAGCGCAAGCACCCCGACCTGGACGTCACCACCCACGGCCTCACCCTGTGGGACCTGGAGCGCGAGTTCGCGGTCGGCGGCTTCGGCGGCCAGAAGATGATGAAGCTCCGCGACATCCTCGGCCTGCTGCGCAACACGTACTGCCGCACCGTCGGCATCGAGTACATGCACATCCAGGACCCGAAGCAGCGCAAGTGGCTGCAGGAGCGCCTGGAGAAGCCGTACTCGAAGCCCGAGCGGGAGGAGCAGCTGCGGATCCTGCGCCGGCTGAACTCGGCCGAGGCGTTCGAGACCTTCCTGCAGACCAAGTACGTCGGGCAGAAGCGCTTCTCGCTGGAGGGCGGTGAGTCGCTGATCGCGCTGCTGGACGCGACCATCGACGCCGCCGCCGAGCACCGCATCGACGAGGCCGTCATCGGCATGGCCCACCGCGGCCGCCTGAACGTGCTGGCCAACATCGTCGGCAAGCCGTACGGCAAGATCTTCGGCGAGTTCGAGGGCAACCTCGACCCGAAGTCGATGCACGGCTCCGGCGACGTCAAGTACCACCTGGGCGCCGAGGGCACCTTCACCGGCCTGGACGGCGAGACCATCAAGGTCTCGCTCGCCGCGAACCCCTCCCACCTGGAGGCCGTGGACCCGGTCGTCGAGGGCATCGCCCGCGCCAAGCAGGACATCCTGGACCAGGGCGGCACCACCTTCCCGGTGCTGCCGATCCAGATCCACGGCGACGCGGCCTTCGCCGGCCAGGGCGTCGTCGCGGAGACCCTGAACATGTCGCAGCTGCGCGGCTACCGCACCGGCGGCACCGTGCACGTCGTCGTGAACAACCAGGTCGGCTTCACCGCCGCCCCGGCGTCCTCGCGCTCCTCGATGTACTGCACCGACGTGGCCCGCATGATCGAGGCCCCGATCTTCCACGTGAACGGCGACGACCCGGAGGCCGTGGTCCGCGTCGCGCGGCTCGCCTTCGAGTTCCGCCAGGAGTTCCACAAGGACGTGGTGATCGACCTCATCTGCTACCGCCGCCGCGGTCACAACGAGGCCGACAACCCGTCGTTCACCCAGCCGCTGATGTACGACCTGATCGACAAGAAGCGCTCGGTGCGCAAGCTGTACACCGAGGGCCTGATCGGTCGCGGCGACATCACCATGGAAGAGGCGGAGCAGGCGCTCCAGGACTTCCAGGGCCAGCTGGAGAAGGTCTTCGCCGAGGTCCGCGACGCGGCCCAGACGCAGACCGTCGGCACCAACGGCAAGCCGGTCGCCGACTTCCCGGTCAACATCCAGACCGGCATCTCCCAGGAGATGGTCAAGCGGATCGCCGCCTCCCAGGTCAACCTGCCGGACTGGCTGACCGTCCACCCGCGCCTGCTGCCGCAGCTGCAGCGCCGCGCCGCCTCCGTCGAGGACAACACCATCGACTGGGCGATGGGCGAGACCCTCGCCATCGGCTCGCTGCTCATGGAGGGCCACCCGGTCCGCCTGGCCGGCCAGGACAGCCGCCGCGGCACCTTCGGCCAGCGGCACGCCGTCCTGATCGACCGCAAGACCGGCGAGGACTACACCCCGCTGCAGTACCTGACCGAGGACCAGGCCCGCTACACCGTCTACGACAGCCTGCTGTCGGAGTACGCGGCCATGGGCTTCGAGTACGGCTACTCGCTGACCCGCCCGAACGCGCTGGTCATGTGGGAGGCGCAGTTCGGCGACTTCGTCAACGGCGCGCAGACCATGGTGGACGAGTACATCGCCTCCGCCGAGCAGAAGTGGGGCCAGCACTCCGGCGTCACCCTGCTGCTGCCGCACGGCTACGAGGGCCAGGGCCCGGACCACTCGTCCGCCCGCCCGGAGCGCTTCCTCCAGCTGTGCGCGCAGAACAACATGACGGTCGCCATGCCGACCCTGCCGTCGAACTACTTCCACCTGCTGCGCTGGCAGGCGCACAACCCGCACCACAAGCCGCTGGTCGTCTTCACCCCGAAGTCGATGCTGCGTCTGAAGGCCGCGGCGAGTGCGACCGAGGAGTTCCTGTCCGGCTCGTTCCGCCCGGTCATCGGCGACACCACCGTCGACCCGGCGCAGGTCCGCAAGGTCGTCATCACCGCCGGCAAGTTCTACTACGACCTGGACGCGGCCCGCACCGAGCGCGGCGTCACCGACACCGCGATCGTCCGGGTCGAGCGGCTCTACCCGCTGCCGGTGGCCGAGCTCCAGGAGGAGCTGGCCCGCTACGGCGACGACGTCCAGTTCGTCTGGGCGCAGGAGGAGCCGGCCAACCAGGGCGCCTGGCCGTTCATCGCGATGAACCTGGTCGACCACCTCCAGGTCGTCATCGGCCGCAGCGGCGGCGACGCCCGTCTGCGCCGGGTCGCCCGCACGGCGGCCTCGTCCCCGGCGGTCGGCTCGGCCAAGCGGCACGCCGCCGAGCAGCAGGCCCTGGTCGAGGAGGTCTTCGCGCTCTGACGAGCCGAAGCCCCACGGTCCCGTAACGCCCGCGGCCCCGTCCTCCCCCACCGGGAGGGCGGGGCCGCGGGCGTTGCGCGCTCCACGGCGCTGCCATGCCAAGGTCGCAGCTCTGCAACCAAACCGGAACCGCTGTGCGCGAGGCCCTGACGGGTCGATAGGTTATGCCTCGCCGCCCGGCAGCCCGGCGCCCGTCGACGCGTCCGGCCGCCACGGCCGTACCACCTCACCGCACTCCCAGGGGGATCACCACATGACCGCCGACACGCCTAGGGACGCCGGCAAGCTCCCACCGGTCTTCCAGCCGCTCCTCCCGGACGACCCCCGGGAGGTCGGCGGCTACCGGCTGTTCGCCCGGCTGGGCGCCGGCGGCATGGGCCGGGTCTACCTCTCCTACACCCCGGGCGGGCGCCCGGTCGCGCTCAAGGTGGTGCGCCCGGAGTTCGCCGAGGACGGCGAGTTCCGCCGCCGCTTCGCCCAGGAGGTCAGCAACGCCCAGCGCATCCACGGGCTCTACACCGCGCAGGTGATCGACTCCGGCGGCCTGGACAGCGACGCCCCCTGGCTGGTCACCGCGTACGTCCCCGGCCCGTCCCTGCAGCAGGTGGTGCGCGAGAACGGCGCGCTGCCGGTGCGCACCGTGCTGCTGCTGATGGGCGGCATCGCCGAGGCCCTCCAGGCCATCCACAGCGTCGAGGTGGTCCACCGCGACCTCAAGCCCGCCAACGTGCTGGTCGCCGGGGACGGCCCGCGGGTGATCGACTTCGGCATCGCCCGGGCCGCCGACGCCACCGCGCTGACCGGCACCGGCTACCGGATCGGCTCCCCCGCCTTCATGTCCCCCGAGCAGGCCCAGGGCCGCCCGGTCTCCCCGGCCACCGACGTCTTCGCGCTCGGCGCCCTGGCCGCGTACGTGGCCGGCGGCACCGCGCCGTTCGGCGACGGTCCGGACACCGCGGTGCTCTACCGGGTGGTGCACGAGGAGGCGGACCTCACGGCCGTCCCGGCGGACCTGCGCGAGCTGATCCAGCGCTGCCTGGCCAAGTCGCCGGAGGACCGGCCCACGCCCGCCGAGATCATCCAGATCGCCCGCAACCACCCGGAGGTCGGCGGCCAGCTGCGGTTCGGCGACGACTGGCTGCCGCGCGAGGTCAACACCGAGATCACCCGGCGCTCCGACCTGCCCAAGACGCCGCCCACCCCGCTGCCGGCCGCGCCGGCCACCCCGCCGACCCCGCTGCCCGCGATGCCGGCCACTCCCCCGCCACCGACCGGCGCGCCGACTCACCCGACGCACCCGACGCACCCGGCCACCGCGGTGCAGCCGCCGGCGCCGCCGCTCGGCTTCACCCCGCCGCCGGTGGGCTCGTACGGCGCCCCGCAGCCGCCCACCGAGTCGCCGACCGCGCCGGTGCTGCCCGCCCCGCCGACCGTCCGGGTCCAGCCGGAGCCGCCGTCCTACGACACCCCGCCGCCCGGCCCGGTGGTGACCGCCGACCCGACGCCCGCGCCGGAGCCCAAGCGCAAGGGCGGGGTGTCCTGGAAGGTCCTGCTCACCGTCGCCCTGGTGATGGCGGTCGGCGGCACCGCGGGCGGCGTGGTGCTGGTGAAGAAGCTGGACGACGGCGACAAGAAGGGCCACTCCTCCGCGCAGAACAACGCCGCGACCGGCGGCCCGGCGGCCCCGACGCCCACCCCGACCCAGACCCCGGCCGGTCCCAGCGCCTCCGCCACCTCGGGCCCGGTGTCGGCCTCCACCCCGAAGCCCGGCCAGAGCACCGTCTCGGCCCCGGCCCGGCCGACCGGCTACTCCCCGATGCTGGACAAGAAGTCGCTGGCGATCCCCAGCGCCGAGTACTCCTCCGACGCCTACCGGATCGACCTGGACTCGGGCACCGTGGTGCCCCGCTCCACCGACCTCAAGTGGGGCTTCGGGGTCACCAACAACAGCAGCGGCAGCAAGGCCAACGCCTTCTCCAGCTACGGCGACAACAAGTCGGACTTCGCGGTGATCACCGAGCCGTCCGTCACCGCCGAGCAGTGCACCGCCGCGATCGACTCCCGGCCGGACACCGACCTCTCGTACAACCGGGTCGCGCCCGGCCGCCTGCTGTGCGTCCGCGACCGGGTCACCCGCAACATCGCCGTCCTGGTGATCGAGCAGGCCGACCCGACCACCGGGGCCGCCAAGGTCACCGTCAGCACCTGGCGGGCCAGCTGACCGGACTATCCTGACCAGGTCAATCCCCATCGGACCGGAGCGAACCGTGTACTTCACCGACCGAGGCATCGAGGAGCTGGAGAACCGGCGCGGCGAGGAGGAGGTCACCCTGGGGTGGTTGGCCGAACAGCTGCGCACGTTCGTCGACCTCAACCCGGACTTCGAGGTCCCGGTCGAGCGGCTGGCCACCTGGCTGGCGCGGCTCGACGACGAGGACGACGAGTGACCCGGTGACGGCCGTCGCGAGGCCCGGGAGGCAACCGCCTCCCGGGCCTCGCGCGTGTCCGGGCACGGGATCCCCCCCAGCCCCGTAGGGGGACCTCGGGGACGGATCGGGGTCGGGATCGGGGGCCGGCACGCTTGACTCTGCCAGCACGCGATATATCGTCTTCAGAAGAGAACGCGATACATCGCGATCGGCGACGGGAGGCGGCAGAGATGAGCCAGTGGACGGTCGAGGGCACCGAGAGGATCACCTTCGACGAGCCGGTGCGCGCGCTGCACGTGCGGACCATCGAGGGCACCGTGAACGTGGTGGCGGCCGAGGGCCCGGCCCGCCTGGAGGTCACCGAACTGGTCGGCGAGCCCCTGCACGTGACGCTGGTGGACGGCGTCCTGACGGTCACCTACAAGGACATCAACAGCTGGGGCGAGTTCGGCGACCGGCTGAAGTCGGTCGGCTCGGTGAAGGACCTCTTCGGCTCCTTCAAGCGCAAGCGGATCGCCGGCGTGACGGTCACCGTCCCGGCCGCGGTCGAGGTCAAGGTCGGCACCGTGTCCGCCGACGCCACCGTCAGCGGGGTCGACGGGCACGTCTCGGTGCAGAGCGCCAACGGCGACACCACCCTCGCCGGGGTGACCGGCCGGATCGAGGCGGGCACCGTCACCGGCGACGTGGACGCCCAGGCCGTCGGCGGCCGGCTGAAGGTCAACACCGTCTCCGGGCAGCTCACCGTGATCGCCGGCACCGCCGACCGGATCCAGGCCAACACCGTCACCGGCGCCGTCACCCTGGACCTCGACGTGGCCGGCGAGACCGACGTCAAGGTCAACACCGTCAGCGGCGCGGTCGTGGTCCGGATCCCCTCCCTGGCCGACGCCACCGTCGAGGCCGGCTCCACCAGCGGCGACGTCTCCAGCACCTTCGAGGAGCTGCAGATGAGCAGCACCTGGGGCGCCAAGAAGATCTCCGGCCGGCTCGGCGAGGGCCGCGGCAGCCTCAACGTCACCACCGTCTCCGGTGCGGTCACGGTGCTGCGCCGCCCCGACTCGGAGGAGGAGGGCCCGGTGGTCGTCAAGGAGCTCCCGGCCGGCCCCGGCACGCCGAACTTCAACAAGGAGGCCTGAGATGACCCCCGTGTTCGGCCACGGCCGGCTCCGCCTGTACCTGCTGAAGCTGCTGGACGAGGCGCCGCGGCACGGCTACGAGGTGATCCGGCTGCTGGAGGAGCGGTTCCAGGGCCTGTACGCCCCCTCGGCCGGGACGGTCTACCCCCGGCTGGCCAAGCTGGAGCAGGAGGGCCTGGTCACCCACAGCACCGAGGGCGGCCGCAAGGTGTACCGGCTGACCGACGCCGGGCGCGCCGAACTCGAAGCCCGGCAGAGCGAGTTGGACGAGCTGGAGGTGGAGATCCACGACTCCGTGGCGCAGCTCGCCGGGGCGATCCGCGAGGACGTCCGGGACAGCGCCAAGGACCTGCGCGAGGAGCTGTGGCAGGCCGCCCGGCAGGCGCCCCGGCCGGAGCGCGCCGAGGGCGGCGACCCGTGGGCCGGGCCCTGGGGGGACAACGAGTCCTGGCAGCGTGCCAAGGAGGAGTTCGCCCAGTTCAAGCAGCAGGCCAAGGAGCAGGCCAAGCGCGCCCGGGAGCAGGAGAAGGCCGCCAAGGCCAAGGCGAAGGCCGCCGAGGCGGAGGCCCGCCGGCTGCGCGAGCAGGCCAAGGCCTCCCGCACCGCCGCCCAGCAGGAGGCGCTGCGGATCAAGCGCCGGGTCGAGCAGCAGGTGCGCGAGCACGCCGCGAAGGGCGACTGGCCGACCGGGCTGGCCGAGGGCCTGTCCGAGCTGACCAAGGGCCTGGCCGGGCTGGCCGACGCGGCCCGCTGGGGCCACGGCGCGCAGGAGCCGCCCGCCGGGAACGCCGAGCGGGTCACCGTGACCCGGATCGACCTGGACGAGGACGCCACCGGCACCCCGGCCGACCTGCCGTCCTGGGCCCGTACCGACCCGGCCGGGGACCCGGCCCGCGAGCTGGAGCGGCTGCTCGACCGCTTCCGCGACCAGGTCCGCGACGCGGCTCGGGACGGCGGGGTGAGCGCGGACAAGCTGGCCGAGTCCCGCGCGGTGCTGGGCGCCGCGGGCGAGCGGCTGAAGCGGCTGCTCGGCTGAACCGGCGGTCCGGCGGGTGACGGCCCGGTGCCCCCGTGGGGGAGGCGCCGGGCCGCCGCGCGTGCGGCCGCGTCGGGGCGTCAGCTCGCCGGGACGTCAGCTCGCCGCAGTGTCAGGGTGCCGGGGCGTCAGGGCTGGAGGACGATCTTGCCGAAGACGTCGCCCTTGGCGAGCCGGGCGAAGCCGTCCCGCGCCTCGGCCAGCGGCAGCACCGAGTCGATCACCGGCCGGACGCCGGTGTTGGCGCAGAACGCGAGCAGCCCGGCCAGCTCCTCCTTGGTGCCCATGGTCGAGCCGACCACCTTGAGCTCCAGGAAGAAGATCCGGTTCAGCTCGACGGAGCTCGGGTCGGCGCCGGAGGTGGCCCCGGAGATGACGATGGTGCCGCCCGGGCGCAGCGACTTCACCGAGTGCGACCAGGTCGCCGCGCCGACCGTCTCCATTACGGCGTCCACCCGCTCGGGCAGCCGGGCGCCGCTCTCGAAGGCCGCGTCGGCGCCGAGCTCCACCGCCCGGGCGCGCTTGGCCTCGTCCCGTCCGGTGACCCAGACCCGCAGGCCGGCCGCCTTGCCGAGGACGATCAGCGCCGTCGCCACCCCGCCGCCCGCGCCCTGCACCAGGACGGTGTCACCGGGCTTGACCCCGGCGTTGGTGAACAGCATCCGGTAGGCCGTCAGCCAGGCGGTGGGCAGGCAGGCGGCCTGCTCGAAGCTCAGCTCGGCGGGCTTCGGGAGCAGGTTCCAGGTGGGCACCGCGACCCGTTGGGCGAAGGTGCCCTGGTAGCGCTCGGTCAGGATGGACCGCGGCTCGTCCGGGCCGACCCCGTGGCCGCTCTGGCCGATCACCGAGTGCAGCACCACCTCGTTGCCGTGCTCGTCGACGCCGGCGGCGTCGCAGCCGAGGATCATCGGCAGCTTCTCGGCGGGCAGGCCGACCCCGCGCAGCGACCAGAGGTCGTGGTGGTTGAGGCTGGCGGCCCGGACCGTGACCACGCTCCACCCGGGACGGGCCTGCGGCTCGGGGAGGTCGCCCAGCTCCAGCCCGCTCAGCGGGTCGGCGGCGTCGATACGTGCGGCGTAGGCAGCGAACATGCCCCGGACGATAGCCGCGACGGCCGGAACCGGGAACCACGCCAAGGTGTGACGCGTGTCCCGGCCGCGGGTCCGCCGCGCTTCCCCCGCGCGCCGCGACCCGCTGCCGGGCGTCGTCGCCGGCGCTCGGGGGAGCCGGGAGGCGCGGGGGAGCGGCCACGAGGTCGGCGCGCTCCCCCGTCGGACCGTCAGATCCGCGCCACGCCCTCGGCCCGGGCGGCCTCGGCGACGGCCTTGGTGACCGCCGGCGCGACCCGCTCGTCGAACGGCGAGGGGATGACCTTCTGCGGCGTCAGCTCGTCGGCCACGACGCCGGCCAGCGCCTTGGCGGCGGCCAGCTTCATGCCCTCGGTGATCCGGGAGGCGCGGACCTGGAGGGCGCCCGCGAAGATGCCCGGGAAGGCCAGCACGTTGTTGATCTGGTTCGGGAAGTCGCTGCGGCCGGTGGCGACCACGGCGGCGTACTTGTGCGCGACCTCGGGGTGGATCTCCGGGTTGGGGTTGGCCATCGCGAAGACGAACGCGCCCTCCGCCATGGTCGCGACGACCTCCTCCGGCACGGTGCCGCCGGAGACGCCGATGAACACGTCGGCGCCGGCCAGCGCGTCGGCCAGCGAGCCCTTGAGGCCGGTGCGGTTGGTCTGCCCGGCGATCTCGGCCTTGACGTCGGTGAGGTCGCCGCGGCCCTCGTGCACCACGCCCTTGCGGTCGCAGACGGCCACGTCGCCGATGCCGGCCGCGACCAGCATCTTGGCGATGGCGATGCCGGCCGCGCCGGCGCCGGAGATGACGGCCCGCAGCGAGCCGATCTCACGGCCGGTCACCTTGGCGGCGTTCCACAGGGCGGCGGTGGTGACGATCGCGGTGCCGTGCTGGTCGTCGTGGAAGACCGGGATGTCCAGGGCCTCCTGGAGCCGGCGCTCGATCTCGAAGCAGCGCGGCGCGGAGATGTCCTCCAGGTTGACGCCGCCGAAGGAGGGCGCCAGCCGGACCACGGTCTCGACGATCTCGTCGACCCCGGTGCAGGCGAGCGCGATCGGCACCGCGTCCACGCCGCCGAACTGCTTGAACAGGATGGCCTTGCCCTCCATGACGGGCAGCGAAGCCTGCGGGCCGATGTCGCCGAGGCCCAGCACGGCGGTGCCGTCGGTGACCACCGCGACGGTGTTGGACTTCCAGGTGTAGTCGTTGACCAGCTCCGGCTGCTCGGCGATGGCCGTGCAGACCCGGGCGACACCGGGGGTGTAGGCGAGGGACAGGTCGTCCGCGTCGCGCACCGGGACGGTCGCCCGGATCTCCATCTTGCCGCCGCGGTGCAGCGCGAAAACCGCGTCGACCGGATCGTCGGTGTCCTGGGTGCTGCTGATGATCTCCGCTGCCACGATGACCTCTTCGTCATTGATCTGGCGAGGACGCGCGGCCGACGGACAGGGCGACCCGGCCGGAAACCGGAAACCGGGTACGCCGAAGCGGACCCGGGGTCAGGGTCGGGGCGCTGCCGTCGGGCGGCGCCCTCGGATGAGGGTTTTATGGGGTCTTGTGTTGTCCGCGTTGTGCTTCGGGGCCGAGCGTAGGTGGGACAAAGGCATCGCACCTATGCCTTTTCGTCCTCGTCACGTACGGTTCATCGCCGCGCTGTCGGGTCACAGGGCCCGGCGTCGGAAGCACCGGGCTCCGGCGACGGCAACGGCGTGAGCGCACGCGCACCCACAGGAGTGAACGCAGATCGAAGGGGAATCGGTGCCCCGGATACGGAGCCGCGTGAGGACTTCCGTTCCCGAGCACCCCGAGCCTGTCGGGGCTCGTCGGTCTGGTTCGAGCGTTCGGGGGTCACCCGGTGACGAATTCTGACACACCCGCCGCCGGGCCCGGCAGGCCGGGATGGCAGGATCGCTTGTCCGCCATGCCGCGTACACCCGCGCGACACCATGGCGGCCGCACGCCCGTCCCACAGGAGTCGCCCTCATGCCTCACGTCCGCCACGCCCGTCGTCCGATCCCGGCCGGCGCCGCCCTGGCCACCGCCGGAGCCCTGCTGCTGACCGGCTGCGGCGGCGGGCAGGCCGCCTCGGACGACCCGGTCAAGGACCTCCGCGACAAGCTGCCGAAGGCCCAGCGGTCGGCCGGCGCGCTGCGGATCGGCATGGACGTCAACTACGCCCCGGTGGAGTTCCGCGGCCCGGACGGCAAGCCGACCGGCCTCGACCCGGACCTCGCCGCCGCCCTGGGACGGATCCTCGACGTGCGGGTCGAGTTCGTCGACACCCCTTTCGACAAGCTGATACCGAACCTCCAGGCCAAGCAGTACGACGTGGCGATGTCGGCGATCAGCGACACCCGCCAGCGCCGGGACGCCCTGGACGAGGCCGGCAAGAAGACCGGTCCGGGCGTGGACTTCGTGGACTACTTCATCGCCGGCACCTCGATCGTCGTCCCGAAGGGCAACCCGAAGGGGATCAAGACCCTGGACGACCTCTGCGGCAAGACCGTCTCGCTCCAGCAGGGCACCACCCAGGACGAGGTCGTCACCCGCCAGGTGGCCGTCTGCGCCCGGGCCGGCCGCCCGCTGACCCCCCGCAAGCTGGACTCCGACGCCAAGGCGCTGGCCGAGGTCGCCTCCGGCGCGGCCGCGGCCGGGCTGAACGACTTCCCGGTGGCCGCCTACGCGGCGAAGACCACCGACGGCGGCGCCCGCTTCGAGGTGACCGGCGGGCAGTCCACCTCCAACCCGTACGGGATCGCGCTGCGCAAGGACGACGAGCAGCTGCGCGACGCGCTGGCCAAGGCGATCGACCAGCTGATCCGCAGCGGCGAGTACGACAAGATCCTGGCCAAGTGGAACGTCAACGCCGGCGCGGCGCAGAACGCGGTGGTCAACGGGGGCATCTGAGCGGCGGGGCGGCGGGCCTCCGGGACCGGCACAGAGGGATCTGCATACTTATGCGCAGAGTGACAGGGGCACGGGATAAGTCCGAATAGCGGACAGCGCGACCCCTCGTTATCCGATTTTGATCTGGATGAGGGCCATCTGACTGTCATCAGATGGCAGGATTCCCCCCATCTCGGATCGAGCCGGCCACAGGTCGAGGTCGTTCGGTCAACGTCCACCTCGGCGGAGGGTGGCGGAAGCAGTACCTCGTAGAACCCCGGGCGGCTCACCCCCGCGCCCGGGCCACTGCACGACCCGGCCTGCACGTACGACGACGTACGGCGACACGCACCCGTACCGAGCCGCGCGGCTCGCCGTTCCGGTGCGCCGCTCCCGCGGCGCGCTCCGCCCGACCTCTCTCCCCCAGGATGGAGATCCCCCTCATGACCACCCGTACGCAGCGCAACCGGCTCTTCGCAGCCGGTGTGGTCGCCGCCTCCGTCTCCCTCGTGCTGACCGGTTGCAGCAGCAGCGGCAAGAGCGAGAGCGGCGCGCCCAACGCCTCCGCCACCGTCAACGAGGTCAAGGCCGACCCCAAGCTGGCCGCACTCGTTCCGGACGACGTCAAGGCCGCCGGCAAGCTCGTGGTCGGCGCGGACGCCTCCTACGCGCCGGACGAGTTCAAGGACGACAGCGGCAAGATCATCGGCATGGACGTCGACCTGGCCAACGCCATCGCCGCCAAGCTCGGGCTGAAGGCCGAGGTCCAGGACTCCGGCTTCACCGCGATCATCCCCGGCATCCAGGCGAACAAGTTCCAGCTCGGCATGTCGTCCTTCACGGACAACAAGGAGCGCGAGCAGATCGTCGACATGGTCACCTACTTCAACTCCGGCAGCGCCGTCGCGGTGAAGAAGGGCAACCCGGAGAAGATCGACCCGAAGGACCTCTGCGGCAAGAAGGTCGCCGTCCAGACCGGCACCACCCAGGCCGACGAGATCAAGGACACCCGCGACCCGGACTGCGCCAAGGCCGGCAAGCCGGGCGTCCAGAACGGGGGCGACAAGTTCGACCTCCAGACGGACGTCACCAACGCGGTGGTCTCCGGGCGCGACCAGGCGCTGATGGCCGACTCCCAGGTCGTCGACTACGCGATCAAGCAGTCCGGCGGGCAGCTGGAGAAGGTCGGCGAGACCTACGGCACCGCCCCCTACGGGGTCGCCCTGGCCAAGGGCTCCAAGCTCACCCCGGCCGTCCAGGGCGCCGTCCAGTCGCTGATCGACGACGGCACCTACAAGCAGATCCTCACCAAGTGGGGTGTCGAGGCCGGCGCCATCGAAAAGTCGGCCGTCAACGGCGCCGTCAGCTGACCCTCGTACGCTTCATCTTCTCCCCCGAGGCCACACCGTGAACTCTTTGGACAAGGGGACGGCGGAGAAGGGGCGGCCTGAGACCATCAAGGCCGTCCCCGTCCGCCACCCCGGACGCTGGGCGGGCGCCGTCGTCATCGCCCTGCTCGCGGCGATGCTGCTGAGCGCCCTCTTCACCAACCCCGCCTTCAAGTGGGACGTCGTCGGGAAGTACCTGTTCCACGACAGCATCATGCACGGCCTGCTGGTGACGCTGGAACTGACCGTGCTCGCCATGCTCATGGGTGTGGTCGGCGGCATCATCCTCGCGGTGATGCGCCTGTCCCCGAACCCGCTGCTGGCCGGCGTCGCGTGGGTCTACATCTGGATCTTCCGCGGCACCCCGGTGCTGGTGCAGCTGGTGTTCTGGAACTTCCTCGGCCTGATCTGGGCCAAGCTGTCGATCGGCGTCCCGTGGGGGCCGGAGTTCTGGTCCGAGCAGACCAACGTGCTGATCCCGACCTTCGTCGCCGCGCTGCTGGGCCTCGGCCTCAACGAGGCCGCCTACATGGCGGAGATCGTCCGCGGCGGCATCCAGTCGGTGGACGAGGGCCAGAGCGAGGCCTCGCACGCGCTCGGCATGAGCCGGTTCCAGACCATGCGCCGGATCGTCCTGCCGCAGGCCATGCGGGTGATCATCCCGCCGACCGGCAACGAGACCATCTCGATGCTCAAGACCACCTCGCTGGTCTCCGTGATCTCCCTGGAGGAGATCTTCCGGGCCGGCCAGGTCATCTACTCCCGGAACTACCAGAACATCCCGCTGCTCATCGTGGTGAGCCTCTGGTACCTGTTCTTCACCTCGGTGCTGACCATCGGCCAGTACTACATCGAGCGCCACTACGCCCGAGGCTCCAACCGCACCCTCCCGCCCACCCCGCTGCAGCGGCTGCGGGGCCTGTTCGCCGGGAAGCCCGCCCCCAGGACGAACGCCGACGTCGTCCCGGGGCTCGAGGGAGGTGGTCACGTATGACCGATCTGACCAAGTCCCCCGCCGGCGCCACGGCGGCCGTCGAGCCCATGGTGCGCGCCGAGAACGTGCACAAGTCCTACGGCCTGGTCGAGGTGCTCAAGGGCATCGACCTGGAGGTCAAGCAGGGCGAGGTGTTCTGCCTGATCGGCCCCTCGGGCTCCGGCAAGTCGACCTTCCTGCGGTGCATCAACCACCTGGAGAAGATCAACGGCGGCCGCCTCTGGGTGGACGGCGAGCTGGTCGGCTACCGCCAGAAGGGCGACCGGCTGCACGAGCTCAAGGACCGCGAGGTCGCCCTCAAGCGGCGCGACATCGGCATGGTCTTCCAGCGCTTCAACCTGTTCCCGCACATGACCGCCATCGAGAACGTCATGGAGGCGCCGGTCCAGGTCAAGGGCGAGAGCAAGGCCGAGGCCCGCGAGCGCGGCATGGCCCTGCTGCAGCGGGTCGGCCTCGCCGACAAGGCGAAGAACTACCCCTCGCAGCTCTCCGGCGGCCAGCAGCAGCGCGTGGCGATCGCCCGCGCGCTGGCCATGAAGCCCAAGCTGATGCTCTTCGACGAGCCCACCTCGGCGCTCGACCCGGAGCTGGTCGGCGACGTCCTCGACGTCATGCGCGGCCTCGCCGAGGAGGGCATGACCATGGTGGTCGTCACCCACGAGATGGGCTTCGCCCGCGAGGTCGGCGACGCGCTGGTGTTCATGGACGGCGGTGTGGTGGTCGAGTCCGGCAACCCCCGCGAGGTGCTCACCGACCCCCGGCACGAGCGCACCAGGGCCTTCCTGTCCAAGGTGCTCTGAAGCCCGTACCACCGGCGCCCGGCAGACCCGTCCTGCCGGGCGCCGTCCCTTTCCCCGCCCGGGTAATAGGCTGGAATCCCCATCCGGGTAATAGGCTGGAGGCAGTCAGCCCGTTACCGAATCCTGGAAGGACCCCTGTGGAGCTCGCCGCCTACGCCGACCTCGCCGTCCGGCTGGTGAACACCGAGGAGCCCGAGCGCGGCACCGACGCGCTGACCTCCGTGGAGGCGGTGCGCGCCCTGTTCTCCGACTCCTCGCGGGCCGCCGCCCTCGCCGACGAGTCCGACCTGCCCCGGCTGCGGGCGGTACGGACCCGGCTGCGCGGGGTCTTCGAGGCCGCCGCCGACGGGGACGAGATCCGCGGCGTCGACCTGCTGAACAGCCTGCTCATGGAGTACCCGGTCAGCCCGCTGATCTCCGGGCACGACTACCTGGACGACGCCGGACGGCCGCGCTGGCACCTGCACCTGGCCGACAACTCGCCGACCGCCACCGCGCACTTCAGCGCGGTCGCCTGCATGGGCCTGGCCGTCCACCTGACCGAGCTGGGCGCCGACCGGCTCGGCATCTGCCAGGCCGCGCCCTGCCGCAACGCCTACCTGGACACCTCGACCAACCGCTCCCGCCGCTACTGCTCGGACCGCTGCGCGACCCGCGCCAACGTGGCCGCCTACCGGGCCCGCAAGCGCCAGGAGGCGGAGGCGGCGGCCCGCGAGTAGGTCCTGGAGGTCCTAGACCCCGTCCACCCAGGCGCCCAGCCGGCGGGCCAGGCCCGGCACCCGGGCCAGCCGCGGGGTGAGCAACAGCCGCTCCAGCCGGCGCCCCGGCGCCAGCCAGGCCGGGCTCGGCCGCAGCCGCAGCAGCACCCGGCCGAGCACCAGTTCGTCCGGGACGGCGCCGTAGCTGCGGCTGTCGCTGTCCACCGGACGGTTGTCGGAGAGCAGCCACCAGCCCTTGGACCGGCGCTCGACGGCCCGTTTCACCACCAGCAGGTCCTGCTGGAAGGGGTGCCGGAAGAGCACCACCGCCCCCGGCCGGACCGGCGCGCCGTAGCGGACCAGCAGCTGGTCGCCCTCGCGCAGGGTCGGTACCATCGACGGCCCGGCCACGTCGACCAGTCCGAACGGCAGCGCGCCGCCCCGGTCCCGTCCGCCGGCTCCGGCGCCCTCCGGTCGCGTGCTCCGCGCCACGACTCCTCCTCCCGCTCCGCCCCGCCCCCAGTCTGCCGTACGGACCGTCACCGGCCCGATGTCCGGATTACCCCGGTTCCGGGTCCGTCTTTTGCCCTAGGCCCGCCGCCCGACCGCGAAACCGCGAGGACGGAAGGGTAATCTCGGGCGCGGGAAGACGATCTAAGGAAGGACTCCCATGTTCTCTCGTCTGTTTGCACCGCGCGCCACCGCCCACGCCCACTGCGACCTGCCCTGCGGCGTGTACGACCCCGCCCAGGCCAAGCTCGAGGCCGAGTCGGTCAAGGCCACCCAGGAGAAGTACCAGGCCAACGAGGACTCGCACTTCCGCGCCCGCGCCATCATCATCAAGGAGCAGCGCGCCGAGGCCGTAAAGCACCACATCTCGGTGCTGTGGAGCGACTACTTCAAGGCCCCGCACTTCGAGAAGTACCCGCAGCTGCACCAGCTGATCAACGACACCCTGAAGGCCGCCTCGGCCGCCAAGGCGTCCACCGACCCGGCCACCGGCCAGGCCCTGCTGGACCTGATCGCCGAGGTCGACAAGATCTTCTGGGAGACCAAGCAGGCCTGAGCCTGACGCGTCGCCACCCGACCGCCCCCGTCCGCACAGCCGGACGGGGGCGGTCGCGCGTTCACCGCCCGACCCACCCCCGGTAAGGGTTGCCTGCCCTGAGTGGCTGTTATGCTGCCAGGGCGTCCGAGGGGGAAGTCCGGTGTGAATCCGGCGCTGACCCGCAACGGTGAGCGCGGCCGTACCAGCCCGTACGACCGCGCCAGCCCGATCGCCCTCGGCCGCTGACCTCCCGACAACTCGCCGCGGACTGCGAGGGGAACGGCGCCCCGGCACACCTGCGGCCCGCGCCCGCCCCGGCGCACCCGCGGCCCGAGGCAAGGCGTCCCCGTGAACCGCGCACCCGCAGACCGTGCAGCCGGCCCGCCCGCCCGGCGCACACCCGTCGCCCCGCTCGCCGTCGGCCTCGCCGTCGCGCTGCTGCTGTCGCTGGTCTGCGGAGTCGCCCTGGGCTCCTCCGGCCTCGGCCTGCCCCGGGTGCTGCGCCTGCTGGGCGCCGGGCTGACGGGTGGTCGGCTGGACGCGGGCGAGGCGGCCGCGTACGCGATCGTCTGGGAGATCCGGCTGCCGCGCACCGTGCTGGCCGCCGTCGTCGGCGCCGGGCTGGCCGCCTGCGGGGTCGCCGTCCAGGCGCTGGTGCGCAACGCGCTGGCCGACCCCTTCGTGCTCGGCGTCTCCTCCGGCGCCGCCGTCGGCGCCAACGCCGTCCTGCTGTTCGGGGCCTTCGCCTCGCTCGGGGTGTGGGCCGTCTCCGCCTCCGCCTTCGGCTCGGCCCTGGCCGCCATGACGCTGGTCTACCTCGCCGCCCGCACCGCGTACGGGCTCACCCCGCTGCGCCTGGTGCTCACCGGCACCGCCCTGTCCTACGGCTTCTCCGCCACCACCACCCTGATGGTCTTCGCCGCCGACCGCGGCGAGGCCGCCCGGGACGCCATGATGTGGCTGCTCGGCAGCCTCGGCGGCGCCACCTGGGGCAAGGTGCCGATCGCCGCCGCCACGGTGCTGGCCGGCCTCGCCTACCTGACCGGCGCCGGCGGGCGGCTGGACGCGCTCGCGATGGGCGACGAGACCTCCGCCTCGCTCGGCGTGGACCCGGACCGGCTGCGCCGCGAGCTGTTCGTGGTGACCGCCGCCGTCACCGGCACCGTGGTCGCCGTCAGCGGGGCGATCGGCTTCGTCGGGCTGCTGATGCCGCACCTGTCGCGGATGCTGGTCGGCGCCGGTCACCGCCGGGTACTGGTGGTCGCGCCGCTCGCCGGGGCGCTGCTGCTGGTCTGGGTGGACATCGCCTCGCGCACCCTGCTGGCACCCGCCGAACTGCCCGTCGGGGTGTTCACCGCGGTCCTCGGCGTGCCCGCCTTCCTGGTGATGATGCGCCGCCGCGGCCAGGCCTTCGGAGGCAACCGGTGACCGACGTGATCGAGGCGGCGGCCGGGACCGGGCCGACGCGGGCCCAGGACCTCGCCGTCGACGCCGTCTCGGTGGAACTGGCCGGCACCCGGCTGGTCCACGAGGTGTCCCTGGCGGCCGCCGCCGGGCAGGTGGTCGGGCTGATCGGCCCGAACGGCAGCGGCAAGTCGACCCTGCTGCGCTGCGTCTACCGGGTGCTGGAGCCGGCCGGCGGCGTGGTCCGGCTGGCCGGCGACGACCTGCACGCCCTCACCGCCCGGGAGAGCGCCCGCCGGGTGGCCGCGCTGACCCAGGAGCACTCCGCCGAGTTCGACTTCACCGTCTCCGAGGTGGTCGCCATGGGCCGGCTGCCGCACCGCCGCGGCTTCGGCGGCCCGGCCGCGGGGGACGCGGAGCGCTGCGCCGAGGCACTGCGCAAGGTGCGCGCCGGACACCTCGCCGACCGGGGCTTCCTGAGCCTGTCCGGGGGCGAGAAGCAGCGGGTGCTGTTCGCCCGCGCGCTGGTCCAGGAGCCGCGCCTGCTGGTGCTGGACGAACCCACCAACCACCTCGACATCGCCCACCAGTTGGAGGTGCTGGCGCTCGCCCGCGAGGCCGGCCCGACGGTGCTCACCGCGCTGCACGACCTCAACCTCGCGGCGGGCCACTGCGACCTGCTGTACGTGCTGCGGGCCGGCCGGATCGTCGCCTCCGGTCCGCCCCACGAGGTGCTCCGACCCGCCCTGCTCGCCGAGGTGTTCGGCGTCCGGGCCACCCCGGTGCGGCACCCCGGGACCGGCGCCCTCCAGCTGCTGTTCGACCGCCTCGACCACTCCGCCTGATCCGTCCCCCGGAGGAACCACCGTGCGCACCAAGGCCGTTGCCGTCACCACCCTGCTCGCCCTCGGACTCGCCGGCTGCGGCGCCGAGATCGCCCCGAAGGAGGCCGCCACCGCCTCCGCCCACTACCCGGTGACGGTGCGGAACTGCGGCGAGGAGCTCACCTTCGACCGCAAGCCCGCCCGGGCGGTGACCAACGACGTCGGCATCACCGAGCTGATGCTCTCGCTCGGCCTCGCCGACCGGATGGCCGGCTACGTGATGCCCGACGACAAGGGGAGGATCGACCAGGTCGCCTGGAAGGACGGCTACCAGCGGACGAAGTGGCTCTCCAAGCAGCAGATCACCAAGGAGATCGCGCTGGACGCCAAGGCCGACCTGGTCTTCGCCGGCTGGCACTACGGCTTCGACGAGGGCCGGGGCGTCACCCCGCAGGCCTTCCGGACGCTGGGCATCGACTCGTACGTGCTCAGCGAGTCCTGCCGCAGCGGCAAGGGCACCGAACGCGGCGTGATGGACCCGCTGGAGGCGCTCTACACCGACCTGGCCAACCTCGGCGAGATCTTCGACGTCAGGGACCGCGCCGACCGGCTGGTCGCCGACTTCAAGGCGCAGATCGCCGCCGTCCCCCGGCCCGAGCGCCGCCCGTCCGTCTTCCTGTACGACAGCGGGCAGGACAAGCCGTACACCGCCGGGAAGTTCGCCGCCGCGAACGAGATCATCGCCAGGGCGGGCGGGACCAACGTGATGGGCGACCTCACCGACAGCTGGGTCACGGCCGGCTGGGAGAGCGTGGTGCGGCGCGACCCGGAGGTGATCGTGATCAACAACTACGGCGACACCGGCGCCGAGGAGAAGCGGCGGTTCCTCACGTCCTTCCCGCCGCTGGCGAACGTGGCCGCGATCAGGAACGACCGGATCTTCGTGATGGACTACGTCGACCTGGTGGAGAGCCCGCGCAACCCGGCCGCGATCAGCGCGCTGGCCGGCTACCTGCGCACCGTGCCGGCCCGCTGACCGGCCCGGATCCCGCTCCCCCGGGCACGGACCGCCGGGCGTACGCTCAAGGTACGAGCCGACGGAACCCGACCGGAGGAGCGAGACCATGACCACCACGGCGGCCCCCGCCGCCTTCGACACCCGTGCACTGCGCGAGGGCATCGAGCGCTGCGACGCCGAGGTCCTCCTGGCGCTCTACGCCGAGGACGCCGAACTGCGCGTGGTCGATCGCAAGACCCAGCCCAGCCACCCCCTGGTGATGCACGGGCGGGAGGAGATCGGCGCCATGCTGGACGACGTCTACGGCCGCGAGATGAGCCACAAACTGGAACAGGTGGTGGTCCAGGGCGACCACGTCGCGTTCCTGGAGTCCTGCCGCTACCCGGACGGCGTCCGGGTGCTGATGTCCTCGATGGCCGGTCTGCGGGACGGCCGGATCGTCGACCAGACCTCCGTCCAGGCCTGGGACGAGACCGGTCCCGAGCAGTAGGCTCACAGGCATGATCCGCACCGCCGTCGCCACCGACGTCCCCGTCATCCACGCCATGATCCGCGAACTCGCGGACTACGAGCAGGCCCTGCACGAGGCGAAGGCCACCGAGGAGCAGCTGCGCGAGGCCCTGTTCGGCGCAGACCCGGCCGTGTTCGGGCTGATCGCCGAGGACGACGCCACCGGCGAACCGGTCGGCTTCGCGCTCTGGTTCCGCAACTTCTCGACCTGGCGCGGCACCCACGGGATCTACCTGGAGGACCTGTACGTCCGTCCCCGGGCGCGCGGCGGCGGCCACGGCAAGGCGCTGCTGCTGGAACTCGCCCGGATCGCCGTCGAACGCGGCTACTCCCGGGTCGAGTGGTCGGTCCTGGACTGGAACCAGCCCTCGATCGACTTCTACAAGTCGATCGGTGCGGTGCCGATGGACGAGTGGACGGTGTACCGGCTCACCGACGAGGCCCTGGCCGCCGCCGGACGGCGCTGAACGGCCCTGCGCAGTCCGGAGAAAGGGTCTGCCACCCTGCGTCGCAATGCCTTACCATGAGTAACTCCCGAACCGGGGTGCGGAAGGCAGAACGATGGCGGATCCGCGACGCCGGACCCCCTCCAGGGGTAGCAAGCGGTAACAAGCGGGGTACCAAGCAAGTACAGCGCGTCACCCAGGAGGCAAGGGTGTCCCAGATCGACGGCGATCTCGGTGTTCAGGACTTCGTGGAGGTCCGGCTGCCCGCAGCGGGGGCCTACCTCTCCGTCCTGCGAACAGCGACGGCCGGGCTGGCCGCCCGGTTGGACTTCACGCTCGACGAGATCGAGGATCTGCGGATCGCGGTCGACGAGGCCTGCGCCATCCTGCTCCAGCAGGCGGTGCCGGGCTCCGTGCTGTCCTGCGAGTTCCGGCTGGTCGGCGACTCGTTGAAGGTCACCGTCTCCGCCCCGACCACCGACGGCAAGGCCCCCGAGCGGGACACCTTCGCCTGGACGGTGCTCTCCGCCCTGGCCGGCGAGGTCGACTCCTCGGTCGGCGAGGACAAGACCGTGTCGATCAGCCTGCACAAGAAGCGCGGCGGCTCCTCCGCCCACTAGCCGGGCCGACCGCACCGCACCACCGAGCAGCACCGAGCAGCACCCGCGCAAGGGCCGTCCGCCGCTCCCCCGCCCCGGGGCCCGACGGACGGTCCCCGGTACCGCCACCCACGCGGTACGACCAACGAGACGATTCCGGGGCCAGCCGGCCCCGGTGCTCCCGGAACGGAACGGGGGAATGGCCGTGAGTGATCTGGACCGTACCGGCCTCGCGACGGCGGGACCTGCCGTACCGACCCAGGCGAGCGTTCCCGGCCTCGCCGCCAACGACGAAGCGCACCCGAAGGACGCCCAGCGGATGAGCCACCCCACCGAGCCGACGTCCGAGCCGACGCCTGCCGCCGCGCCCCCGCCGGACCCGGTGGACCCGGCGGCCCCGGCGGCCGGGACGGACGCGCCGGCCGAGACGGACGCGGCGGCCGAGACCGAGCTGCACGGCGCCGTGCCCGCCCAGGGCTCGCCCCGCACCGGCGCCCCGGACCGGGAGGCCGCCCGCGCGCTGTTCGTCCGGCTGTCCGCACTGCCCGAGGGCTCCCCGGAGCGGGTCGAGCTGCGCAACCAGCTGGTGCGGATGCACATCCCGCTGGTCGAGCACCTGGCCCGGCGCTTCCGCAACCGGGGCGAGCCGCTGGACGACCTGACCCAGGTCGCCACCATCGGCCTGATCAAGTCGGTGGACCGCTTCGACCACGAGCGCGGGGTCGAGTTCTCCACCTACGCGACGCCGACCATCGTCGGCGAGATCAAGCGGCACTTCCGCGACAAGGGCTGGGCGGTGCGCGTCCCGCGCCGGCTCCAGGAGCTGCGGCTGTCGCTCACCACGGCGACCAGCGAGCTCTCCCAGCGGCACGGCCGCTCCCCCACGGTGCACGAGCTGGCCGAGCACCTGGGGATCTCCGAGGAGGACGTCCTGGAGGGCCTGGAGTCCGCCAACGCGTACTCCACGCTGTCCCTGGACGTGCCGGACAGCGACGACGAGTCGCCGGCCGTCGCGGACACCCTGGGCGCGACCGACGAGGCGCTGGAGGGCGTCGAGTACCGCGAGTCGCTCAAGCCGCTGCTGGCCCAACTGCCGCCCCGGGAGCAGAAGATCCTGGTGCTGCGGTTCTTCCGGAACATGACCCAGTCGCAGATCGCCGCCGAGGTGGGGATCTCGCAGATGCACGTGTCCCGGCTGCTCGCCCGGACCCTGGCCCAGCTGCGGGAGAAGCTCCTGGTGGAGGAGTAGGACTGACGGCCGCTCAGCTCCGGCGGGGCGGCCGCACGACCGGCCGGCGGCCCTGCGCGCTCAGCTCTCCTGCTGGGCGTACAGGGCCGCCGTCGACTTCGGGTTCAGCAGGCAGCCGATGCCCACCAGGCCGAGCACGCCGACCAGGACGCCGACCGCGACCATCGCGCCGCCGCTCTGGAACATGTAGTAGGCGACCGGCAGGCAGATCGAGTTGGTCAGCACCGCCGGGCTGCGGCCCCAGCGGCGCTCCTTGAGCAGCGCGAGGGCGGCCAGCACCGGCAGCACGCCGAGCAGCACGATGACCGCGCCGCCGAACTCGTTCAGGGCCAGCTGCTTGGCCTGGCCGGACAGCGCGGCCACCATGTCCCAGACGCCGACGACGGCCAGGGCCGCGCCCTCCAGGGCCGTGATGGCGGCGCCCAGGGTCAGGGAGGCCGGACGGCCGGAGCCGGCCGAGGGTGCGGGTGCGGAGGTTTCTGCGGTCACTCCAGCAGGGTAGCCGCCGGTCGGTCCGTACCGACCCGTAGGCTTTCCCCATGCGCGCTCTCCTGGTCGTGAACCACAAGGCCACCACCACCAGTGGCCGGACCAGGGACGTGCTGATCCACGCCCTGCGCAGCGACCTCAAGCTGGAGGTCGCCGAGACCCAGTACCGGGGCCACGCGCGCGACCTGGCCCGCGAGGCGGCGGAGGACGGCACGGTCGACCTGGTGGTGGCGCTGGGCGGGGACGGCACGGTCAACGAGGTGGTGAACGGGCTGCTGGCGCACGGCCCGGGCGAGAAGGTCCCGCGACTGGCCGTGGTGCCGGGCGGTTCGACCAACGTGTTCGCCCGCGCGCTGGGCCTGCCCAACGACCCGGTGGAGGCCACCGGCGCCCTGCTGGACGCCCTGGAGCACGGCCGGGAGCGGCCGATCGGGCTGGGCAAGGCGATGACCGAGGGACTGCCGGACCGCTGGTTCACCTTCACCGCCGGCCTCGGCTTCGACGCCGGCGTGGTCGGCCGGGTCGAGGAGCAGCGCAGGGCCGGGCGCAAGTCCACCCACGCCCTGTACGTCGGCCAGGCGCTCCGGCACTACTTCACCCAGCGTGAGCAGCGCCGTTCCGGCCCGGTCTCCCTGGAGCTGCCGGGCCACGAGCGGGTTCCGGGCCTGGTCCTGTCGATAGTCAGCAACACCTCGCCCTGGACCTTCCTCGGCAACCGCCCGGTCTACCCCTCACCGCTCGCCTCCTTCGACACGGACCTGGACGTCTTCGGCATCACCCGGATGACGGCGTTCGGCACGGCTCGAACGGTCCGTCAGATCCTGCGGTCGTACACGCCTTCGAGCGACGGCACCCCTCCGGCCGGCCCGTCCGGGAAGCACGTCGTCTCCTATCACGACGTCAGACACTTCACCTTGGTTTCGGAGGAAGCGGCGCCGTTCCAGGTCGACGGGGACCATCTTGGAGACAGGAGTCGCGTCAGTTTCACAGGCGTACGGCGGGCACTGCGTGTGATTGTGTGACCGGAAGGGGGGTTCCTCCTTCTTCTCGAACGCACAAGCCCCCTTCACTCCATAGAAGTACTGGCTGTGAGCTAGGCGACACCGAAGAATCCAAAATTCCTCCCCGAAGGGGGTTGTATCCGAGCCCGAGGTTTGCGAACCTCTACATGGCGATCGGGACACATCGCAGCGACGGCGACTCCGGTACCACAGGAGCACCGACCGCGGGGCGTCCCTCGAATCGCCGAATCCCCCTCAGCACAGACCACCCGGGCCCGGCGGGCCTTTGGTCTCTTTTGCTGTTGCGGGATTCGTGAAAGCGTTCACATTCACAAGCCATTCGATTATGCCGATCGGGCCACCCCCCGCGGCAGGAGGAGTTGGACGACCATGGACTGGCGCCACCGCGCTGTCTGCCGCGAAGAGGACCCGGAGCTGTTCTTCCCGATCGGGAACACCGGTCCTGCTCTGCTGCAGATCGAGGAAGCCAAGGCCGTGTGCCGCCGCTGTCCGGTGATGGAGCAGTGCCTCCAGTGGGCGCTCGAGACCGGTCAGGACGCCGGCGTCTGGGGCGGCATGAGCGAGGACGAGCGTCGCGCGATGAAGCGCCGCGCCGCCCGCAACCGCGCCCGCACCGCCTGATCGCGTCGCGATCACACGCCGTAGCACCCGCAGTAACCGCCGTACCGATCGACACATGATCAAAGGCTTCCCTGCACCTCCTGGTGAAGCCTTCCGCACCAAGGACCCCGCCCAGCCGGGTCCCGCGACACCGACCCGCCGCAGGCACTTGATACTGTTCACTTAGAGCAATATCGTGGAGCTGTGGCGCTCACCGTGTGCAACGCACCGGCGGGGTGTCGCACCACCCAGAGCCCCCGTTCCGGCCGACTCCCCCCGACGGCCGGAACGGGTTGAGAGGCCCTGTCGACCCACCCCCCCCGGTCGACAGGGCCTCGTTTCTGTTTCCGCGCTCGGCGCGCGGAGCACGCACCCGGCGCTTCCGCCGAGCGCACGCCCCCACCGCGCCTTCGTGCGACGGGTTCCCCAACGGACCGGGGCCTCAGCGGACCGGGATCTCCAGGACCACCTTCGTTCCGCCGTCGGGGCCCGCCACCATGTCGAAGGTGCCGCCCAGCTCACCGGTGGCCAGCGTCCGGACGATCTGCAGCCCGAGGTTGCCCGCCGTCTTCGGGTCGAACCCCTCCGGCATGCCGCGGCCGTCGTCCTGCACCGTGATCAGCAGGTACTCCTCCGGCCGGGCCCCGCCGTTCCAGCTGTCCGACCAGCCCATCCCGGTCGCCGGGGCGCGCCCGCGCAGCGCGCTGACCTCCAGGTTCCCGGAGGCGGTCGGGCCGAACGCGTGCTCCAGGGCGTTCTGGAGGAGTTCGGTCAGCACCATCGACAGCGGGGTGGCCACCTCGGCGGACAGGATGCCGAAGCTGCCGGTGCGGCGGGTCGCCACCCGGCCGTCCTGGGACAGCTCCATCACCATCGCCAGCACCCGGTCGGCGATCTCGTCGAAGGCCACCTGCTCGTCCAGCGCCTGGGAGAGCGTCTCGTGCACGATCGCGATCGAGCCGACCCGGCGCACCGCCTCGTCCAGCGCGGCCCGGCCGGACTCCGAGTCCATCCGGCGCGACTGCAGCCGCAGCAGGGCCGCGACGGTCTGCAGGTTGTTCTTCACCCGGTGGTGGATCTCCCGGATGGTGGCGTCCTTGGTCATCAGCTCGCGGTCGCGGCGGCGCAGCTCGGTGACGTCCCGGCAGAGCACCAGCGAACCGGTCAGGGTGCCCTTGGGCTTGAGCGGGATCGCCCGCAGGGTCACCACTCCCCCCTGCGCCTCCACCTCGGTCTGCCGTGGCGCCCAGCCGCTCGCCAGCTTCACCAGCGCCTCGTGGACGGCCGAGCGGGACGGCGGGGCGAGGTCGGCGGTCGCCCGGCCGAGGTGGCTGCCGACCAGGTCGGTGGTGAGGCCGAGGCGGTGGTACGCGGAGAGCGCGTTGGGGCTGGCGTAGGTGACTATGCCGTCCGCGTCCAGCCGGATCAGGCCGTCGCCGACCCGGGGCGCGGCGTCCATGTCGGCCTGCTCGACGCCGGGGAAAGGGAAGGAGCCGGCCGCGATCATCTGGGCCAGGTCGGAGGCGCTCTGGAGGTAGGTGAGCTCCAGCCGGCTCGGGGTGCGCACGGTCAGCAGGTTGGTGTTGCGGGCGATCACGCCCAGCACCTTGCCCTCGCGCCGGACCGGGATCGACTCGACCCGGACCGGGACCTCCTCGCGCCACTCCGGGTCGCCCTCGCGCACGATCCGGCCCTCGTCGAAGGCGGCGTCCAGCAGCGGGCGGCGGCCGCGCGGGACGAGGTGGCCGACCATGTCGTCCTGGTACGAGGTGGGCCCGGTGTTGGGCCGCATCTGCGCCACCGAGACGTAGCGGATGCCGTCCCAGGTGGGGATCCACAGCACCAGGTCGGCGAAGGAGAGGTCGGAGAGCAGCTGCCACTCCGCGACCAGGTGGTGGAGCCATTCCACGTCGGCCCCGGTCAGGGTGGTGTGGCGGCGGACGAGTTCGTTCAGCGAGGGCACATGGCGAGGGTAGCGCCGCCGGTCCGGGCGGGGCGCGGCGGACCGGCGGGCGGACCTCCGGCCGGGCCCCGCGGGGGCCTGCCCGGAGGTCCGGTGGGGGCGCCGGCGGGAGGTCGCCGGCCCTGCCCGTCCCACCGGAGTTGTTTAGACCAATTTGCCGAGAGGCCTGGACAACCGAGATTGGTCTAGTCCACAATGAAAGGGCACCAAGGAGAGGCCCCCGCGCAACTGCCCTGACCGCGCGCGGCCCCTCCTCGGTCGGACGCCGCCGAACGAGGACCCCGCACAGTTCTCGATCGGAGCCGGTGCCCGACGACAGCTCCGGGCTGCGGTGCCGCATGGGTTGAGGGTCCCGTGTCGGCGCCGTGGCCCGTAGTGTTTCCGGCCTCCTCCGCCCCGTCGGCGGCGCCCTCCCGCACCGCCCCCCTCCTCGGCCTCCTCAGGCCCCCGGAACCACGTCTCCGCCGCTCAGAGAACCGGCCCCCGGTCCACAGCCTGTGGACCGGGGACCGGCTCGCGCGCGGGGCGGGCTACCGCGTCTCGGTGACCTTGGCCAGCGCGCGCGGGGCGTCCGGGTCCTGGCCGCGGGCGATGGTGACCTCGTGGGCCAGCAGCTGCAGCGGCAGGATCTCCAGGATCGGCTGCAGCTCCTCGGGCACGCCGGCCGGCAGCGCGAACCCCGCCGAGGCGGCCTCGACCTGCGCCTGCTGGCCGACCACCACCAGGTCCGCGCCGCGCCCGCGCAGGCGGTCCAGCACCGGCTGGAGGGCCTCGCCGCCCTTGCCGTCCGGGACGATCGCGATGACCGGCGAGACGTTGTCCACCATCGCCAGCGGGCCGTGCAGCAGGTCGGCGCCGGAGAACGGGGTGGCCGGGATGTAGGTGGTCTCCATCAGCTTGAGCGCCGCCTCGCGGGCGGTCGGGTAGCCGTAGCCGCGCGAGGTGATGACCAGGCGCTGGGCGAAGCGGTAGCGCTCGGCGAGCGCCTTCACCTCGGCCTTGCGGGCCAGCACCCCGGCGGCCAGCCCCGGCAGCCCCTCGGCGGCCGAACCGTCTCCCCCGCGCAGCCCCTCGACCAGCAGGTAGAGCGCCAGCAGCTCGGCGGTGTAGGTCTTGGTGGCCGGCAGCGCCTTCTCCGCGCCGGCCAGCACGTCGATGTGGAACTCGGAGACCTCGGCGAGCGGCGAGGCGGCGTTGTTGGTCACCGCGAGGGTGACGGCACCGGCCTCGCGGGCGGCCTTGGTGGAGGCGACCAGGTCGGGCGAGCCGCCGGACTGGCTGACGGTGACGACCAGGACGTCGGTCAGGTCCGGCTTGGCGCCGTACGCGGTGGTGGTGGACATCGAGGTCAGGCCGGCCGGCTTGCCGAGCAGGATCTCGATCAGGTACTTGGCGTACAGCGCGGCGTTGTCGGACGTGCCGCGCGCGGTGAGCAGGACGAAGCGCGGGCCGCGGGCGGCGATCTGCGCGGCGACCTCGCGGATCTTCGGGGCACCCTCGTCGAGGATGCGCTGGAGGACGGCCGGCTGCTCGGCCATCTCCGCCGCCATGATCCGGCCGGGAACGGTCTGCGGGTCGGACATCTGGGTCTGCCTCCGATGGGACGGTTCGACCCCGCCCGGGCGGCTGCCCGGCGGGGACCTCCACGGCGGCGAGTCCGCACACTCGCTGCGGTTCTGCGTTCCGCAATCCTACGGGCGCGCCCGTCGCCGGGCACCTCCGTCCGCACGCTCTCGCGCCCGTCTGCGCGCCCTCGGCGCGTCCTCGGCACCGCGCCCTCCGGCACGCCCCCGCGGAGACGGGAGGGACGCACCGGAACGGGCGGCGGCGGAAGGTCAGGACGCCTTGTTGATCAGCTGGTCGATCGCCGCGTCGGCTTCCTTGGTGGCCTGGTCCACCGACTTGCCCTTGAGGATCGAGACCAGCATGTCCGGGATGATCTTCTGCTTCTCGACCGCGCCCCAGCCCGGGGCCAGCGGGGTGAACCAGGCGTCCGGGACGGCGTTGGCCGCGGCGGCGGTGGCCGGCTTGTTCTTCAGAGGGTTCAGCTGGGTCAGGTTGTTCGGCAGGATGTCCTTGTCGGCCAGCGCCTGCTCGGACTTGGTGCTGGTGAACATCCGGATCCAGTCGGTGGCCAGCGCCACCTGCTGGGACTTGGCGGTGACGGCGAGGTCGGAGCCGCCGATGAAGGTCGGCAGCGGCTTGCCGTCCGGGCCGGGCATGGTGGCCAGCTTGACGGCGTCCTTGATGCTCGGGTCGCCGGTGACCGGCGCGGTGACGCTGGCCGCCTCGTAGCCGTTGCCGTAGAAGGACGCGGCGCGCCCGCGGGCCATCGCCTCGAACTGGTTCTGCTCGTTCACCGCCAGGTCGCCCTTGTTGTACTTGCGCACCAGGTCGACGAAGTGGCTGACGCCCTGCTGGGACTTGGGGTCGTGCAGGGTGCCGTGCCAGTTGCCGGAGCTGTCGAACTTGGCGATGCTGCCGCCGTACGCGGCCACGTAGCTCATCGCGGCGTACCAGTACGGGCCGGGCAGGTAGAGCGGGGAGAAGGCCTTGTCCGCCTTGTTCTTGTCCGCGATCCTGTCCAGCGCGGCCAGCAGGTCGGCCTCGGTCTTCGGGAAGTCGGCGCTGCCGGTGGCCTGCTGGAAGGTGGCGGAGTTGTAGATGGCCACCCGGGAGCCGGCGTAGTAGGGCACGCACCAGAGCTTGTCCTGGTAGGTGCAGGTGTTGGCGAGCGCCTTGATCCAGCTGTCGGAGTTGTCGAAGGTGCTGCGGTCCACCGGGGCCAGCGCGCCGGAGAGCACGTACTTCATGGTCTCGGTGTTGCCCAGCTCGACCACGTCGGGGGCGTTGCCCTCGGCGATGGCCTTGTCGAGCTTGCCGACCTTGTCGGCCCAACCCTGGTAGACCAGCTTGAGGCTGACGTTGGGGTACTTCGCCGCGAACTCGTCGTTGACCCGCTGGACGAGGTCCGGCCAGTTCTTCTGGGCGTCGTCCATCAGCCAGACGGTGACCGAGCCGCCGGCCGCCTTCGCGTCCGCGGAGCCGCCCGCGCCGCCGCCCGCGGGCTTCGCGGACGAGGAACAGGCCGTCAGACCGACCGCCAGGGCCATGGTCCCGAGCGTCGACATGAGCTGACGCTTCTTCACGCCATCCTCCGAGGGGTGTAGAGCCGTGTTGCCCGCCGGCAGCGTGATTGGCGCCCGCGGCGGAGAGTCCGGACAGGGGGCGGCGAAGAGCTTCAGGGAGGGCCGATACCACATCCGGCGAGGTTGAATCTCGAACCGGATGCTTGGACTCTGGCCTAGACCATAGGTGGTGTCAACGATCAAAAGCCTTACTCGGGGCGGCCGTTGCAGAGCTGTTGTACCGCGTGGCGGCCAGTCGTCGCGCTGTCACCCTCAGTAGATCTTAAGGTGGATTTAAGGCCCACTTGAGGGAACACGGTCATTCAGTGAATCCGCAGGTCAACACCCGGGAAACGGAACGGGCCCGCCATGCGGCATGCGCATGACGGGCCCGCGGGCCGACGTCCCCCGGACACGCCCGGTGACGTCTCGGCGAAGGGTCAGCCGACCGCTCCCGGCTGTCCGGTGAGGACCTCCACGGCCGCCAGTCCGCAGACCCGGGCGGCGCCGTGGGTGGCGATGTGGAGCGCGCCGACCGGCTCGGACTGGGGCAGGCCCATCTCGACCACGGCGGCGTCCGGCCGGGCCGCCACCAGGCGGCTCAGCGCGGCCGCCATCCACGCGTGCCGGTGGGCGTCCCGGACCACCAGCACCAGGCGGCGGCCCTCGGCGCCGGCCACCAGCTCGCCGACCAGGGCGTCCAGCAGCTCCGGCGCGGCCTCGGCCGCCGACACCTCGCGGGTGCGGGTGCCGGGGAAGCGGTCGGCCAGCATGCCGGCCACGCCCCACGGGGTGACGTCGCCGACGGCGATGTTCGGCTCGTCCGAGAACGAGGCCACGTACGGGCGCTCGCTCACCGGCGGCACCACGAGGCCCGGCGCCCGGACCACCTTGAGCGCCCGGCGCGCGGCCCGCAGGCCGACCGCCAGGTCCGGCTCGATCCGCTCGCCCTGGGCCGCGATCCGGCCCCAGCTGCCCAGCGACCGGACCCGCGCGGCGGCGTCCGCCAGCCGCTCCTCGGCGAGCCGGCCGGAGCGCACGCCCGCCACGATGGCGTCGCGCAGCATCAGCACGGTCTCCTCGTCGGCGAGCCCGCCGCCGACGCAGATCGCGTCCGCACCGGCCGCCAGGGCCAGCACGGTGCCCTCGCCCATCCCGAAGGTGTCGGCGATGGCCCCCATCTCGATCGCGTCGCTGACGATCAGGCCCTGGTAGCCGAGGCCGCCGTCGGCCGGGGCGGCGCGCAGCAGGTCGCGCAGCACGGTCGGGCTCAGGGTCGCCGGCAGCTTCGGGTCCAGCGCCGGGATCATGATGTGGGCGGTCATCACGGCCTTGGTGCCGGCCGCGATCGCCGCCTGGAACGGGATCAGGTCGCGGGCCCGCAGCACGTCCAGGTCGACGTCGATGACCGGCAGGCCGTGGTGCGAGTCCACCGCGGTGTCGCCGTGGCCGGGGAAGTGCTTGGAGCAGGCGGCCACGCCGGCCGACTGCAGGCCCTCCACCCAGGCGGCGGTGTGCCGGGCGCACAGCTCGGGGTCGGCGCCGAAGGAGCGGACCCCGATGACCGGGTTGCGCGGGTTGGAGTTGACGTCCGCGGTGGGCGCCCAGTTGTAGTTGACGCCGGCCGCGGCCAGCGCCCGGCCCAGCTCGCGGGCGACGTCCCGGGTCAGCGCCGGGTCGTCGATCGCGCCGAGCGCGAGGTTGCCGGGCCAGGACGAGCCGGAGCCCGCCTCCAGCCGGGTGACGTCGCCGCTCTCCTCGTCGATCGCGATCAGCAGGTCGGGGTTCTCGGCGCGCAGCGCCCGGGTGAGCGCGGACAGCTGGTCGAGGTCGACCACGTTGCGGTCGAACAGCGCGACCGAGCCGAGGCCCGCGGCGAGGTGGCGGCGCAGCCACTCCGGCGGCTCGGTGCCGACGAAGCCGGGCTGGAGGACGGTCAGGGCGTCGCGGTGCAGCTGGTCGCTGTCCGGCACGGTGGGAACGAGGATGCTCACGTGGACTCAGCCCTTCACGGCGCCGTCGGTCAGACCGCCGACCGCCTTGCGCTGGAGGAAGACGAACAGGATCAGCACGGGGATGGCGAACATCGTGGACGCGGCCATGGTGGCGCCCCAGTCGTTGCCGAAGGCCGTCTTGAAGGACGACAGCCACAGCGGCAGGGTCTTGCCCTCGTCCTTGTTGAGGATCAGGACGAGCGGGAACTCGTTCCACGCCGTGATGAAGCCGAACAGCGAGGTCGACATCAGGCCCGGGGCCAGCAGCGGGAAGATCACCTTCACGAAGGCCTGGGAGCGGGTGCAGCCGTCCACCATGGCCGACTCCTCCAGCTCCTTCGGCACCGCGGCGATGAAGCTGCGCAGCGTCCAGATGGTGAAGGGCAGGACCATCATCATGTAGAAGAGGGTCAGCGGCACCAGGCTGTTCAGCATGTCGTTGTCGCGGGAGATGATGTAGACCGCGATGGTCATGACCTCCCAGGGCGCCATCTGGGCCATCATGATGACCAGCACGAAGGCCTTGCGGCCGCGGAACTTCATCCGGGCGACGGCGAAGGACGCCAGGGTCGCGATCACCAGCGACCCGAGCACCGCGCCGACGGTGACGGTGACGCTGTTGAGGACGTACGTCCAGAAGTTCGGCGCGTTGACCGCGGTGGAGAAGTGCTCGAAGGTCGCGTCGAGCGGGATGAACACCGGCGTCGGGCTGATGATGTCGCTGTTCTGCTTGAACGCGGTCGCGAACATCCAGTAGACGGGGAAGACGAAGAAGACGGCGAGGACGGCCGCGGTCACGTTCAGCCAGGTACGTCCGAAGAGAGAGCGCCTCACAGCTCGTCCTCCTGCTTGATCATGATGCGGAAGTAGTACGCCATCAGCACGCCCAGCATCAGGATGGTGAGCACCGCGATCGCGGAGCCGATGCCGTAGTGCTGGCCGGCCGAGCCCTCCAGGAAGGCGTGCACCGGCAGGGTCCGGGTCAGCTTCTCCGGACCGCCGGCGTTGACCGCGTAGACCTGGGTGAAGGCCTTGAACACCCAGATGACCTCGAGGAAGGTCGTGGCCAGGAAGAACGGCTTCAGGTTGGGGAAGATCACCGCGGTGAAGATCTTGACGGAGCCGGCGCCGTCCATCCGGGCGGCCTCGTAGAGCTCCTTCGGGATGGTGGTCAGACCGGCGTACATGTTGAACGCGACGAACGGGATCGACATCCACACGATCAGCAGGATGATGATGAAGAACGTCGAGTACGGGTCGCTGAGCCAGTTGTAGTCGCGCATCGAGTGCCAACCCAGCTGGTCCAGGATCCAGTTGACGACACCCCACTGGGAGTCGAACAGCCAGGTGTAGACGGTGGTCGCGGCGACCACCGGCATGGCCCAGGCCAGCAGCAGCGCGATCTGGAGCACCAGCCGCATCTTCTTGCCGAGCTGGTTCAGCAGCAGGCCGATCAGGGTGCCGCCGACCATGATCAGCACCACGTTGATCGCGGTGAAGGCGACGGTCCGGCCGGTGACCGCCCAGAAGTCCGGGTCGGTCAGCTGCTCCTTGTAGTTGTCGAAGCCGGTCCACTCGGTCAGGTGCAGGACGAGCTGGCGCCTGTTGAGGTTCTGGAACGACAGCAGGACGGTCTTCAGCAGCGGCCAGCCGAGCAGGGCCAGGGTCGCCACGGTGGCCGGCAGCAGCAGCAGGTACGGCGCGAGGCGTGAGCCCAGGCTGGGGCCGCCCGCCGATCTCGCGCCCTTCGGCGCCGAAGCCTTCGAGCCGCCGCCCGACGCGCTCGTCTCCATACTGGCCACAGCAGCCTCCCCCGGCTCCGGGGACTGTGTCTGCACCCGCTCCGAATGCACAGCCATCGTTCTCACTTCCTCACAACCTGGCCACGACGGACAGGCGTCGCCCACCGGCCCCCCGCCGGGGGTCGGTGAGCGACGCCGCTCAGTGCTTACTGCTTCTGGTTGAGCTTCTTGGCGATCTCGTCGTCGTACTTCTTGGCCGTGGAGGCGAAGTCGCCGCCCTGGAGGGCAGCGGTCAGGAACTCCTTGATCGGGTTCGGGTTGTCCTCGACGCTCGCCCAGTTCGGGGTGTTCGGGGTGATCGCGCCGACCGCGGCGGCCGACTGGGCGGCCTTGGCGAAGTCACCGGTGATCTGGCTGTTCAGCGAGGCCTTGTTCGGGATGTTGCCCGCCGCGGCGACGACGCCCTCGTTCTTGTCGTTGAGGGCGATCTTCAGGAAGTCCTTCGCCATGTCGGTGTTCTTGCTCTGCGAGGCGATCGCGAGGTTCGAGCCGCCGAGGAACACGCCGGAGGGCTTGTCGGCGGTCTTGCCCGGGAGCGGGAAGAAGCCGATCTTGTCCTTCGGGATGGCCTTCTCGTCCGGGAGCTCCCAGCCGAGGCCGATCATGGTGCCGACGTTGCCCTGGCCGAAGACGTCCTTCTGCTGCGGGGTGGCCTCGTCCTTGTCCTTCGGACCGGTGGCCGAGTAGCCCTGGAGCTTCTTGTAGGTCTCGAAGGCCTTCTGGCTCTCGGGCGAGCCCAGGCCGCCGACCCACTTGTCGCCGTCCTTCTTGGCGATCTTGCCACCCTCGCTGGTGAGCAGACCGAAGTAGACGTACCACTCCTGGCCGGGCATGTAGATCGGGTCGACGACGCCCGGGGTGGCCTTCAGCTTCTCCAGGTCGGCGTAGAACTCGTCCAGGGTCTTCGGCGTGTCGGTCAGACCGGCCTTGGCCCACAGGTCCTTGTTGTAGGCGACGACGCGGTTGGTGACGTACCACGGGGCGGCGTACTGCTTGCCGTCCAGGATCGTGGACTCGTTCTGGTTGGCGGCCCAGGTCTCGCCGCCCAGCGCGGCCTTGTCCTTGGTGATGTCGAGCAGACCGCCCGAGGAGGCGTAGCCGGCGGTCTGGGTGTTGCCGACCTCCAGGACGTCTACCGAGCCCTCGGACAGCGCGGCGGTGACCTTCGCGCCGATGCCGCCCCACTCCTGGGTCGCGAACTCGACCTTCGAACCCGGGTAGGTGGTCTCGAACTCGGCCTTGACCCCGTCGGTCCAGCCCTTCGGGGCCGAGCCGCTCATGGTCCAGACCTTCAGCGTCTTGCCCTTGTACTTGTCGGCCGCGGAGGCGGAGGACGACTTCGAGTCACCCTCGCTCTTCTTGCCGTCCGAGCTGCAAGCCGCCAGGCCGACGACCATTGCTGCGACGCCGACCGCCGCGATGAGCTGACGCTTCACGCCATCCTCCTGAGGGATGCCTGGGTTGCCCCCGTCGGGCGGCAGCGGCAGACCCACACAAAGCGGGGGGAAAGGTGCCGCGGACCCCTTCGAACGGGTGGGGGGATTCATAGTTACCGGTCTAGTGGTGTAGACCAGCTGCCTGGAGCTTGGCCTAGACCAATGGGCCTGTCAACGGCTGTCCGACCGATCTCGACCACCCGTTATCAAGCCGACACCGCACATCGTTCATCGCGTGATGAGGTATTCGTTCCGTAGCCATACATGCAACGATGTGATCCGTTAACGATGTGGCGGGGCCGCTGAAGGCCCCGCGAGAAGCGGGAGAACAGGTCCGATGAGCAGCGACGGGGGATCCACCGCCCAGGTCGACGACCCCGAGGTGAACAACCTCCCGACGCAGGCCGGCACCGACCCGACCGCGCGCGTCCCCAAGTACTACGGCCTGAAGCGGCACCTGCTGCAGCTCACCGAGACCCAGCCGGCCGGCACCCCGGTACCGCCCGAGCGCGCCCTGGCCGCCCAGTTCGACACCTCGCGCACCACCGTGCGCCAGGCCCTCCAGGAGCTGGTCGTCGAGGGCCGGCTGGAGCGCATCCAGGGCAAGGGCACCTTCGTCGCCAAGCCCAAGGTCGCCCAGGCCCTCCAACTGACCTCCTACACCGAGGACATGCGGGCCCAGGGGCTGGAGCCCGCCTCCCGGCTGATCGAGATCGGCTACATCACCGCCGACGACCGGCTCGCCCCGCTGCTCGACATCAAGCCCGGCGGCCGGGTGCTGCGGATCGAGCGCCTGCGGCTGGCCAACGGCGACCCGATGGCGATCGAGGTCGCCCACCTGTCCGCCAAGCGCTTCCCGGCCCTGCGCCGCAACCTGGCCAAGCACAACTCGCTGTACGCGGCGCTGCGCGAGGTGTACGGGGTCACCGTGGCCGAGGCCGAGGAGACCATCGAGACCACCCTGGCCAACCCGCGCGAGGCCGGGCTGCTCGGCTCCGACCTCGGCCTGCCGATGCTCCAGCTCTCCCGGCACTCCTTCGACGCCGAGGGCGACCCGGTCGAGTGGGTCCGCTCGATCTACCGGGGCGACCGCTACAAGTTCATCACCCGGTTGAAGCGTCCGGAGTAGCCGCACTCCCCCACCGCACTTCGGGCACCGGCGCGCGCGACCTGCGCGCCGGTGCCCTTTCGCGTTCCGCTCTCCGCGTTCTGTTCTGCGTTCTGTCCGCGTTCCCACGACACCACGGCGGCGGCCTGCGGCGGACACCCGTTTCCGGTCCCGCGGCAGTGGACACCGGCCGGTTCCGTCCGACTGGTGGGAACTTCCGTCAATCCCGGTGACATGGATCACCCCATGCTCTAGATTGCGCAGCCGTAATGATCTGACTGCCGATCACCGATGGTGCTGCTCGGCGGGCCCGTACGGCGCTCGGCGCCGGCCGGGCTGCGGCGCCGACGGGGAACCCTCCGGAGCGGAGCCGAAGATGCCCTCTGATCGTCCCTTCGTCGAAGATGTCATGCCCGAGCCAGCCGGGGATCCCGTCCCGGCCGTGACGCCCGAGCGGGTGCTGGCCGCGCTCGCCCTGCTCGTGCCGATCGTCGCGATGCTCTGGGTGTCCTCGTACGACAAGAGCGACCCGGCGGTCGCCGGGATGCCGTTCTTCTACTGGTACCAGCTGCTCTGGGTGCCGGTGTCGGCCGTGTTCACGGTCGCCGCCTACCTGCTGATCACCCGGGACGAGAAGGCCCGCGCGGCGGCCCGGAAGGGCGGTGCCCGATGAAGGACGTCAACGTGCCGGCCCTCGTGGTCTTCGTGCTGTTCTTCGCCCTGGTCACGGTGATGGGCTTCCTCGCCTCGCGCTGGCGCCGCGCGGGCGACGCGGCGCACCTGGACGAGTGGGGCCTGGGCGGCCGCAGCTTCGGGACCTGGGTGACCTGGTTCCTGCTCGGCGGCGACCTCTACACCGCGTACACCTTCGTCGCCGTCCCGGCGGCCGTGTACGCGACCGGCGCGGCGGGCTTCTTCGCGGTGCCGTACACGATCATCGCCTACCCGCTGGTCTTCCTCTTCCTGCCCCGGCTCTGGTCGGTCTCCCGGGTGCACGGCTACGTGACCCCGGCCGACTTCGTGCGCGGCCGGTACGGCTCGCGGCCGCTGTCGCTGGTGGTCGCGCTCACCGGCATCCTGGCCACCATGCCGTACATCGCCCTGCAACTCGTCGGCATCCAGGCCGTCCTGGACGTGCTGGGGGTCGGCGGCGGGGAGAACGCCAACTGGTTCGTCAAGGACCTCCCGCTGTTCATCGCCTTCGGCGTGCTGGCCGCCTACACCTACTCCTCCGGCCTGCGCGCCCCGGCGCTGATCGCCTTCGTCAAGGACGCCCTGGTCTACATCGTGATCATCGTCGCGGTGATCTACATCCCGATCCGGCTCGGCGGCTACGGGCACATCTTCGACACGGCCGCGCAGCACTTCAAGGAGACCAAGGCCGGCTCGCTGACCATCCCCGAGAACAAGCAGTGGACGTACGCCACGCTCGCGCTCGGCTCGGCGATGGCGCTGTTCATGTACCCGCACTCGGTGACCGGCGTCCTGGCCTCCAAGTCCCGCAAGACGGTGCGCCGCAACATGGCGATCATGCCCGCCTACTCGCTGATGCTGGGCCTGCTGGCCCTGCTCGGCTTCATGGCGCTGGCGGCGGGCGTCGGCAAGGGCGTCAAGGGCTACAACGCCCAGCTGTCGGTGCCCCAGCTGTTCGCCGACATGTTCCCGGACTGGTTCACCGGCGTGGCCTTCGCCGCGATCGGCATCGGCGCGCTGGTGCCGGCCGCCATCATGTCCATCGCGGCGGCCAACCTGTTCACCCGCAACGTCTACAAGGACTGGCTCAAGCCCGCCGCCACCCCCGCCGACGAGACCAGGGTCGCCAAGCTGGTCTCGCTGCTGGTGAAGGTCGGCGCGCTGGTCTTCGTGCTGGGCATGGACAAGCAGGCCGCCATCAACCTCCAGCTGCTGGGCGGCCTGTGGATCCTGCAGACCTTCGTGGCGATCGTCGGCGGCCTGTTCACCCGCTGGTTCCACCACTGGGCGCTGTTCGCCGGCTGGGCGGCCGGCATGGTCTACGGCACCTGGGAGGCGTACGGGATCTCCAGCAAGGCCACCAAGCACTTCGGCGGCAACGCGGCCGAGATCCCCGGCATCGGCGAGATCGGCTACATCGGGGTGACCGCCTTCGCGCTCAACCTGATCGTCGCGGTGGCGCTCACCCTGGTGCTGCGGGCGGTCAAGGCGCCGGTGCTCCCGGACGAGACCAAGCCGTCCGACTACAGCGCCGAAGCCGGCGACGACGAGCTGAAGAACGCGCCGGAGCCCGTAGCGGCGCACTGATTCGCGCCGTACGCGCCCTGTGATCGCGCCGCCTTCTCCGTGAACACTGGAGAAGGCGGCGCGATCATATGTATGAACGGGCGTGCACGCCGGGCACCACCAGACCGGACCGGCATCCGGCCGGAACCTGATCGACCACGGGGAGCTCGCGGCCATGGCAGAACTCGGCACCACCCTCAACGGCCAGCACCAGTCCACCCAGAGCCAGCACCACCACGGCACCGCGCAGGGCCAGCCCGGCACCGGCCAGGGCCAGCACCCCGGCGGCCCGGGGCAGCACGGCACCGGCCACGCCCAGCACGGCACCAACCACGCCCAGCACCCCGGCGGCCACGGCCAGCACGGCACCGCCCACCGCCCGGCGGCGGCCGGCCGGCTGCCGTCCGTGCTGATCGCCACCCGGCACGGGGAGTCCACCGCCAACGTCGAGTTCCAGCTGGCCGAGGCCGCCGGAGCGCTCAGCGTCCCGATCAGCTGCCGCGACGCCGACATCCCGCTGTCCCTGCACGGCCGCCGGCAGGCCCAGGCCCTCGGCCACTGGTGGGCCGGCCTGCCCAGCGCCGACCGCCCGCGCAGCGTCTGGTGCTCGCCGTACGTGCGCACCGCCGAGACCGCCCGCATCGCACTCGCCCAGGCCGCCGGACTGGGCGCCGTCCCGGTCACCCTGCCCGTCCGGTACGACGAGCGGCTGCGCGACCGCGAGCTCGGCGTCCTGGAGATGCTGCCGAAGGCCGCGATCGAGGCCAAGCACCCCGAGGAGGCGGCCCGGCGGCGCAAGATGGGCGAGCTGTACTACCGCCCGCCCGGCGGCGAGTCCTGGACCGACGTCGCCCTGCGGGTGCGCAGCCTGCTGCGCGACCTCTGCGAGGAGGAGGCCGGACGGCCCGTCCTGCTGGTCGCCCACGACTGCACGGTGCTGATGCTCCGCTACGCGCTGGACCGGCTCACCGAGGAACAGCTCACCGCGCTCGGGCCGGTGCACAACTGCTCCACCAGCCTCTGGCGGGCCCAGGACGGGCGGCTGCGGCCGGACGGCTGGAACGGGGTCGGGCACCTGGCGGTCGAGGCGGACTGACGCTCCCCCGGCCTCCCTCCGGCAGCCGGGGCCGGGGTCCGGGCCGCCCGCCGGTCCGTTCGACCCCGGAGCACCGCCCGGCAGAGGGCTCCGGCACACTGGCCCGATGGACTTCCTCATCCGCCAGGCCCTCCCGGAGGACCTCCACGACGCGGGCCGGATCACCGTCGAGGCCTTCGTCGGCGACGGCTACACCAAGCCCACGAGCGGCTACGTCGAGCAGCTGCGCGACGCCGGCCGGCGGGCCCGCGAGGCCGAACTCCTGGTCGCCGTCGACGCGGCCGGAGCCGGCGTCCTCGGCTGCGTGACCTTCGCGGTCGGCGGCACCGAGTGGGCGGACATCGCCTCCCCCCGGGAGGGCGAGATCCGGATGCTCGCCACCGCCGCCGCCTCCCGCGGCCGCGGCGTCGGCGAGGCCCTGGTCCGCGCCACCGTGGCCCGCAGCCGCGAACTCGGCCTGGCCGGCATGGCCTTCTCCACCCGCCCGGAGATGACCACCGCCCACCGGGTCTACGAACGCATCGGCTTCCTGCGCACGCCCGAACGCGACTGGGCCCCGTACCCGGGGATGGACCTGATGGTCTACACCATGGCGTTCTGAGCCGGCAGGCCCTGAGCGGCCGTCACGGCTTCTTGTCGTGCCCGGGCGCCACGTAGACGGTGTACCGGCCGTGCTTCCCGCTCGTCACCACGGTGACCACCCGGTACCCGGCGGCCTTCAGGGTGGGCTGGATCGCCTTGTCGATGGCCGCGGTCTGGGTGAAGTCCAGGACCACGACCTTCCACTCGTGGGCCTGGATGCCGGCCTGGATCGCGGGCACCCCGTTCTGCATCTGTCCGGTGGCCGGGTCCCGGCGGAAGACGGCCACCAGGTCGTGCCACTGCTGCCAGTTGGTCTGCTTGCGCAGGTAGTACGCGGGGACGTTGTAGTTCTCGACCAGGTACCGGTCGTCGCCCTTGACGATGTACGGCTCCAGGGCGGCGACGAACTCCTTCGAGTTCGACCACTCGCCGTACATCTCGCGGCCCTGGGCCGCGCCCACCCAGGCGAGCGGACCGACCACCAGGGCGGCGGCCGCCACTCCGGCCACCAGGTGCAGACGGCCCTTCAGCCACAGCACCGTACGAGCCAGGACCAGGCCCACCACGATGCAGGAGAACCAGGCGCCGAAGTCGACGTGCTTCTGCAGGGACAGCCAGGTGTGGATGCGGATCTGGTTCACCGGCGCCATCAGCCCGGCCAGGAGCAGCAGCAGCGCCAGCCAGAACTCGGGCCAGGCCGTGCCGCCGCGCCGCCGCGCCCGCACCAGCTGCACCAGCACCCCGGCCAGCGCGACCACCAGCAGCGGGCCGACCCAGCGGGCGGCCTCCGAGGCCACGTAGGAGTACGAGTCGTGGCCCGGGGCGCGCTTGAGCGTGGTGTGGTCGAAGCCGTTGACGTACTTCTCGCCGGCCGCCAGCGCCGCGGCGCCGACCGCCAGCACGAAGGTGAGCAGGACCAGCAGCCCGCGCCGCCAGGCCTCCCAGAGGCGCAGCGAGCCGCGCGGGCCGGCCAGCACCGCGATGCCCGCCACCACCGGCACCCACAGCAGCGCGGCGTACTTGGTGGCGCCGGCCAGGGCCAGCAGCAGCCCGGAGGCGACCAGACTCGGGTACCCACCGCCCGTGGTCAGCCGCACCGCGAAGTACCCGGCCCAGGCGAGCACCGCCAGCGCCATCGCGTCGTAGGTGGCCAGGCCGCCGAGGAACTGCGTGGGGCCGAGCGCGACGAAGGCCGCCGCCGCGCAGAACGCCGCGAGCGAGCCGTGCAGCCGCCGGGTGGCCAGGTGGACGGCCACGGTGGCGGAGAGCATGAACGCCAGGCTCAGCAGCCGGGCGCCGTTCAACCCGCCGACGAAGTCCGCGACGGCCACCACCACCGGGTAGATCAGCGGGGAGCCGGAGAAGAAGGTCTCGTACGTCGACACCGGGGTGCCGTGCCGCAGGTGCGCGACCTCCTGGTAGCCCGCGTAGATGTAGGTGCCCTCGTCGATGAAGGCGGTGTTGCTGAGGATCAGGTGGTAGGAGAGCGCCGCCTGGACCAGCAGCACGGCCAGCAGTGGCAGCCAGTCCGCCCGCAGGGCCGGCCGGGCCGGGTGCGGGACCGGGGGCGGCCCGGGCTTACGGCGGCGCCGGTCGGCCGGGTAGGCCTGGGCCGGACCGGGGGCGGTCCGGTCGCGCTCGCCGAGGGCCGCCCCACCCGGCCCGGCCCCGCCGAGGACGGGCTTGCGGGTGGACTCGGGCCGGATCCAGCGGCCGTCCGCGCTCATCAGTACTGCTCCTCATCTGGGACTTCGCATCCGGACGCGCGCCCTCGGCGGGGCGCGCGCCCCGGGGCGCGCTTCGGCCGCCGCCCCACACTGCCGGGGGCGGCGGCCGAGGTTCACGAGGGCCGGTCGGCCCTGTGGCGGGTCCTGCGGGTCGTCCTCACCGGGCCGCAGGACCCTCGCCGGGCGGGCTCAGCCGCCGAGCCAGGCGCCGGTCGGCGCGATGGACGGCGGCGAGCTCGGACCGGCCACGATCTTGACGACGTCGGCCTCGGGCAGCACCTGGTCCCACACCTGGATGTCGGCGACCGCGCCGTGCCAGGGATCGGCCCACTGCGAGTTGGAGCTCAGCCGGCCGATCTGGAGGGTGTTGGCGCCGCTCGGCGGCACCCCGGCCGACTTGGCCGAGGACTGCGGAGCGCCGTTGACGTACAGGGTGATCTGGCCGGACGGGTCGTCGTACACGCCGGTCAGCAGCACCCACTGGTTGACCGTCGCGTCGCCCTTGGACCAGGCGATCGCCGAACCGCCGCCCGGCACCTGGACCTTGAAGTACCACTGGTCGTGCCCGTTGTTGTTGGCCCGGCCCAGCGCGTAAGAGTAGTACTGGCCGTCGCCCTGGCTGACCGCGCTGCGGTTGCCGTTGGGCACATCGACCAGCACCCGCGCGGAGACGGTGAAGCTCTTGCTCACGTCGACGACCGGCGTGGACGTCGAGGCGAACGAGTCCTGACCGCTGGGCAGTTTGAGGACTTGTCCGGAGAAGCCGGCCATCGTCCCCTGCTTGGCGTCGGCCCCCAGGTTGAGCGCGGCCGCGCCCTTCTTGGCGGGCAGCGTGCCGACGGTCGGCGGGCTGTCGATGCCCTTGACCGGCGGTGCGCTCGCCGGACTCGACGGGCCGGAGGGAGTCGGGCTCGGGGTGCCGGTGGCCTGGGCCACCGGCTTCTTCTCCTTGCCGTGCTGGAAGTACCAGTACCCGCCGCCACCGGCGGCGGCCACCACCACCACGGCGGTCGCCACGCCGATCAGCTTGAGCCGGCGGCCGCGCTTGGCGGCCTGCTCGTTCTGCTCGGCCAGCGCCTCCCAGTCCGGGGTGCCGGCCGAGGAGGCCGGCGGGTTGGACGCGGGGACCGGCGGCTGGAAGCCGCCCTGCTGCTGCCAGTGCGCCACGGGCTGGGGCGGCTGCCCGCCCGGCGGGAACGGCTGCTGGCCGACGGGCTGGCCCGGCATCGGCGCCTGCGGCTGGACCGGCAGCGGCTGGCCGGCCTGCGCCTGTTGCGGCGCCACCGGACCGGGCTGCGGTGCCACCGGACCGGGCTGCACCGGCCCCGGCGCGACCGGCGCGGGCCCACCGCCCGGATGCGGTACGGGCGGCACCGGCTGCGCGGCCGGATGCGGCGTCATCTGCTGGGGCTGCGCGGGCGCGGCGGGCGGTGGCCCGTAGCCGGACGCGGGGCCGAATGCTCCGCTCGGGGACTGCGGTGGCACACCGGTGGCCGGAGCGGCCCCCCCGGCCGGTGCCTGCTGCGGTGGCGTGGGCGGCTGGCCCGGCTCGCCACTCGGTACCGGTCGATCGCTCATGGCCCGAATGCTAGGGCATCCGCCCCGACACGCCCATGGGGGGTGCGCGGACGAAACGTCGGTGCTGCCGCCCCTCCCGGCGCGCGGTGCCGGCTCACGCGACGCCGTTGTACGGCAGCTTCCAGCGCTGCGAGACGGTGTCCGCGCACGGCCGCAGGAGCACCGCCGTACCGTCCGCGAGCGCGCCGCCCGCGGTGCCCAGGCACAGCCCGGTGTCCTGGTGCCTCAGCCGCTGCCCCGGGGCGGTGACCCAGCGCTGCGCCGGGCCGCCGGTGCACTCGGCCAGCGTCACCGAGGAGCGATCGGCGGCCGGCGCCAGGCAGGCCGCTCCGCCGCGCAGCGAACCGTCGTTACCCACCGTCCAGCCGGTCGAGACGGCCTGGTCGCCGCAGGATCCGACGGCCACCGGGGTGCCGGCGATCCCGCCGCCGCCGTGCCGCAGGCAGATCCCCGGGGCTCCCGCCGGGACCTCGCCGGCCGGCAGGCCGACCCGGTTGTGGAAGGCGAAGGAGTTGCTGCGCAGGCCGGTCCCGCCGCTCCAGACCTCGAAGCCCGCCTGCACCCGGCACAGGTAGGAGCCCTTCGGGACGTACCCGCGGGCCATCGCGTCGGCGGTGAACAGCCGCAGGTTGAGGCCTCGGGTGGTGTGGGTGGGCGCCGTGCGCACGTAGCTGATCACGCTGTGCGGGCCGGTGATCGGCGCCTGGTAGACGTGGTAGCTCGCGTCCCCGAACGGCAGGGCGTCCGCCACCTTCTCACCGGCGGGCCGCACGTTGTCGGTGGCGTCCAGCCAGATCATCACCTCGGCGCTCTCCCCCGGGAGGCAGTTGTCCGGGCTGGAGCCGTACCAGAGGTCGAAGGAGAGGTTGAATGAGCCGCTCACCCGGCCGTTGGCGTCCCAGTCGGCGGTGGCGTCGCCGAGCGCGCTGACCGGCACCGGCAGTCCGCTCGCGCCCGGAGCGGTGGAGACGTTGGGGTAGGCGCCCGGGGCGAGCGGGTTCTTCGGGACGAAGTCGTCGCTCCCGGACAGCGTGAACCCGCTGTCCCCCACCGGGTCCACGCAGACCGTGCCCGCGGTGTTCCACGGGTTCGGTTCGAGGACCTTGGTGCCGCCGTCCATCGCCAGTTTCGGGAACGGCTCCTGCGCGGTCGAGCAGAGACCCGGCCCGGACGCCGCCGTCGCCGTGGCGGCCGGCGGCTCCACCGCCCCGACCTCGCCGCTGCACCCGGCCAGCAGCACGGCGAGCGCACCGAACGCGGCGACCGCCCGCAGGCCCCTCGCCGCACGCCCGGCCGCGCCGTCCTCGATGATCATCACTGTTCCCCGAACCGTCCTCGCCCGTCGAGCGGACAACCGTACACAAGCGCTCCGGCCGCACCCCCGTTCACATCACGATCGGAACTCGATATCGGTTCCGGGTCTCCGGCGGAAGAGGGGGGAGCGAACTCCGTGCGATCGGTCCCGTACGATCCTGGCGTCCCCCCTGTCGCCCGAGCGATAACGGCCGCCGCGCGGGGACGGTTCAGACTCAGTACGGCTTCGGGGGAGTAGAGCACGTGACTGTCACCGAGGGCGCGCGACTCGCGGGAAGCGGTCAGCCGCCGGTCTCACGACGCCGCAGCCGGCGCGACCCGGCCGCCCGCAACCGGTGGGGCCTGCTCCCCCAGCCCCCGGACAACACCGAGAAGTACCTCTACGCCCGCACCAACCTGTGGGTGCTGACCTGCTTCTCCCTCATCAGCTTCGGCTGCATGGTGGCCAGCGAGATCGGGCTGCTGAGCGCGACGCCGTGGTTCCTCTTCTTCATACCGCCGCTCGCCTTCACCATCGTCTACTACCTGATCTCCCGCTGGGTGCACGGCTTCAACGAGACCTTCGACCTCTCCGCCCACCGGGCCCTGGTCAAGTCCTGGAAGCCCGAGCGGCATCCGACCGTCGACGTCTTCCTGCCGGTCGCGGGCGAGCCGATCGAGGTGCTGCACAACACCTGGACCCACGTCGCCCGGCTGCGCGACCACTACCCGGGCGACGTCACCCCGTACGTCCTCGACGACAGCAACAGCCCGCAGCTCGCGCAGATGGCCGTCGACTTCGGGTTCGTGTACGGCACCCGTGACAAGCTCGGCTGGTTCAAGAAGGCCGGCAACCTCCAGTTCGGCTTCCGCAACTCCGACAGCGACTACATCCTCATCCTGGACGCCGACTTCGCGCCCCGGCCGGACCTGCTGAACGAGATGCTCCCCTACATGGAGGCCAACCCCCGCCTCGGCATCGTCCAGTCCCCGCAGTTCTTCCGCATCCTGGACTCGCAGAACTGGATCGAGCGCGGTGCCGGCGCCGTCCAGGAGCTGTTCTACCGGACCGTCCAGGTCTCCCGGCAGCGCAACGACGGCGCCATCTGCGTGGGCAGTTGCGCGGTGTACCGGCGCGCGGCGCTGGAGGAGAACGGCGGCACCACGCTGATCGGCCACTCCGAGGACGTGCACACCGGCTTCGACCTGCGCCGCCTCGGCTGGGACCTCCAGTACATACCCGTCGCGCTGGCCACCGGCGTCTGCCCGGACAACGTCGGCGGCTTCTTCAACCAGCAGTACCGCTGGTGCACCGGCTCCATGAGCCTGCTCGGCAGCAGGAAGTTCTGGCAGACCAAGCTGCGGCCGGTCACCCGGGCCTGCTACCTGTCCGGCTTCTTCTACTACATCCACACGGCGCTGTTCACCGTCGTCTCACCGCTCATACCGATCGTCCTGCTGCTCGCCCGCCCCGACCTGATCCGCTGGGAGAACACCGCGCTGGTGCTGCCCGGCCTGATCTACGCCACGGTCGTCTTCCCGCTCTGGCACCGCAACCCCTACCGGCTGGAGGCCTGGGCCGCCCGCATGATGTACGGCTGGGCGCACGTCTTCGCCATCTGGGACATCGTGCGCCGCAACCGGATGGCCTGGCAGCCGACCGGATCCAGCGGCGCCAAGCGCAACAAGACCCGCCGGTTCTGGATCGGCGTCATCGCCTGGGGCGGCGGCACGTCCCTGCTCTGGGTGCTGCTGAGCATCTGGCGGATGCTCACCATGGGCCCGTTGAACTTCGCCCTCGTCCTCGCCTCCGGCCTCTTCTACGCCACCATCGTCGGCCGGGTCCTCGTCCAGCCGCGCCCCACGGAAGCAGTGTGATCGCCATGACCGCCCACCTCCGACGGGCCGGCCGGCTCCGTCGCCGGCTGGCGCTCCCGCTGCTGACCGCCGCAGGCGTGCTGCTCGCCACCGCGTGCGGCCCCGAGGACCCGGGCTTCGCGATGCAGAGGGACCTCGCCCAGCCCGCGCCGGCCGCCGCCTCCCCCGGCGCGACCCCCGCCCCCGGCGCCGCGACCGCGAGCCCGGGTGCCACCGGCAGCGCCGCACCGGCGGCACCCGCCGCGCCCAAGACCCAGCCGGCCGGCGTCCCGTACGACGTCACGCCGCTGCTCAAGCCGAGCCACAAGTACCTCGGCGCCGCCCTGCCCGACGTCCCCGCCACGATGGACGCGCTGCCCGGCTACAGCTCCGCGATCGGCAAGCAGCCCAACATCATGGAGTACTACGCCCACTGGAAGGGCGGTTTCGACACCGCCGGCGTGCGCCGGATCCACGAGGCCGGCGCACTGCCCTTCATGGCCTGGGAACCGCACGACCGCTCGCTCGCCTCGATCGCGGCCGGCGACACCGACGACTACGTGCGCGGCGTCGCCAAGTCCGTCGCCAAGCTGAACCTGCCGATCGCCATCAGCATCGCCCACGAGATGAACGGCGACTGGTATCCGTGGGGCCGCCAGGCCGCCACCCCCCAGGACTTCGTGGCCGCCTGGCGCCACGTCCACGACCTCTTCGACCAGGCCGGCGCCACCAACGTGATCTGGGTCTGGAGTCCCAACATCACCGTCCCCGCGCCCAACACCCGCCTGGCGCCGTACTACCCCGGCGACACCTACGTCGACTGGGCCGGCATGACCGGCTACTTCACCAACGACGGACCCAAGACCTTCGAGGGCCTGTACGGCCCCACCATGGCCGAGATCCGCACCTTCTGCGACAAGCCCTTCTTCATCAGCGAGACCGCGACCGAGCAGGGCAGACACCAACAGGCCTTCGTCGACCAGTTGTTCTCCGGGATGGAGGCGCACGACGACATCGTCGGCTTCATCTGGTTCAACATGGTCAAGCGGGCGGACTGGCGGGTCGAGACCGTTCCGGAGACCCTCGCCGCCTTCAAGAAGCGGGTGTCCGCCCCCCGCTACGGCTTCGACATCCGGAACCCCTGATGGACAACGACCTCTTCCCCACCTCGGACCACCCCGCCGCCCCGGTGCCGGACATCCCCGCGCAGGACGGCCCGGAGCGCCGTAGGCGCCGGGCGCCCGTGCCCGTCGACAACCCCGACGGCATCGAACTGGCCCCGTACACCATCCCGCAGGTCCCCGCGATCGGCTGGGACCCGGGCACCAGCCCCCGCCGCCGCTGGATCGCCCGCGGCCTGCTGGGCGCCGTCCTGGCCGTCCAGGCCGCGCTCTCGCTGCGCCTGCTGGCCGCCGCCCACCCCGACGAGGCCGCCGCCATGGTCGCCGGTCGCCAGCAGCTGGCCAACCTGATGCACGGCACCCCGGTCACCACCGACCTGGTCGACCGGGTGCACGGCTCGCCCTGGCTCTACCCGCCGCTGGCGGGCGCCGCCGCCGACGCCAGCGGCATCTGGGGCACCCGGCTGCTCAGCCTCGGCTTCGCGCTGCTCACCACGGTGCTGCTGTACTCGCTGACCCGGCGGCTGTTCAACGAGCGGGTCGCCATCTGCGCCATCGGCGTGTACGCCGTCCTCCAGTCCACCGTCGTGGTCGGCTTCTACGCCGCGCCCGAGTCCCTCGCCGTGCTGCTGGTCGCCCTCGCGGCCTGGACCACGGTGTTCACCGCCCGCCGCCACCCGGCCCTGGCCCTGCTCGCCGCCCCACCCGCGGCGCTGGCCTGCGCCGTGGCCTACTCCGCGGCCTTCGCCGTCCCGGCCCTGGTCGCCCTCGCCTTCGCCTGCGCCCGGCCGCGGCACCGGGCCGGCCCGGCCGCCCTGCGCGCGCTGCTGACGGGCGCCGGCACCCTCGTCCTGCTGCTCCCGTACGGAACGCTCGGCCGGGTCGCCGGGTGGTCGCCCTCGCAGGGCAATGCCCCCGGCTCGGCCGGCTCGATCCTGCTCGGCACGCTCCAGTGGGCCGGCCTGTTCACCGTCCTCGCGGTGGCCGGCACCATCGCCTACGCGCGCCGCGAGCAGATGAACGAGCACGACGCGGCCGAGAAGGACCCCGTCCCCACCACCCGGGGCCAACGGGCCCTGCTCGGTGCCGTGCTGACCGTCACCGCCCTGCTCGTGCCCGCCGCCCACCTGTGGACCGGCACCTCCGGCGCGCTGTTCCGCCACCTCGGCTACGGCATGCTGCTCGCCGCCCCGCTCGCCGGGGTCGGCCTGACCCGGCTGGTCGGCGCCCACTTCCGCCACCCCCAGCTGGGCATCCTGGTCTGGGTCGCCCTGCTCGCCCTCGGCCTGGAGCAGTCCGCCCTGCGCTACCAGAACGGGCCCGACTCCGGCCGCCTGCTGGCCGTCCTGCGGGTCCACACGGAGCCCCAGGGCCGCTACCTCACCGAGGTCGACGGACTCGCCGAGTACTACCTGGGGAGCGTCTCCAGGCCCGAGCAGTGGGTCTCCGCGCGGGCCGGTACGGAGTACCGCGACGGCGCCGGGGTCCAGCACCACGGGGACGACGGCAGCGTGGCCGCCATCCGCGACGGCTGGTTCACCATGGTCGTCCTCGACAGCACCGCGCCGAGGGCCACCGACCGGGCCCTGAGCGCGGCCCTGGCCGACGCCGGGCACTACCGGCTGATCGCCCAATTCACCTCGCCGACCGGTGATTCGAGTACGTACAAGGTCTATCTCAAGCACTGACCGGGCGCCCGCCACATCCGCACCCGCGACACGACAGCCACAACATATGGTGCCACCGCAGTCCGGCGGCACTACATGTATGCTCACTCCTGCTGTCGATGCAGGGGAACCCGGTGCGAATCCGGGACTGCCCCGCAGCGGTGTGCGGGCGGCTCCAGCAGCCGTGCCCGCGAGTCCGAGTACCTGCCGACGGCGTGCGCCACGGCCCTCCCGCAGAGGCCGCGCCGGCACGAGCATTACCCCTCCGGGCCTCGCGGGCGGGCCGGGGAGTCACCGTCGCGCGACGCCGTCTGCGTTCGTGCCGTGCTCCCCTGCCCCGATCGGCCCGGTGGCCCCCGATCACCGCCGCCGATCGCCGCCAGGAGAGAGCGCCTTGACCACCGCTGCCTCAGCCACCCTGCCCGCCCAGGGCTCCGGTACCGCCTTCACCGACCCGACGGTCTCCGACCCCGGCGGCGCCCTGCTGCGGCTGCTCACCGACCGCAGCACCGACCTCACCGAGGTCGACCCCGGCCACGTCGCCGCCGCCGCGCTGCGCGGCCGCCACGCCGGCTCGGACTTCGCCGAACTCCGCGGGCTGGCCGTGGACGCCGCCGCGTCGATGATCGCCGAGGACCCCCAGTACTCGAAGCTGGCCGCCCGCCTGCTCGCCCTGGAGATCGTCGACGAGGCGAACAGCCAGGGCTCGACGTCCTTCTCCGCCTCGATCGCCGTCGGCCACGCCGAGGGCCTGATCGGCGACACCACCGCGGCCTTCGTCGCCAAGCACGCCGCCGCCCTGGACGCGCTGGTCGACCCCGCGGGCGACGACCGCTTCGAGTACTTCGGCCTGCGCACCGTGCAGTCCCGCTACCTGCTGCGCCACCCGATCACCCGCAAGGTGATCGAGACCCCGCAGCACTTCCTGCTGCGCGTCGCCTGCGGCCTGGCGGTCGGCGACAGCGAGCAGTCGGTGCGCGAGGTGGCCGAGCTGTACGGCCTGATGAGCCGCCTGGAGTACCTGACCTCCTCGCCGACGCTCTTCAACTCCGGCACCCGGCACCCCCAGATGTCGAGCTGCTACCTGCTCGACTCGCCGCTGGACAACCTGGACTCGATCTACAACCGCTACGCGCAGATCGCCCGCCTCTCCAAGCACGCCGGCGGCATCGGCCTGTCCTACTCGCGCATCCGCTCGCGCGGCAGCCTGATCCGCGGCACCAACGGCAAGTCCAACGGCATCGTGCCGTTCCTGCGCACCCTCGACTCCTCGGTCGCCGCCGTCAACCAGGGCGGCCGCCGCAAGGGCGCGGCCTGCGTCTACCTGGAGACCTGGCACGCCGACATCGAGGAGTTCCTGGAGCTCCGCGACAACACCGGCGAAGAGGCCCGCCGCACCCACAACCTCAACCTGGCGCACTGGATCCCGGACGAGTTCATGCGCCGGGTCAACGCCGACGAGGACTGGTCGCTGTTCTCGCCGGCCGACGTGCCCGAGCTGGTCGACCTGTGGGGCGCCGACTTCGACGAGGCGTACCGCAAGGCCGAGCAGGCCGGCAAGGCCGTGCGCACCATCCCGGCGCAGACCCTGTACGCCCGCATGATGCGGACCCTGGCGCAGACCGGCAACGGCTGGATGACCTTCAAGGACGCCTCCAACCGCGCCGCCAACCAGACCGCGCTGCCGGGCCGCACGGTGCACTCCTCCAACCTGTGCACCGAGATCCTGGAGGTCACGGACGACTCCGAGACCGCCGTCTGCAACCTGGGCTCGGTTAACCTGGGCGCCCACGTGGCCTCCGGCGCCTCGGCCGCCGACCTGCTCGGCGCCATGGACTGGGAGCGGCTGGACGCCACCGTGCGCACCGCCGTCACCTTCCTCGACCGCGTGGTGGACATCAACTTCTACCCGACCACCGAGGCCGGGACGTCCAACTCCCGCTGGCGGCCGGTCGGCCTGGGCGTGATGGGCCTCCAGGACGTCTTCTTCCAGCTGCGGATCGACTTCGACTCCGCCGAGGCGAAGCAGCTGTCCACGCTGATCGCCGAGCGCATCATGCTCACCGCCTACGAGCGCTCCGCCGACCTGGCCGAGCAGCTGGGCCGCCACGAGGCGTACGGCGAGACCCGCGCCGCCCGCGGCGAGCTGCACATCGACCACTTCCCGAGCGCCGCCCCGCAGTGGGCCGACCGCTGGACGGCGCTGCGCGCCCGGATCGCCGAGACCGGCCTGCGCAACTCGCTTCTGCTGGCCATCGCGCCGACCGCGACCATCGCCTCCATCGCCGGCGTGTACGAGTGCATCGAGCCGCAGGTGTCCAACCTGTTCAAGCGCGAGACGCTGAGCGGTGAGTTCCTCCAGGTCAACCCGTACCTGGTGCGCGAGCTCAAGGAGCTGGGCGTCTGGGACCAGCAGACCCGGGACGCCCTGCGCGACGCCAACGGCTCGGTGCAGGAGCTGAACTGGCTGCCCGCCGAGGTCCGTTCGCTGTACCGGACGGCCTGGGAGCTGCCGCAGCGCGCGCTGATCGACCTGGCGGCGGCCCGCATGCCGTACCTGGACCAGAGCCAGTCCCTGAACCTGTTCATGGCGGCGCCGACCATCGGCAAGCTCAGCTCGATGTACGCCTACGCGTGGAAGGTCGGCCTGAAGACCACCTACTACCTGCGTTCGCGCCCGGCCACCCGCATCGCCCAGGCCGCGTCCGGCACCGCCCGCGCCGCCGCGCCGGCGCCCGTGCCCGTGAACAGCCCGACCCTCACCCCGGAGCAGGAAGCCGCCATCGCCTGCTCCCTGGAGAACCCCGAGTCCTGCGAGGCCTGCCAGTAATGTCCCAGTCCGAAGACCGCAAGATGCTGCTCGACCCCGGCTTCGAGCTGACCCTGCGCCCGATGCGCTACCCGTCGTTCTACGACCGGTACCGGGACGCCATCAAGAACACCTGGACGGTGGAGGAGGTGGACCTGCACTCGGACGTCGCGGACCTGGCGAAGCTCAGCGAGGGCGAGCGGCACCTCATCGGGCGACTGGTCGCGTTCTTCGCCACCGGCGACTCGATCGTCTCCAACAACGTGGTGCTGAGCCTCTACAAGCACATCAACTCCCCGGAGGCGCGGCTGTACCTCTCGCGGCAGCTGTTCGAAGAGGCCGTGCACGTCCAGTTCTACCTGACGCTGCTCGACACCTACCTGCCCGACCCGGAGGACCGCAACGCGGCCTTCGCCGCGGTGGAGAACATCCCCTCCATCCGCCAGAAGGCCCAGTTCTGCTTCAAGTACATGAACGCGGTCGACCACATCGAGTCGCTGCAGACGAAGGAGGACAGGCGGGCGTTCCTGCTCAACCTGATCTGCTTCGCCGCGTGTGTGGAAGGCCTGTTCTTCTACGGCGCGTTCGCCTACGTGTACTGGTTCCGCAGCCGGGGCCTGCTGCACGGCCTGGCCACCGGCACCAACTGGGTGTTCCGCGACGAGTCCATGCACATGGACTTCGCCATGTCGGTGGTCGACACCGTCCGCGAGGAGGAGCCCGACCTCTTCGACGACGAGATGGCCAAGCAGGTCACGGAGATGCTGGAGGAGGCCGTCGAGGCCGAGCTCCAGTTCGCCCAGGACCTGTGCGGTGACGGCCTGCCCGGCATGAACACCGCGTCGATGCGGGAGTACCTGCAGGCGGTGGCGGACCAGCGCCTCGCGCGCCTCGGCCTGCCGATCCGCTACGGGTCGACGAACCCGTTCGGCTTCATGGAGCTCCAGAACGTCCAGGAGCTGACCAACTTCTTCGAGCGCCGGGTGTCGGCGTACCAGGTCGCCGTCGAGGGCACCGTCGCCTTCGACGACGACTTCTAGAGAAGAACGAACGACAGCGGTGCCCCGCACGGCCACAGCCCGTGCGGGGCACCGCTGTGACATCAGTCGGTCGGAAACTCCCCGGACCTGACCCCGGAGAGGAAGGACGACCAGGCCTCGGCCGGGAGGAGCGGCGCCGACCCGCCCGGGTCGTTCGAGCCGCGGTCAGCCGGCCAGGACTCCCCCGCCCCGCCCGGCATGAACGCCGGGCGGGGCGGCCGCAGGTCCACGCGCGCCCGTCCGGATGAACTCCCGGGCCGCACCGCCGTTCCACGCCTGCGGACGACCGAGCCCCGGCTACGGTCCGGCGCACAGCCGAACGAAAGGGGTACCCCGTGGCGACGACCGGCATCCTGGACTACGAGAGCGACGCGATCGTCCAGCTCATGAACATCGCCGAGGAGGACTGGAGCGAGCAGGAGCTCAAGGACGCGCTCCAGCGGGCGGTCATGCTGGAGCTCTCCACCATCCCGCCCTACGCCACCGCGCTCTGGTCGATCACCGACAAGACCCAGCCCGTCCGCCGCACCATCCGCGAGATCGTCTTCGACGAGATGTCGCACTTCGGCCTGGTCTGCAACATGCTCACCAGCATCGGCGGCACCGTAGCCCTCATCGACCCGCTCACCGTCCCCAAGTACCCCGGCGAGCTGCCCGGTGGCGTCAACCCGGGGCTGGAGGTCTTCCTCAGCGGGCTGACCCGCGAGTCGGCCACCCTCTTCTCCGACATCGAGAAGCCCGAGAACCCGCTGGCCTTCGCCGCGGACGGCAACACGATCGGCGCCTTCTACCAGCGCATCGCCGATGTCTTCCCGAACTTCGCGCACCTGCTGACCGGGCAGAACCAGGTGACCTTCCCGCTCGGGTCGGGCCACGGCGCGGGCAACGACATCGTCGCGATGAACACCATCGACGACGTCCTGAAGGCGATCGACATCATCCAGACCCAGGGCGAGGGCACCACGGCTTCCCCGAACAATCCCTTCCCCGGGCCCACGGACGAACTCGCCCACTACTACGCCTTCAAGGAGATCGCCGTCGGCAAGAAGCTGGTGAAGAACCCCGCCACCGGGAAGTTCGAGTTCACCGGCCCCGACGTTCCGCTCCCGCCCACCGCACCGGTCGCCCGCGTCCCCGCCGGCGGCTGGGCGAACGACCCCGCCAACGCACCCGACGCGGCCACCGCCGCCGTGCTGCAGGAGTTCAACGCCACCTACACCGACATGCTGAAGGCCCTCCACGACGCCTGGGGCGGAACCCCGGACCGGCTGTTCGACGCGATCAGCGACATGGGCGCCCTGGGCGACACCGCAGAGCGGATCAACGCCGTCAAGCTCCCCAGCGACCCCCACTCCACCTACGGTCCGGAGTGGCTCTTCATCCCGTAGGAGTCCTGAACCGAGGCCGAGGGCCGGTGCGGACGAGTGGTCCGCACCGGCCCCATTCCTGTCCGCCCGATATTTCACCCGGACGGCCGCGGTTCCGCAGGCCTGGAGCGCGGGCGTGTTCAACGGCTGATATATCGAATATATGCTCGAAGAATACGACAAGGTATTGGTGTCGGGCGGACTGGGTTTCGTCGGCAGGCACCTGACCAACGCCCTCCTCTTCCTGGGCAAGGAAGTGGCGATCATCGACAACGCCCGGACCGCGACGAGCATCTCGGCGCCGTCCGGGGCCACCCTGCACATGCTGGACATCCGCGAGGTCGACGCCATCGCCGAGGCCGTGGACGACGCCGACCTGGCCTTCCACGTCGCCGCCAACGCGAACGGCACCCTGTCGGTGACCCAGCCCCGCCTGGACTTCGAGATCAATGCGCTCGGCACGCTCTCCTTCGCCGAGGCCCTCCTCAAGGCGTCCGTACGCCGGGTCGTCTACGTCTCGTCCGCGTCCGTCTACGGCATACCCCGGCGGTTCCCGATGGACGAGGACCACCCGACCCGCCCCTTCGTGCCGTACGGGGCGTCCAAGCTCAGCGGTGAGATCACCTGCCTCGCCCTCCACCGGGCCTGCGGGCTGCCGGTGGTGGTCGGCCGCCCGTTCTGCGTCTACGGCCCAGGGGAGAACCCGCACGAGGCGATGGTCGAGGTCGGACGCTTCCTGCGCTGGCACCTCAACCACCGGCCCATCCAGATCGTGGGCGACATCGACCGCAAGACCCGCGACTTCGTCCACGTCACCGACCTGGTCCAGGGGCTGCTGACGATCGCCGACCGGGCCGAACCGGGAGAGGTGTTCAACATCGGCTCCGGCACCGAGGTGTCGATGCGCGACCTCGTCAACGTGATCGGGGAGGCCACCGGCGTCCCACCCGAGGTCAGCGTGATCCCGGAGATCGAGGACGACACCTACCGGCTGGTCGGCGACATCTCCAAGCTCACGGGCCTGGGGTACCGACCGGCGGTCACGCTCGCCGAGGGCGTGCGCGACCTGGCCGACCACCTCGGCGCGAACCCGGAGCTCCCCGGCAGCCCGACCATCTTCTCCCGCGGCCAGCACGGCGAGTCCTGATCCGCACCCCCGTCCGACGGCCGGGCGGCCACGACGGCCGGCGCGGGCACACCCGGCTGACGGCCGGGCGGAACGCCACCGCCCGTACGGAACCCGACCGTCCCCGCCCGGCGCGTGAACGCCGGGCGGGGACGGCTCGCCGCTCAGCCCTGCGCGACGGCCTCCAGCGGGCCGAGCGCCGCCGCCCGGCGGGCGGGCAGCGCGGCCGCCAGCGCGCCGATCGCCAGGGAGGCCAGGCACACCAGCGCCAGCGTCCCCCAGGGCAGCGCCAGCGCGTACCCGTCCATCGCGCCGCCGGCCAGGGCGCCGACCGCCCAGGCGCCGAACAGGCCGCCGGCCAGGCCCAGCAGGGTGCCGAAGGCGGCGACCGTCACCGCCTCCAGGCGGATCATCCGACGGATGCCGGGCCGGTCCATGCCGAGGGCGCGCAGCATCCCGATCTCCCGGGTCCGCTCGGTGACCGACACGGCCAGGGTGTTCACGATGCCCAGCGCGGAGATCACCGCACCGATGCCGAGCAGCCCGTACATCAGCGTGAGCAACTCGCCCACCGTCCCCGCCGCCTCGCGCACCAGCTGGGCCCGGTCCTGCACCTTCAGCAGCGGGTTGTCGCCGACCGCCGTCCGCAGGGCGGCCGTGGACGTGCCCTCGCCGCGCACCAGGATCCGCTGGACGGAGCCGGGCTTGTAGCTGTCGCGCTGCACCCCGTCCCGGGCGCCGACGGCGTCCCGCGCGGTGGGGTTGTCCCGGTAGACGCCCGCCACGGTGTACATCACGGGCTCCTTGCTCCGGCCCATCCGAACCTCGATCCGCCCGCCCGCGTCGACCCCGCTCTCCCGGGCGGTGCTCACCGAGAGGGCGATCCGGCCGGGCCCGAGGTCCTCGGCCGAGCCGCTGACGAAGTCGAGCTTCATGAACCGCGAGACGGCGGCGGGATCGACCCCGGAGACCTCCCGGACCCGGCCCCCGACGACCGCCGTCGAGTCCGCGACCGCGCTCGCCTCCCGCACGCCGGACACCCCGGACACCCGCCCGACGGCCGCCGGGTCGATGCCCGTCATCGTGTTGCCGGTGCTGATCACGTAGTCGGCGCCCAGCCCGGCCGCCGCCTGCCGGTCCAGGGCCCGGCCGGTCGAGTCGCCGATCGTGGCGAGCCCGCTGACCAGCGCGGTGCTGATCAGCAGCGTGGCGGCGGTCGCCGCGGTACGCCGGGGGTCGCGCAGGGCGTTCTCCCGCGCGAGCCGCCCGGTCATCCCGAACCGGCCGGTCAGCCGCCCGGCCAGCCGGATCACCGGGACGGCCAGCGAGGGCGCCAGGACGAGCAGCGCGACGACCAGCGTCCCGCAGCCGAGCATCGCGCTGCGCAGGTTCTCCTCGGAGGCGTCCTTCGCCGAGGCCGACAGCGAGACCAGCAGGCCGGCACCGAGCAGCAGCAGCGCCGTACCGGCCGCCGCGCGCAGCCGGGAGCCCCCGGCGGGGCGGGAGACCGCGCGCAGCGCCTCGACCGGCGCGATCCGCGCCGCCCGCCGCGAGGGCAGCCAGGCCGCCAGGACCGTCACCCCGACGCCGACGAACAGCGCGGCCGCCACCGGCCGGGCTCCGATCACCAGCGGGCCCTCGGGCAGCCGGCTGCCGTCGGTGCTCAGCAGGCCGGGCAAGACGGTCGCGATGCCGAGCCCGAGCGCGAACCCGACCGCCGACGCCGCCAGCCCGACCAGGACGGCCTCGGCCAGCAACGAGCGCACCACCTGGCGCCGGGTGGCGCCCACCGCCCGCAGCAGCGCGATCTCCCGGCCCCGCCGGGAGACCAGCATGGTGAAGGTGTTGACCACCAGGAACGACCCGATGAACAGCGAGACCCCGGCGAAGACCATCGGCATCTTCTGGTAGCCGCGGGTCAACGTGCGGACGTAGAGGGCCTGTTGCTGCGCCTGCGCCTGCCCGGTGGTGGCCTGCGCCCGGTCGGCCGGGAGTACCGCCGCGACGCGCTGGGCCAGTTCGTACTGGCCGACACCCGGAGCGGCGACGAGGTCGATGCCGGTGTACTCCCCCGGAGCCGCGAACAGCTTCTGCGCGGTGGCCCGGTCGAACAGGGTGAGCGTGCCGCCGGCCGTGACCCGGGTGTCGGCGGTGGCCACGATCCCGACCAGGCGGGCCGTCATCACCGGGCCGTCCGTGGCCAGCGTGACCTGGTCTCCCAGGTGGTAGCCGCCCGCGGCCGCCGTGTCCCGGTCGACGGCGATCTCGCCCTCGGCGGCCGGGGCCCGGCCCTCCGCCAGCGGGTGGCGCCCGGACTCGTAGCCGGCGGCGAGGTTGGTCCCCCGCTTCACCCGCAGCGGGGTGCCGTCCGCCGCGTTGAGGGTGGCGCTCCCGTCCGCGGTCGGCCGGACCGCCGCGACGCCGGGCACCCCCGCGAGCCGGCGGGCGAGGCCGTCGGTCAGCACGTCCGGCTCGTTCGCGGTGACGCTGACCGCGACATCGGCGAAGTTCCGTGTGGCGGCGGCTCGTTGGGCGGCGGCGGTGGAGTCGGCGAAGACCAGGGTGCCGGAGGCGAACGCGACCCCGAGGCAGACCGCGAGCACGGTCATCAGCAGCCGGGCCTTGTGCGCGAGGACGTTGCGCAGGGCTGTGGTCAGCATGAGTGGCTTTCGGAAGTAGGAGCAGGGGGCGGACGGACGGGCTCAGTCGGCGAGGGCGGGGGTCCCGGGGGCGCCCCCGGAGAAACGCAGCATGACGTCCAGCACCCGGTCCGGCGTCGGGTGCGCCATCTCGTCGACCAGCCGCCCGTCGGCCAGGAACACCACCCGGTCCGCGTACCCGGCGGCCACCGGGTCGTGGGTGACCATGACCACCGTCTGCCCCAACTCCCGTACGGAGTCCCGCAGGAAGCCCAGCACCTCGGCCCCGGCGCGGGAGTCGAGGTTGCCGGTCGGCTCGTCGCCGAACACGATCGCGGGGCGGGCGGCCAGCGCCCGGGCGACCGCGACGCGCTGCTGCTGCCCGCCGGACAGCTCGGCCGGGCGGTGGCCGAGGCGCTGGGAGAGCCCGACCATCGCGACCACCCGATCCAGCCACTCCCGGTCCGGACGCCGCCCCGCCAGCGTCAGCGGGAGGGTGATGTTCTCCAGCGCGGTCAGCGTGGGCAGCAGGTTGAACGCCTGGAAGACGAACCCGACCCGGTCCCGGCGCAGTCGGGTGAGCTGCCGGTCCCCCAGGGCGCCCAGCTCGGTGGTGCCGATCCGGACCGAGCCGGAGGTGGGGGTGTCCAGCCCGGCGGCACAGTGCAGCAGGGTCGACTTGCCGCAGCCGGACGGGCCCATGATCGCCGTGAACTCGCCCTCCCGGAAGGCGATGCTGACCCCGTCCAGGGCGGTGACCCGGGTGTCGCCGCTGCCGTAGACCTTGGTCAGGTCGGCGGTGGCGGCGGCGATCCCGGGTGTCACGAACGGGGTGAGGGCGTGGGCGGTCACGGGGAGGGCTCCTGTCGAAGGGCGAATCGGTGCACTTCGAAGGGTGTCCGGACCACGTATCGGGGCCCCGCTCCGCCGGGTATCGGCGCCCGCTCCGCTTCGCAGCGGTTCTGTAGCAGCCGCCGCCCCACTGCTCGACCGAGCAGGGGCCGCTCAGCGGCTCCCACCGCCCAGCCGCACCGGCCACCCGGCCGAACGGGCGCCGCTCAGTCCGGCAGCCGCAGCGTGGCCACCGCGCCACCGTCCGGCGCGTTGTCGAACCGCAGCTCGGCGCCGAGCAGCCGGGCCTGTCCCGCCGCGATGGTCAGCCCCAGCCCGTGGCCCGAGCCGCGCTCGGCGGCGCCGGTGTGGAAGCGGCGCGGGCCGTGGCGCAGCAGCTCGGCGGGGAAGCCGGGGCCGTGGTCGCGCACCACGACGGTACGGCCCTCGACGGTGACGCGTACGGGGGCGGCGCCGTGCCGGTGGGCGTTGAGGACGAGGTTGCCGACGATCCGCTCCAGCCGCCGCGGGTCGGTCTCCACCGGCAGGGGCTCCCCGACGCGGACCTCGGCCCCGGCCCCGGTGCGCGCCACCGCCTCCCGCACGACCTCCCCGAGCGGCACGCGGACGTGCACCGGCCGCTCCGCCCCGGCGTCCAGCCGGGAGACCTCCAGCAGGTCCTCGACCAGCCCCCGCAGGTCCCGCACCCGGCCCCGGATCAGGTCCTCGGTCTCCCCGGCCGGCAGCAGGTCGACGGCGGCCAGCAGCCCGCCGACCGGGGTGCGCAGCTCGTGCGCCACGTCGGCCGTGAACTGCCGTTCCGCGCGCAGCCGTCGGCCGAGGCTGTCGGCCATCGCGTCCACCGTCGCGGCGATCTCGGCCACCTCGTCGCCGCCCTTGGTGGGGCCGGTGCGGGCGTCGACGTCCCCGGCGGAGATCCGGCCCGCGGTCTCGGCGACCCGCCGCAGCCGGCGGGCGAGCAGCCCGGCCCCGTACCCGGCGAGCGGCACCGCCACCGCGAGCGCGAGCAGCGAGGCGACCGCCATCGCCACGTCCAGCCGGGGCAGGTTGGACAGCTCCGACGCCATGTTGACCCGTACGGCCAGCACCGGGCTGCCCGGCCCGCCGGTGCGCTGGGCGGCCCAGTAGCTCGGGCCGGCGCCGCCGTCGTAGGCGGTGTGCCGCTGGTCGTCGGCCGGGTGCCGCAGTCGCGCGGGCAGCTCGGCCGGGTCGAGTTCCGCGCCTTCGGACAGCGATCCGGTGCGCCGGTAGACGTCCATGGCGGCGTACACCGCGTTGAAGGCCCGCATCTCGGCCCGGGAGCGGATGTCCTGGTCGGTCCACAGGTGCACCAGCACCCCGACCGCCACCGCGACCAGGCAGGCGGTGGCGGCGGCCAGCGCGGCGATCTTCCAGCGCAGGGAGGTCCTGCGCGGTGGGGACGTGGGCGGTGGAGAGGTGGGCGGTGGAGAGGTGGGCGGCATGCTCACCGCCTGAGCTTGTAGCCGAAGCCGCGGACCGTCTCGATCCGCTCCCGGCCGAGCTTGCGGCGCAGCCGCTGCACGCACAGGTCAACGACCCGGCTGTCGCCGTCCCAGCCGTACTCCCAGACGTTGCGCAGCAGGGTGTGCCGCTCCAGCACCACCCCGGGGCGGGCGGCGAACTCCAGCAGCAGCTTGAGCTCGGTCGGGGTCAGCGCCACCGGCTCCCCGCCGACGGACACCTCCATGCCGGCGGTGTCTACGGTCAGGTCCCCGAAGACCAACACCTCCCCGCCGGCGGCCTCCTCCGGCGGGGCGGCGGTCGCGTACGTCGCCCGCCGCAGCAGCGAGCGGATCCGCGCCACCAGCACGTAGGTGTCCACCGGCTTGACCACGTAGTCGTCCGCCCCGGCCTCCAGACCGGCGACGACGTCGAGCCCGTCACCGCGCGCCGACATCATCAGCACCGGCACCAGGCTGCTCTCCCGGACCCTGCGGCACAGGCCGATCCCGTCCAGGCCGGGCAGCATCACGTCCAGGACCAGCAGGTCGAACGGCTCGTCCCGGAACAGCTCCAGCGCGGTGAGGCCGTCCGCCGCGGCGCGCAGCTCGTAGCCGTAGCGCTCCAGGGCGACGGTGAAGGAACGGCGCATCAGCTCGTCGTCCTCCACCAGCAACACGCGGACGGGGCGGGGGGAGGGCGCGGGCGAGGACACGGGGGAAGGCTCCGGTTCGTGGGGCGGCGGACACGGGAACGATACGGCAGACAGCGGACACGGCCGCTTCGCCGCCCAGGGTGACGGCAGGTCGAGCGCTCCCCGGTACACGACCGACACGAAAGGACGGGAGCCGGTCCGGGAATCCCCGGACCGGCCCCCCGACTGGCCTCGGCGGGTTACTCGTTCGGCACGGTCGCGTACTTCGGGGTGCCCTCGGCCATCTGCCGCAGGGCGTCCTTGCGGTCCCGCTTCGACAGCTTGTCGATGTAGAGGGTGCCGTAGAGGTGGTCGGTCTCGTGCTGGAGGCAGCGGGCGAAGAAGCCGGTGCCCTCGACCCGGATCGGCTTGCCGTCCTTGTCGACGCCGGTGACCGCGGCGAAGTCCGGGCGCGGCAGCTCGGCGTAGGCGCCGGGGACGGAGAGGCAGCCCTCGTTGCCGTCGTCCAGGCCGCGGCGGCGATCCGCCGGGTACTCCTCCAGCTTCGGGTTGATCACGTGGCCGATGTGGCGCACGCCCTCGTCGTCCGGGCAGTCGTAGACGAAGACCTTGAGGTCGACACCGATCTGGTTGGCGGCGAGGCCGACGCCCTCGGCGGCGTACATGGACTGGAACATGTCGTCGACCAGCGCGGACAGCTCGCCGTCGAACGCGGTGACGTCCTTGACCTCGCGGTGCAGCACCGGGTTGCCGACGACGGTGATCGGGCGCGCGGTGCCCTTGCCGAGGTCGGGCTCCTCACCGATCACCTTCACGGGCGTCTCGGGCGCCGCCCCCTCCACGTCGTGCTCGTGCTCGTGCTGCTCGGCCTGCTCCGCCATGTCTTCCGCTTCCGTCGGTGTACGCGTTACCTCACCAGGGTACTCAGCACACTTCTTCGAGATCCCGGTAAGCCCGGCTCGCCGGGGCGGCCGCGACCCAGCGGTCCAGCAGGGTGCGCACCAGGTGGGCCGGCGCGGCGATCCCGCACTCGCGCTCGACCAGCCAGGACATCCCGGCCGCGCCGCCCTGGCTGAGGTGGCTGAGGTGGCCGGGGTGGGCGGCGTCGCCGTCGTCGTGCGGGTCGTGGTGGGCGGCGACGCCGTCGTCGGAGGCCATCCGGCTCTCCGAGCAGGCCCGGCACAGCAGCCGCACCGAGGACGTCCAGTCCTCGGCCGCGTAGCCGGCGTCGGCGACCAGCCGCTCCAGCGCGTCCCGGTCCCCGGCGGTGGCGGCCTGCAGCAGCACCACGTAGGTCGGCACCGGGGACGGCGCCCACAGCTCGATCTCGTCGAACACCGGGTAGGCGACGCCGTCGGTGACCCGCTCGCCGTGCGGGGCGCCGTCGTGCAGCACCACCTCGCCCCAGCGGCGGCCGGAGGACGGCAGCGGGATGGACAGCACCTCGATCCGGGCCGGGTCCAGCCGGCGGCCCCAGACCACCTCGGACTCGCCGTCCGGGGAGAGCCGCACCGGGGTGGTGCCGAGGTCCAGGCTGACCGGGCCGTCCTGCTGCCCGCCGGGGCCGCCGGGCAGCTTCAGCCCGTACGCCTGCCAGGCGCGACGGGCCAGCGGCCAGTCCTGGAGGGCGGTGGCGGTGATGCCGAGGTTCCACCAGTCCGGGGCGCCGTGCTCGCGGTCCAGCAGGGCGACGGCGCGCAGGCCGGCCGAGCGGGCCTGCTCCCAGTCCCGGCGGAACTTGTGCAGCAGGGCGAGGTTGAACCAGGAGTCGGAGAGCCACGGCTCCAGGTCGGCGGCCATCACCAGCAGCGCGCCGGCGTCCTCGTAGCGGCCGTCGCCGATCAGCGTGAAGGCCCGGTCGGTCGTCTGCCGCCAGGTGGCGGACGGCCGGTGCCGTGCCCGGTGGAAGATCCTCACGTTCGTCCCTGCCGTCGTCGTCCGCTCAAGTCCCGTGCCACCGTGCCCGTACCGCCTCGGACGGCGTGCGGGCCCGGTGCCCCGGGTCGGTGTTCCACGCTACGACCGCATCCAACCACGCCCGCCCCCGCCCGCGCTCCCCACCGCCGAGGTTGGGGCCCGCCCCTCCCCAGCCTGCCTGCCCGATCCCGCCCGCTCAACCCCTGGGGCCCGCGGCCCGGTTCCCCGGGGCCCGCGGCGGCGGCGGACGGCCCGGGCCCCGCGGGCCCCACGCGCCCCCGGACCGCCCCTCAGCGCCGGGCCTGCCCGCCCACCCGGACCAGGGCGTCCACCACGCGGGCGTCGTAGACCCGGCCGCGGCCCAGCCGCAGCGCCTCCAGCGCCTCCAGCCGTCCGACCGCCTCCCCGACGCCCCGGCCACGGGCCGCCGTGAGCAGGTCGTCGTGGGCGTTGGCGACCCGGATGATCCGGGACGCGAGCGGCACCGGCCCCTCGGCGGCCGGCCCGGTGCACGGGTCGGCCAGCCGGGCGACCTGCTCGGCGACCTGCCGGGGCACCCCGGTGCGGCTGATCACCTCGCTGCCGAGCCGGGCGATCCGCTGCTGCTCGGCGCGGGGCAGCAGCGCGGTGGCGCCGTCCGGCACCGGTTCGACCAGGGACAGCTGGCCGACGTCGTGCATCAGCGCGGCGTACTCCAACAGGGCGAGCTCGCGGGTGCCCAGACCCAGCTCGCGGCCCAGCGCGCACGCCGTGTCCGCGACCCTGCGCGCGTGCCCGTGCGGGGTGTAGCCGGCCACCTCGGTGGCCCGGGCGAGGCTGGCGATGGTCTGCCCGGTGGTGGCCCGCACGGCGGCGGCGCGCCGGAAGGACACCTGGGCGAGCAGCAGCGGGCTGCAGAACAGCGGCAGCGCCCAGAGCCCCACCTCGCCGGCCGCGAGGCTGACCAGCATCCCGGTGGCGACGATCGCCGAGCCGATGCCGAACAGCGAGCGCAGCTCGTCCTCCAGCGCCGCCGGGAACCGCGGTCCGCCGCCGGAGCGGCGCAGCAGCGCCGCCAGGGTGGCGTCGCAGAGCGCGGCCAGCGCGGCGACGGTGGTCAGGAACGCCCCGTACGCCGGGCCCGCGGGCGAGAAGCGGTCGACCGTGCCGCCGTTGTAGAGCGGCTGGAAGACGGCGGCGGCGAAGCCGACGGCGAGCAGCCGGCGGGCGGCGCCGTCGCGGCGGGCCGGGTCGGCCCAGGCCGGACGGCGGTCCGGGCGCCCGGGGCCGTCCGGCAGGACGCGGCGCGGCAGGACGAGGCCCGCCAGCCAGGCCAGCACAAGGCCGGTCCCGGTCACCGCGACCACCTGGAGCGTGCCGTGCGCGGTCGGCACCCCGCGCAGCGGCCCGAGCAGGGCGTACGCCAGCGCGCCGGCCGCGCCGATGGGCGCCTGCTCCCGATCCCCCGGAAGGGTGATCCGGACGCACTCGCCGAGCGCGATCAGGGTGGTGAACGCCAGCGCCACCCCGGGCTCGGCGACCCCGCGCACCGCGACCGCGCCCAGCGCGAGCGCCAGCAGGGCGGCGGCCGCCGCGTGCACGGCGCGCGCGGTGCGTCCGCAGGGCGCGCGGCCCAGGATCGCGCGCTGCAGCACCCGGGGCGCGAGCGCCCCGGACCCGGGCACCGCCCGCCCGGGGGCGGCACCGGCGGCCGCCCGGTCGACCGCCCGACCGGCGGCCCGACGCCCGTCGGCCGAGCACCCGAGGCCCTGACGTCCCCGGGCCGCGCGCCCGGGGGGCCTCACGGCTGCCCGGCCGCGGGAACGTTCCCGCCCTGGGTCGGCACCCGGCCCGGCGCCGCCCGGACCGGCTCGGGCACCCCGAGCGGGATGTCCGGCACCGCCTGGATGCAGTCCTCGGGGTGCACCACCGGCTGCCAGTCGTGCCCGGCCAGCGCGTCGATCAGCGCCCGCACCATCACCGGGTCGAACTGGCTGCCCGAGCAGCGCTCCAGCTCCGCGACCGCCTCGCCGACCGGGCGCCCGCGCCGGTAGGAGCGGGTGGAGGTCATCGAGTCGAAGGCGTCGGCGACCGAGATGATCCGGGCGAACTCGGGGATCTGCTCGCCGGCCAGCCCGCTCGGGTAGCCCCGGCCGTCCATCCGCTCGTGATGGTGCAGGATCCCGGCGTGGGCCTCGCCGAGGAAGTCGATCCCGCGCACCAGCTCGTACCCGTACACGGGGTGGATCTCCACCGCCCGGCGCTCCTCCTCGGTGAGGGGACCGTTTCTGCGCAGCAGCTCGGTGGCCACCCCGAGCTTGCCGACGTCGTGCAGGATGCCGGCGAAGCGCAGGGTGCGCAGCCGCTCGTCCTCCATGCCGAGCTGAGTGGCGATCAGCACCGACGCCCGCCCGACCCGCTCGCTGTGGCCCCGGGTGTAGGAGTCCTTGATCTCCACGGCCTGCACCAGCGACTGCACGGTGGCCTGGTGGGCGTCCCGCTCGCGCTGGCCCTGGGCGAACACCCAGGCCGAGATGGACAGCGGCAGCAGCGTGAGCAGCGCCGCGAACGCGCCGTACGGGCCCTGCCAGAGCACCGCGACCATCAGCCCGCCGGCCGCGTGCACCAGCACCGGAAGTCCGCACGCCGAGTGCGCCCCGCGCAGCAGCACCCTGGGCCGGCGGCCCTCGCTGAGCACCAGCATCGCGCCCACCACCGCCCCGTTGACCAGGCAGAACACCGCGACGGCGGCGATTCCGGGCAGCAGCGCGGCCGGGAAGCGGGAGCCGAGCAGCAGCTGCGGGCCGTGCAGCAGGTGGAAGGCGGCCGAGGAGGCGAAGGCGCACAGCGCGAGCTGGGAGCCGTTGAACAGCTGGCGCGGGCGGCAGCCGGGCCCGCTCGGCCCGCCGAGCAGCGCGGCCGGGACGGCGACCAGGGCGGCGGCGGCCGGCGGGAGCATCAGCACCCCGGCGAACAGCACCGGGAAGAAGGCGTGGACCCCGGGCCGGGCGGGCGCGCGCTCGGGCGGCGCCGGCCGGCGCAGCAGCCGGCGCAGCAGCCGGCGCACCAGCACCAGGCAGGGCGTGGGCAGGCCCTGGGCCAGGGACTCCCAGCAGCCGTGCAGGAAGGCCAGCAGCCCGGCCTTGGGCCAGTCCACCGGCGCGCCGAGCCAGTGCGGCACCCCGGGGGCGGCCGCGGCCGGCAGCAGCGGCACCAGGCAGCACAGTGCCGCCACCGGGACGGCCACCAGGTAGCGCGCCGCCCCCCGCGGCAGGGTCGGTCCTCCACAGTCGGTAGCGATCTCGACCTCCCCGCCGTACGGACCCCGTGTTGCCTCGACACGTCGGGCGGACCGACGGTGAGTGTCCGTCAGGAGAATAGGCCGCCGCCCCCCGCATGGGGACGCATGATGGCGCAACGGCGCAGTTGGCGCACCGCCAACTCACTCGATCGAGTGAGGGCGCATCCGGGCGGAACGGCAGCGGCCCCGGGAGCTCGCACTCCCGGGGCCGCGGCCCTCCTTGCCCGAACCGTCCGACCCGCCCTCACCGGCGGGCCGACGGACCACCGCGCCCGGCGGTCGGCCACCCGGCCGACCACCGTACGGACGTTCGCCGCACGGACGTTCGCCCGACGGGCTGTCACTCCACCTGGGCGCCGGCCTCGACCGGAGCGCCGGAACGCCCGGCCGGCTTCGCCTCCGCGGCCCCGCCCGGCTCGGGCGCCGGCCGGGCCGACTCGGCGTGCAGCTCGACGGTGGTCTCCACCGCGACCACCACCTGCTCGCCCGAACGCTGCCCGGCCCGGATCGAGTCGATCCTGGCCAGCACCTTGCTCCGCAGGTCGGTCGGGGTGTCGTCGCACCCGCAGGAGCGCTTGATCAGCGCCTTGATCGCCTGCTCCAGCCCGTACTGCTTCAGGCAGGGCGAGCACTCCTCGAAGTGCACCCGCAACTTCGCGCAGTCGCCCTCGGGCATCTCGTTGTCGAGGAATTCATAGAGGTGGTCGAGGACCTCGCCACACTCGGTTTCGTGCGGATCGCCGCAGCTCATGAGCCCGAGCCCTTCGCTTCCTGCCCTGCCCCGCTGCCGGCCGGGACCAGCCCGCGCTCACGGGCGTAATCCTCCAGCATGCCGCGCAGCTGACGGCGGCCGCGGTGCAGCCGGGACATCACCGTACCGATGGGAGTACCCATGATGTCCGCGATCTCCTTGTACGCAAAGCCTTCTACGTCCGCGAGATAGACGGCGATCCGGAATTCCTCCGGGATGGCCTGGAGCGCGTCCTTCACATCGCTGTCGGGGAGGTGGTCGAGCGCCTGGGTCTCGGCCGAGCGTAGACCGGTCGACATGTGCGACTCGGCCCGGGCCAGCTGCCAGTCCTCGATCTCCTCCGCCGCGGTGCGCTGGGGCTCCCGCTGCTTCTTGCGGTACGAGTTGATGAACGTGTTGGTGAGGATGCGGTACAGCCAGGCCTTGAGGTTCGTGCCCTCACGGAACTGGTGGAAGGACGCGTACGCCTTGGCGAACGCCTCCTGGAGCAGGTCCTCCGCGTCGGCGGGGTTGCGCGTCATGCGCAGCGCCGCCGAGTACATCGGATCCAGGTAGCCCAGGGCGTCGCGCTCGAAGCGCTCCCGCCGGGCCTCCTCGCTCTCCTCCGCCGACACCCGGTAGGTGTCCTCACCGATCGCCTCGGCCAGCTCCTCACCGGTGAGCGCCTCGCCCGCAGGCAGGGCCTCGTCCGGGCCACGGCCCGGCTCGGCCTCGTGCTCGGTCCCGACGACCGGACCCACCTCCTCGGCATGACGGGTACGGCCCACGGCGGGCCGCCCAGAAATGGAGGATATCGGGCTGACGGGCTTCTCGCCCGCGTCAAGCCACTCCGACCAGGAGGGTGCGAACGCCGTGGTGGCCTCGCGCTCCTCAGGCCGTTCCGGGCACGCGATCGAACCCATCTGCCCTGCCTCTCACCGGTGACTCCTGCTGACGGAGACGACAACCACGCCGGCCCCGCCCGCATTCCCGGTCGCACCGGGCATTCACTCGCACGAGTGATCGAGTGGAAACTCCCCGCTCACGGCCTCACAGCAGCCCCAGCACCCAGTCCCCCACCGACGAACAGATCAGGTCCAGCACCTCCTGCTGACCGACCGGCGCCCGCTTCGGCACCTCGAAGCCGTGGCTGCCGTACGGCACCGCCACCAGCTCGTGCCCGGCCGGCAGCCCGGGGAACTCCGCCGGCCCGCCGAACGGGTCCGCCGCGCTCTGCACCACCAGCGTCGGCAGCCCGGACTCCAGCAGCTCCCCGGCCCGGCTCTTCTCCGGCTTGCCCGGCGGGTGCAGCGGGAACGCCAGCGCCACCACCCCGACCGCCCCGGTCGCCGCGCCCGTCCGGCAGGCCACCCGCGCCCCGGCGCTGCGCCCGCCCACCACCAGCGGCAGCCCCTGCCCGGCCAGCCGCTCCGCCACCGGCCGCCAGCCGAGGTCCAGCGTCCTCGGCGCCGGGGCGAGCCTGCGGCCCGCCACCCGCCAGGGCTGCTCGACCAGCGCCACGGTGATCCCCCGGGCCGGCAGCCGCCCGGCCAGCGCCACCAGGTCCCGGGCCTCGATCCCGCCGCCCGCACCGTGGCCGAGCGCCAGCACGGCCCGCGGCCGCGCGGCCCGGTGGTAGCTGACCCGGGCCTCCCCGGCCTCGGTGGGGACCAGTTCGGTGGTGCTCATCGCGGTGACTCCAGGGGTGTGCACAACAGATCGGAACAGTTCAGGACCGGTCGGGACAGGCCGGGTGGGGTCAGAACAGGGTGGTCTCGTACTCGGCCTCGGCCCACGGCTCCTTGAGCTCCGGGCCGTTGTTGCGGATGCTGCCGACCGCCGGCGACACCGGGGTGGCCAGCAGCGCGCCCGGCCGCGGGGGTGTCAGCAGCCGGCGCAGCGCGTCCGGGTCGGTCAGCCGCGGGTCCAGCCACTCGTCCCAGTCCTGCCGGTCCAGGAACAGCGGCATCCGCTCGTGGATCGGCGCCAGCGCCTCCTCGGCGTCCGTGGTGACGATGGTGAACGTCACCAGCCAGGCCTCCGGGTGCCCCGGCGGCACCGCCCGGTTGCGCCAGAACTCGTACAGCCCGGCCAGCGCCAGCGGGGTGCCGTCCGCCCGGGAGACGAAGTACGGCTTCTTGCGCGCCTTGCCGCGCTCCCCCGGCACCGTCTGCCACTCGTAGTAGCCGTCCACCGGCAGGATGCACCGGCGCGCGGCGAAGGCCTGCCGGTACGAGGGCTTCTCGTGCACCGTGTCCGACCGGGCGTTGATCATCTTCACCGCCGTCTCGGCGGAGTTCGACCACTGCGGCACCAGCCCCCAGCGCAGCACCCGCAGCTGCCGCAGCGGCCGCGGCCGCTCCCGGCCCAGCCGCTCCAGCACCACGAAGGCGCTGTTGGTCGGCGCGACGTTCCAGTTCGGGTCCAGGGTCTCCGTGGGATCCCAGTGCTCGACGTCGAACAGCTCGACGACGTCCTCGGGCTTGCTGCTGGCTGCGAACCGACCGCACATGCGGGCCAGCTTGCCATGCCGCCGGTGTGCCGGACCCGTCCGTCCGGATCAGAACCTCCCGCCCCCTCCCGCCCCCTCCCGCCCGTCCCCCGCATGGGAGGCTGCCCCGAACGGCCCAACGCGACGGCCCAGTGCGGCGGACGGAGGCGGGAAGACACCGATGAACGCGAACCACCACACCTTCGGCGACCTGTGGAACCAGGTGACCGGCACCCAGACCGCCCCACCCGGCTGGCTGGTCCTGGCCACCGGCGCCGCCGCCCTGCTCACCGTCCTGGCCCGGCCGCTCTGGCACGTCGCGCGCAACGCCGTGACCATCGCCCACGAGGGCGGCCACGGCCTGGTCGCCCTGGCCACCGGCCGCAAGCTGGCCGGCATCCGGCTGCACTCCGACACCTCCGGGATCACCCTCTCCTACGGGCGCCCCACCGGCCCCGGCATGGTCCTCACCGCCGCCGCCGGCTACACCGCCCCCGCCCTGCTCGGCCTCGGCTGCGCCGCCCTGCTCGCCGCCGACCGGATCACCCTGCTGCTCTGGCTGGCGATCGTGCTGCTGCTCGCCCTGCTGCTGCGCATCCGCAACGCCTTCGGCTTCCTCACCGTGCTGGTCGCCGGCGGCGCCTTCTTCCTGGTCTCCTGGTTCGGCAGCGCCGAGGTCCAGGCCGGCTTCGCCTACCTCGGCTGCTGGTTCCTGCTCCTCGGCGCCGTCCGCCCCGTCCTGGAGCTCCAGCACCAGCGCCGGATCGGCTGGGCCCGCGACTCCGACGCCGACCAGCTCGCCCGCCTCACCCACGTCCCCGCCCTCGCCTGGGTCACCGTCTTCCTGCTCGTCGCCCTCGCCTGCCTCGCCCTCGGCGCCGCCTGGCTGCTCCAGCCGCTCTCCTGACCCGGCCCGCCGGAGGAACGGCCGGCCCGGCACGAGCGCCGGAGCGCCGACCGTCGGCGCCGGGTCCGAGAACCCGGAGGCGAGCGGGCGAGCCCCGCCCCGAGCTGCGATCGGGCGAGCGGGCGAGTCACGTTCCGTTCCCGTACGGCCCCTAGACTTGCCCCATGACCGAGACCCTGTGGCCCGCCCCCGTCGCGACCAGCCCCGTCGACGCCACCGTCACCATCCCCGGCTCCAAGTCGGTCACCAACCGGGCCCTGGTGCTGGCGGCACTCGCCGACGGGCCGGGCTGGGTGCGCCGCCCGCTGCGCAGCCGCGACTCCCAGCTGATGGCCGACGGCCTGCGCGCCCTCGGGGTCACCATCGAGGAGAAGGTCAACAACGACTCCGGCGGCACCGGCGGCGGCGAGGCCTGGCGGGTCATCCCCGCCCCCGCGCTGCTCGGCCCCGCCTCGGTCGACGTCGGCAACGCCGGCACCGTGATGCGCTTCCTGCCCCCGCTCGCCGTCCTCGCCGACGGCCCGGTGCACTTCGACGGCGACCCGCGCTGCTACGAGCGCCCCCAGCACGGCGTGATCGACGCCCTGCGCGCGCTCGGCGCCCGGATCGAGGACGGCGGCCGCGGCGCCTTCCCGCTCACCGTGCACGGCACCGGCTCGCTGGACGGCGGCCCGGTCGAGCTGGACGCCTCCTCGTCGTCCCAGTTCGTCTCCGCCCTGCTGCTCTCCGGCGCCCGCTACAACCACGGCATCGAGGTCCGCCACGTCGGCGGCCCGGTCCCGTCGCTGCCGCACATCCGGATGACCGTCGAGATGCTGCGCCTCGCCGGCGCCCAGGTCGACGCCCCCGAGGACGGCGGCGAGAGGGACGTCTGGCGGGTCACCCCCGGCGCCCTGATCGGCCGCGACCTGGTGGTCGAGCCGGACCTCTCCAACGCCGCGCCGTTCTTCGCCGCCGCCCTCGTGACCGGCGGCCGGGTCACCGTGCGGGACTGGCCCCGGCACACCACCCAGCCCGGTGACCAGCTGCGCGAGATCTACACCCGGATGGGTGGCGCCTGCGAGTTCACCGACGAGGGCCTCCAGTTCACCGGCACCGGCCGGATCCACGGCATCGAGGCGGACCTGCACGACGTCGGCGAGCTCACCCCGGTGATCGCCGCCGTCGCCGCGCTGGCCGACTCCGAGTCCCACCTGTACGGCATCGCCCACCTGCGCCTGCACGAGACCGACCGGCTCGCCGCGCTCGCCAAGGAGATCAACGACCTGGGCGGCGACGTCACCGAGACCGAGGACGGCCTGCGGATCCGCCCCCGCCCGCTGCGGGGCGGCACCTTCCACACCTACGAGGACCACCGCCTCGCCACCGCCGCGGCCGTGCTCGGCCTCGCCGTGCCGGGCGTGGAGGTCGAGAACGTGGCCACCACCGCCAAGACCCTCCCGGACTTCCCCGGGATGTGGGCCGAACTGCTCGGCGAAGCGGCGGCGGACCTCTGAGCGGAGACTGAGCACATGCGCCGCTACGGCAAGGACGCCGACGAGGACGACATCCGCAACCGCCCGGCCCGCCGGGGCTCCCGGCCGCGGACCAGGATCCGGCCCAAGCACGAGGACGCGGCCGAGGCGATGGTGCTGACCGTCGACCGCGGCCGGATCACCTGCCTGGTCGACCCGGGGACGAAGCAGGAGCGCGAGGTCGTCGCCATGAAGGCCCGCGAGCTGGGCCGCAAGGGCGTCGTCGTCGGCGACGTGGTCAACCTGGTCGGCGACCTCTCCGGGGACGCCGACACCCTGGCCCGGATCGTCCGGGTCGAGGAGCGCAGCTCGGTGCTGCGGCGCACCGCGGACGACGACGACCCGTACGAGCGGATCGTGGTCGCCAACGCCGAGCAGCTGGCCATCGTCACCGCCCTGGCGGACCCGGAGCCGCGGCCCCGGCTGATCGACCGCTGCCTGGTGGCGGCCTACGACGCGGGCATGGAGCCGCTGCTGGTGCTCACCAAGTCGGACCTCGCCCCGGCCTCGTCGCTGCTGGACTCCTACGCCCCGCTGGGCATCACCTACGTGGTCACCCGCCGCGACGAGCTGGAGACCACCGGCGCCGAGGCCGTCCGCGCGCACCTGCGCGGCCTGTCCACGGTGTTCATCGGCCACTCCGGCGTCGGCAAGACCACCCTGGTCAACGCACTGGTCCCGGACCGCCAGCGGCAGACCGGGCGGGTCAACGCGGTCACCGGCCGCGGCCGGCACACCACCGTCTCCGCCCTGGCGCTGCGGCTGCCGCCGCCGCCCGGCGCCAAGCCGGGCTCGAAGAAGGCGCTGGATCCCGGCTGGGTGATCGACACCCCCGGCTTCCGGTCCTTCGGCCTCTCGCACATCGACCCGTCCCGGGTCATCCACGCCTTCCCCGACCTGGAGCCCGGCACCGTCGACTGCCCGCGCGCGTGCAGCCACGACGAGCCGGACTGCGCGCTGGACGCCTGGGTCGAGGACGGCCACGCCGAGGCCGCCCGGCTCTACTCGCTGCGCCGGCTGCTGGCCAGCAAGGAGGGCGAGGCCGACTGAGCCCGCGGGCGCCGCGCCCCTCCCCGGGGTTGGTGGCCCGTTCGAGGTGTCGGAGCGGCCCCACCTGGTGATCATAGGAAGGTCGGCCCGTCCCCGGCCCGACCGTCGATCGACAGGGAGGGCACGCGATGGCATGGGCCCTGGTGGTCCTGGCCGGCCTGCTGGAGACCGGCTTCGCGATCAACCTCAAGCTCAGCGAGGGCTTCACCAAGCTCTGGCCCACCATCAGCTTCTGCGTGTTCGCCCTCGGCAGCTTCGGCCTGCTCACCCTCTCCCTGAAGAGCCTGCCGGTCGGCCCCGCCTACGCGGTGTGGACGGGCATCGGCGCGGCCGGCACCGCGATCTACGGCATGTTCTTCCTGAACGAGAGCAGTTCGGTGCTCAAGCTGGTCTCGATCTCGCTGGTGATCGCCGGCGTCATCGGCCTCCAGCTCAGCGGCACGGCGCACTGAGCGGCACCGCGCCGGGCGTCCGCGCGCCGCACCCGGTCCGCCCCGCTCCGCGAGCCCGGCTGTGCCGATCGGAGGAGGCTCGCTAGGGTTTCCGGCATGGCCGACTACCACGACGACCTCCGACTCGCCCATGTCCTCGCCGACTCGGCCGACTCGGTCACCCTGGAGCGCTTCCGCGCCCTCGACCTGAAGATCGAGACCAAGCCCGACCTCACCCCGGTGAGCGACGCCGACAAGGCCGCCGAGGAGCTGGTGCGCGGCGTGCTGCAGCGCGCCCGCCCGCGCGACGCCGTCCTCGGCGAGGAGTTCGGTCTCCAGGGCTCGGGTCCGCGCCGCTGGGTGATCGACCCGATCGACGGCACCAAGAACTACATCCGCGGCGTCCCGGTCTGGGCCACCCTGATCGCCCTGCTGGAGGACGGCCCGGACGGCGTCGAGCGCCCGGTGGTCGGCATCGTGTCCGCCCCCGCGCTGCAGCGCCGCTGGTGGGCCGCCAAGGGCCTGGGCGCGTTCGGCGGCCGCAGCCTGGCCAAGGCCTCCCGGCTGCACGTCTCCGGCGTCTCCCGGATCGAGGACGCGTCCTTCTCGTACTCCTCGCTCACCGGCTGGGAGGAGCGCGGGCGCCTCGACCCGTTCCTGGACCTCACCCGCGCCTGCTGGCGCACCCGCGCCTACGGCGACTTCTGGTCCTACATGATGGTCGCCGAGGGCGCCGTCGACATCGCCGCCGAGCCCGAGCTGTCGCTGTGGGACATGGCGGCCAACTGCATCATCGTGGAGGAGGCCGGCGGCCGCTTCACCGGCCTGGACGGTGTCCCCGGCCCGGGCGGCGCCGACGCCGTCGCCTCCAACGGCCTGCTACACGAGGAGGCCCTGCGCCGGCTCTCGGTCTGAGAGCCGGCGCGGCCCCCGTGACCGGTGGGAGCCGGTCACGGGGGCCGCCGTCCTCCGGCCCGACGGACTACTGCTTGCGCAGCTCCCGGACCGCCGCGTCCAGCCGCTGCCCGAAGTCGGCGTCGGCCTTGCGGAAGTTGTCGACCGCCCGCTCCACGATGTCCTCGCGGTCGGCGGAGACCTTGGCGATGAAGCCCGACAGGTTGGCGATCAGCCGCTGCTTCTCCTCCTCGGAGAACAGCCGGTACAGGGCGCCGGCCTGCACGAAGTCGTCGTCCTCGGCGTGCGAGGGCGCGACGTGGTTGCCGGTGGTGCCGTCGACGGCGGTCGCGGCCCACAGCGGGCGGCCGGTCTGCACCGGCCCGCCGAAGCTGTTCGGCTCGTAGTTCTTCTGCCGGCCGTGGCGGCCGTCGTACAGGTGGCCGTCCCGGCCGTTGGTGCGGGCCTCGGTGGCGTGCGGGCGGTTCACCGGCAGGTGGTCGGCGTTGATGCCGACCCGGTAGCGGTGGGCGTCGGCGTACGCGAACAGGCGGCCCTGGAGCATCTTGTCCGGGGACGGGCCGATGCCGGGCACGAAGTGCGCCGGGGAGAACACCGACTGCTCGACCTCGGCGAAGACGTTGTCGGGGTTGCGGTTGAGCTCCAGCTTCCCGATCTCGATCGGCGGGTAGTCGGCGTGCGGCCAGACCTTGGTCAGGTCGAAGGGGTTGAAGCGGTAGTTCGCCGCGTCGGCCGCCGGCATGATCTGGACCTGCACCGTCCAGCTGGGGAACTCGCCGCGCTCGATCGACTGGCGCAGGTCGCGCTGGTGGCTGTCCGGGTCCTCGCCGGCGAGGGCGTTGGCCTCGGCCTGGGTGAGGTTGCGGATGCCCTGGTCGGTCTTGAAGTGGTACTTGACCCAGAAGTGCTCGCCGGCCTCGTTCTGCCACTGGTAGGTGTGCGAGCCGTAGCCGTTCATGTGCCGGTACGAGGCCGGGATGCCGCGGTCGCCGAACAGCCAGGTCACCTGGTGGGTGGCCTCGGGCGACAGGCCCCAGAAGTCCCAGACGTTGTCCGCCTCCTGCGAGCCGGTGTACGGGTCCCGCTTCTGGGTGTGGATGAAGTCGGGGAACTTGACGGCGTCCTTGATGAAGAACACCGGGGTGTTGTTGCCGACGAGGTCGTAGTTGCCCTCCTCGGTGTAGAACTTCAGCGCGAAGCCGCGCGGGTCGCGCACCGCGTCGGCCGCGCCGAGGTTGCCCGCCACGGTGGAGAAGCGCAGGAAGACCTCGGTCTGCTTGCCGACCCCGGACAGGAACGCCGCCCGGGTCCAGGGCGTCACGTCGGCGGTCACGGTGAAGGTGCCGTACGCGCCGGCGCCGCGGGCGTGCACCACGCGCTCCGGGATCCGCTCGCGGTTGAAGTGCGCGAGCTTCTCGAACAGGAGCTGGTCCTGGATGAGCGCGGGGCCCCCGACGCCCGCCGTCTCGGTGTTCTGGTTGTCGGCGACGGGGGCACCCGCCTCCGTGGTCAGGGTCGGGCGCAGCTCGTCCTGGGTCGTCATGGGAGTGCCTCCGCGGTATCCGGTCTCGATGACACGATCCTAACTTGGACTTTGTCCAAGTCAATACTGGAACCAATCTCGGAGCCTGACCTACTCTGGATGGCATGAGCGACCTGCTGGAGAGACTGCGCGCACGAGGCTGGCGACTGACCTCGCAACGCCGGGTCGTCGCCGAGGTCCTGGACGGCGACCACGTCCACCTCACCGCGGACGAGGTGCACGCCCGGGCGACCGCCCGACTGCCCGAGATCAGCCGCGCCACCGTCTACAACACGCTCGGCGAACTCGTCGGCCTCGGCGAGGTCCTGGAGGTCGCCACCGACGGCCGCGCCAAGCGCTACGACCCCAACGCCCACCGCGCCCACCAGCACCTGATCTGCTCGGGCTGCGGCGCGATCCGCGACGTCCACCCGCACGGCGACCCGCTCGCCGCCCTCCCCGCCGCCGAACGCTTCGGCTTCACGGTCACCGCCGCCGAGGTCACCTACCGCGGCCTGTGCCCGAACTGCCGCCCCTGACCGCGTAGTTGCGCGACCAGCGCGGCGCTCGGCGCGCCCAGCGGCGCCCGGCCCGACCGGGGGCTACGCGCTCAGCTCGGCGCTCAGCGCGCCCAGCAGGCGCCCGGCCCGCTCGGCCACCTCGGCCGGCCCGGAGTCGATCGCCCGCCGGCACCAGTTCTCCGCGTGCACCGGCTCCCCGCGGCGCAGCGCCAGCAGCGCCAGGCGCAGCGCCGCCCGGCCGTGCCCGGCGTCGGCGGCCCGGGTGTACCAGAGCATCGCCTCGGCCTCGCTGTCCTGCCGGGCCAGCAGCAGCCCCAGGTTGAACGCCGCGCTGCGGCTGCCCGCCTCGGCGGCCCGCCGGTACCAGCTCTCGGCGATCTCCAGCGCCCCGCGCTCGGCCGCCCGCACGCCCATCCGCACCTGCGCCCGGCGGTGCCCGGCGTCGGCCGCCACCGCGTACCAGTGCTCGGCCTCGGCGTCCGCGTCCCCGCGCCGGTCCAGCAGCGAGGCCAGCCGGAACGCGCCCTCAGCCGACCCGCCGGCCGCCGCCTGCCGGTAGCGCTCCAGCGCCCCGGCCAGGTTGCCGCGCTGCTCCTGGACGACCGCGAGCTGCAGGGCCGCCTCGCCGTGCCCCTCGGCCGCGGCCCGCGCGTACCACTCCTGGGCCTGCCGGTGCTCGCCGCGCCCGGCGTGCAGCACGCCGAGGTTGAACGCGCCGTCCACGCTGCCGGCCTCGGCCGCCTTGGAGAACCAGGGCTGGGCGCCGGACTCGTCACCGCGCTGCAGCAGCACCACGGCCAGCGCGTTGCAGGCCTCCCGGTGCCCGGCGTACGCGGCCCGGCGGTACCACTGCTCGGCCTGCTGCTCGCGGCCGGTCCCGGCACAGAGCAGGCCGAGGTTGAAGGCGCCGTTCTGGTCGCCGGCGTCCAGCGCCACGCGGTACCAGTGCTCGGCCGCGGCGGCCTCGCCCCGGCTCGCGTGCAGCGCGCCCAGCGCGTTGGCGGCGTTGCCGTCCCCGGCCTCGGCGGCCTCCTGCCACCACTCGGCGGCGGCCGCCTGGTCCCCGGAGTCGCGCAGCAGGAAGCCCAGCGCGCAGGCCGCGCGCGGCTCCCCGTTCTGCGCGGCCTGCCGGTACCAGCGGGCCGCCTCCTCCAGCAGCGACCCGTCGGTGCGGGCCCGCTCCTCCAGCAGCACGCCCAGCCGCAGCGCGGCGCGGGCGTGGCTGCGCGCGGCGGCCGTGCGGTACCAGGTCTCGGCGGTCTCCTTGTCCCCGGCGGCCTCGCGCATCCGGGCCAGCCGGTAGGAGGCCTCCCGGTGCCCGGCGTCGGCGGACACCTTGAACCAGCGCTCGGCGCGCACGTCGCGCCGGTGCTCCATCAGGTCGCCCAGCGCGTAGGCGCCCAGCGGGTGGCCGTGGTCGGCGGCGAAGTGCAGCCAGTACTCGGCGGCCTCCTCCTCGCCCTGGTCGCGCAGCTGCAGCCCGAGCGCGTGCGCGGCCGGCGCGCTGCCGGCCACGGCCGCCTGGCGCCACCACTGGCCGGCCTCGGCCCGGTGGCCCTGCTGGTGCAGCAGCACGCCGAGGTTGTTGGCGGCGGCGCGCACCCCGGCGGCCGCGGCGGCGCGCAGGTAGGGCTCGGCGTCCTCCAGTTCGCCGCGGCGCAGCAGCAGGGTGCCGAGCCGGCCGGCGGCGTCCGGGTCGCCGCCGTCGGCGGCCTGCCGGTGGCGGGCCTCCAGGGCGGCGGACTCGCGGGCGGCGAGGGCGGTCTCGAAGCTGGTCGAGTCGAGGCCGGCCGGGTCGAGCGCGGCGCCGGCGGCCTGCTCCGCGCCGGGCCGCTCCCCGTACGCGCCGACGGCGGAGGCGAACTGACGGGTCGACACGTGGACGAGGCTGTCGGGGCCGTAGCCCGCGGTCGGGGGGCGTTCGGACAGTCCGCTGGTGCGCTGGGCGGGCAGGGCTCCGGGGCGGCTGGCGGTGCTCTCCGCCCAGGCGTCGGTGTCCGCCTCGGCGGCCGCCGCGGACCTGGCGCCTGACTTGCCGATCAGCCTCATGCCGACTCCCGCTCCCCCAGAGTGTCGCGGCATCGTGCCCCGGCGCGCGACCGGGGGGACTCCCAGGAGAGGCGCCGGACCCGACGGCCGGTCAGCGGCCGTGCGCCGTCCCCCATGTGTCCCATCGTCGCATCACCCAGTACCCGCGTACACCTGCCCCGGCCGAATTCCGGCGGGGCCGACCCGAAGCCGACGAAATTGCTTCGGCGCTTTGTCGATTTCCCGACACTTCAACCTCACAAACCCCGCTGCCGTCCTCCTTGGCGACGGTCGATAGTACCGGAGCGGTTCCCGCCGCTTCGGGACGAGGAACGCCACGGGAGCGGCGGGCGGACGGCGGGGGAAACACCAGAGGCCCGGAGGAAGGATCCTCCGGGCCTCTGGCCTTTGTAGCGGGGACAGGATTTGAACCTGCGACCTCTGGGTTATGAGCCCAGCGAGCTACCGAGCTGCTCCACCCCGCGTCGGTAGTTGAACTCTAGCACGGACGCGGGGTGGAACGGAAAACGGTCGCCGCAGCTCAGCGGCTACGGCTGCGGGCTGGGCGCTCCGCCGCCCGTGGCACCCGGGGCGGGCGTGCCGGTCGGGGCGGGCGCCGGGCTGCCGCCGCGGGCCGCCTCGGCGGCCTTCAGGGCGTCGCCGAGCGCCTTCTGGGCGTTGCCGTAGGCCACCCAGTCACCGTTCTTGAACGCGGCCTGGCTGTCGTTGTACGCCTTCTCCGCGTCCGAGAGCGCCTTCTGGAGCTCCGGCGAGATCGTCCCGCCCGGCGCCGGCGTGGCGGGCGCGGTCGGGGTCGTCGGGGTGGTCGGGGTGCCCGGCGTGGACGGCACGGTCGGGGTGGTCGCCGGGGGCGCCCCGCCGAACACCTTCTTCAGCGCGGCCTCCAGGGTGTCCTCGAACGCCACGTTGTCGTCCCCGTACACCGCCAGGACCTTCTGCATCGTCGGGTACTTGGCCCCGCGCCCGCGCACGTACACCGGCTCGATGTTGAGCAGCCCGCCGCCGACCGGCAGGGTCAGCAGGTTGCCGTACTCCAGCTCGGCGTCCCCGCCGCTCTTCAGCGCGAAGATCTGCGAGGCCACCTCCTGGCGGGAGTTGAACTTCGACTGCACCAGGCCGGGGCCGGGGGCGCCGCTCTCGCCCGTCATCTTCAGGACGCGGATCTTCCCGTAGTCGTCGCCCGGATCCGCGTTGACGGCCATGAACGCCGCCAGGTTGGGCCGCTGGTTGGGCACGAAGGTGCTGGTGAGCGAGAAGCTCGCGGCGTTGGTGTCCGGCATCCGCACCGTCACGTAGTACGGCGGCTGGACCTGCTTGGTGTCGCTGGTCGGGTCCACCGGGACCTGCCAGATGTCACTGCCGTTGAAGAAGGAGTTGGCGTCGGTGACGTGGTACTGGCCGAGCAGGTCGCGCTGCACCTTGAACATGTCCTGCGGGTAGCGCAGGTGCGGCAGCAGCGTCTGCGGGATGTCCGCCTTCGGCTCGACGGTGCCCGGGAACGCCTTCATCCAGGTCTTCAGGACCGGGTCCTTCTCGTCCCACTGGTAGAGCTTCACCTCGCCGGTGTAGGCGTCCACCGTGGCCTTCACCGAGTTGCGGATGTAGTTGACCTGGTTGGCGACGGTCAGCAGCTCACCGCGCTGGTTGGTCAGCGAGTCCTTGGTGGCGGCGCCCAGCGTCGTCTTCGACGAGAACGGGAAGCCGTCCGAGGTGGTGTAGCCGTCCAGCACCCACAGCACCCGGCCGTCCTGCACCACCGGGTACGGGTCGGCGTCGATCGACAGCCACGGGGCGACCTTCTCCACCCGCTCCTTCGGCGTCCGGTTGTAGATCACCTTGGCGCCGTCGGTGATCGCCCCCGCGTAGAGGATCTGCGGCTCGGCGAAGCGCACCGCGTACGCGGCCCGGGTCAGCGGGTTGTCCAGCGAGACCCCGCTGCCGCCGGAGTAGGTGTACTCGGCGTTCTGGCCGGTCTTGGGATCGGTGTAGTCGATCTCCTTGTTGGCGCCGCCCACGATCGAGTACGTGGTGGTCTTCTCGCCGTAGTAGATCCGCTGCTGGTAGTCGCCCAGCGTGCCGGTGGCCGGCAGGCCCGACTCGGTGAACACCGGCTGGCCCTTGTCGTCGACCTGGTTGCCCTTGGCGACCACCGCACCGTAGCCGTGGGTGTACTTGAAGTGGTCGTTGATCCAGTTGCGCTGCACGCCGTTCAGGTCGAGCTCGCGCAGGCCGATCACGCTGTCCTGCTTGCCCTGCCCGGTGCCGTAGCGGTCCACGTCCAGCGTGTTCGGGAAGGCGTAGTAGTTGCGCTGCTGCTCCAGCGACTGGAACGCCGGCGAGACCACGTTCGGGTCCAGCAGCCGGATGTCCGCGACGGTCTGCGCGTCCGGCTTGAGCGCGTCGGCGTTGGTGGTGCCCTGCGGGGTGTACTGGGTGGTCTGCGCGTCCGCGATCCCGTACGCCTGGCGGGTGGCGTCGATGTTCTTCTGGATGTACGGCGTCTCCTTGGCCTGCTCGTTCGGCTTGACCTGGAACTGCTGCACGATCGCCGGGTACAGCCCGCCGATCAGCACCGCCGACAGCACCATCAGCCCCAGGCCGATCAGGGCCGGGGCCCAGGTGCGGCGGATCGGGGTCAGGAAGAACAGCACCGCGCAGATGATCGCGACGAAGAACAGGATGGTCTTGGCCGGCAGGAACGCGTTGGCGTCCACGTAGCGCAGGCCGGTCCAGCCGGAGACGCCCTTGTACGCGCCGGTCTTCACCGCCAGCGCGTACCGGTCCAGCCAGTACGCGACGGCCTTCAGCAGCACGAACACGCCCAGCAGCACCGCCAGGTGCCCCTGCGCGCCCGCGCTCGCCCGGCGGCCCGGGCCCTGGAGCCGCAGCCCGCCGTACAGGTAGTGCACCAGCGCCGAGGTCAGCAGCGAGACGATCACCGCGCTGAACGCGAAGCCCAGCACGAACTCGTAGAACGGCAGGTCGAAGGCGTAGAACGAGACGTCCATGCCGAACTGGGAGTCCTTCTCACCGAAGGAGGTCGAGTTCGTCCACATCAGCCAGGTCCGCCACTGCCCGGAGGCCGCTGCCCCGGCCACCAGGCCGATCACCAGCGAGATCCCGATCAGCGCCCAGCGCTTGAACGGCGCCAGCCCGGCCCGGTAGCGGTCGAGGCTCTGCTGCTCCACCGACATCGCCGACAGCGGCGGCCGCAGCCGGTGCGCCAGCCAGACGTTGAAGCCGACGATCACCGCCATCAGCACGCCGAACACCGCGAACAGGCCGACCTTCGTCCACAGCTGGGTGGTGAACACCGAGGAGAAGTGGACCGACCTGAACCACAGCCAGTCCGTCCAGAAGCCCGCGAACATGACGAACAGCAGGAAGAGCACCGCGAGCACGCCCAGGGTCAGCAGGGCCACCCGCGCCCGCCGGGAGGGCGGGCCTACCCTGCGCCGGAAACCCGGCCCTGAGCGTTCGGGCATCTGGAAGACCACGGTGGCACCTCGGCTGTGTCGTCTGAATGGGTCCGGTCGTCAGAGAAACTTAACCAGGCTTTGGCCGAGTTCCCACCGTTAGCAGACGGTTACGACATCCGACCGCACCCGGCCGTCGCCGCCCCGGCCCCTCCGGCTACCCCGGCCGCCTCCCGACCCGCCTCCCCGCCGTCCCCCCGACCGCCCTCCCGGCGCACCGCCCGGCGAGCGCGGCCCGCCCGGCGTGTGAGGATTGAGGCATGTCCGACGCGTCTGATCTGAACAACTCCCCCGACGACGTCTCCAAGCTCCCGGCCGCCACCCCGCTGACCCGGGCCGCGCTGGAGATCGACGAGTACGCCGCCACCCTCGGCTGGGACCTCCCGGCCCGGCTGTTCGCCCTGGTGGACAGCGCCGCCCTGCGCAAGGCCAACCCGAAGATCGCCAAGCAGCTCGGCCTCGCCGAGGGCGACCAGGCCGGCCTGACCCCGATCGAGCAGGACGAGCTGCCGGCCGGCATGGAGCTCGACAAGTTCCTCGGCACCATCGCCTGGCCCGACTCCGTGGCCGGCTGCGCCCTGGTCGTCGAGCGCCTGATGCTGCCCCCGGGCGCCGAGCAGTCCCGCCCGCGCGGTGCCAGCGACGCCCAGCTCGCCGAGTGGGTGGCAAACCACCCCAAGCGCGAGGAGGTGCGGATCACCGCCGCGGTGCTCCGCGACGGCAAGAAGGAGATCGCCCTGCGGCTGCGTTCCAAGGACGTCGCCCGCGAGGTGCTGACCGGCCCCGACCTGGTGCCCGGCCTGACCGACGCGCTGCTGGCGACCTTCGCCTGACGCCTTCCCCGGCAGCTGCCGGCGGCGGCCGGCGGCCGCTGTCCGGCGGCTGCTTCGCCGCCACCCGGCCGCTGACGGCAGCTACTCGGCCGTGCAGGACGGCAGCGCGGAGGTCTGCCCGGAGCGGACCTGCTCCAGCGACTTCAGCGCGCCGTCCAGCGTGTCCGTCCTGATCAGGGTCAGCCCGGACGGGACGTTCTTGCCCGCCTCGGCGCAGTTCGAGGACGGGGTGAAGAAGTACTCGGCCCCGGCGTCCCGGGCGGCGATCAGCTTCATCGAGATGCCGCCGATCGGGCCGACCTTGCCGTCGTCGTCGATGGTCCCGGTGCCGGCCACGAACTTGCCGCCGGTGAGGTCGCCGCCCGGGGTGAGCTTGTCGATGATGCCGAGCGAGAACATCAGGCCGGCGCTCGGGCCGCCGACGTCCTGCAGGCCGATGTCGATCTGGAACGGGTAGGTGTGCCGGATCCCGGTGCCGATGCCCACCACCGCGAGCTCGGCCCGCTCGGCCGGGGCCTTGGGGTCGAGGTCCTTGGCCCGTACGGTCGGGACGGCGACGTCGGTCCGCCCGCCCGCCGCGGCGGCGCCGTTCGCGTCCTTGACCCGCGGGACGACGGTGAAGACCGCCGACTCGCCCGGCTTGTGCTTGGTGACGGCCGCGACCACCTGCTCGACCGAGCCGGCCGGCACGCCGTCCACGGCCACGATCTGGTCGCCCGCGTGCAGCCGGCCCTCGGCCGGGGCGCCCGCGGTGACCGACTTCACGATCAGCTCGCTGCCGACCGGGATGCCCAGCTGCTTGAGCGCCGCGGTGCGGGCGCTGTCCTCGGAGGAGGCGAACTCCTCGGCGTTCTGCTTCTTGGCCTCCGCGTCCGACTGCCCCTTGGGGTAGACGTTGTCGTGCGGCACCACCAGCACGTCGTCCCGCAGCCAGCCGACCACCGCGTTGACCAGGCTGGGCTCGTACTTGGCCCCGGTGACCTGGACGGTGGTCATGTTGAGGTGACCGCTCGTCGGGTACGACTCGTGCCCGCTGATGCTGATCACCGGCTTGCCGCCCTGGCTGCCGAGCGTGTTGTACGTCGGCCCCGGGCTCATCTCCGTGTACGGCACCTTCATCAGCACCGAGACGCAGAGCAGCGCTATGAGCAGCAGGGTGGCAGCGAGCATCGTCGCGGAGCGGCGTGGCATGCCTCGACAGTACGGGACCCGCCTCGAAGGGCGCCCGCCGGGCTACCTGCCGGAGCCCTCACCGGGGGCGGCGGTGCCCGCGGTGGTGCGCTCCATGGCGGCCATGAAGCGCCGGTGCTCGGCGAGTGAGGCCGGGTCCCCGGTGGCCCGCGGCTCCCGTTGGGCCCACACCGCCCAGAGGCCGGCGGCGATGCCGGCGACACCCGGAATGATCAGCCAGGCGAGCGCACCCATACCAGTACTCCCAGCTCGTCGTGTCTATGAGCAGATTAACCACTCCGGCGGACAACGCGGCCGGCGCCGTCCGGGTTACGGGACGGCCGATCGGCTCACTTCCAGGGAGTATTCGCAGCGCCGTCGCGGACCCGTTGGAGTGAGGGCCCGGCGCGCCTGCCCCGACGGACGCGCGAGTCGTGCCTCCCGGTTCCGGCGCGCCGCGACCGGTCTCAGCAGCCGCCGGCGCCGACCCACTCCTCCTCGCCGTCGGCGAAGACCTGGTGCTTCCAGATCGGCACCTCGTGCTTGAGGTCGTCGATCAGCCGGCGGGCGGCCGCGAAGGCCTCGCCGCGGTGGTCGCAGGAGACGGCGACGATCACGGCCCTGTCACCGATCCCCAGCCGGCCCACCCGGTGGACCGCGGCGAGCGCCCGGACCGGGAAGTCCGCGGCCACCTTCTCGGCGATCCGGCGCATCTCCCGCTCGGCGGTGGGGTGGCAGCTGTACTCCAGCACGGAGACCGACTTGCCGCCGTCGTGGTCCCGGACCGTCCCGACGAAGACGGTGGTGCCGCCGGCCGCGTCGTCGCCGACCGCCTCGTACACCTCGTCCAGCGAGAGCGGGGTGTCGCGGACGGCGAGCAGCCGGATGGGGTCGTGGTTCTCGGACATGACCCCATGATTGCCCATCCGGGACGGTCCGCGGCAAGAGCCTTCCGCATCCCGACGGGAAGATTTCGCATCGTGAGAAGCGGCGCCGGTCGACCGGCTCGCGCGGCCGGTCAGAACCTCCGCCGCTTACGGGCCCGGCGCACCAGCGCCGCCGTACCGACCAGCGCCACCGTCGCCCCGGCCGCCCCCAGGCTGGTCGCCGCCTCCTTGCCGCCCAGCCGGCGCCCGGCCACCGCGTGCTTGCCCGACACCTGCTCCAGCAGCTCGGCCAGCACCCGCTCGTTGGTGTGCGCAGGGCGCCAGCCCGCCTCGTGCAGCCGGCTGCCGGACACCACCCACGGGTACATCGTGTACGCGAGGTCGCCGGCCGGGGCCGGGGTCAGGCCCAGCCGGTGCAGCCGCGCCGCCGTGCCCAGCGCCAGCGAGGCCGGCAGCTCCATCCGCCGGATCCCGGACAGCCGCTCGACGTCCTCCTGCTCCAGCCAGCCGTCGCAGCCGACCGTCACCTCGCCCTCGACCAGGCCCAGCGCCGCGTACTCCAGCGCCGCCGCCAGGTCGTCCACGTGGCAGAACTGCCAGCACGGCCGGGAACCGGCCACCACCAGCAGCCGCGGCGCCTCGAAGTGCCTGGTCAGCACGGTGTCCACGCCGGGGCCCACCACCACGGCCGGGCGCAGCACCGTCACCTGGAGGCCCGGGTGGGCGCGCGGCGCCCGGCGGGCCAGCCGCTCGATCTCCAGCAGGTCCCCGACCAGCGAGGCCTCCTCGGTGGCCCGCAGCTCGGAGTCCTCCGCGAGCGGCACCTCGTTGTCGGCCAGCGCGCCGTAGACCATCGCCGAGGTGCACAGCACCACCCGGTGCACCCCGGCGGCCGCGGCCGCGGTCAGCACCGTCTGGGCGCCGCGCACGTTGTAGGCGCTGCGGGCCCGGGCGTCGGACTCCATGCCGAAGTCCATCGCCAGGTGCACCACCACGTCGACCCCGGCCAGCCGCTCGGCCACCGCCGGGTCGCGCACGTCGAGCACCCGCCACTGGACGCCCGGCACATCGCCGCGCCGGTCGTCCACCGCGAGGACCCTGCGCACGTGCGGGGACGCCACCAGCCGGGCGGCCACCCGCTCGCCGAGGACCCCCGCGGCGCCGGTGACCGCCACGGTCAGCGGCCGTCCGCCGTAGGCTGGAGACGGCGGCGCCGTGGTGTCCGGCGCGTCCTCTCCTCCGGTCAGCCCAGAGCGAACGTCCGAGGGCGGGGAACTCACCGGCCATCCTCCACGGTTAGCTTTATGTGCGTACGGACGTGTGTCACGTACGTCCATCCTGCCCGAGGCGAAGGCCCGGCGGTGCACCCGGCGCGGGCCTGCCGCACGGGAGCCGTCCCCGAGTCCCCCACTCCGCCGCCGCCCCGGGCGCAGACTTTTCCGCCACACCCGCATGACGGCCGACCGGATCGAGGACCCCGTGAGCGACCTTCCCTTCGGATTCGGCGTTCCTCCCGAGGAGCCCGAGGACGGCAAGGCCAAGCCCGACGACGCGCAGAAGAAGAAGGACCAGGAGCAGTCCGGCAGCGGTCCGCAGCCGTTCGGCTTCGGCGGCGGCAACCCCTTCGGCGCGATGTTCGGGATGCCCGGTGCCCCGGGCGGCCCCGGCGCCGACAACCCCTTCGCCGCGATGTTCGGCGGCATGAACCCGGGCGACCTCGGCGCCGCCTTCCAGCAGCTCGGCCAGATGCTCTCGTTCGAGGGCGGCCCGGTGAACTGGGACCTCGCCACCAACATCGCCCGCCAGACCGTGGTCGCCGAGCCCGCCGAGGGCAAGAGCAAGGACCGCTCGGTCAGCGCGGCCGAGCGCTCCGCCGTCGTCGAGGCCGTCCGCCTGGCCGACCTGTGGCTCGACGGCTCCACCGAGTTCCCCTCCGGCGCCGGCACCGCCGTCGCCTGGAGCCGCGCCGAGTGGATCGAGGCCACCCTCCCGGTCTGGAAGGACCTGGTGGACCCGGTCGCCGAGCGGGTCGGCAACGCCATGGGCGGCGTCCTGCCCGAGGAGATGCAGGCCATGGCCGGGCCGCTGATGGGCGTGATGCGCTCGATGGGCGGCGCCATGTTCGGCACCCAGATCGGCCAGGCGCTCGGCGCGCTCGCCGGCGAGGTGGTCGGCTCCGCCGACGTCGGCCTGCCGCTCGCCCCGGCCGGCAAGGCCGCGCTGCTGCCCCAGAACGTCGCCGAGTTCGGCGAGGGCCTGAACGTGCCCGCCGACGAGGTCCGCCTCTACCTCGCCCTGCGCGAGGCCGCCCACCAGCGGCTCTTCGCCCACGTGCCGTGGCTGCGGGCCCACCTGCTGGGCGCCGTCGAGGCCTACGCCCGCGGCATCAAGGTCGACACCTCCCGGATGGAGGAGCTGGTCGGCCAGCTCGACCCGACCAACCCGGAGGCCCTCCAGGAGGCGCTGGCCGGCGGGCTGCTCCAGCCCGAGGACACCCCCGAGCAGAAGGCCGCGCTCGCCCGTCTGGAGACCGCCCTCGCCCTGGTCGAGGGCTGGGTCGACGCCGTCGTGCACGCCGCCGCCGAACCGCACCTGCCGCAGGCCGGCGCGCTGCGCGAGACCGTCCGCCGCCGGCGCGCGGCCGGCGGGCCCGCCGAGCAGACCTTCGCCACCCTCGTCGGCCTGGAACTGCGCCCGCGCCGGCTGCGCGACGCCTCCCGGCTCTGGGCGCTGCTCGCCGACGCCCGCGGCATCGAGGGCCGCGACGCGCTCTGGGAGCACCCGGACATGCTGCCCACCGCCGCCGACCTCGACGACCCGGACGCCTTCGTGCACCGGGGCTCCGCCGACGACCTGGAGGGCGGCATCGACTTCGACGCCTTCGACAAGCTGCTCGGCGAGGCCGCGGCCGGCAAGCCCGACCTCACCAAGAAGGACGAGCATCCGAAGGGCGACGAGGACGGCACCGGCGGAAAGGGCGAGCCCACCGCATGACGGCCACCGAGACGACCGCCACCGGGGCCGCCGGCACCGGAACCCCCGCCGCCGGCCTGCACGCGGACGCCGTCCGCACGCTGACCGGGTGGCGGCCCGCCGACCAGGACCAGGAGCGGCTGCGGCTCGACTACCTGGAGCACCTCGCCGCGCAGCCGGAGGGCCTCTACCGCTCCTGCCTGCCCGCGCACATCACGGCGAGCGCGGCGGTCGTCGACGCGGCCGCCGGGCGGGTGCTGCTCACCCTGCACCCCAAGGTCGGCATGTGGCTCCAGATGGGCGGGCACTGCGAGCCGGGCGACCGCGACCTCGCCTCGGCCGCGCTGCGCGAGGCCGTCGAGGAGTCCGGCATCCCCGACCTGGTGCTGCTGGAGAGCGGCGGCGCCCCGGTGCCGGCCAAGCTGGACCGGCACCTGGTCCGCTGCACCGGCAAGGACCGGCCGGAGAACACCCACCTGGACGTCCAGTACATCGCGCTGGCCCCGGCCGGCGCGCAGGCGCTGATCAGCGAGGAGTCGCTGGACCTGCGCTGGTTCGACTACGACCGGCTGCCGGAGCTCACCGACCACTCGGTGCGCGACCTGGTGGCCCGGGCACGGCAGCTCACCAGCTGAGGTGCGACACCGGAAGGGGGCGCGGACCTTGTCGGTCCGCGCCCCCTTCCGTCGTTCCTCCGGTCGAACCGACCGGCCTCCGGCTCACGCCGCCCCGGCCCTGATCCCGCCGCGGCCTCAGCCGCAGGAGGCCGCCGGATCCGGCCCGGCCGGACTCGGGGCCGCGTTCCGCGCGCCGGGGATGTGCGGCAACCGGGCGGCGGAGACCACGCCCTCCAGGTAGCCGCGGGCCCGCTCGGTCCGCGGATAGGCCTCCAGCAGGGCCCAGAACGCCGGACCGTGGTCCGGCACCAGCAGGTGCGCCAGCTCGTGCAGCAGCACGTAGTCCAGCACGTACTCGGGCATGCCCTGGAGACGGTGGGAGAGGCGGATCGTCCCCTCGCTGGGGGTGCAGGAGCCCCAGCGGGAATTCTGGTTGGTGACCCAGCGGACCAGGCTGGGCCGGGCGCGGGCATCCAGGTAGGCGGCCGACAGCTCGCGGGCCCGGGCCATCAGGGCCTCGTCACCGGGGATCCGCCGGGACTCCTGGGCGGCGAGCTTCTCCAGCATCTGCGCGACCCAGCGCTGCTCCTCGGCGTGCGACATCCGGGCCGGGATCAGCACGACGGTGCGGTCGCCCTCGCGGTAGGCGGAGACGGTACGGCTGCGGCGGGCGCTGCGCCGCACCTCGACCCGGCTGCGGTCGTGCGCCTCGGAGGACACGGCGCCGGTGGGCGGCGGCTGCGGCGGGGCCGGCCTCGGCTGCTGCCGCTGGTCCGGGCGCCCGCGCGTGTTCGGCGCCGCCACCTGCGACCCGGACGCGGCACGGGCACGCCGACGCGACGCCGGTGGATGGGAGTCCCGCTCGGCTGCCATGGCACACGACGTTACCCCGTACCACGGACAGAAGTCCGCTGCCATGGCCGGAATCTTTCATGGAGTGATCGGGAACGAAAAGTCGACGGCGGGTGTCCGGAAACCGACGCCGGGGAGGATGGCCGGTTATCCACAGGGCGTGCGAACGGATGGCGTGATCATATGCACGACCCTGTGGATAACTTTCCGCACGACACCGCCGCGATGGGGCAAGCTGCGGTCAGCCGTCTGGAAACGATCGGAAGGGAGATCGTCGTGCGCCTCGCCCTCAAGCCCGCGCTGTCCCGCAGCTGGCGGGACTCGGAAACCCTGCAGTTCGGCACCGTCACCCGGTTCGCCGGGGTACTCGGCAACGCCGACAAGACCCTCTGCGACTTCCTCGCGCTGCTCGACGGGACGCGCGACCGACCGGAGCTCCTCGACGAGGGCGAACGCATCGGGCTCGGCCGCGAACCGGCAGACGCCCTGCTCACCGGGCTGGAGGAGACCGGCCTGCTGGACGACGCCGAGGCCGGCACCCGGGCACTGGCCCGCTTCCCCTCGCAGCAGCGGGCCGTCCTCGAACCGGACCTCGCCTCGCTCTCCCTGGTCCACTCCGGCCCGGGTGCCGCACCGGCCGTCCTGGGCCGCCGGGCCGACACCCGGATCGAGGTGCGCGGCGCGGGCCGGGTCGGCGCCGCCGTGGCGGCGGTGCTCGCCGCCGGCGGCACCGGGACGGTCACGGTCGCGGACGGCGGCCGGGTGAAGCCCGGCGACTGCTCCCCCGCCGGGCTGACGCCCGGGGACGTCGGACGGCTGCGCTCGACGGCGGCCCGGGAGGCGGTGCAGCGCGCCGCCGGCCGGCCTCCGGCCCCGGTGCCCCGGCGCCGGCCCGGGGACCCGCCACCGGACTTCGTGGTCCTCGCGCCCCGGGACGGCAGCGCCGCCTTCGCGGGCGGGACGTACGAGGCCCGGCTGCTGCTGCGGGCCGGGGTGCCGCACCTCTACGTGGGCGTGGTCGAGGAGTTCGGCATCATCGGGCCGCTGGTGATCCCCGGGATGTCGGCCTGCGGGCACTGCCTGGTGCTGCGGCGGGAGGACGAGGACGCCGCCTGGCCACGGGTGCTGGCCCAGCTGGCCGACGGAGGCCCCGGCCGGGCCCGTACCCCGGCGTGCGACACGGCGCTGGCGACGGCGGTCGCCGGCTTGGCGGCACTGCACGTCCAGGTGTTCCTGGACGGCGGCCGGCCACCGAGCGTGGACGGCTGGTGCGAGGTCTCGGCCGGGGACGGCATGCCACGGCGCCTGCGGCTGCGCGGGCACCCGGACTGCGGCTGCCTGTGGCAGCCGCTGCCGCCGGCGTGAGGAGCGGGGACGGAGGAGCAGGAGGAGCAGGACCGAACTGACGGGAGCAGGCCCGGCGGCTGCACGGCTCGGCAGCCACCGGCCTCCCCACGGCACCACGGGCACCCACCCGGCCGGACGAGCCGACGGCCAGGTGAGCCCGTGGTCCCGACCAACCCCGGACCGGGGTCGACGCCCCACGGGGGCGGGCACGAGAGGCCTTCCGAGGCCCGCGCCCTGCCCCGGGCAGGGCGTGGGCCTGCACACGGGAACGGGGAAGCCACCACTCGGGGCACGAGGCGGGTGGGTGGATGGGTGGGCAGGGCGGTGGGTGGTGGGTGGGTGTGGCGGGTGGTGGGTGGTGAGGGTGGGTGGGGGGAGGGGGGAGGGGGCCCCGGGAAGCAAGCAACGTCACAACTTTCCTCCGCGCAGGAAGTCGGCCGAGCCGACTTCCTGCGCACACCCCCCGGAAACCACTCCCGCCCCACCCGGACCAAGCTCCCAACTCCCCGCGAAGGGAGGCCGCTCCCGCCCCGCCCCGCGGAATTCCGGCGGGCGCGTAGCGGGGAGCGGGCACAATGGCGTAGAGATGGTCGGCCGCCCGGAACCGGGGGGCCATGGGAATGGAGGCCCGGGGTGAGCGATCTTCCGCGCAAGGCAGTGACCCGCACGGCACGGCTCGCCGCCCTGCCGCTGGGGATAGCCGGCCGCGCCACGCTCGGCCTGGGCAGGCGGATCGGCGGCCGCTCCGCCGAGGTGGTCACCGCCGAGCTCCAACAGGCCACCGCCGACCAGCTGTTCAAGGTCCTCGGTGAACTCAAGGGCGGGGCGATGAAGTTCGGGCAGGTGCTGTCCGTCTTCGAGGCCGCGCTGCCCGAGGAGGTCGCCGGGCCGTACCGGGCGGCGCTCACCAAGCTCCAGGACGCCGCTCCCCCGATGCCCGCCGCCAAGGTGCACACCGCGCTCGCCCAGCGGCTCGGTGACGACTGGCGCGAGCTGTTCCGGGAGTTCGACGACCGGCCCGCGGCCGCCGCCTCGATCGGCCAGGTGCACAGGGCGGTCTGGCACGACGGCCGCACGGTCGCCGTCAAGGTGCAGTACCCGGGCGCGGGCGACGCGCTGCTCGCGGACCTCTCGCAGCTGAGCCGAGTGGCCTGGCTGCTGGGCCCGCTGATTCCGGGGCTGGACATCAAGCCGCTGATCGCCGAGCTGCGCGAGCGCGTCTCGGAGGAGCTGGACTACGAGCTGGAGGCACAGGCCCAGCGCCGGCACGCCGAGGAGTTCACGGACGACCCGGACATCGTGGTGCCGCGCGTGGTGGCCCAGGCGGACCAGGTACTGGTCACCGAGTGGATGGCCGGCACCCCGCTGGCCGAGGTGATCGCGGGCGGCACCCAGGAGGAGCGCGACCGCGCCGGGCAGCTACTGGCCCGGTTCCTGTTCGCCGGCCCGTCCCGGACCGGTCTGCTGCACGCCGACCCGCACCCGGGCAACTTCCGGCTGCTGAAGGACGACGGCCCGGTGTCGGGCTGGCGGCTGGGCGTGCTGGACTTCGGCACCGTGGACCGGCTGCCCGGCGGGCTGCCCGCGCCGATCGGGGCCTCGCTGCGGATGGCGCTGGCCGGGGACGCGGCGGGCGTGCTCCGGATGCTGCGCGAGGAGGGCTTCGTGAAGCCCTCGGTCCGGCTGGACCCGGACGCGGTACTGGACTACCTGCTGCCGATCATCGAGCCGGCCGCGGTGGAGAACTTCCACTTCACCCGGACCTGGATGCGCGCCCAGGCGGCCCGGATCGCCGACCCGCGCTCGCCCGCCTACAACCTGGGCAAGCAGCTGAACCTGCCCCCGGCGTACCTGCTGATCCACCGGGTGACGCTGAGCACCATCGGGGTGCTCTGCCAGCTGGGTGCCAAGGCGCCGTTCCGCGCGGAGATGCTGGAGTGGCTGCCGGAGTTCGCCGACCACCGGCCGGCGAGGTCCACCGAGCCCGACGAGCCCGCCCGGGTCCGCGAGGACTGACCCCCGGCGCCGCGACAACGGCCGCAGGCCGCTCCCCCACCAAGGGGAGCGGCCTGCGGCACGACGGGGGTGGACCGGAGTCCGGCGAGGGCCCACGAAGGACACGGGCCCACGGGGGCGCTCTACATCAGCGCGACGGCGAGCGCCTTGCGGGCCCGCATCGAGGCCCGCTCGGCCCGCTGCCTGAGCCTGCGGGCCCGGATGACCCGGGTGACGAGCCGTTGGTTCTCGGCCTCGTGCAGCCTGTCTTGCATATGGGCACGGGCCAGGGATTCGTGGAGGAGTTGCATCTCGAGGATCCTGTTCTGGGTCTGGAGTTCGGTGGCCTGCTCGGCGCGGGCGGTGGGATCGACGGCGGCGGGGTTCATGTCGTGGTCCTGCTCGTGGTGCTTGCTCGGGAACGGGATGCGGGCTGCGGCGTCGGCCTTGGCGGCGGCGATCCGCACGGATCGGCGGAGGGCGCTGTCCAGCGGGGGCTGCTCTCCCCTGCGGACGGCCCTGGGCTCGTCGGCGGGGTTCACGCCATGACCTCGGTCTTGCGCGGACGGCCACGGGGACGCTTGCGGGCCACCACGACGCCCTGGACGAACAGCTCGCCACCCCAGACGCCCCACGGCTCACGCCGCTCCAGTGCGCCGGCCAGACAGGCGTCCTTCACCGGGCAGGTGCCGCAGAGGGACTTCGCGTACTCGACGTCGGCCGGCGTCTCGGCGAAGAAGACCTCGGGGTCGAAGGCGCGGCAGGGGATGGGGAGACCGAGGGACTCGGCCTGCTCGATCGAGCTGAGCTGCATGGAAGGAACCTCCGGGGGGTCGGCCTGGTCGGCCTTGGTGATCTGGCTTGTCGGCGGTACGGACGGGGTGGGCGGTGTGATGACCGTGGACACTGTGGGCGTCTTCCTCGTCTTTTCTCAGTGGTTCCGGCCCAGGGGACTGGTGGTGCTGGGCCGGAGGCCCCGGAGGGCCTGGGTGGTCTTGCGTACCGGACAAAACAGAAGGGCCGCGGATCCCGGTGTGACGGGTTCCGCGGCCCTGGAGGTGCCGACCTGAGGCTGGCTCAGGTTCGTTCTCTCCAGGGTTCAGGGCCGCGGAAGGCCCGCATCCGGATGGCCATGGCGCCGATGAAGGCGGCCTTGGCCTGGTTGATCTGCTGCTCGTTCTGCTTCTGGGCGTTTTCGGCACCGATGACCTGCGCATAGCCGCCATGCATGGCGGCGGCTACGGCCGCCTTCGGTGCCTGGATCGGTCGCTCATCGCGCGGGGAGCACGACGTGCCGACCGACGCCCAGTCACGGGACAGACCGGTCTCGACAAAGGTGCCGTCGACGCTCCTGCTGCCCGTGAAGCACAGATCAGTGTGTCCAAGACCACTGACAACGGGGGCGACGGAGACACCGGTGGTGTCGAGACCCAGACCGGTTCCACCGAGCTCGGCGAGCGCCCGCAGACGGGCGGCACGCAGGGAGGCAGCGACAACGGTCTGGCCAGTCATTTTGGTGATCATGATGTTTCCCACTGTCTTCGCCTCCTCTCGGCGTCTCGCGGAGCCTGGTCTCCCTGGCTCCGAATGTTCGGATGTCTGTCTCGGTGAAGCTCTCGGGCGAGGGGCGTGGGCACAGGTTTCACCCCGTGCGACCGCGTCCCCTTGACCGCTCCGGCAGGCTATTGCGCTCCCGGTACGCGGCGCAAACTATTTTTCACGCGAGTTCTTCGGCACGTCACACATCGGGTTGCGCAGCCCTCGAAAAGCGGCCCCCTGGACCGCGCCCGGACCGGCTCACGCCGGATCGACCGGACCGCCGTCCTCGACGTCGTCCGGATCCTCCTCGGGCTCCTCCCCCGCACACAACGAGAGCACGGCCGCCCCGTACTTGTCCAGCTTCATGGCCCCGACCCCGGAGATGGCGGCCAGCTCGCCGCGCCCGGCGGGCACGTCCTCGGCGATCGCCATCAGCGTGGCGTCGGTGAACACCACGTAGGCCGGCGCGCCCTGCTTCTTCGCCTGCCGGGCCCGCCACTCGCGCAGCCGCTCGTACAGCCCCTCGTCCATCGTGGACGGGCAGCTCTCGCAGCGGCGCAGCTTGCGTTCGACGGCCTCGGTGAGCACCTTGTCGCAGACCCGGCACTTGACCGGTCCGCGGACCCGCCGCGCGGCGGAGCGTTCGCCGGGCTCGACGCCCCCTCGCCCGCCGCGTGCGCCGGTGCGCGCGCCCGGGGCGGCGGACCCGGGGCGCAGCCCGTCCAGGAAGCGGCTGGGTTTGCGGCTGGCCCGGCCGCCCGGGGAGCGGGAGAGCGCCCAGGAGAGGCTGAGGTGCTTGCGGGCGCGGGTGACGCCGACGTAGAGGAGGCGGCGCTCCTCCTCGACCTGTTCGTCGGTCTTGGCGTAGATGATCGGCAGGGTGCCCTCGGTGAGGCCGACCAGGAAGACGGCGTCCCATTCGAGGCCCTTGGCGGCGTGCAGCGAGGCGAGCGTGACGCCTTCGACGGCGGGCGCGTGCTGGGCGGCGGCGCGGGCGTCCAGTTCGGCGACGTAGGCGGCGAGGTCGGTGGCCTGGCCGGCCTCGGTGCGGGTGCGTTCGAACTCCTCGGCCAGCCGGACGAGGGCGGCGAGCGACTCCCAGCGGTCCCGGACGGCGCCGGAGCCGGCCGGAGGTTCGGCGGTGAAGCCGCGGGTGGCCAGCACGGCGCGGACCTGGCCGGCCAGGTCGGGGGCGCCGTCGGTGAGCGGGTCGGAGGCGGCCCGGGCGGCGCCGCGCAGCAGTACGCCGGCGTCGCGGACCTCGGGGCGTTCGAAGAACCGTTCCGTACCCTTGAGCTGGTAGGGGACGCCGAGGTCGGCAAGGGCCTGTTCGTAGACCTCGGACTGGCCGTTGGTGCGGAACAGCACGGCGATCTCGCTGGCGCGCACCCCGGCGGCGAGCAGTTCCCTGATCCGGCGGCCGGTGGTCTCGGCCTCGGTGGGCTCGTCCTCGTACTCGGTGTAGACGGGGTCGGGGCCGGCCTCGCGCTGGGAGACGAGTTCCAGGCGGTGCCGGGCGGCCTCGCCGCGGGCCTGGGCGAGCAGTCCGTTGGCGAGGTGGACGACCTGGGGGGTGGAGCGGTAGTCGCGGACCAGCTTGACCACCGTCGCCCCGGGGTGCCGGTTGCGGAAGTTGAGCAGGTAGTCGGGGGTGGCGCCGGTGAAGGAGTAGATGGTCTGGCTGGCGTCGCCGACGACGCAGAGGCTGGCGCCGCCGTCGGGGCCGGTCCACTGGTCGAGCAGGCGCTGCTGGAGCGGGGAGACGTCCTGGTACTCGTCGACGGTGAAGTGCCGGTACTGGGAGCGGACCTGGTCGGCGATGTCCGGGCGGTCCTCCAGGATGGCGGCGGTGAGCAGCAGGACGTCCTCGAAGTCGATGCTGCCGCGGCGGCTCTTGGCCTCCTCGTAGACGCGGTAGACCTGGGCGGTCTCGGCCGGGTCGCGGGGGGCCTCCCGGCCGGACTTGGCGACGGCGACGGGGTAGTCCTCGGGGGCGGTCTGGGTGACCTTGGCCCATTCGATCTCGGCGGTGAGGTCGCGCAGTTCGGTGCGCTGGACGCGCAGGCCGCAGCGGCCGGCCGCCTCGGCGACGAGTTGGACCTTGCGTTCGAGGAGCTGGGGGACGGGGCCGCCGACGGCGCGGGGCCAGAAGTACTGGAGCTGGCGCAGGGCGGCGGCGTGGAAGGTGCGGGCCTGGACGCCGTCGGCGCCGAGCTGGCGCAGCCGGCCGCGCATCTCGCCGGCGGCGCGGGCGGTGAAGGTCACGGCGAGGACCTGTTGGGGGTGGTAGACGCCGCTGCGGACGCCGTAGGCGATCCGGTGGGTGATGGCGCGGGTCTTGCCGGTGCCGGCGCCGGCCAGGACGCAGACGGGGCCCTGCAGGGCGGTGGCGACGGCGCGCTGCTCGGGGTCGAGCCCGGCGAGCACGGCGTCCGGGCCCGTGGCGGCGCCGGGGTCGGCCCAGGGGGAGCCCTGGGGGCCGTCGTACGGGCTGCCGCTCAAGAGGTCTTCCTGCATGCGTTCCATCCTCTCAGCCCGGTGGGACAACGCGGACGGAGTTGTCCACAGGCCCGGTCCGATCGCAGGATGATCGCTCCGCACGACGGTCGACGGCGGGCCGGAATGCCCGCCGCCCGGTGGACGTTCCCTCCGGAGACCGTACGCACCCCTCTTCCGAAGGAGCCCCCTCGATGTCCGGCAGCGTGACGATGTACAGCACGACCTGGTGTGGGTACTGCAACCGGCTCAAGAGCCAGCTGGACCGTGAAGGCATCGGCTACACCGAGATCAACATCGAGGAGGACCCGGCGTCGGCGTCCTTCGTCGAGTCGGTGAACAACGGCAACCAGACCGTTCCGACGGTGCTGGTGACGCCGGCCGGCGGGGGCGAGCAGGTCGTGATGACGAACCCGAGCCTGCTGCAGGTCAAGAAGGCCCTGGCGGCCTGAGCCGGTCGGGGCGGAGCCCGCAGGACGCCCGATCAGGCCCGCGCCGGACCGGGCTGAGCCCGTAGGACCCGAGCCCGTAGGGCGCGGGCCCCGGCCCGTCCCCGCCGGGCCGGGGCCGGCGCGCGTCACGGCGCGTCGGCCCGGGCCGGGTCGACGGGCGCGGCGGGCGCGGGCAGGGTGGTGCGCGCGCCGAGGTCGCCGACGCCGTAGACGAGCCGGCTGCGGTCGGCCGAGTAGCGGGTCTCGATGACCCGTACGGGCCCGCGCCGGTCGTAGGTGACGCGGGTCTGCACCATCAGCGGGACGCCGGGCCCGCCCTGGAACCACTGGGCCTCCTCGGGGCCCGGCATCCGCGCGACCAGGTGGTCCACCGCGCCGATCTCGGTGCGTCCGAGGGTGGCGAGCACCGCCTCGTCGCCGCCCTCGACCGGGTCGGGCTCCATCAGCGGGGTGCCGGCGGCGAGGCCGGCCCGGTAGTGGCTCTCCTCGATGGAGTACGGCTCGCGGTCGAGCAGCCGCAGCTGGCGGCGGACCACGATGGCCTCGCCGGGGCGCAGTCCGAGCCGTTCGGCGATGTCCACCCGGGCCCGGACGATCATCATCTCGAAGTCGGTGCCGAGTTCCCGCCCGGCCTCGGCGGCCTCGCCGAGGTAGACGGCGGAGGGCGTGGCGAGGCAGTCGCGCGGGGCGGGGGTCAGGCCGGGCCCGTAGGCGCGGTGGTCCAGGACGGGGTGCTCGCGCAGGTACGTGCCCTTGCCCTGGAGGCGGACCAGGCGGCCCTCGTTGACCAGGACGTCGACGGCGAGCCGGACGGTGTTGCGGGCGACGCCGTACTGGCGCTCCAGTTCGCTCTCGACCGGCAGGGCGGCGTCGGCGGTGAACTCGCCCTCGGCGATCCGGCGGCGCAGGTCCGCGGCGAGGCGCTGGTATTTGGGGGATTGGGCGGTGCCCCGGGGGATTGTCACCCTCGTGAATGTAGCGAGCGGGGTGAGCCGGTTTCAGCCGTTTCCGGCAATATCGTCCGAGCGGGTTGACTTCGCGCCCGCACCGGCCCCTCCTGGTAGCAGAACTGGCCCGTCCGGATACGAACAGCTGGTCGTGGTGAATTCGGGAAGGGATTGGAGAGAAAAAGGGGGGCGCATGGAATTTGCCACGCGCCCCCTTTTCCTGCCTCGGGGCCGCCGGTCCGCCTCCAGGACTACCAGCGCGCCTCCGGGACCACCGGCCCCGCCGCCGGGACTACCAGCGCGCCGCCGAGGGCAGCGGCTCCCCGTACCAGAGCTCGACCAGGTGCCGTGCGATCGAGATGCCGGACGGCGGCAGGATCTCGCCCGCCGCCATCCCGGCCCGCAGCTCCTCGCGGGAGAACCAGCGCGCCTCGGCCAGCTCCTCGCCGTCCACGGTGATCTCGGTGCCGCCGGGCAGCGCCCGGCCCGTGAAGCCGAGCATCAGGCTGGACGGGAACGGCCACGGCTGGCTGGCGACGTAGCGCACCTCGCCGACCCGCACGCCCGCCTCCTCCTGCACCTCGCGGGCCACCGCCTGCTCGATCGACTCCCCCGGCTCGACGAAGCCGGCCAGCGTCGACCAGCGGCCCTCCGGCCACAGCGCCTGGCGGCCGAGCAGGCAGCGGTCCTGCTCGTCGGTGATCACCATGATCACCGCCGGGTCGGTGCGCGGGTAGTGCTCGGCCGCGCAGGAGGTGCAGCGCCGCACGTGCCCGGCGCCGGCCTTCTCGGTCGGGTGCCCGCAGCGCGAGCAGAAGCTGTGCAGCCGGTGCCAGTGCTCCAGCGCCACGGCGTGCACCAGCAGCCCGGCGTCCCGGTCGGACAGCAGCCCGCCGACCTCGCGCAGCCCGGCCGGGCGGGCGTCGCCGTCCAGCCGCCCGGGCAGGCTCTCGCCGGCCAGCGCGAAGTACGAGACGCCGTCCTCGTCGGTGCCGAGGAAGTACCGGTCGCCGTTCTGCGGCGCCTCGAAGGAGGGCAGCAGCACGAGTTCGGTGCCCTGCGCGGTGTCGACCACGAAGGCCTCGCCGCCGGCGATCGGCAGGACCCGGGTGTTGGGGTGGCTCCAGGCGGCGGCCAGCCAGGGCTCGTCGAAACGGTGCTCGGCCGCCCGGTCCACCCCGGACCGGGCCAGTGCCAGGTGCAGCGGGCGCTCGGTCTCAGGCACGGTGCTCACGTCTGTTCCATCCCCACGTGGTGAATCATCCGGATGAGTGATCTGGCTTCCGTGGTGCGCACGGCGGGGGTCATTCCCCCGGCCGGAAGTTCTCGGCCAGGTCGCCCCAGAGGTAGGCGGCGGTCTCCACGCCCTTGGCCAGCAGGTCCAGTTCGACCTTCTCGTTGACCGAGTGCCAGCCGTCCGAGGGCACCGAGATGCCGAGGAACAGCACCGGCGCGCCCAGCGCGTCCTGGAGGTCGGCGGCGGGGCCGGAGCCGCCCTCACGGGTGAAGAGGATCTTCTGCTCGAAGGCCCGTCCCATCGCGCGGACGGTGGACTGGAGCGCCGGGTGGTCCAGCGGGGTCAGGCAGGGCCGGGTCGCGCCCGGGAAGACCAGCTCGTACCGGACGCCCTCGGGCACCCGCTCGGCCACCCAGGCCCGGACCGCGTCGCGGACCTTCTCCACCTCCTGGCCGGCGACCAGCCGGAAGGACAGCTTGAGGTGCGCCGAGGTGGGGACGATGGTCTTGCCGCCGGGGCCGGTGTAGCCGCCCCAGATGCCGTTGACCTCGGCGGTCGGGCGGGCCCAGATCCGCTCCAGGGTGGAGTAGCCGGCCTCGCCGCGGGTGCCGTACGACTTGGCGACCTTCAGCCACTGCTCCTCGTCGAAGGGCAGTTCGGCGAAGAGTTCGCGCTCGCGCTCGGTCAGCTCGACGACCCCGTCGTAGAAGCCCGGGATCGCGACCCTGCGGTCGGCGTCGTGCAGGGCGGCGGCCAGCTCGGCCGCGACCTGGGCCGGGTTGGGGACGGCGCCGCCGAAGGAGCCGGAGTGGATGTCGGTGTCCGGCCCGTAGAGGTCGATCTGGGCGTCGGCCAGGCCGCGCATGCCGGTGCAGACGGTCGGCGTGGTCGCGGACCACATGCCGGTGTCGGAGATGACGACCACGTCGGCGGCCAGCCGCCCGGCCTCGCGCCGGATCAGCGCGGGGAAGTTCGGCGAGCCGGACTCCTCCTCGCCCTCGATCAGCAGCTTGAGGTTGACGGCCGGCGCGGTGCGGCCGGTGGCGGCGAGGTGGGCGCGCACGCCCAGGGTGTGGAAGAACACCTGGCCCTTGTCGTCGGCGGCGCCGCGCGCGAACAGCCGGCCGTCGACCACGGTCGGCGTGAACGGCTCGGTGTCCCAGCCGTCCTCCCGGGCCGCGGGCTGCACGTCGTGGTGCCCGTAGACCAGGACGGTCGGCGCGGACGGGTCCCCGGAGGGCCACTCTGCGAACACCGCCGGCAGGCCGTCGGTCTCCCACACCTCGGCCACCGGGAAGCCGGTCGCGCTCAGCTTGGCGGCCAGCCACTCGGCCGAGCGCCGCACGTCGCCGGCCCGGTCCGGGTCGGCGGAGACCGACGGGATGGCCAGCCACTCGGAGAGGTCGGCGAGGAAGGCGGCCTGGTGCTGGTCGATGTAGGAGCGGACGACGCTGTCCGGGGTTCTCGTCATACCGACGACTGTAGTTCGCCCGTGCGGGTGCCCGCCCCGGCGGTCCGGCTGCCGGGCGCCGTCGGGGCTGTAACGTCCGTCACCCCCGCCGCGGCGGTGCCGCGGACGGGGGTGGCGCAGACGGTTCCGGCCTCAGCCGGAACGGCGCAGCAGGGTGATCCGCGAGCGGGTCATCAGTGCCGCGAGGGCGGCCGCGAGCAGCGGCAGCAGCACGACGGTGGCGGCGACGGTGGGCCACGGGAAGACCAGGGTGGCCTTGTTGGCGATCTCGTCGGCGCTCATGCCGGGGTACGTGCTCGACGCGGCGTCGACCTTGCGCAGTGCCACGCCCGGCACGACGCCGCAGGCCACGCCGAGCAGGGCGCCCATGGCGGCGATCACCCCGCACTGGAAGCCGGACAGCGTGCGCCGGATGCGGGGTTCGGCGCCGACCGCCGCGAGGGTGCTCAGGTCGCGCTGGGAGTCGGCGGCGGCCAGTCCGGTGGCGATGCCGGCCGCGCCGAGGGCGACGATGGCGGCGAAGACGTTCAGGCCGAGGCTGACCAGGTCGGCCTGGGACTCGTAGCCGCGTTCGATCTTCATCACGTCGTGCTCGCTGAGCTTGGCCAGCGCGCCGTCGGTCCTCTGCTGGGCGCTGTCGGAGGGCACCGCGGCGGGCAGCCAGACCGATCCGCCCGGGGCGGTGCTGAAGCCGAGCCGGGCTGCGGTGGCCGGGCTGATCACGGCCTGGCCGGGGGAGCGCAGCGAGGGCTCGGCGAGCACGGCGTCCACGGCGGTCTCGGTGCGCACGGGCTTGTCCCCGGAGGAGCCGCCGGTGCTCTCGGTGCCCGGGAGGGTGTACTCCAGGGCGACCTTGCCGTCCTTGAGGTAGCGCGCGTCGAAGACCACGGCCTTGCCGTCGGCGAGGGCCTGGACGGCCTTCGGGTCGGTGACGCCGTAGAGGTTGCGCAGCAGGGTGGCGTCGCCGGCGGACAGCGGGGTGAAGGCGACGCCGCGGCGGTCGTTGGTGTGGCAGCGCTCGTCGGCCTCCAGGATCCGCTCGCGCTCGGCGAAGGGGAGGTCGACGCCCGGGAGGAGGGCGGGGCAGCGGTCCTCCTTGGGCACCTCGACGCCGATGTAGCCGCAGTAGCCGTCCTCGGAGCAGTCGCCCTTGGGGTGGACGCGCTGGACGTCGGCGCGCGGGCCGAGGTCGGGGATGCCGTGTTCGATGGCCTCGCGCATCTGCGGCAGCAGCTTGACGTCGGCGGGGTCCAGCCAGCCGGTGCCGAGCATGACGGCCCCGGGCGGGCCGGAGGCGACGTAGTCGCGCCGGTACTCCTCGTCGAGGCTGTCCATGTAGAGGCTGACCGCGACGGAGCCGGCGACGGCGGCCATCACGGCGGCCACGGCGGGCGCGGTGCGGCCGCGGTGGCGCACCGAGTCGCGCAGGGCGAGCCGGGGGCCGAGCGGCAGCCAGCGGCCGAGCCGGCCGAACAGGCCGACCAGGTGGGGCACCAGGACGACCATGCCGAGTTCGGCGAGGGCCGAGCCGCCGAGGACGGCGAAGCTGCTGTTGCCGATGCCGTTGGTGGCGCCGTACAGGGCGAGGGCCGCGCCGGTGCCGAGCATCAGCAGGCCGAGGACGGCGAGCCTGCGGCTGGGGGGCTTGAGGGTGTCGCGGCCGGTGAGCGCGGCGACGACGTCCTGGCGGGAGGCCTGGACGGCGGGCACGACGGCGGCCAGCAGCCCGGTGACGAGGCCGACCAGGAGGACGCCGAGCAGGTCGAGCGGCGAAATGTCGAAGTGGCCGAAGCGCTGGCCGGAGTACTCCTCGGCCTGGGTGCGCAGCGCGGCGACCAGGCCGATGCCGAGGCCCAGGCCGGTCAGGGCGCCGGTGACGCCGAGGACGATGCCGCCGCCGAGGACGACCGCGCGGACGTTGGCGCGTTCACCGCCGGCCGCGGCGAGCAGTCCGAGCTGCCGCCGGGAGCGCCGGGCCCCGACGGCGAAGGCGGGGCCCGCGAGGAGGACGATCTCCAGCAGGGCCATGCCGACGACGGTGGCGAGGACGACGACGTCGCGGCGGTTGAAGTAGCTGGTCCCGTCGCCTCCGCGCGTCCTCGACTCCGCGTAGTACGGGACGTCGGCGCGGGCCGGCGGGTCGGTCAGGACGGCGCGGGAGGTCAGCAGGAAGCCGTACTCGTTGACCTCGGTGACCTCGTGCCAGTCGAGCACGGCTCCGGCCGGGAGCTTGACCAGCCAGCGGGTGGGTCCGTCGGGGCCGGCCGGGCCCTTGGCGCCGCCCGACGGCGTGGGGAGCCGGTCGATCAGGGTGCCGGGGCGGGCGGTGATCTCGGTGGTGCGCAGTTCGCCGGGGTACTCGTAGACGCCGGTGATGGTGAAGGGGTTGCCCTCCAGGCCGCGGACGGCGGTCCGGTCGCCGATCCTGAGCCCGGAGCGCTTGAGGAAGTCCGAGGTGACGGCGGCCTCGGTGTCGGCGGTGGGGGCGCGGCCGTCGATCAGGTCGAGCCGGCCCCGCCAGACGGGGTCGGTCAGGTCGGCCTCGGCGATCCGGGTGGTGAGCAGGCCGTCCCTGCTGCTCGCCGCGGTGTACGGGGCCTGGCGTTCGGGCACCAGGGTGGCGCCGGCCGGGAGCAGTTGGCGGGCGAGGTCGGCGGGGGCGGTGTCGAGGGCGCGCCGCTGGGCGGCGGTGTACGCGGGGGCCTGGCCCTCCTTGGCGTCGTCCTTGGGGCTCTGGACGCTGAAGCCCTTCTCGGGGTCGGGCGCCTGCTTGACGGAGGAGCCGCGTTCGACCAGTTCGAGTTCGCCGGCGGCCTGGCCCATGATCCGTACCGCCTGTTGGGCGGGGGACAGTTCGGCGCTGCGGAAGACCACGTCGGCGCCGGTGACGCCGAGGACGGGCAGGGCGACCATGGCGACGACGAGGGCGCTGCGGCCCTTGGCGCGCAGGGCGTCTCGGCGGGCTATGCGCAGGGCGACCCGCCAGGCGCTGAGCTTCACTCGTCCACCTTCTGGCTGTTGGTGGCGGCGGCGACGAGCAGGCTGGCGGCGTCCTGGCTGGCGGACTCGTCGACCATCCGGCCGTCGCGCAGGAAGACGACCCGGTCGGCCCAGGCGGCGTGCCGGGCCTCGTGGGTGACCATCATGGCGGCGGCGCCGGCGTCGCAGCGGGCGCGCAGGACGGCGAGCACGGCCTCGCCGGTGGTGGAGTCGAGGGCGCCGGTGGGTTCGTCGGCGAGGACCAGGCGGCGGTCGCCGATCAGGGCGCGGGCGATGGCGACGCGCTGCTGCTGGCCGCCGGACATGTCGTCGGGGAAGCGGTCGGCGAGTTCGGGGATGCCGAGTTCCTCCAGGGCGGTGAGGGCTTCGCGGCGGGCGGCGCGGGTGGACAGCCCGTCGAGTTCGCGCGGCAGCGAGATGTTCTCGGCGGCGGTGAGCGCCGGGATCAGGTTGTAGTCCTGGAAGACGTAGCCGACGGAGCGCCGGCGGACCTGGGCGAGCTTCTTGCGGTTGAGCCCGCCGAGGACGACGCCCTCGACCAGGACGCGGCCGCCGCTCGGGGTGTCGAGGCCGCCGGCCAGGGTGAGCAGGGTCGACTTGCCGGATCCGGAGGGGCCCATGACGGCGACGAACTCGCCGGGGTGGACCTTGAGGTCGACGCCGCGCAGGGCCTGGACCTCGGCGGCGCCGTGGCCGTGGACGCGGGTGACGTTCTCCAGGTGGAGCACCGGCGTCTGCCGGGCCTGTTGGGTGTGGGACACGAATTCCCCCCTTGTGCTGGGTGTGCGCTCGGAGTCGGGGCCGAGCCTGGTGGTTCGGGTGCCGCGGGGGCTCAGGTGCGCAGGCGGCGGCCGCGTTCGGCGGGCGCGGCACCGTCGCGGGCGGCCCCGGCGGTTCGGTTCTGCAGGAGTTCGGCCTGCTGGGCGAGCCGGGTCTCGCAGTGGTCGAGCCAGCGGATCTCCGCCTCGGTCTGGAAGATGAGCTGGTCGAGGACGAGCAGCCAGGCGAGGTCGTTGCCGGCGGAGGGCGCCGTGCCGGGGCGCTTCTCCCCCGCGAGGGCCCGGCCCTTGAGCCGGGTGTAGTCCTGGAGCGCCTTGATGCTGTGCCGGCGCTGGCCCTGGACGACGGCGGAGACGTCCACGCCGGGGACGGTCACCGCCATGGCGAGCTTGATCGCGAGTTCGTCGCGCGGGGGGCTGGTGCGGGGCACCGGGGTGTCGAACCAGGTCCGCAGTTCCTCGCGGCCGGCGTCGGTGGCGGCGTAGAACTGGTGGCCCTCGTCGTCCTCCCCGGCGGGTTCGACCAGGCCGTCGCGTTCCAGCCGGGACAGTGTGGTGTAGACCTGTCCGACGTTGAGCGGCCAGGTGGCGCCGGTGCGCGCCTCGAACTCGGTGCGCAGCTGGTAGCCGTAGCGCGGGCCCTGGTCGAGCAGGGCGAGCAGACCGTGACGGATGGACATACCGAGTATGTATACCCGGTATGCCCTACCGCCTCAAGCCGGGACCGGGACCGCCCGCCCCGGGGAGCGGGTACCGTCGTGCGGTGTGAGCCAGTTGCGTATCGCCACCTTCAACCTCCTGCACGGCCAGCCGCTCGCCCCGGACGGCGCCCCGCGGCCCTACCCGTCCGACGCCGGCGCGCCGTTGGCCGACGCGGTGGCCGCGCTGGACGCCGACGTGCTGGCGCTCCAGGAGGTGGACCGGCACCAGTCGCGCTCCGGCGGCACCGACCAGGCGGCGGTGGCGGCCGCGGCGATGGGCGCCAAGGACTGGCGCTTCGCCGCCGCGCTGCACGGCAGCCCCGCGCCGGTGGCGGGCTGGGTCCCGGAGCCGGCCGGCCCGAACGGGCTGCGGGTGTACGGGCCGGACGACGTGGGCGACGGCGCCCTGCCCTCGTACGGGACGGCGCTGCTGACGAGGCTTCCGGTGCGGCACTGGCGGGCCCGGCGGTTCGCCCCCGCCCCGTTCGGGCTGCCGCTGCGGGTGGCCGGGCGGCGCGGACTGACCCCGGTGCCGGACGAGCCGCGCGCGGCGCTGGCGGCCGTCCTGGAGGGCGAGCGCGGGCCGTTCACCGTGGTGGCGGCGCACCTGTCCTTCGTCCCCGGCTGGAACATGGCGCAGCTGGCCGGCATCCGCCGCTGGATCGCCGACCTGCCCCAGCCGTACCTGGTGCTGGGCGACTTCAACCTGGTCGGCGCCGTGCCGCGCACGGTGCTCGGCGGGGCGGCGGCGCTGGAGCGCACCGCGCCGCGGGCGCGGGTGCGCGAACTGCGGGCGGCCCGGCGGGCCCGGCCGGCCCTGGCCGAGCCGCGCCGGCGCCGGGTGCGCGAGCCGCGCGCCCGCCTGCAGGGCTGGTACGACCTGGCGCGCACGCCGACCTACCCCTCGCACCGGCCCGCGGTGCAGTTCGACCACGTGCTGGCGATCGGCGTGCCGCGCACGGCGGTCGGCCCGGCCGCGGCGCCGCGCGCCGCGGTGTCGGACCACCGGCCGCTGCTGGTCGAGGTGTCCCTGTAGCGGCGGCTACGGGGACGTCAGGACCCCGGCCTGCTGGGGGATGGTGGCCGCGGCGGGCGCGCCCTCCTGCCCGAGCGTGGCCGGGGGGTCGAACTGGAGCAGCAGCATCGCCGCGTCGTCGCCGAGCTGGCGTCCGACGTGGCGCACCACGTCCTCGTGCAGGCGCTGCAGGACGTCGGCCGGGCGGCCGGCGGCGCAGTGCGGGAGGCGGTCGGCGAGCGGGTAGAAGACGCCCGCGCGGTCGCGGGCCTCGATCACCCCGTCGGTGAACAGCAGCACCCGGTCGTCGCCCTGGAGCGGCAGCCGGTGCACCGGCGGGCGGACGTCGGCCGGGTCGAGGACGCCCAGCGGCGGTACGGTCTCGGCGAGTTCGAGCGCGCTGACCTCCCCGCCGCGCAGCAGCAGCGGGGCGGGGTGGCCGCAGTTGACGATCTCCGCGGCGCCGTCGGGCCCGACGCCGATCAGCACCAGGGTGACGAACTCCTCCTCCACGCCCGGGTGGTCGTTCTCGTGCAGGGCGCGGTCGAGGCTGACGGCGAGCCAGCCGGCCACCCGGTCCAGGGCGGCCTCCTGGTGGGCGGCCTCGCGGAAGGCGCCGAGCACGGCGGCGGCGGTCTCCACCGCGCCGAGGCCCTTGCCGCGCACGTCGCCGACCACGGCCCGCACCCCGTGCCGGGTGTTGACCACCTCGTAGAGGTCGCCGCCGATCCGGGCGTGGGCGGCGGCGGCCTCGTAGTGGACGGCCGCCCGGACGGTGCCGACCCGTTCGGGGACGGGCCGCAGCAGCACCCGGCGGGCGATCGAGGCGACCAGCTGGGCGTCGGCCAGCGCCCGTTCCTGGCGCAGCCTCAGGGTGGCGCTGACCCAGCCGATCGTGGCGACGAGCAGGATCGCGAAGACGCTGGCGGCGTGCACGGACTCGCCGAGGGTGTCGCCTCGGAAGGCCATCAGGAAGGCCGCCGCCTCGGTGCCCAGACCGATGGCGAGCGGGTACCAGGTTCGGCGGCTGACCACGGCGGCCAGCGCGGGTACGGCGGTGAGGGCCGGTTCGACCGTCACCTCGGTGCCGCTGAGGTAGTCGAGGGCCACGATCAGCACCATGCCGATGAACGGCAGCGCCAGTGCCGTCCTCGGCCAGGTGCCGGTCGCGCGCGGCGCGGGCCCCGGGGTCGGCCCGGTGAACCGCTCTCTGATCCATCCGGTCGCGCTCAACTTCGGTCTCTCCAGCAGAAGACGCCGATGCCCGGGGGCACCTGCGGTGATGACTGAGGGTCAGGGAATACGGGCCTCGCTGGCGGCCGGAGCTCGGGGGTTGACCGGTTACCGACCCCACAATAGGCGCGAAACGTGCACGACGCACAGGTTTCGGGCACTGGCGTGATGACTTGGATGCTCTGCGTGACTCAATAGTCACTGTTCCCGATCAGGAGCCGTTCCAACTCTTTTCGGTCGGGAAGTCCTGTCGGACGGACGATCCGGCCGCTGCGGACGTACAGGAACGAAGCCGTGACCTGCTCGGGATCGACGCCCGCGTGCTCGGCCCAGGCCAGCCGGTAGACCGCGAGCTGCAACGGGTCGGCGGTCTCCTCCCGGTGGGTCTTCCAGTCCACCACTTCGTAGCGTGACGCACCACCGGATTCCGACAACGCGTCATCCTCCCGGTAGACCGCGTCGATCCGCCCCCGCACCACCCGGCCCGCCAGCACCAGTTGGAACGGCGCCTCCACCCGGTGGGGTTCGCGCCGCGCGTACGGGGTGCGCAGGAACGCCTCCTTGAGCCGCTCCAGGTCCTGCTCGTCCTCGATGCCGTCGTCGTCGGCGCCGGGCAGCGCCCCGGGCTCGACCAGCAGCAGCGGCTCGATCCGGGACTGCACCCAGGCGTGGAAGCGGGTGCCGCGCCGGGCCGCCGGCTGCGGGGGGCGCGGCATCGGGCGGGCCAGCTCGTGCGCGAAGCCGTCCGGGTCGGCGGCCAGCCGCAGCAGCTGGGTGGCGGACAGCGCGGCGGGCAGCGGCACGTCCCGCGCGGTGCGCCGGGAGCGCTCCAACTCCCCCAGCAGCGCGGTCAGGTCACGGTCCCAGGAGGCCACCTGGCGCCGCTCCTCGGGGGCCAGCTCATCCGCCTCGGGCCCGCCCTGGGCCGAAGGGACCGCCGGCGCCGGGCCCACCGGCAACGGGCCCCCGGGCGCCCGGCCGACGGCCCCGGAGGCGGCCGGGCGGGCCACGGGCCCGGCCAGCCGCGCGCGCACCACCTCGGCGACCCGGCGGCGGGCGTGCTGGGCGGCCGGGTCCAGCGGCAGCGGCCACGGGCGCTCGACGGGGGCGGCCAGCGCCGGGTTCTCGGCCCCCTTCTCCGGCTGCTCGGCCCAGTGCTCGACCTCGCCCGCGCCGGGCCGCTCGCAGTGCTCGCGCAGCGCTTCCAGGAAGGCGGACGGGCCGCGGACGGTCTTCTGGCTCGGCCCCCACCAGTGCCCGGAGGCCAGCAGCAGCGACCGGGGCCGGGTGAACGCCACGTAGCCCAGGCGCAGTTCCTCGACGCCGGAGTGCTCGGCCAGCTCCTTCTTGAACGCCGTCATCGACTTCCCGTTCCACCCGCCGCGCACGTCGGGCAGAGTTCCGGCGTCGCCGCGCAGGGCGTGCGGAAGCACCCGCTTGGTGCTCGTCCAGCGTTCGCGCGGGCTCGATGACGGGAATGCGCCCCGCACCAGGCCGGGGACGGCCACCACGTCCCACTCCAGGCCCTTGGACTTGTGCGCGGTGAGCACCTTCACGGTGTCCTCGCCGCCGGGCAGGCTGCTGTCCAGGCCGCGCTCGTACTCCTGGGCGGCGCGCAGGAAGCCGAGGAAGGCGGCGAGGCCCGGGTCGCCGTCGAGGTCGGCGAAGGAGGCGGCGACGTCCAGGAAGGCGTGCAGGGTCTCCCGCCGGCGGGCGGCCAGGGCCTGCGGGGAGGCGGCGAGCTCGACCTCCAGCCCGGTGACGGACAGCACCCGGTACAGCACGTCCATCAGCGGGTCGGCGAGCGAGCGGCGCAGTTCGCGCAGCTCGGCGGCGAGCCGGGCGAAGCGCACCCGCGCCTCGGCGGAGAACGGCAGGTCGTCGGGCTGGTCCGGGTCGAGGAAGGTCTCCACCGCGTCGGCCAGCGAGACCACCTCGGTCGGGTCGGTCTCGGCGACGGCCGCGGCCAGCGCCTCGACGCCCTCGGGCCGGTCGGTCCGGACCAGGTCGGCGGCCCGGCGGCCGAGCAGCGCGAGGTCGCGCGGGCCGATCCGCCAGCGCGGGCCGATCAGCAGGCGCACCAGCGCGGCGTTGGCCGTCGGGTCCTGCAGCACCTCGCAGACCGCCACCAGGTCGGCCACCTCGGGCAGCTGCAGCAGCCCGCCCAGGCCCACCACCTCGACCGGCACCTCCCGGGCGACCAGCGCGGCGTGGATGTCCGGGAAGGCCGCGCCGCCGCGGCACAGCACGGCGATCCGGCCGGGCGCGGTGCCGGTGCGCACCAGGTGGGCGATCGAGTCGGCCAGCCAGTCGATCTCCTCGGCGTGGGTGGGCAGCAGCGCCGCCCGCACGTAGCCGTCCTGCTCGGCGCCGGGGGCCGGGCGCAGCGCCTCCACGCCCTCGTGCATCTCCCGCAGCGGGGCGGCGAGTTCGTTGGCGAAGGCGAGCAGCCGGCCGCCGCTGCGGCGGTTCTCGCTGAGCGCGTAGCGGTCGGCGGGGCGGCCGTCGGCCTTCGGGAAGTGCCGGGGGAACTCGTCGAGGTTGGCCACCGAGGCGCCGCGCCAGCCGTAGATCGCCTGGCAGGGGTCGCCGACGGCGGTCACCGGGTGGCCGCCGCCGGTGCCGCGGCGCGGGGTGCCCTCCGGGCCTGCGCCGTCGTCCGGGCCTGCGCCGTCGTCCGGGGTGCCGTCCGGGCCTGCGCCGCCGGGGACGGGCGCCTCCGGTCCGGCGCCGAACAGGCCGGCGAGCATCAGCCGCTGGGCGACCGAGGTGTCCTGGTACTCGTCCAGCAGCACCACCCGGAACTGGCCGCGCAGCAGCTCGCCGACCTCCGGGCGCTGCTGGGCCAGGCGCGCGGCGGCGGCGATCTGGTCGCCGAAGTCCATCAGCCCGGCGGAGCGCTTGCGGCGCCGGTAGTCCTCGACGAGGCGCAGCAGTTCCAGCCGGGCCCGGGCGGTGGCCGGGACGGCGCGCAGGTCGTCGTTGGTCAGCTTGACGGTGGCGAGGGTGTCCAGCAGCCGCTCGTCGAACTCGCGCAGCGTCTGCGGCTCGACCAGGTGCTCGGCGAGTTCGCCGTCCAGCGCGGTCAGGTCGGCGACCAGGTTGGCGAAGGTGCCGGTGAGCGCGGGGAACGGGCCGCGGGCGGTGCGCAGCACCTTGGCGGCGAGCTGGAAGCGGGTGGCGTCGGCGAGCAGCCGGACGTCCGGTTCGATGCCGATCCGCAGGCCGTGCTCCTTGAGCAGGCGGCCGGCGAAGGCGTGGTAGGTGGAGATCTCCGGGTCGCCGAGCGGTTCGGCGGCGTCCCGGTCGGCCACGCCGGCCCTGAGCAGGGCGGCGCGCACCCGTTCGGAGAGCTCGCCGGCGGCCTTGTTGGTGAAGGTGAGGCCGAGCACCTCCTCGGGCCGTACGGCGCCGGAGCCGACCAGCCAGACCACCCGGGCGGCCATCACGGTGGTCTTGCCGGAGCCGGCGCCGGCCACGATCACGGCCGGTTCCAGGGGGGCGCCGATGGCCGCCATCTGCTCCCGGTTGAACGGGATCCCCAGCAGCTCCTTGAGCTGGTCGGGATGGCTGAGCACGGCGGTCACCCCGCAACCGTAACCGGAGCGGCGGACAATCCCGTCCCGCCGGGTCGGCCGCCCTCCCCGGGCCGACGGGTCGGGAGGCTACTCGACGAGCTGGGTGCCGTCGCGCTGGGCGGAGCAGCTGCGGCGGAAGGCGCAGCGGTCGCAGCCGCCGCCGGTCTGCGGGACGAAGCGCTCGGCGAGGACCTTCCCGGCCGCCTCGGCGAGCAGGTTCTCGATCCAGGGCTCGCCCTCCGGCGGCTCCTGCCGCTGCACCTTGGGGGCGTCCTGGGCGGCCTTGGCGGCGGGCTCGCGCAGGTGGACCAGTTCTGCGCCGCCGGTGTCCGGCGGGTGCCCGGTGAAGCCGGGCAGCTCGTCGAGGGCGCCGGCCCGGACGGCGAGCTGGTAGACGGCGAGCTGCTTGTGGTCGGGCAGCGACTTGTCGGTGGGTACCTGCTTGCCGGTCTTGAAGTCGACCACGTAGGCGCGCCCGGCCGCGTCCTTCTCGACCCGGTCCATCGAGCCGCGGATGCGCACCGAGACGCCGCCGACGTCGAGGGTGACGTCGAAGCCGTGCTCGGTGGCGACGAGGTCCCGGCCGCGCTCCAGGACGTGCCAGTTGAGGAAGCGCTCCAGGGCGGAGCGGGCCTCGGTCTTCTCCTGGTGGGACTTCCAGGGCGCGTCGAAGGCCAGCGCGTCCCAGACGGTGTCCAGCCGTTCCATGAGCACGGCGAGGTCGGCGGGGGTGCGGCCGGAGCCGACCTCGTCGGCGAGGGCGTGCACCACGTTGCCGAAGCCCTGGGCGGCCGAGCCCGCGCCGCGCGCCTTGACCTCCTTGTCCAGGAACCACTGCAGGGAGCAGCTCTCCAGCTGCTCCAGCCCGCTGCCGGAGAGCCGTACCGGCGCGTCGGCGCTGCGCAGCGGCTCGGGGGCGGAGGTCGGGTCGTCCAGGCCCCACCAGCGCTCGGGGCGGGCGGCGGGCACCAGCGGGGTCCCGTCCTCGTCGGTGGCGGCGGCGAGGGTGGCGAGCCGCTCGGCGGCGGCGCGGCGCAGTGCGGGCGAGCGGGCGGGGTCGACGGTGACGGCGCGCAGCTCGGCGACCAGCGCGGCGACGGACAGCGGGCGGCGCGGGCGGTGGGTGACGTCCTCGACGGTGACCGGCGGGGTGCGGCGGACCACCCTGCCGGTCCTGGGGTCGACGTCCTCGCGGTAGAGCTCGCGCAGGAAGCGGGACGGCTCGTCGCCGTCGTCGGCGGGGGCCTTGACGGCGGTGACGATCAGCCGTTCCTTGGCGCGGGTCGCGGCGACGTAGAAGAGCCGGCGCTCCTCGCCGAGCAGGGCGCCCGGGGAGAGCGGTTCGGCGAGGCCGTCGCGGCCGATCCGGTCGGCCTCCAGCAGGGAGCCGCGGCGGCGCAGGTCGGGCCAGAGGCCGTCCTGGACGCCGGCGACCACGACCAGGCGCCACTCCAGGCCCTTGGAGCGGTGGGCGGTCATCAGCCGCACCGCCTCGGGGCGCACGGCCCGGACGGTGAGGGTGTCGGCGGCGATGTCCTGGGCTTCGAGTTCGGCGAGCAGGTCCAGGGCGCTGCGGTGGCCGGTGACCTGCTCCTCGGCGCGGGCGGCGGTCTCGAACAGGGCGCACAGCGCGTCCAGGTCGCGGTCGGCGTTGCGGCCGGCCGCGCCGCCGCGCAGGGCGGACCGCTCCAGGCGCTCGCGCCAGCGGCGGCTGCCGTCCCACAGCTCCCAGAGCGCTTCCTCGGCGGTGCTGCCGCCGGCCAGCTGCTCGCGGACCTTGCGCAGCAGGGTGCCGAGGTCGCGGGCGCGGCGGGCGTACGAGGGGTCGAGGGCGACGAGGCGCTCGGGTTCGGCGAGGGCCTCGCGGATCAGTTCGCCGGCCGGGCGCGGGACGGTGGCGGGGCGGCCCGCGGCGCGCAGCGCAGCGCGTTCCTCCTCGCGCAGGGCACGGCCGAGGCGGCGCAGGTCGGAGCCGTCGAGGCCGCCGAGCGGGCCGGTGAGCAGGGCGTGCGCCAGATCGGTGGTGAGCGGGTCGGGGGCGTCCGGGTCTCCGTTGCGGTCCCGGGCGGCCTGCTCGGCGCAGACCCGCAGGGCGAGCAGCAGCTGGGCGACGGCCGGCTCCTCGCGCAGCGGCAGGTCGTCGCCGTCGATCTCCAGCGGGACGCCGGCCGCGCCGAGCGCCCGCCGCACGCCGGGGATGGAGCGGGCGCCGGCCCGGACGAGCACGGCCATCTCGCCCCAGGGCACGCCGTCCTCCAGGTGGGCGCGGCGCAGCAGGTCGGCGATCGAGTCCAGCTCGGCGCCGGGGGTCGGGTAGGTGTAGACCTCGACCCGGCCGCCCTCGCGGGAGGGCAGCAGGGCGCGGTGCTGGGCGAGCTTGTCGGCGGGCAGCCGGCCCATCGGCATCCGGCGGGCGATCTCCCGGGAGGCGGCGAGCAGCACGGCGCCGGAGCGGCGGGAGACCCGCAGCACCTTGACCTCGGCGGGGCTGCCGTCGGCCTGCCGGAAGGTCTGCGGGAAGTCGAGGATGCCGTTGATGTCGGCGCCGCGGAAGGCGTAGATCGACTGGTCCGGGTCGCCGACCGCGACGAGGTCGCGCCCGCCGCCGGCCAGTTGGCGCAGCAGCCGGACCTGGGAGGGGTCGGTGTCCTGGTACTCGTCGACGAAGACGACGTCGTAGCGCCGCCGCAGCTGTTCGCCGACCTCGGGGCGTTCGGCGAGGAGCACGGCGCGGTGGACGAGTTCGGCGTAGTCGAGGACGCCGCGCAGGTCGAGCACGTCGAGGTAGTCGGCCAGGAAGTGCGCGGCGGCGGCCCAGTCGGGGCGCTGGACGCCCTGGGCGAAGCGTTCCAGTTCGGCTTCGCCGAGGCCGAGCTCGCGGCTGCGGGCGAGGACGGCGCGGACCTCGTCGGCGAAGCCGCGGGTGGTCAGGCAGGCCCGCAGGTCCAGCGGCCAGGCGATCCGGCCCAGGCCGAGCCGGGCGTCCTCGGCGCCGCCGGCCAGCAGTTCGCGGACCATGACGTCCTGCTCGGGGCCGGAGAGCAGCCGCAGCGGCTCGGCGTAGTCCTCCGGGTCCTGGTGGGCGCGCAGCAGGGCGTAGCAGAAGGAGTGGAAGGTGGTGGCCTGCGGGGCGGCGGCCGAGCCGCCGAGCCGGCCGGACATCCGGTCGCGCAGTTCCGTCGCGGCCTTGCGGCTGAAGGTGAGGACGAGGATCCGCTCGGGGTCGGTGCCGTTCCCGATCCGCCGGGCGACGGCCTCGACCAGGGTGGTGGTCTTGCCCGTGCCCGGGCCGGCCAGCACCAGCAGCGGCCCGCCGGCGTGCTCGACCACGGCACGCTGGTAGGCGTCCAGCACGGGTGGGTCGGGCTGGACGAGGGGGCTGCGCACGAGCCGGTAGGGGGAGCTCACGCGCCCACCTCGCCACGCTCGGCAGGGGCGTTCGCCCGAGCGCGCCTGTCGGCGGCGCGCTCGCTTCGCTCACTCACTAAGACGGTCCTGGGGTCGAACGGTGGGCACGGCGGGGGCGGGCCCGTCGGGCCCGCCCGCATCGAGCCTACGATCCTGCCCCGTCAATCCCGACCGTGCGGCGGTTTCCTACGAAATCGGTTCGCCGTCCCAGCGGGCCCGCCTGAGGTCGATCCGGGGCGGGTCGGCGAGTTCGCGCAGCGGGGTGCCCTCCTCGCCGTAGTGGGCGAGGGCGCGCTGCTCGTGCCCGGGCAGCAGGCGGCCGTCCGCGCGGATCACCCGCCACCAGGGCACCGAGCCGCCGTACAGGGCCATCACCCGGCCGACCTGTCGGGGGCCGCCCTGGCCGAGGTACTCGGCGACGTCGCCGTAGGTCATCACCCGGCCGGGTGGAATCCGCTCGGTCAGGTCGAGCACCAGTTCGGCGAACGGCGGCAGGGCGCCCGGAGGACCGTCGTGTGTTGCGTCCGTCACCTGCGGCATTCTTCCCTACGGGGGCGCGCCCGGTGCCCCGTACGAACGATCCGCCGCGCCCGATCCGGCCCCTGTCCCGCACGGGGGGCCGGGGCATGCCACCATCTTCCGGGGCGGTGAGTGGTGATACGAGGACAAGACCAGATGACCGGGACGGCTGACGTGGGCGTGGACAAGGACTCCGACGAGTCCGCTGCGGCCGTGCCGTCGGCGCCCGGGAGCGGGAGCGAAGGGCGGCCCGAACCGGGGCCGACGCCGGAAGTCTCCCTGATCAAGGACCGGACGATCAAGACCCCCGCACCCCCGGCGGCGGAGCCGGCGGCCCCCGCCGCCCCGTCCGGCGACCACGACGCACTGGACGACGCCCCGCACCTGGACGTCGACGAGCCGCTGCTCGCCGCCCGCGCGCACCGCCCGTCCGACCTGATCCGCTTCCTGGCCGGCGTCCTCGGGATAGTCGCCGTCTTCGTGCTGGCCGGCATCGCCACCTCGACCACCACCGGCATCGAGCAGGACATCGCCTCCAACGCACCGCACTTCTCCGCGGTGTTCTCCACCCTCACCGGCCTGGTCTCCAGCGTCGCGGTGCTCGCCGTGCCGCTGGCCTTCGCCGTCGAGCGGCTGATCAAACGCGACGGCCTGCGGGTCGCCGACGGCGTGCTCGCCTCGGTGCTGGCGTACGGCGTCTCGCTCGGCATCGACTGGTGGGTGGCCGAAGGCGCCTCCGAGCACATCCGGGACGCGCTGACCCGGCTGCCGATGGACAGCAACGGCACCCTCACCGACCCGGTGCACGGCTACCTCGCCCCGGTGATCGCCTACATGACCGCCGTCGGCATGTCGAGCCGGCCGCGCTGGCGGGTCGCCCTGTGGGTGGTGGTGGTCTTCAGCGGGGTCACCGAGCTGCTCGGCGGCTACACCACCCCGCTGTCGCTGATGCTCACCGTGCTGATCGGCTGGTCCGTCGCCTACGGCACGCTGTACGCGATCGGCTCCCCCAACATCCGGCCCACCGGCCAGCACCTGATGATCGGCCTGCGCAAGGTCGGCTTCACCCCGGCCGGCGCCGTGCGCGCCCCCGACGCCCCCGGCGGCACCCGCCGCTACCACGTCACCCAGCAGGGCGGCCCCCCGCTGGACGTGCACATCATCGACCGCGAGCAGCAGGCCTCCGGCTTCTTCTACCGGGCCTGGCGGCGGCTGCGGCTGCGCTCGGTCGCGGTGCGCCGCAGCCCCCAGTCGCTGCGCCAGGCGCTGGAGCAGGAGGCCCTGATCGCGTACGCGGCGGCCGCCTCGGGCGCCTGCGCACCGCAGCTGGTCGCCACCTCCGAGCTCGGCCCGGACGCCGCGATCCTGGTGTACGAGAACGTCGAGGGCCGCACCCTGGACGAGCTGGCCGACGAGGAGGTCACCGACCCGGTCATGGCCTCGATCTGGCAGTCGGTGGCCGCCCTGCACGAGCGCCGGATCGCCCACCGCCGGCTCACCGGCGAGTCGCTGCTGGTGGTGGACGAGCGGACCGGCTGCCTGGTCAACCTGTCCGGCGGCGACATCGCCGCCACCGACCTGACCCTGCGGATCGACGTCGCCCAGCTGCTCACCACCTTCGCGCTGCGGATCGGCCCGGAGCGCGCCGTCGCCACCGCCAACGCGGTGCTCGGCGCCGAGCGGGTGGCCCAGGCGCTGCCGCTGCTCCAGCCGGTCGGCATGAGCCGCTCCACCCGGGTCGACCTCGCCAAGCTCACCAAGGAGCGCAAGGCCGCCGCGCGCGCCCGGGCGCTGGAGCAGGTCGCGGCCGGCGAGCGCACCCAGCAGCAGGCCGAGGAGGACATCGCGGCGGCCGGCGAGGACCTGCTGAGCCGCATCCGCGGCCAGATCCTCCAGATCGCCCCCGAGGCCCCGATGGCCCCGGCCAAGCTGGAACGGCTGAAGCCGAAGAGCCTGATCATGGTGATCGCGCTCACCTTCGCCGCCTACCTGGCCCTGACCACCATCAAGCCGGCCCAGCTGAAGCTCTCCCAGATGAACTGGGCCTGGGCCGCGGCCGCGCTGCTCGCCGCCGCCTTCAGCTACGTCGCCGCCGCGATGAGCCTGACCGGCTTCGTCCCGGAGCGGCTGCCGTTCCGGCGCACCGTCGCCGCCCAGCTGGCCGGCTCCTTCGTCAAGCTGGTCGCCCCCGCCGCGATCGGCGGCATCGCGCTCAACACCCGCTACCTGCAGAAGGCCGGCATCCGTTCCGGCCAGGCGGTGGCCTCGGTCGGCGCCTCCCAGCTGGCGGGCCTGGCCGGGCACCTGCTGCTGCTGTTCAGCTTCGGCCTGATCACCGGCAGCCAGACCAACGGGGACCTCTCCGCCTCCCGCGCGGTGATCATCGGTGTGCTGACCGCCGCCGTGCTCGCCCTGGTGGTGGCCGCCGTCGCGCCGCTGCGCCGGTTCGTCCTGGGCCGGCTGCGCTCGCTGTTCTTCGGCGTGGTGCCGCGGATGCTCGACCTGATGCAGACGCCCAGCAAGCTGGTCACCGGCTTCGGCGGCATCCTGCTGCTGACCCTCTCCTTCACCGCCTGCCTGGACTTCTCGGTGCAGGCCTTCGGCGGCGACGTCAGCTTCTCGGCCGTCGCGGTGGTCTTCCTGACCGCCAACGCGGCCGGCTCGGCGATCCCCACGCCCGGCGGCATCGGCCCGGTCGAGGTCGCCCTGATCGGCGCCCTGACCGTCGCGGACGTCTCCCCCACGATCGCCACCCCGGCGGTCTTCCTCTACCGGGCGCTGACCTTCTGGCTGCCGGTGCTGCCCGGCTGGATCTCCTACAACGTGCTCCAGCGCAGGAACGCCCTCTGAGCCGGCCCCCGTCCTCCTGAGCCTCCCGCGCCTGCCCGCGCCTCCCCGCGGAAACGGGAAGGGCCCGCCGGTCGGCGGGCCCTTCCCGTTTCCGCGGGGAGCGTCGGTCAGTAGACCGGCTTGTGCGGCTCGATCTGGTTCACCCAGCCGAGCACGCCGCCGCCCAGGTGCACGGCGTTGCTGAAGCCGGCGGCCTTCACCACGGCCAGCACCTCGGCCGAGCGCACGCCCGACTTGCAGTGCAGCACGATCTTCCGGTCCTGCGGCAGCTTCTCCAGCGCGTCGCCCATCAGGAACTCGTTCTTGGGGATCAGCACCGCGCCGGGGATGTTGACGATCTCGTACTCGCCGGGCTCGCGGACGTCGATGAGGTAGATGTCCTCCTTGTCGTCCTGCCACTGCTTGAGCTGCTGCGAGGTGACGGTCGAACCGGCGGCGGCGGCCTGCGCCTCCTCCGACACGACGCCGCAGAAGGCCTCGTAGTCGATCAGCTCGGTGACCGTCGGGTTCTCACCGCAGACGGCGCAGTTCGGGTCCTTGCGGACCTTCACCTGGCGGTAGTTCATCTCCAGGGCGTCGTAGATCATCAGCCGGCCGACCAGCGGGTCCCCGATGCCGGCCAGCAGCTTGATCGCCTCGTTGACCTGGATCGAGCCGATGGACGCGCACAGCACGCCCAGCACGCCGCCCTCGGCGCAGGAGGGGACCATGCCCGGCGGCGGCGCCTCCGGGTAGAGGCAGCGGTAGCAGGGGCCGTGCTCGGCCCAGAAGACGCTGGCCTGGCCGTCGAAGCGGTAGATCGAGCCCCACACGTACGGCTTGCCGAGCAGCACCGCTGCGTCGTTCACCAGGTAGCGGGTGGCGAAGTTGTCGGTGCCGTCCACGATCAGGTCGTAGCCGGAGAAGATCTCCATGACGTTGGAGTTGTCGAGGCGCTCCTCGTGCAGCACCACGTCCACGTACGGGTTGATCTCCTTGACCGAGTCGCGGGCCGACTCCGCCTTGGAGCGGCCGATGTCCGACTGGCCGTGGATCACCTGGCGCTGCAGGTTCGACTCGTCGACCACGTCGAACTCGACGATCCCCAGCGTGCCGACACCGGCGGCGGCCAGGTAGAGCAGGGCCGGCGAGCCGAGGCCCCCGGCGCCGACGCACAGCACCTTGGCGTTCTTCAGCCGCTTCTGGCCCGCCATGCCCACGTCCGGGATGATCAGGTGGCGGGAGTACCGGCGGACCTCGTCAACGGTGAGCTCGTCGGCCGGCTCGACCAGGGGTGGCAACGACACGGGGACTCCGATGGGTCTTGTTCGGATGGCCAGGGCCAACCTCGGTGTGGGGTTGTTGCTCCGCCACGCGGGTGGCTCTCTAGGCCAACAGTGTCACGTCCCCTCGCTATTCCGAGACAGCTCGTCCGATGGGCGAGACGGGCCGCGCCGGATCGTGGAACCGGCGACGGGGGCCCAGAAGGCGCCCCGAGCCCGTGGTTGACGGGCCCGGGGCACTGCGCGGCGCGCTCACACCCGGCAGGCCGTCTCCAGCCAGACGTCGCCGAGCGACTCCTCCAGCGGCACCTGCGTCCGCCATCCGAGACGGTCCCGGGCGGTGCGCACGTCCGCCTGCCGCCAGGGCACCGGCTCGCCCGGCACCGGCCTGCCCTCCGGGCGGTGCCCCTCCGGACGGTGCCCGGGCAGGTGGTGGCCGGGCAGGTGGTCGCCGCCCGCCCCGGCGGCCTGCGCGGGCAGCAGGACCTGCCGGTTCTCCTCGACGATCTGCCCCTCGAAGCCCGAGGCCCGCACCAGCAGCTGGGCCGCGTCCCGGGCCCGGACGGCGTGCCCGCTGCCGATGTTGACCACCCCGGTGGCGGCCGACACCGCGGCCGCCTGGATGGCCCGCGCGACGTCCCGCACGTCCACGAAATCCCGGTATCCGGACAGGTCCGGCATCCGCACCTGGTGCTCGTCCCGCTCCAGCGCCCGCCGCAGGCCCTCGGCCAGCCGCCCGAACAGCGAGGCGGTCGGCGCCCCCGGGCCCACCACGTCGAACACCCGCAGCACCGCCGCGTCCAGCCCGGAGGCCAGCACCAGCTCCGTCCCGGCCAGCTTGGACACCCCGTACGGGCCGACCGGCCGGGGCTCGGCCTGCTCGGACACCGGCACCCCGCCGGGCACCGGCCCGTACTCGGCGGCCGAGCCGACGTGCACCAGCCGGGCCGGCTCCCGGCTGCGCCGGATGGCCTCGCAGACGGTCGCGACGGCCAGCGTGTTCGCCCGGATCAGGGTGCGCGAGCTGCCGTAGGTGGCGCCCGCGCAGTTGATCACCACCTGCGGCGCGACCGCGTCCAGGAAGCGGGCCAGCGCGCCCGGGCTCCCGGTGGTCAGGTCGAAGCGGATGTCGGCCGAGTCGCGCCGGCCGAGCACCGTCACCTGCAACTCCTGGTCCATCAGCAGACGATCGGTGACCCGGCGGCCGATGAAGCCGTCGGCGCCCAGCAGCAGCACCCTCATCGGGGGTGTCCTTCCACGAAGCCAGCTCGGGACGACCTGGCGGACTGAGTTCAACGAACGGGACGAAAGCGGGGATCACACGGCGGATCCCGGGGTGGATCGACGGGGTGGACGGGCGGAGCCGTCTCGGGGGGGCGGCTCGGCAGGCGGCGCTCAGCGGTGCGAGCCGGCCCGGCCGAGCACCGCCCCGGCGTACGCCAGCAGCGCCACCGCGACGGTGCCGCCGCCGAGCAGCCAGGCCTCCGGGGCGGAGCGCCCCAGGGCCAGCGGCCCGAGCACCGCGGCGGCCCCGGCCGACGCCCCCGCCGCGGCGGCCGCCGTCCGGCCGCACCGCGCCAGCAGCACCGGCAGGACCAGCAGCAGGCCCAGCACGCCCTGCACCGCCCACTGGGCGGGGCCGGCCCGCTCGGCCGCCAAGTGCAGCAGCCCGCCGCCGTGGCCCGGCCCCGGGCGCGGCGCGACCACGGCCAGTACGGCCAGCGCGGCGAAGCTCAGCGCCCCGAGCACCGCCAGGTGCAGGGCCAGCGCGACCGGGAGCACCGGCCGCATCCGGGCCCGGAACTCGGCCAGGGTGCCGGCCACGCCCAGGTGGCCGCGGCCGACCTGCCGGTACCAGCGGGCCGCCCGCTCGGCCGACCCGGCCGACACCGCCGCCGCCAGCACCAGCGCGACGGCCGGCGGGCGGTCCCCGCCCGGCGCGGCCGACGGGAGCAGCAGCAGCGCGGCCAGGCCCAGCCCGTGGCCCAGCGCCGCCGGCCGCAGCCGGGAACCGGGGCGCGGCGCGGGCTCGGGCGGCGGCCCCAGGGCGGGCCCCGGCGCGGCCGGCGGGCGGACCGGCCCGGCGCACGGCGGTGGAGGCGGCGCGGTCAGCGCGGGCAGCAGCACCAGCGGGACGGCGGCGGACAGCAGCACCGGCCAGCGCGGACCGAGCGCGGCCACCCCGGTGCAGGGCAGCACGGCCAGCGCGGCGGCGGTCAGGGCGGCCCGGGCGGCGGCCCCGCGCGGCGGCGGCTCCGCGGGCCCGGGCGGCGGCGGGCGGCGGGGCACCCGGGCGTACAGCTCCTCGGCCAGCGCGAACAGGTCGGCGTGCCGGCAGCGGGCGGCGGTGTCCGGGCCGAGCCCGGCCTCCTCCAGTCCGGCGGCGATCTCCAGCGGGTCGACGGCGCGCTCGCACAGCTCGCGGTGCTCCGCCATCACCTCGCGCACCGGGTCCGCGCCGGCGCCGAGCAGGGTGTCGCCGGACATCAGACGGCCTCCGCGAGTTCGGCCGGCCGCCCGGCCGGCTCCCGCACGCCGTCCGCCCCCGGGCTCGTGTCCTGCGCGTTCCCGTCCCGCGGGGTGCCGCCGCCGCGCGGGCCGTCGGCCAGCCAGTACTCGGCGGGTCGGGCGAACGGACGCGGCGCGGGGCCGTCCTCGGCGCCGGGGAACGCCGGGTACCGCGAGACCAGCTCCAGGTAGATCTCCCGGAAGGCGTCGATCACCGGCTCCACGGCGAAGCGTTCCTGCGCGCGCAGCCGCCCGGCCAGCCCGAGCCTGGCCCGCCGTTCCTCGTCGCGCAGCAGTGCGAGGCAGGCGCCGGCCAGGGCGCGCGGATCGCGGGCGGGCACCAGCAGTCCGGTCGGCCCGACCGCCTCGCGGGCCACCCCGACGTCGGTGGAGACCACCGCCCGGCCGCTGAGCATGGCGTCCACGAGCAGCCGGGCGCTGCGCTGGGAGCGCCCCGAGAAGACCGCCACGGTGCCCGTCTCCCAGGCCTCGGCGAGCGAGCCGGGCCGCCCGGCGAACTCCACCGCCGGAGCCGCCCCCAGCCGTTCGGCCACCGCCGCGCAGTGCGCCCGGTAGCCGGGCGCCGTCTCCTCGCCGTACACCACCAGCCGGGCGTCGGGCAGGTCGGCGCGGACCCGGGCGAAGGCGTGCAGCGCGAGTTCCGGGTCCCGGCCCGGCTCCAGCGCGCCCGCCCACACCAGGGTCGGTGCCGCGGGCTCGGGCCCGGCGGCCGGGCGGTCCACCGCCGGCGTGCCCTCGTGCACCACCCGGGTGCGAGCCGGGTCGGCGCCGCAGCGGTGCTGCCACCGCTGGTCGTGGGCGCTGCCGGGGGTGAGTACCGCGGCCTGCCGGTAGGTCTCCCCGGTGAGCGCCCGGAAGAAGGACAGCAGCAGGGCGCGCACCGGCCAGCGGTACGGCGCCTCGTGACTCGCCCACTCGCCTCCGGGCGCTCGGACCCGGCGCCGACGGTCGTCGTTCCGGTGCTCGTCCCTCACGTGCCGCTCGCCCTCCTTGCCCGCCACCGGGCAGCAGGGGCCCACCCTTTCGGCACCGGCGCGCCCTTCGGCTCGGAGCGGCCGGACGAGGTACTGCTCGCGCAGGTGCGGGCCGTGCTCGGTGACCACGAACGGCACTCCGTGCAGGTGCCGGGCCACCAGGGCGGGCAGTGCGGCCGGGCCGCCGCCGACCACGTGGCACAGGTCGACCGCGCCCAGGCCGCCGGGGCCGGTGCCGTACCAGGGCGCGGACAGTGGGCGCAGGCACTGCTCCAGCAGGTCCGCCGCGACCAGCACGTCGCGGACCAGCGGCTGCCCGGCGGAGGTGTCCGCGCCGGGCAGCCGCCAGATCCGTTCCAGCAGTCGGCGGGCGTGCGCGGAGGCCAGGAAGGCGGGCAGCGCGCCGTCCTCCCGGGCGAGCGCCGCCAGCCGGTACAGCCCGGGTCCGAAGCCGGCTCTCTCCCCCGGCAGCACCAGCGCCCGCACCAGTCGTTCGTACGCCCCGGCGTACCGGCGTCTGCGCACCGCGCCCGGGGCCCGGCCACCCGGCCGGCGTCCCCACAGCGCCAGCTCGTGGGTGCCGTGCCAGAGGGGCGACGGCCGGTCCGCGGCGCCGTCCGGGGCTTCCCGGCCGGTCAGCAGGTACCGCTCGAACGCGTGCTCCGGCAGGCCCGCGGCCAGCCGCTCGCACCAGCCTCCGGCGCCACGCTGGGAATGCGGACGGGCACCCTCGGTGAGCAGGGCAACGCGCACGGGAGACCTCCAGGGCAGAGCGGTTTCGCTGGGCGGGATCGCGGACGGATCGACGGGTTTCCGGGCGGCCCGGGCGGTCGCCCGGTGCGGCCCGCACGGCGGCGGGGACGGTCGGGGGAGGGGCCGGTCGCCCGGGCCGGCGCCGCGGTGCCTGCGGGCGGCCCGCCGGCGGCCCGGTCGCGGACGCGCCGCGCTCCGTTCCCCCGGGCACCCGCCCGCTCCGGCGGTCGGGCCCGACCCGCCGGGACCCCTCGGCCGCGGCCGCCCTCCGGTCCCTCCGGCGGCCGCGACTCCCCCACACCTGTTCGGTCCGACAGCAGAAAGGTAGGACCGGCCCGGGCCGATCCATCGGTCACATGCCTGCCTGCCACCTGATCGAGTGAACCGCCGTGACCTCGGCCCCGGCCGGGGCGTTACCGGGCGGTATGCGCGGCCGCCCGCGCGGCCCGCCCGGGCGCGCGGTCGGTCCGGCCCCGGCGCGCCCTGAGCCCCCGCGGCGCGTCTTCGGGCGACGGCGCGCAATCGGCCCGCGGTGCGTGCTCAGCCCGTGGCGCGCGCGATCAGCTCCCGCACCGCCCGGGCGACCTGGTCGGGGTGCTCCATCATCGCCACGTGCCCGGACTCCGGCAGCACCAGCAGCCGGGCGTCCGCGAAGGCCGCGCAGGCGCGGCGGGCCGAACGGTAGGAGACCAGCTTGTCGCGCAGCCCGTACACCAGCAGCACCGGCGCCGCGACCTGCTCGGCCTGCCGCCACAGCGCCTGGTCGCCGCGCTCGGTGTACGCCGAGACGATGCCGCGGGCCGAGCCGACCAGCGCCTGCATCGCGTGCGGCACCTCCAGCCGGCGCCGGTAGTCGGCCACCGCCTGGGCCCGGGCCGCCGGGCTCAGGGCGCCCGGGTCGCCGTAGACCAGCCGCAGCAGGTCCTCGGTGGCCGCCTCGGCGTCGCGCCCGCCCGCCGACAGGCGGCGCAGCACCGCGGGCACCCCGGGCACCGCGAGCAGGCCGGTCGGCCAGGCCGAGCGCTGCGGGGGCAGCTCGGGCAGGGCCGGGGAGACCAGCGTGAGGCTGCGCACCAGGTCCGGGCGCAGGGCCGCCAGCCGGACGGCGACGGCGCCGCCCAGGGAGTTGCCGAACAGGTGGACCGGGCCGCGGCCGGCCGCCTCCAGGTAGCCGATCACCGCGCGGACGTGGCCGGAGACGGTGAGGTTGCCGTCGGCGGGCGGGTGCGAGCGGCCGAAGCCGGGCAGGTCCACGGCCTCGCCGTCGATCTGCCCGGAGAGCCGGTCCATCAGGGCCTGCCAGTTGGCGGCCGAGCCGCCGAGGCCGTGTACGAAGAGCCCGGGCTCGCGCCCGCCGGGGGCGCCGTCGGCGGCGGGGCGGTGCACCGCGAGCACCGCGCCGGGGACCTCGACCGTACGTACCTGCTGCTCAGCGCTGCTCATGGTGGACGATGGTAGTGAGCCCCGGCCGGAGACCCCCGGGGTGGTCCGGCCGTCGGCCGCCTCCGTCGCACCACTGCCGAGGCCGAGGTCAGCGCCGTATTGTGGGCTCCTGACAACCAGGCCGATCGTCTTTTCTCGCCTTCGCCGAACGCGGGCGCGGTTACCGAAAAGTAGAATCGGCTCTCTTGCCAGCAGCGAACAGACCCCGAAGTGAGGAGCGCCGTGACGGCCATCCAGGAGGCGCAGGAGCGCCCGCGCGGTGCCCGCCTGCCGCGAAGCGCCCGCCGTGAACAACTGCTCGGTGCCGCCCAGGAGGTGTTCGTCGCGCAGGGCTACCACGCGGCCGCCATGGACGACATCGCCGACCGCGCCGGGGTGAGCAAGCCGGTGCTCTACCAGCACTTCCCCGGGAAGCTGGAGCTCTACCTGGCGCTGTTGGACAAGCACTGCGACGCCCTGGTCGAGTCGACCCGCGAGGCGCTGTCGACCACGAACGACAACAAGCAGCGGGTGGCCAACACCATGGAGGCGTACTTCAACTACGTCTCCAGCGAGTCCGGCGCCTTCCGACTGGTCTTCGAGTCGGACCTGACCAACGAGCCGGCCGTGCGCGAGCGGGTCGAGCGGGCCTCCGAGGCGAGCGCGACGCTGGTCAGCAAGGTGATCCAGGAGGACACCGACCTGCCCGAGGCGGAGTCCAAGCTGCTCGCCGCCGGGGTCTGCGGCCTGGCCCAGATCACAGCCCGGTACTGGCTCTCGCAGGGCCTGGAGATCCCCCGCGACGAGGCGGTGCGGCTGGTCGCCAGCCTGTCCTGGCGCGGCCTGAAGGGCTTCCCGATGCACCCGGGCGAGCAGTCCGGCGAGGGCGCCGCCCACCAGGGCTGATCCGCCGACCTTCGCCTGGCCGGGGATCCGGTGCTCTATGGTGAAGCCGTACGGCACGGTCGCCGCGAACGCTTGTCCCAGGCGGTCCGGTGCCCGTGCATGGAGGCTGCAACCCCGGAGGGACGGAAGCCGTGGAGGTCAAGATCGGCGTGCAGAACGCGCCTCGCGAGATCGTGATCGAGAGCTCGCAGACTGCCGATGAGGTCCAGAGCGCGGTCGCCAAGGCGCTGGAGGGCTCGGAGAAGATCTTCGCGCTGTCCGACGAGCACGGCCGCCGCATCATCGTCCCGGCCGAGCGCCTGGCGTACGTGGAGATCGGCGAGCAGGCCGCCCGCAAAGTCGGCTTCGGCACCACCTGAGGCGCCCGCCGCACGGATCGTCCGGTGCCCCGTTCCCGCGAGGGAGCGGGGCACCGTCGCGTGTAGGGCCGGGTGGGGCGGGGTACGGCGAGGGGTGCGGCGCCGGTGCCGCACGCCCGTTCCCCCGGGAGGCAGTCTTGCTGGTCGAGTCGATCGCCTTCGCCCTCGTCGGCCTGGTCACGGCCGGTGCCGCCCTGCTGGCCCTGCCCGCGTACTTCCGGGCCGCCCGGGCCCTGGTCCTGGGCACCGCGCTGGCGGCGGCCATGGTCGGCGGGGTGGTCGCGCACTTCACCGTGGAGGGGCGCCAGCCGGCGGTGTCCGTGGCGGCCGCGGCGGTGGCCGCGGGCGTGCTCACCTCGCTGCTGGCCCGGCCGGACCTCGCCGCCGGGCGCGCCCCGGCGCACCGGCACCACCCGCACCGGTCGGGCGCCCACCGCGCCCGGCGGCACCGGGCGGCCTGAGGCCCTCCCGGCAGCCGGGCCGAAGCGCCGGGAGCGAGAGTCAGGAGGCCAGGCCGAGGGCGGCCATCCGCCGGGTGTGCGCCTCGGTGATCCGGTTGAACATCTTGCCGACCTCGACCAGGTCGAAGCCCTGCACCTGGACGCCGCCGACCAGCAGGTTGGACAGCGCGTCGCGCTCGGCGACCACCCGCTGGGCCTGGCTGAGCGCCTCGCCCATCAGCCGCCGGCCCCACAGGGCGAGCCGGCCGCCGGCCCGGGGGTCGGCCCCGATGGCCTGGCGGACCTTGTCGACGGCGAACTCGGCGTGACCGGTGTCGGACATCACGCTCAGCACCAGGTCGCGGGTGTCGTCGTCCAGCCGGACGGCCACCTCGCGGTAGAAGTCGGTCGCGATGGCGTCGCCGACGTAGGCCTTGACCAGGCCCTCCAGCCAGTCGGAGGGCGCCGTCATCCGGTGGAACAGCTCCAGCGGCTCGACGAACGGCCGCATCGCCTCCTGCGGGTCGGCGCCGATCTCGGCGAGCCGGTCGTGCAGCCGCTGGTAGTGCTGGAACTCGGCGGACGCCATCCGGGCCAGCGCAGCCTTGTCGGCGAGGTCGGGCGCCAGCTTGGCGTCCTCGGCGAGCCGCTCGAAGGCGCTCAGCTCGCCGTACGCGAGCGCGCCGAGCAGGTCCAGCACCGCCGCCCGGTACCCGGGGTCGGCCGAGCACGCGGCCCAGTCCCCGATCGAGCCGGCCGCCCCGTCCTGCGTCTCACCATGGGTCTCCATGACCCGCAACCTTAGTCCCGCCGGCCCCCGCGCCCCAGCACCGGGCACGCCCGGTGACCGGCCGGACCGGGCGGTCCGGTGGCGGTTGCCGGGGGCAATGTCAGACGCGTCACGTGTTCGAGTCGTCGCCTGACTGTATGGTGGTACGGAGCCCGTCGTGTTCGCATGGTGTCACCGCCGTCTCGGTACCCCGCGCGGACCCCCGTAGCGTCACCGTCCAGCCGGACGTGTCCGCGCCGGAGGCACGGGTACTCACGTACGCGGATGCCCGGTCGGAGAGCCGATCGGCTCCGACCATGGCTTGGACTTCAAGCCTTGGCACCGCATCAGTGGCCGAGCGAGGGCCGCCGAGACCACGCCCCGAGGCGGAGGTCCCGCGCAGGTCCCTCACGGGAACTCTCCCCGACGCCGCCGGCGACGCGCCCCGCACAGGGCAGCGCGCACCGGCCGGCCGCAGGGACCGGCGCGGTTGTGCGTCCGCGCAGCTGTATCAGGGCCGCCCAGGCCCGTAGGCAGCCGCGCGGTTGCCCGCCCGCCGCTCGCTCTCGGCCCCTCCACACGGAAGAGGCAGCACCCTGTCCACCACCGCTGAACCCATCAAGACGACCTTCCGCGACCTGGGGATCCTCCCGGAGACCGCCGAGGCACTCGAGGCCGTCGGCATCGTCCACCCCTTCCCCATCCAGGAGATGACCCTCCCGGTCGCGCTGACCGGCCACGACGTCATCGGCCAGGCCAAGACCGGCACCGGCAAGACCCTCGGCTTCGGCCTCCCGCTGATCGAGCGGGTCGTCGTGCGCGCCGACGTGGACGCCGGCCGGGCCACCGAGGAGCAGCTCTCCGAGGCCCCGCAGGCGCTGATCGTCGTCCCGACCCGCGAGCTCTGCACCCAGGTCACCAACGACCTCCAGACCGCGGGCAAGGTCCGCGACGTGCGCGTCCTCGCCGTCTACGGCGGCCGGGCGTACGAACCGCAGGTGGAGGCGCTCACCAAGGGCGTCGACATCGTGGTCGGCACCCCGGGCCGGCTGCTCGACCTGGCCGGGCAGAAGAAGCTGAACCTGTCCAAGGTCCGCGCGCTGGTCCTGGACGAGGCCGACGAGATGCTCGACCTGGGCTTCCTGCCCGACGTCGAGAAGATCATCACCATGCTGCCCGCCAAGCGGCAGACCCTGCTGTTCTCGGCCACCATGCCGGGCCAGGTCATCAACCTCGCCCGCCGGTACATGAGCCAGCCGACCCACATCCGGGCCACCGCCCCGGACGACACCGGCACGACCGTCGCCAACACCGAGCAGCACATCTTCCGTGCGCACTCGCTGGACAAGGTCGAGATGGTCTCGCGCATCCTCCAGGCCGACGGCCGCGGGCTGGCGATGATCTTCTGCCGCACCAAGCGCACCGCCGCCGACGTCTCCGACCAGCTGACCCAGCGCGGCTTCGCCGCCGGCGCGGTCCACGGCGACCTCGGCCAGGGCGCCCGCGAGCAGGCCCTGCGGGCCTTCCGCAACGGCAAGGTCGACGTGCTGGTCTGCACCGACGTGGCCGCCCGCGGCATCGACGTCGAGGGCGTCACCCACGTCATCAACTACCAGTGCCCCGAGGACGAGAAGACCTACCTGCACCGGATCGGCCGCACCGGCCGGGCCGGCGCCTCGGGCACCGCCGTCACCCTGGTCGACTGGGACGACATCCCGCGCTGGCAGCTGATCAACAAGGCGCTGGACCTGCCGTTCAACGACCCGGAGGAGACCTACTCCACCTCGGCGCACCTGTACGAGCTGCTGAAGATCGCGCCGGGCACCAAGGGCGTCCTGCCGCGCTCGGAGCGGACCCGCGCCGGGCTCAACGCGGAGGAGGTCGAGGACCTCGGCGAGACCGGTGGACGCGGCGCCCGTTCGGGCCGCGCCGGCGGTCGCGGTGGTCGCGGTGGCCAGGGCGGTCAGGGCGGCTCCGGCCGTCCGGGCGCCGGTGCCGCGGCGGCCGAGACCGAGGAGCAGAAGCCGCGCCGCACCCGTGAGCGCCGCCGCACCCGTCGGGGCTCGGCGGTCGGCGCCGAGGGCGAGGCCGCTGCCGCCGTGACCGAGGCCGCCGTGGCGGCTCCGGCCGTCGAGGGTGCCGAGGGCGAGGCCGCGCCGCGCCGTCGCCGTCGCCGCTCGCGCGGCGGTGCCGCCGCTGCCGAGGCCGTGGCGGCGGTCGAGGCGGCTCCGGTCGCCGAGGCCGTCGTGGCCGAGGCCGTGACGGTCGTCAAGGCCGCCGTCGAGGCGGTCACCCCGGCCGCCGAGGAGGCCGCCGAGGCCCCGGCTCCGGCGAAGAAGGCCACCCGCACCCGGACCCGCAAGCCCAAGGCGGAGGCCGTCGAGGCCGCTGCCCCGGCCGCCGAGGCCGCCGTCGAGGCGGCCGCCCCGGCCGCCGAGGAGGCCGCCGAGGCCCCGGCTCCGGCGAAGAAGGCCACCCGCACCCGGACCCGCAAGCCCAAGGCGGAGGCCGTCGAGGCC